>NZ_QAOO01000085.1 GCF_003051105.1 Nitrosomonas nitrosa | reverse complement strand
CATCAAAGCCCAGAAAAACCGCACGATGGCAATCCGGCAATCGCGTGTCATCCCTGAAACCGGAGAATATCTTGGCAATCTCGATTTTGCGTATTCGGTTTCCGGCAATGCGGTATGGAAACCGGTGCGCGTGTATAACGACGGCCAGAAAACCATTATTCAGATGCCGCGAATCATGGCACAGACTGAAGCGCCGACTTTGTTGCTGCTCAACAAGAAAGGCGGCCTGTTCAGGAAAGACGATACGGTCATGGTCAATTACCGGCTGCAGGGTGACCGCTATATCGTGGATGCATTATTCGACCAGGCAATCCTGGTGGCAGGCGCCGGTAACAATCAAAGCCGCGTGACGGTTACACGGGGGAATTGATCATGATGCTACGATTATCTATAGTTAAAACCGATAACTATTTAGCCTATAAACTTGTTCTGATTGGTGCAGCTATATTGCTCTTGCTGGGCGGCTGTGTAATGACACAACCGTATGGCAGTTTTATCCAGAATCCGTCACCGGCGTTCAGCCGGTACAGCCAAGTCATGGCGGATGATGTGACAGACCAGATCGGACGGCTATATCCGGCTGCCAGCACACAATTCGCTCTGCAGCATCCTGCGAGCGATCCTTTCGGTCAAGCATTGATCGACAACTTGCGCATGCAGGGATATGCCGTGCAGGAAACGGTGAAACAAGATCATCCGTTATTGGCGGTTGTGCTATCCAAACCGATCGATGAAGCGGATGAACACGCTCAGCAGATTACACAAGATGAGGCCAGGCCGGGCCTGGCATTACGCTATATCATCAATCGCTCCGATGATCTGTATCATGTCAGCATCCTGATCGAAGATCTGAAACTGACACGTGCTTTCGTAGTGCATTCCGGACAGATCGAACCCGCGGGCTCGTGGGCGCGCAGGCAACAGGAGCATTGAGGATGTCAACGGATAAGCGGCTATCGCCGGACACATCGCCTGACACGGTTGCCAAAAGCGTGGGTGTGGGCGTGGGCGTGCGCCGCGTCAACAATCTGCCGCTTTATATCTTCGGCGCCATCATGCTGATATTTATGCTACT
>NZ_QAOO01000084.1 GCF_003051105.1 Nitrosomonas nitrosa | reverse complement strand
TACGCACACACCGGCCACCTGCCTATCGACAACAACCCGATTGAAAATGCGATCCGCCCCATTGCATTGGGCAAAAAGAATTGGCTGTTTACCGGCTCAGAGCGTGCCGGCCAGCGCGCAGCCGCTATCCAAACCCTGTTCGGTACCGCTCAACTCAATGGACTAGACCCATCCGCATGGCTCAAAGATACGCTCATTAAGCTCCCCACCTGGCCCAATAATCGTATCGATGAACTGTTGCCCCTGGCACCGGAGTTCATTAAATCACTACAGCAGTAACAATGACAGGTGGCAGCGTTGGACGCATACGAAAAAGTATCAAACAACAGTTGTTGTTCTGGAAAAGCCACCCGGGAAAATGGCTGTCTATCAAAATGCATGCCCTTGTAGTTTAAATTTCCATCAAGGAATCCGATAAATTTGCAGTTTTCGCCACGGAAAAAAGAGCCAAAAAATGACCAGCAGCCATTGTTTCAGATTCCAGGCTGCAGCAGCCATCAGCAGGTTGATGCGATCACCGATAGCGCCTTTCAGATAGTTCCTTGCCATTTGATAATCCGACTTGAGGTGGCCAATAATGGGTTCAATCGCGGCACGCCTCCTGCACTGTTTTCGCTTCTTGTCTTTCTGGTACCGGGTATCCTTCTTGAGCGCCTTTCCAGGCAAAATGATCTGAGTTCCATTGACTTCACGTTTGCCGCGGTAGCCGCGATCGCATACGGCTTGCTTGGCAGCTTTTCCTCGCGAAATCTCAACATGACGCAATATCTCCGGCAGAGTATGACTGTCATGCAGGTTCTGTTCGTGACTGACAACCCCGACAATCAGATTACCTTTTGCTGTACTGGCTATCGATGCCTTGCTGCCGTACTCATATTGTTTGTGGTCTTTTCCTTTGGCGACACAGTACACTTGCGGTTCGTGCAATGAGTAGATCTTGTTTTTATCGTTTTGTTGCTGCTGTAATACTCGCTCATACAGCAGAAAGTCCCTTTGATAGCATTCAAACAAACAGTATTGCGGCAGTTCTCTTCTGAGCTCCCGCATCAAAACACCTGCGATGGTTCTGAGTCGCTTCAACGCTCGTTTCGCCTTCGCTCTTTTCTTCACGTGCCGGTAGTGCCGAATATCCAAGCGCAGTGACTTCACTTCTTTGACAAAAGTAC
>NZ_QAOO01000083.1 GCF_003051105.1 Nitrosomonas nitrosa | reverse complement strand
ACGATAAGGATATAGCATGGCGAAGAGTAAGTTTGAGCGATCAAAGCCGCATGTAAACGTAGGGACGATTGGGCACGTTGATCATGGGAAGACGACATTGACGGCGGCGATTACGATGGTGTTGACAAAGAAATTTGGTGGTGAGGCGAAGTCGTACGCTCAGATTGACTCGGCGCCGGAAGAGCGAGCGCGCGGGATTACCATCAACACGGCGCACGTGGAGTATGAGACGGAGAAGCGTCATTATGCGCATGTAGATTGTCCTGGTCACGCGGACTATGTGAAGAATATGATTACGGGCGCGGCACAGATGGATGGTGCTATTCTCGTAGTATCGGCGGCGGATGGGCCGATGCCTCAGACACGCGAACATATTCTGCTGGCAAGGCAAGTTGGTGTGCCCTATATCATCGTATATATGAATAAAGCGGATATGGTTGACGACGCGGAGCTGCTTGAGCTGGTTGAGATGGAGATAAGAGAGCTGCTCTCGAAATATGATTTTCCGGGTGACGATACGCCGATAGTGATTGGTTCGGCATTGAAGGCACTTGAAGGAGATCAGAGTGATATAGGCGAGCCATCGATTTTCAAGCTGGCGGAGGCGTTGGACAGTTATATACCGGAACCGCAAAGGGCGATAGATGGCGCATTCATTATGCCGGTGGAGGATGTGTTTTCGATATCTGGTCGAGGTACGGTAGTAACAGGTCGGGTTGAGCGCGGGATAATCAAAGTCGGTGATGAGATCGAAATTGTTGGATTGAAGCCGACTTTGAAGACGGTCTGTACGGGTGTTGAGATGTTCCGGAAGCTGCTTGATCAAGGTCAAGCGGGGGATAATGTGGGGATACTGCTGCGTGGAACGAAGCGTGAAGAGGTTGAGCGTGGTCAGGTGTTGGCAAAGCCTGGGAGCATACTACCGCACACGAAGTTTACGGCTGAGATTTATGTGCTAAGCAAAGAAGAAGGTGGACGTCATACACCATTTTTTGCGGGATATCGGCCGCAATTTTACTTCAGGACGACGGACGTGACGGGATCGATAGAATTGCCATCGGGCACGGAAATGGTCATGCCCGGAGACAATGTATCGGTGACGGTAAATCTGATTGCACCGATTGCGATGGAAGAAGGTTTGCGTTTTGCGATTCGTGAAGGCGGTCGGACCGTTGGAGCGGGTGTTGTTGCAAAAATTATCGAGTAG
>NZ_QAOO01000082.1 GCF_003051105.1 Nitrosomonas nitrosa | reverse complement strand
CAATACGAATCAGATTTAATAAACTTGCATGGACATTGGATGAGCGCATGAGGCGGTTGTTTGCTGCCGCTGAGGCTTCGGCATTAGGGAGAGGCGGCATTACAAAGGTTGCGCAGGCAACCGGTGTATCGCGCCGCGCAATTCATGTTGGATTGAGAGAATTATCTGATTTAAAAGAACCAGTTAAGAATCCACCTAAGCGAATTCGAAAGGAAGGTGCTGGCAGAAAGTCTGTCATCCAAACGGATGTTGGATTGATGTCCGCATTGGAGAAACTGGTAGAGCCCATGACACGCGGTGATCCCGAATCACCGTTGCGCTGGACATGCAAAAGCCTGCGGACGTTGGCGGGTGAATTATCGGCGAACGGACATCCGGTGAGCTATCCAGTAGTTGGAGATTTATTGCGCGAGTTGGGCTACAGTTTGCAGGCAAATCGAAAGGTTCTAGAAGGGTCGGATCATCCAGATCGTAATGCTCAATTCGAGTTTATCAACGAACAGACGACACAACAGTTAATGGCGGGCAACCCAGTTATATCGGTGGATACCAAGAAAAAGGAACTCGTCGGCGCGTATAAAAATAACGGCACGACCTGGTGTCCAGAGGGTAAGCCAGAGCAGGTCAAGGTGCATGATTTTGTCGACAAGGAGCTTGGGCGCGCAAATCCTTACGGCGTCTATGATGTGGGTAGCAATACCGGTTGGGTCAGCGTAGGAACAGATCACGATACAGCCAGTTTCGCAGTTGAAACAATTCGCCGTTGGTGGCGCACGATGGGTAGGCAGAGCTATCCTGCGGCATCAAAACTAATGATCACTGCAGACGGAGGTGGCAGCAATGGCAGTCGTGTGCGGCTTTGGAAAATGGAATTGCAGCGACTAGCCGATGAGATCAGGATTCCGATCCATGTCTCTCATCTGCCTCCCGGAACCAGCAAGTGGAATAAAATTGAACATCGCCTGTTCTCATACATTAGCATGAATTGGCGAGGTCGGCCCTTGATTAGTCATGAGGTGATCATCAATCTCATTGCGGGAACCACTACTCGGAAAGGATTGAAAGTCCACGCGGAATTAGATGACTCTTTGTATCCAACCGGTATAAAAGTGAGTGACGATGAATTTAAACAAATTCATCTCACCCGAAATATGTTCCATGGTGAATGGAACTACAGGATTGATCCACGTCCAATCGTCGGTTGATTGTTACACTTATTAATTAACGATT
>NZ_QAOO01000081.1 GCF_003051105.1 Nitrosomonas nitrosa | reverse complement strand
GTTGCCAAAAGCGTGGGTGTGGGCGTGGGCGTGCGCCGCGTCAACAATCTGCCGCTTTATATCTTCGGCGCCATCATGCTGATATTTATGCTACTCATGGGCATTGTGGCGATGAACCGTGCAACCGAGCGCAACCAGGTAGACGATTTCGATCGCAATCATGATGCCCAGTCGAGCAGCAATTTCGCAAGCTTGATTGCCAAGGATTATATCGGCGGTATTATCGAACCCAAAGTGCAACCGGAAACGGCAGATCTGCCGGATGACCGGTTTATCAAGGACTGGCGCGAGGCAATTCTCATCGAGCGGCCTGCCGATCTCGATTTGCCGCCATTGCCTTCGGAGCTGGAGAGTACCGATGCATCACGCCATGCCGAACTCGAACATATCCGCCTGCTCAAGCGCCAACAACTTGAAGAAGCGATCAAGGCCAAAACCAACGTCAATGTGATTGCACCCAGAAGCGCCGCATCTGCACCGCACTATACCGGCACCAGCAATACGCCCTCGCGCGAGGAAGCGCTCGCGGAGCTGACGCGAGTACGCCAGCAGATTGATGCGAATCTGCGTGAAGATCCGACCGCGGCCTATCATGCACGGCTTGCACAACTGCGGCAAGGACAAGGCGGATTGGGCGCAGGTATTGCTGACGATTATGACGATGACGCCCCCATGCTGCTGAGTGATCCGCCAACCGGTTATGCCAATGATTATGCGCGTTTCGACTCGACCAATGGTGATGATCGCTGGAAACTCGACAGTGAAGTCAGAAAACCGCAATCACCTTACATTCTGCAAACCGGTTTTGTGATACCGGCAACCCTGATATCGGGTATCAATTCCGAATTACCCGGACAAATCATGGCCCAGGTGAGCCAGAATATTTATGACTCGCCGGTCGGCAAACACCGTTTGATCCCGCAAGGCTCGCGCCTCGTGGGAACGTATTCGAGTGAAGTCGAATATGGACAGGCGCGTGTGCTCGTTGCCTGGCAGCGTATTGTCTTCCCGGATGGCAAGACCATGGATATCGGGGCGATGCCGGGTGCCGACGGTGTGGGTTATGCCGGATTCAAAGATCAGGTGAACAATCATTACCTGCGCATTTTCGGTTCGGCATTGATCATGTCGGCGATTGTAGCTGGAACAGCCTACAGCCAGCGCGATGCAGGCGGCGCATTCGGGCGGCAGAATGCAGGCAGCATCATGAGTCAGTCGCTCGGCCAGCAACTGGGACTGGTCACCGCCAATCTGATCCGCAAGAACATGAATATCTCCCCAACCATCGAAATCCGGCCCGGGTATCGGTTCAACATCATCGTGACCAAGGACATGGTGTTCAACAAGCCCTGGCAACCCTTTGACTATGCATGGAGCGATCACCCATGACAAACAGTAAGAGTCAATCCGCACGGCCCAATAGTTGGCGCAAAATAGCCGGTATGGTTGCCATTCTCTTTGCAATGTTCAACACAACCGCCCACACTGGCGGAATCCCGGTCATCGATG
>NZ_QAOO01000080.1 GCF_003051105.1 Nitrosomonas nitrosa | reverse complement strand
TCTCAAATCAAATTTGATCTGAGATCGCGAGACGACATACCGAAGGTACTGCGTGGGTTGCAGTATCTCTACCTAGACGAAGCATTGCGCCAGAAAGTTTTTGCTTTACTGGAAAGTGAAATTGCCCCTAAGGTAGATAAGCGCACTGGACGGCCTGGCATGACACTATGGAGCATTCTGGTTTGTGGGGTATTACGGCTGGACTTGAATGCGGACTATGACCGTTTACATGAATTGGTCAATCAGCATAAGACGTTACGCGAAATGTTGGGGCACGGTTTATATGATGATGACAAGAAATACGCTTATCAAACCCTGGTGGATAACGTAAGCCTGCTCACGCCAGAGCTGCTGGACAAACTAAACCAGCTCATTGTAGAAGGAGGGCATGTCGTGGTAAAAAAGGGCGACGCAGCCCTGCGTGGGCGGTGCGACTCCTTTGTAGTTGAAACCGATGTGCATTTTCCAACCGACATCAACTTACTATGGGATGCTATGCGCAAAGCGATTACGCTGACAGCACTTTGGTGTGAAAGCCTGCAATTAAGTGACTGGCGGCAATATCGTTACAACCTACGCCAATTAAAACGACTGATGCGCAGTGCACAGAGTAAAAAGCGCCGCAAAACCAAAGCAGAAGGCCAACAAGAAAACGCACAAATGATTCAAGCGTACCAGGCTTATATTGATCAAGCCCGATGCCATTTAGACAAAATTCAAATCACCTTACGCAAGCTAAGCGCAACGACGCCTACTGAGGTGCTGCAGAAGATGGAAATTGAGAGTTATCTGCAACATGCCGAGCGCCAAATTGACCAAATCGAACGACGTGTTATCAAAGGTGAGATCATTCCTCATGCAGAAAAAGTATTCTCTCTATTTGAACCGCACACCGAATGGATCAGCAAAGGTAAAGCAGGTGTACCGGTTGAACTCGGAGTCAAAGTATGCATACTGGAGGATCAGTATCAATTCATTCTGCATCATCATGTGATGGAAAAACAAACGGACGATCAAATTGCAGTTGCCATGGTCACTGAAGCCAAGAAACGTTTTCCCACACTCAACGCCTGCAGCTTTGACAAAGGTTTTCATTCGCCTGCCAACCAGACTGAATTGGCTCAGCAACTCGACCAAGTCACTCTGCCCAGAAAAGGCAAGCTATCCAAGGAGAGGAAAGAAGTGGAACAAAGTGATGCATTTGTTAAAGCTCGTCGTACACACTCAGCGGTGGAATCAGCCATTAATGCACTGGAAGTACACGGTTTAGACAAATGTCCAGATCATGGCATTGAAGGTTTTAAACGTTATGTTGCACTGGCTATTGTTGCCAGAAACATCCGCCGAATAGGTGATATTCTGTGGCAGCAGGATGTGGAACGGGAACGCAAGGCTATAAAACGTAAATTAAAATACCAGCAAGCAGCCTAGACTCGCCAACTGACGAAAAAAATCACCTGATTGCGAGCAATCAGAGATGGGTGCTGGGTGAAATTCGTGTTTTTTATGCGAATTCTCTTAAAAAACACAATTAGGAACATATTTGAAGGAATAATTTCATTGC
>NZ_QAOO01000079.1 GCF_003051105.1 Nitrosomonas nitrosa | reverse complement strand
CCGCCTGTACGGCGACTCCGAGGGACCTACCCTCATCTCTTGTGCAGCATAGCTGCACGAGGGAATTTCACCCCCTGTGCGCCTTCGTGGCACACTTTCATCAGCATGAAGGGTGTTGCCCTGTAAAAGATGCCAGGTCAGGCGGTCTACTAGAGGTTGTAAAGCTACACCCGTGCGACCCACCCATTCGGCTAGCGTGGAGCGGGATAAAATCACCTTTTCACGCGCAGCGATTTGTTCAAGACGGTAAAGGGGAAGATGGTTCAAGTACTTGTTGGTTATTACCCACGCTAGCAGACCGGGCGCGGCCATGCCGCCATCGATCACAGCGGGTGGAACGGGTTCTGCGGTGATAGTTTCACAGGTTTTACACGCATACTGCGGACGGATGTGACGATGAACAAAAAACCGGGCAGGCTCTACATCGAGTTGTTCGGTGATGTCTTCACCGATTTTGATCAGATCACGGCCACATTGACCGCATTGGCAGGATTGTGGTTCATGACGGTGTTCGATGCGGGGCAGGTGGTCTGGCAGAGGCTGACGGCCAGCACGAGATCGTGGAGGCTTGTTTGCACCTTGTTTTGCTGATGAATTGAGCTGTTCAATTTCTGCTGTCACCGCAGCAGTATCGGTTTGCACTGTTTCTTCGAATAAATCCGGCTGCGACTGTAACGATAGGGATTCATTGCGCCTGCCAAACCGGATACGGCGCAAATGCGCCAATTCGAGAGTGAGCGCCTGAATCTTGAATTCCTGTGCGCGAATTTCTTTTTGTGCCTGATCAAGCAATGTTTGGATAATGTCAGATACCTGCGTTTTAGTATCTGCATCCAGGTTCAGTTGATCTAGCTGTAGCCACGATTTCATGGCTGTTATTATAGCATAAAATTAACCTAACCAACTGTATATATTAAACAATTATGTATTATTATGGCTGCAAGTGAGCAGGTGGCAATGCAGATAAACGCTGCCAATTTACGCCTGCAATCAACCATTCCCATTGGGTTTGCGTCAATGTAAAACAGTGCTCGTCAGATTTTGGCCAGACAAACCGCCCCTCATGCAAACGGCGTTGGCATAACCACACCCCCGTTCCATCCCATAACAACACCTTGATACGGTTACCCGCACGATTGCCAAACACAAATGCTGACCCTGCACACGGTGAACGTGCTAATGCCTGTTGCACAATCATTGATAAACCATCGATACCGCGGCGCATATCAACCGGCTCAACCACCAGCCAAATTTGCCCGGGATGAACAATCAATCCAGGCATTTCAGCAATTCCCCCAACCATTGCAGTGAAACGTTGGCTGGCAACTGCAGTGTGTGACCATTGGATCCACGCAGATACAACGATTCCGTGGAGGAAACTTCTCGTTTGATCGTTACAGGTATCAGCATCGGTACTTTTGCATTCATCCGGCTACTACGGTAAATTCGCAGCCAGTTAGCAAATGTCTTGGCATTCAATCCATGCTGACGGCAATAATCCCTTTGCGATAAGCCGCTTGCCTGCCAGGCTTCTATATGGTTTTGTTTGTACAGCGCTAACACCATCAATTATCCTCTTGAAATA
>NZ_QAOO01000078.1 GCF_003051105.1 Nitrosomonas nitrosa | reverse complement strand
TTAACTAAAGTTTCGGAGTTCATTTTTCCTCTTAAACTAGAGATATCATATTGATTTATAGAGTCTCAAGCCTTATTGTTCTGGGATCGAGTTGCAAGGCTTGAACAAAAAAGCACTGTATGTGTGCGTCGATCGTTTCGAGCACTAAAGTAATTGTATCGCCCAATATGGCTTTTAGCTCATCTAACGCACCGCTAATGATTGCGCGAAATACCTGCCATAATTTGCTGGCAAAGCTTATATCAGTACTATTGCTACACACTCTCTGTCGCATCTGGGCAATACTGTTGGCACCTTGCATTTGTTTGGCGATCGCCAGCAGACAAAATCGGATAGCTGCCAAATGAATGGATGCGATATAGGCGGCATAATGGTTGCTTTGCTCTTTCAGCAAGCCGAGATGCTGTTTTGCTTCTTTGAAATAAACTTCGATTGCCCAACGCATGGCATAGCGTTGCAAGATCTCTGTGGCGGATAAAGCGGCATCAGTACACAAAAAGACCACCCAGTCATGCTTGCCTATCTGGGTTTTAGTTTTATCAATCGCGCCACGGACAAATAACAACCGAACTTTAACCCATTGTTCAGGGGCCTTAGGGCTTTCGGCTAGATTGAGTTCTGCATCTACCATTTTAGCTTGGTAGCCCTGCCCGGCAACAGTCTGCCATTTTTTACGGACACTATGCCGATAAAGTGAGTTGGCATCCAATTCCTGTCTAACCATAACACCCTCGACATATTCACTTATGCGATATTTCATTTTGTTTTTCTTCATCCTGAGAATGGCGACCAATGAAGTTTCCTGACTCAGGCGTATCATCGTCTTACTACCAAACCATGCGTCGGCCAATAGATAACTCGCCTCAATCCCAGCCCGCAGCGCCCGGCGAATCATACTGGCAACCATCTCTGGTTTGCTTTGGCTTTGAGCAATACGATACCGTTTTGCCACTATACTGCGCCCATCCTGGAATGATTGTTGCAAAGGCTGGACTTTTGCTTGGCTAATAAACAATTCACTATCCAATGGCACAAAACCTTCTTCGCTTGCCAAACCCAGTGTCACTACTTGCTGCCCCATCACATGCCTTCCCAGGGTGTGATCAAAATGGCTTGATATGCCCGGCATCTTGCGGCCAAACCGTCGCACTACCGTATCATCCACAACAAACGCGCTATCCTTCGCCTGATAGCTTGCCAGCGCCTTGCGGGCAATCTGCTCATGATGCTTGCGCCAGTTCAGATCCTCCCGGTTCAGTGTGTCATAAAGCACATCTTTACCCATCCCTTGCAACCCTTCTCGCGCAAACATGCCGATAGATTCCTTCTTTAACCATAACCACAGCGATAGCGTGTAAATCACTTCATCAATGGGCCTGCCCGATCGTTTGCTAAATCCACAACGGTTCAATAAGGTTTTTATCCCTATCCGTTGCCAAAGTATCGCAAAAATATTATCAATTAAGATTCCGCTTGCTTGCAAAAGATCAGCCGTTAAAGCTGGTAAAACTGTAATTTTTGTGACAGGATTCATGAGTGTTCTATTAGGAGTTAATAATATTTCTAGGCAAGCAATATTATACCCTTCTAGAACACTATTGT
>NZ_QAOO01000077.1 GCF_003051105.1 Nitrosomonas nitrosa | reverse complement strand
GCAACTCGATCCCAGAACAATAAGGCTTGAGACTCTATAAATCAATATGATATCTCTAGTTTAAGAGGAAAAATGAACTCCGAAACTTTAGTTAATTAACCTGCCACCGTTTTGCCATGCCCTCTAGTCAAATAATCTTCCGATTGCATTTCCATCAATCGGGAGATCGTGCGTTCAAATTCAAAGCTGATCTCTCCTCCAGCATAAAGCAATTGAGGCGGGACGGCGGCCGAGCATAGGAATTTGACGTTATACTCGTAAAGTGCATCGATAAAGGAGATAAAGCGCTTAGCCTGATCGTTGTTTTCCTGACCAAATTGTGGAATCGCAACCATAATGACCGTGTGGTAAGTTCTGGCGATAGCAAGATAGTCTGCCGGGCCAAGCGGATTCGCGCACAATCGCTTAAAGGAGAAAACTGCTACGCCACGTGCCGCTTTCGGCACAAACAGGATACGGCCTTGCACGGACAACGTTTCGCTAGGAACCTTCGCCCGGTCTTCCACCCGGCGATCAGTTAACCGAAAAAAAGTGGCCGACAGTTTAGCGGTTGATTCTTCATCTATCGGGAAATAATAGGTTTCTGCTCCTTTTAGACGGTTGTATCGATAATCGATTGGGCCCTCGAGGGGAATAATTTCAAGTTTCTCCTTGATGTTTTCGATGAAAGGCAGAAAACGCTGCCGATTGAGGCCGTGCTTGTAAAGATCATCAGGCGGGCGGTTGGATGTTGCCACCACAATGACACCTTGATCAAACAGCTCCTTGAACAATCGCGTCAACACCATGGCATCGGCAATATCCGTGACCTGCAGCTCATCAAAGCAGAGCAGAGTCGCTTCACTTGCTATCGCTCGCGCAATCATCGGGATCGGATCGATATCGCGGGCACGGCCACTACGCCGCTCCCGTTTCTCCGCAGCAAGATCATGCGCTTCCTTCAGCCGGGCGTGAATTTCCAACATGAATTCATGAAAGTGCACGCGTCGCTTGGATGTAACTGGCGCCACAGAAAAAAACAGATCCATCAGCATGGATTTGCCACGCCCCACGCCGCCATAAAGATAAATTCCTTGGGAAAGCGGTAGCTTCTTCCCAAACCATGGGAAAAAATGTGCCGGCCACCAGTTTCTGAATGTAAAACCATTTCGTTGGCTACGGATCTCGGGATACGCTACGAGTACGCGATACAATCGCTCCAGCGAAGCCACCGCTTTTGCTTGATCAGGATCAGGCTTGAGTTCTCCTGCCTGCATCAGGGCTTGATATTCTGCTTCTGGACCAATCGTGTTGCGAGGATAATTCATGGTCTGAATTGCAGTATGTAGATGGGAGAGGAATTTTAACATGATAAACCGTCACATCAGATTTTAAGCCATGAGCGGGTGATAGGTTCATAGGCATGACCTATTCCATTAAATATTCCCAAACGAGTCCAGACATTTCACTTTCACACCGGATTGGATTGAATGATTGAGTTACGATCGTAGTTTATAAAGGAGCCGATCCACCCGATATCTCAGACAACCTGATCCCGAAACGATCCTTATTATTAAGGGATTCTAAAGAATAGATATAAATCAATCTATTACATGAGTTAGCAGAGGGAGTGGGAAAATTAGCAGCCAAACAGTCTGGATTTTGCGAAGATACGACTTTTTGAGATGGGCTTTACACAGAAATTGTTTTCGAGGGATTCCTGATGCCAC
>NZ_QAOO01000076.1 GCF_003051105.1 Nitrosomonas nitrosa | reverse complement strand
TATTTGCGCACTGGAAAAGGGGAATACAAGGTTCATTTGTTTAATGGGAGCCGGATGAAGCGAGAGCTTCACGTCCGGTTCTAAGAGCGGCTGAGAGGGAAGTTCTCTCGGCCGACTCACCGGTGGCGTGATTTCGCCGCTACTTGGCAATCTTTATCTCAACGAGGTAGATCGGATGCTGGAACGGGCGAAGGAAGTCACACGTTATGGTAAGTACACCTATGTCGAGTATGCAAGATTTGCTGACGATATGGTGATCTTGGTCGATGCGCATAAGCGGCATAACTGGCTGATGAAGGCGGTGGAAAAACGACTGCGGGAAGAATTTGCCAAACTACAGGTTGAGATCAATGAAGAGAAGAGCAATATCGGAGACCTGAGTCGCGGAGAGAATTTCGGGTTTCTTGGGTTTGATTTTCGGCGCATCCGCAGTCTCCGAGGCGTATGGAGACCGCATTATGTGCCGAAGCAGAAAAAGCGCACGGCGCTATTGCAAAAGCTCAAGGAAGTGTTCCGAAGGTATCAGTCACAACCGGTTGATCGAGTAATACATTTGATTAATCCGATTTTGCGTGGCTGGGTTAACTACTTTGCGATTGGGCACTCGAGTCGGTGCTTCAACTACATACAAGACTGGGTAGAAAAGAAAGTGAGGCGACATTTGATGCGATCCCGGAAACGACGGGGCTTCGGCTGGCGAAGGTGGAGTAGGCGGTGGTTATATGACAAACTGGGGCTGTTTAATGACTACCAGATGTTAAGACCAAAGCCGAAAGCTACGCTAGCAGGATAGGTCTCATAAACCTTGATGTGAAACATGCGGGGGAGCGCAGTGCGGGAAATCCGCATGCTGCGTTCGACGTGGAGGGTGCTGGAAACGTGACAAGGGGATTGTACATATTACCCAAGTTAACGCGCTAGCACTCGACCCTACCTGTGAGGATCTGGAGGTGAAGCTTACTCGACCAACAATTTTACCGATTCCAGGGCTCAATAGATAAGAGAAAACTACTGACATACAATTGGACTCGCAACTCCATCTATTGCCGAATTGACATCCTCGCTTCGATTGAGAAATACACCATTAAGAGTCGCAACATCCAAGATGAGATGATATGTGCCTGTCCATAGCCTCTTCTGCTCAAGATCCTCGATACCCGAAGCATTAAGTGATATTTCAATTTTATCATTAACAGTAATAGCTGTTCCGTTTACAAGCTGTAAACGGGTAGCACCAGAAGTAATAATGCTAAAGCTTGCAGTTCCCGATACTGAATACTGTCCTCCCTTGTCGATAGTGTAGAGTTTCAAAGTAGTCGGACTAACTTCTATCTTTCCAGCATCTAACAGCCAGCAATAAGGGGTTATTTCAGCCTGCGCCATCGAAGCCATACCCCAGATATAACCAGAAATCAAATAATAGATGCCTCTCATTACTTTCTCTATGTGAAGATTAATAAAACTGAAGTTTCATCGTTTTTACCTATATTTTATATTCTCACTTAGGCTACTATCCGAAATAAAGCATCAAGAAAGGAATTTTTCTTGGGTTTGCCTAGGGTCTGTTGACATTTCACATAGGTAGCCACAGATACCCACACGCTATGGCTACCATACTTTCGTAATTTCGCTTCAGTTTGTCGTATCGTGTCGCTATTGCCCGATACTGCTTTAGCCGTGCAAAAGCATTCTCCACCAAATGCCGGTATCTATATAAACCCCA
>NZ_QAOO01000075.1 GCF_003051105.1 Nitrosomonas nitrosa | reverse complement strand
GGGTAGGTCCCTCGGAGTCGCCGTACAGGCGGAGGCTTCAAACCACCTACTGCTGCTGCGTTTAAGAGGCGTGGTAGTGAGCGAGCTAGGAAAAGGCCGGACTCGATTTGGTCAGGTATGGATCGTAAAGTCGAACGCAAGTGAACCATTGATGACGTGTCGAAACGTGTAGATGATGTCAAAACTGCGGGGGTTTCGTTACTGCAGGATAAGTCCGGGAGGTGCCTGTTTATGGCTCGGATGGCATCCGGCATGGAGATGGCGAGAGTGCGATCTAGGCTCTTGTGTGGAACGTGGGAACCTGTCACTCCGATGCTAAGGGAGAAACACAAGGAAACGCATTTCAAGTGTGAGAGTACCGATGCGGAGTACAGGGACGGAGCAACTCGTAGTAGTGAAGAAGGAGCTATAATGGTTCTGGAGCGAAGGAGTTGCCCTATCTGGCTGGGAGCGCTAAAACAACTGGAAACAGGAGGATTTTATTGAACCCGGCAAAACCATTTGCTATTCATAAACGACAAGTATGGGAGGCATACAAGCGAGTCAAAGCAAATCAAGGTGGTGCAGGAATTGACGCTCAGACTCTGGAGGATTTTGCTCAGGATCTTGGTAACAATCTGTACAAGCTGTGGAATCGTATGGCGTCCGGGAGTTACCATCCGCCACCGGTGAAGCGTGTTGAGATACCCAAAGCCGATGGTGGAATTCGCCCTCTGGGCATTCCCACGGTAGCAGATCGCATTGCGCAAACGGTTGTTAAGCAGGTACTAGAACCGGAATTGGAGAAGCACTTTCATCCGGATTCCTATGGATACAGGCCTGGGAAATCAGCACATCAGGCGCTGGCAATAACGCGTAAACGGTGCTGGAGTTATCAATGGGTACTGGAATTCGATATCAAAGGTTACTTTGATAGCATTGATCATCAGCTATTGATGCGTGCAGTTGGCAGGCACACGCAGGAAAAATGGGTGTTGCTGTACATTAAACGCTGGCTGAGAGCACCGGTGCAAATGGTCGATGGGAAAATACAGGTAAGAGAGCGAGGAACACCACAGGGTGGTGTGATCAGTCCTTTGCTAGCAAATCTGTATCTGCATTATACGTTTGACTTATGGATGCAGAAGAATTATCCAGAAATACCATTTGCGCGTTATGCAGACGACGGTGTGTTGCATTGTCGAACCAGATGGCAGGCCGAGCAGCTCAAGCAAGTATTGCAGGAACGTTTTGCGGCTTGTGGACTTGAATTGCATCCGCTTAAAACTAGGGTGGTCTATTGTAAGAACTATCAATGCACAGGAAAATATCCGACTGTTGCATTCGATTTTCTGGGTTATACATTCAGGCCACGAGGAGCGGAACGCAAGGATGGAAAAGGTCTGTTCACCGGCTTTCTGCCGGCCATTAGCAACAAAGCAGCCAAAGCGATAAGGCAAGAGGTGCGGAGCTGGTCATTGCAGAACAAAAGTAGCAAAAGTTTGTATGATTTAGCGAGGATGTTCAATGCGCCCATCCAGGGATGGATAGCCTACTATGGTAGATTTTATCGTTCGGCGTTAAATCCGATTTGGAAACACCTGAATTACAAGCTTGTATTATGGGCTGCACGGAAATTTAAACGTTTTCGTGGACACCGGCGGCGAGCAGAACGCTGGTTGCTGGATGTAGCCCAACGTCAACCTGACTTGTTTGCTCATTGGCGATTGTTTTATGGTAGTAAATTGACTGGATAGGAAGAGCCGTATGAATCGAGAGGTTCACGTACGGTTCTGTGAGCACCTGAGGGGGAAGTTCCTTCGGGTGACTCGAC
>NZ_QAOO01000074.1 GCF_003051105.1 Nitrosomonas nitrosa | reverse complement strand
CACGGTAAATTTGTTCTCCTCTTGAGTTAATCAAAGCGACCGAGTGCGTGTTGAGTTAGAAGTCATACGAAGGTAGTCGAAGACCAGTCGGGTATTGCGATTTAACTGCTGCATTTTCTGAGAGATGCTGGATTTCCCCTTGGAGATGAACTGAATAACACCGCATGCGAAACGTCGCAGGCGAGTGATATTCTCGGGGCCGTGGCCTGTTCGGATACGGCTGCGATCCTCATCGAAATTCCAATCGATCACATAGTGGCAGCGATTCTCAATGGTCCAGTGACCGCGATTCACTTTGAGAATGCGCTGTGGGCTTGCCTGTTCTGGCGTGCGACTGGTTACCCCCAAAACGACATCATCGGTGATTTTTCCGGTACTTTTGTAAAGGGTCTCTCGCTCGATCAGGAATACTTGCCCAACATGTGGGAAATCGAGGTGTTCATTCAGTGCTGTACTGCACCAGATGCGACGGGTTTCAATCCGGCCGTGGTCAGGCGGCGTGATCTCGACGAAATCTGGTTTATTCCGATTCTCAAAAAGTAACGCGATGTCGGTCTTGAGCGTGGCTTGATTGCCTTTAACTGTGAAGTGGTAATGCGCCTTACGATCCACTACGAAGGATGCGAGTTTACGCTGTGTCAGAAGGGCATCGGCGGTAATATCCTTGCCTTGGATATCGATGCTTTCCAGCAACGGAATGAAGGTGCCGATCTCATTAGTTTGCTTGGTTTCATCGCTACCTTCTACGGGCAGGGTGCCGACTTTTTTTGGGTGATACACAAAGCTGTCTCGTGGCCCACGACGCTCATGATATGAGTTTGCCGCCCTGCTTCGTCTACGGCGTTGCACATCGTCTTGCCATCAATTGCAAGACTTTGGTCTTCTGTGGCAAAGGCAGCGTTCCACTGCTGCAGGGCAAGATCGAGCTTGACCGGATCAACCCGCACCAACACATCCCGGATGATGGATTCGCTGGGAACGACATATTGTTTGTTCTCACGTCGACACCCGAAGCGTTCACGGGCTTTGGGTTTTAGGTCTTTTGCCCATGCCGCGATGGCCTTGTAGCCACGCATGCCGCACAGGGTTGCTCCTGCAGCAATACCCAGCACCACGGATAGCCGATGCCGTTTACCCTCAGCTCGACGCGGGTCGGGGATGTCATTAAAAAAATCAGGGAGTGTGCGCATTTGTTGGGCAGTTAGCATAATCTTAGGGGTTCCAGTACGATAGATGGGGTTGAGGGTAGAACAGGAAAGTTGTGCTCGTGCGTTACGCTGCACTGGTAAAATAAAGACCTGCTTTGGTGAGGTGGCCTCGCTGCTGTAGCCATCGCGGGTGCGGCGATATCCCCGGCTCAATCCAAGGTAAGTCCAATTCGCTGCGCGATAGATCGTGCCGTGAAAACGCGATGGATCAACGAAAGTTTCCAGCAAGAGCAGCGGTTGACCAAAATACGCTTGCCAATCACCAGCTATCCGTTGACGGCACAAGGACAACACTTTGGAACCCAGATTGGGATAGCGCCACTCGGGCAAAATCAAAAAGCGGCTGTTGTTGGCGATTAAGCTCAAGCGATCATATTGGTGACGGAAGTCCCATCCGATCCAACGGTCACGAACACCGCACTTCCAGGCAGCAGCGGAAAAACTAAGTAATGCCGCCCATTCTTCGTCATAAGTGGCAACATACCATAGTGTGTGCCCGATCTTGGCCAGATTGCCAAGATAATGATATTGCTGCATCAACTCCCGGTAGCGTGGCTCTTCGACTTTGTTCACTGGGCGAACGCATAATCGCTCAAGATTGATTTTCATGAGCACTTTTTACACTGAAAGTGCTCTTTTGTCCAGATCTTTAAATAACTTTCTGAATTTGATTATGATTGATTAGTGAACAAATTTACCCTG
>NZ_QAOO01000073.1 GCF_003051105.1 Nitrosomonas nitrosa | reverse complement strand
ATGAACCTGTTACAAAAGGAGCGTACGTTGCCTTCTGTCCGCCGCAACGCGATGTGTTTGATTGGGCTGCAGCCCGAGGCTATATCCATCCGGGAGATTGTCCTGAGGGTTACGGTCAACTGCTCAAACGTGTGCATGCGGTTGCCGGTGATACGGTTCTGATCGATCAGTCCGGCATTACGGTCAATGGTGAATTATTACCGAACAGCGCACCGATCCACACCGACGCCTATGGCGCCGCATTGCCGCAATACCGGCTCAATGCGGTGCTCGGTGAGTCTGAATTTTTGCTGCTATCCGATCTCAATCCTCACTCATTTGATGCACGCTACTTTGGCGTCATCGAACGCGCACAGATGGTGCATGTTGTGCGTCCCGTTTTTACCCTCAATCTTCAAAAGGAGTGTTTGCCATGAATAATCCTGCAGATGATGAAACAAACCCGGAAATGATTCCGGCTATCCCTGATACCGGCTTGAACGACCGGGGGATGCGCCGTCAGGTGATAGCGTTAAAACTCTTCGATGCACAAACACCGGGATTTCAGGCTGAATTCGATCCCGATGAAGCGGAATTGTTGGGTGCATTCAGGGAAGAGGCCTTGAGTGAAATCGATGCACTGAACAGCAGTATCGATCAACCGGAATCAGCTGATGGAGGGCAATGACATGGACACCTCCAGAAAAGCCTACCATGAACAGGTCGCCGAGAGTCTGATCGCACAATTGAAACAAGGCACGGCGCCATGGCAAAAACCATGGCAGCCAGGTGATCCGCTGTTGTCGTTTCCGCATAATCCGACCACCCAAAAACGCTACCGGGGCATCAATGCGCTGTATCTGATGAGCAAAGGGTATACCGATCCGCGTTGGCTGACCTATAAACAGGCAGCCGCTATGAGCGCACAAGTGCGCAAAGGCGAAAAGAGCACCTGGATTCAATACTGGAAATTTACCGATGAACGCATCAAGCAGGATGATAACGGTAAGCCGGTACTCGATGGTAACGGTAAACCCCTCAAGGCAATAGTGAAGCTGGAACGTCCTCGCGTGTTTTATGCCTCCGTATTCAATGCGGATCAGATCGACAACCTGCCCGAGCTTGTCATCGCTCCACCCAGCTGGGATCCGATCGAGCGTGCAGAACAGATACTGCGGGCCTCCCGTGCCGTGATTGAACACGGTGAGTATGACCGAGCCTTTTACCGGCCACTTACAGACCGGATACACCTGCCGCACAGGCACCAGTTTGAAACGCCGGATCGCTATTACGCTACAGCCTTGCATGAACTTGGTCACTGGACGGGACATGCATCGCGCCTAAATCGCGATCTGGCGCACCCGTTCGGCAGCGAAGGCTATGCCAAGGAAGAGTTGCGTGCAGAGATTGCGAGCATGCTGCTCGGGTCTAACCTCGGTATCGGTCATGATCCCGGCCAGCATGTGGCCTATGTCGCATCATGGATCAAGGCACTCGAAGAAGACCCTTTGGAAATATTCCGCGCTGCAGCCGATGCGGAAAAAATTCAGGACTATGTGCTGGCATTTGCCCGGCAGCAGGAATTGATACATCAGGAGGCTATTAAAATGGATGAGATCAGACAGAATATCGCAACGTATACCGCAAGTCTCACACCCGACCTTGCCACGGTGGCTCGGCAAAACCATCAGCAGCTGCAAAAACTCATCGAACACCTGCCGGTGCAACAACAAAACGCCCTTTATCTGGTGGCCGACGCACTGAAGTTCTATCGGTACTTAAGTATCGATAACCACGAGTTTGAACAAACCTCCCAGAACAAAATGGGATTGTCCATCCCTGCCGATTGGAACGGACGCGTTGCCATACAAGGCAGCGTCGTGGAATCGGATGATGACGGCACCCATCATGTGATACCGGCAAAAGAGGTGAGGGTTGATCCTGAATTCTGGGGTATTTACGCACAGCGCAATGATCAAACTTGGGTCTGGATGGCAGATTTCGATGTGGAGCAACAGGCCATCGATGCAGCGGAGAAGCTGGCATTGATCGAGGCGATGGCCGAGCGCAGCGAATATGAAAAAGCCGTGAA
>NZ_QAOO01000072.1 GCF_003051105.1 Nitrosomonas nitrosa | reverse complement strand
ATGAACCTGTTACAAAAGGAGCGTACGTTGCCTTCTGTCCGCCGCAACGCGATGTGTTTGATTGGGCTGCAGCCCGAGGCTATATCCATCCGGGAAATTGTCCTGGCGGTTACGGTCAACTGCTCAAACGTGTGCATGCGGTTGCTGGTGATACGGTTCTGATCGATCGGTCCGGCATTACGGTCAATGGTGAATTATTAGCGAACAGCGCACCGATCCACACCGATGCCTATGGCGCCGCATTGCCGCAATACTGGCTCAATGCAGTACTCGGTGAATCTGAATTTTTGCTGCTATCCGATCTCAATCCTCACTCATTTGACGCACGTTACTTTGGTGTCATCGAACGCGCACAGATCGTGCATGTTGTGCGTCCCGTTTTTACCTTCAATCTTCAAAAGGAGTGTTTGCCATGAATAATCCTGCAGATGATGAAACAAACCCGGAAATGATTCCGGTTATCCTTGATCCCGCCTTGAACGACCGGGAAATGCACCGTCAGGTGATAGCGTTAAAACTCTTCGATGCACAAACACCGGAGTTTCAGGCTGAATTCGATCCCGATGAAGCGGAATTGCTGGGTGCATTCAGAGAAGAGGCCTTGAGTGAAACCGATGCACTGGACAGCAGTATCGATCAGCCGGAATCAGCTGAGGGAGGGCAATGACATGGACACCTCCAGAAAAGCCTACCATGAACAGGTCGCTGAGAGTCTGATCGCACAATTGAAGCAAGGTACGGCGCCGTGGCAAAAACCATGGCAGCCGGGTGATCCGCTGTGGTCGTTTCCACATAATCCGACCACCCAAAAACGCTACCGGGGCATCAATGCGCTGTATCTGATGAGCAAAGGGTACGCCGATCCGCGTTGGCTGACCTATAAACAGGCCGCTGCTATGGACGCACAGGTGCGCAAAGGTGAAAAGAGCACCTGGATTCAATACTGGAAATTTACCGATGAACGCATCAAGCAGGATGATAGCGGTAAGCCGGTACTCGATGGAAACGGTCAGCCCCTCAAGGAAATAGTGAGGCTGGAACGTCCTCGTGTGTTTTATGCCTCGGTCTTCAATGCGGAACAGATCGACAACCTGCCCGAACTTGTCATCGCTCCACCCAGCTGGGATCCGATCGAGCGTGCCGAACAGATACTGCAGGCCTCCAACGCCGCAATTGAACACGGTGAGTATGACCGGGCTTTCTACCGGCCTCATACAGACCGGATACACCTGCCGCACAGGAGCCAGTTCCAAACACCGGATCGCTACTACGCTACAGCCTTGCATGAACTCGGCCACTGGACGGGGCATGCATCACGCTTGAATCGCGATTTGGCACACCCGTTCGGCAGCGAAGGCTATGCCAAGGAAGAATTGCGTGCCGAGATTGCGAGCATGCTGCTCGGGCACGAACTCGGTATCGGTCATGATCCCGGCCAACATGTGGCTTATGTCGCTTCATGGATCAAGGCACTCGAAGACGACCCCTTGGAAATATTCCGTGCTGCAGCCGATGCGGAAAAAATTCAGGACTATGTACTGGCATTTGCCCGGCAGCAGGAACTACAAAGTCAGGAGGCTATTAAAATGGATGAGATCAGACAGGATATCGCAACGTATACCGCAAGTCTCACACCCGATCTTGCCACGGTAGCCCAGCAAAACCATCAGCAGTTGCAAAAACTCATCGAACACCTGCCGGTACCACAACAAAATGCCCTTTATCTGGTGGCCGACGCACTGAAGTTCTATCGGCAGTTAAGTATCGATAATCTGGAATTTGAACACGTCTCACAGAACAAACTGGGATTGTCCATCCCTGCCGATTGGAACGGACGCGTTGCAATACAAGGCAATGTCGTGGAATCGGATGATAACGGCGCCCATCATGTGATACCGGCCAAAGAGGTGAGGGTTGATCCTGAATTCTGGGGTATTTACGTACAATGCAATGATCAGACTTGGGTCTGGATGGCGGATTTCGATGTGGAGCAACAGGCCATCGATGCAGCGGAGAAGCTGGCATTGATCGAGGCGATGGCCGAGCGCAGCGAATATGAAAAAGCCGTGAA
>NZ_QAOO01000071.1 GCF_003051105.1 Nitrosomonas nitrosa | reverse complement strand
CGAGCCTGATCGGGTTTGGGTAGGAATTCACGGACGATGTTAACCATTGCTGATTCAGCGCGGTAAGCGATGATTTTAATGGTGTCGAGGAAATGCTTACTTAAATTAGCCAGCTTATGGAAACGCTCACTCTCGGGCAAATCCTGGACCTTGATGTGGCGTGGTGTGATTTTCCGTTGTGCTTTGAGCTGGCAGATATTGGCCTGGAGTGCCTCAATTTGTTCATGGAGAACGATTTTCTTGGCCAGAAAGGGTTCCATCTGCTCGGGTTCGATGGCTTGTTCGATATTGAGCGCACCCAATTGTGCCAGCAAGCGGCTACATTTGCCGTTAGCGCTGCGTACTTGACTATCAAGGTGACGATAGGCAGGATTGACGACTAGAATCGGCTCAGTGATTTCCTCGACGCTATAATCAGCCAGCCTATCCAGAGCAAAGTTTTGCCGGCTATAGCGAAAGAAGTTTTCCTGAGACCATCGGGCAAACATTTGTGCCGCAAGAACAGTAGGTGAGCTATGGTAGTCGGTGGTGAGAATGGCAGTCTGATGACCACTTTGACTAAGCTTGCGAATTTCACGCAACCACAGTCCGTTGCTGAGACGCACCCCGCGTTCGGCCAGTTGCATGGTGACGATCTGACCACTGACGAGCGGTACCGGCTGGTTGTGGAATTCATTTTCCGACCAAGCTGCCTCGGGATACTTGTGATAGGTCAGACAGGCTACTTGTTTTGCGCGCAGACGTGCAAAGAAATCGGGGCTGTAGCCTTCGCGGTCGAAGACCAAAATAAACCGATGCCGCGCCCGACCCGCAGTAGGCAATGGTTCAGTAAGCGCGGGGTGCATTGATTCGAGGCGCGGCAGTATCTCGTCTTCGATCACGCGGATCAGTCCTGGATCAACCACCTGGTTGATCACCATGAAGGGTTGACCATCCATGGCATTGACCCAGTAGTCTACGGTGGCACGCAGACATAGTTTTTCTCTGGCAACATAGTGCTTGGGTAGGCGCGTCTGCTGTCCGTAATAGACCCGGACATGGCCGTCAATATAGAGCGCATTGGCCTGTTCGGGCGCCGCTGCAAGCCAGCGCTGAGCCAAGGCCGCGCTCCATTGTCTGGGTTTGCCTGCGTGACTCATCTCGCGCACCTTCTGCCGCAGCGTTCTGACCTCTGGTACGCGATCAAGACCCAGTAGTCTGCCCCATTCGCCAGGCGCGTGGTCGCGTAAGCCTTCAATTGAGTTGATCCGGCTCAGCGTCATGAACGCGAGCAGCAGTAATAGACTATCGGGCCCGTAGTAACCAGACTGAAGCGGGAAATAGTCGGTGATGCCGTCAAGCAGGCCTACTGCCAGGAGGGCTGGCAATGCGCACAATACACCGCCATGAGGTACATCGAGTACCGCTTCGAATTGCGGCGCAACCGCACCCAGTGCGCCAACGCTGGCCGCCAACCGACCGATGATGTTGTGGGTGGCCACGCCCATCGGGGCGCGCGCATCCAGGTGGGTACGCTCGCTTTTGCTGCTTAGTCTGGTGCTATCGTCTTTTTTTTAACAACATGCAAACGTCCCGCCCGCACTGCTTTGCTCAGCGTGTCTTGTTTCAGCTCCAGACGATTGGCCACTTCAGCAACGCTGATTCCTTCGAGTAATAGTCGCTGCGCTTCAGCCAGCACGGATTCAGTGAGTACCGCGGCTCCTCGCCGCTTCCTCTCGATGTAGAATCCCCGCGGCCCGTGTTCACGGTATCGTTTGATGGCGCGCTTGACCGTCACCAGCGGTATCCCAAATATGCGTGCAATCTGGGCTTGTTTGACATGGCCACTAACGCAAAACTGGCTGGTAATCATTCTGAACGAGGCTAGATCATCAGCCGCATGAGTGAATACCGGTAAACTGCCATGATAGTAGGTAATTTGATCTGCTTCACGCTTAAACGCCAAGCTTGCAGTGACTTCGGTGGCCCCTTGGGGGAAGAGTGGCAAGTGCAGTTGTGGCATCAGGAATCCCTCGAAAACAATTTCTGTGTAAAGCCCATCTCAAAAAGTCGTATCTTCGCAAAATCCAGACTGTTTGGCTGCTAATTTT
>NZ_QAOO01000070.1 GCF_003051105.1 Nitrosomonas nitrosa | reverse complement strand
GAAATGTGGGGCGGTGTGGTGCCCAAAGTCGGGCGCCATTTTATTCAAACAGTATCGATTGAAGGTTTTCCACTGGAATCAACCCCCGGCATGCTGAATATCCTCTCGGAACTGCCCGGTGTCTACCGCTGGTCATCGCGCTATATCTTCATGGATACGCATGAAGCCGTTGCGCACTTGGATCAATACCGCAAGAAGTGGAGACAGAAGATACGTGGTTTCTTCGATCAGGTATTCAACCTGCAAAGCAGTCATATCGATGAAGATGCATTGAACATGACCGAAGACGCCCAATCAGCCATCGCCGAAACCAATAGCGGTCTTGTCGCGCAAGGCTACTATACCAGTGGAGTGATCCTCATGATGGAAGACCGTACCGCCTTGGAAGAAGCCGCACGCAAAGTGGAAAAAGCCGTCAATCATTTGGGTTTTACTGCACGCATCGAAACCATCAATACCATGGAAGCGTATCTCGGCAGTTTGCCGGGTCATGGCGTCGAGAATGTACGCCGTCCATTGATCAATACCCTGAATCTGGCCGATCTGCTGCCGGTCAATACCATCTGGACCGGCAAAGCGCAAGCGCCCTGCCCGATGTATCCACCGAATTCACCCCCCTTGATGCATTGCGTCACACAGGGCGCAACTCCATTCCGATTGAACCTGCATGTACGCGATCTCGGTCACACTTTCATGTTCGGCCCGACCGGTGCGGGCAAGTCCACGCATCTGGCACTGATTGCCGCGCAATTGCGCCGCTACAAGGGAATGTCGATTTACTGCTTTGACAAAGGCCTATCGATGTTTCCCTTGACCAAAGCGGTTGGCGGACAGCATTTTACTGTGGCCGGTGATGATGAAGCATTGGCGTTCTGTCCGTTACAGTTTCTTGAATCCAAAGGTGATCGCGCCTGGGCGCTGGAATGGATTTGTACCCTGGTGGAATTGAACGGCATCGCCGTCTCACCCCAACAGCGCAACGAAATCAGCTTGGCCATTACCAACATGCATCAGAGCGGTTCACACACGCTGTCCGACTTTCTGGTGACGATCCAGGATGAAGCCATCCGTGAAGCGCTCAAACAATACACCATCGATGGCATGATGGGGCACCTGCTCGATGCCGAAGAAGACGGGTTGCAGCTATCGAGTTTTACCACCTTCGAGATCGAAGAGCTCATGAATCTCGGTGAGAAGTATGCATTGCCAACCTTGCTGTATCTATTTCGCAGAATTGAACGCAGTCTTCATGGCCAGCCTGCGGCCATCCTGCTGGATGAAGCGTGGCTCATGCTCGGTCACCCGGTATTCCGTGCCAAGATCCGCGAATGGCTCAAAGTCATGCGCAAAAACAATTGTCTGGTATTGATGGCAACCCAAAGTTTGTCGGATGCCGCCAACAGCGGCATTCTGGATGTCATTGTCGAATCGACCGCTACCAAGATTTTCCTGCCCAACGTCTTTGCACGCGACGAAGAAGCTGCGGCGCTGTACCGGCGTATGGGCTTGAATGCCCGCCAGATTGAAATCCTCGCAACCGCCGTTCCCAAACAGCACTACTACACCGTGTCCGAGAACGGCAGGCGGTTGTATGAACTCGCGCTCGGGCCGCTGGCGCTCGCGTTTGTCGGCTCGACCGACAAGGAGTCGATTGCCACCATCAAAAACCTCTGCGCCCAATACGGCGATCGCTGGGTTGAGCAGTGGCTTGCGATGAAAGGACTCAAACTATCGAATGATGGAGTGACCGCATGAGTACCCTCAGTGATCTAACCGCTAAAATCAAAAAGCACCGCTTCAGTCTGACCGGCAAGACCGATGAACCGGTCCGCAAGGAGGATGAGATCGATGCATCGACCTTCATCGAAAGCGGTCGCCGTGCGGGTGAATCGGAGAATCCGTATCTCTCCGCCCGCCGCACCTGGAACGATCATATGCGATCGATCCAATCGTCACGCAACATGTGGCAGATGCTCGCGATTCTGTGCCTGATGATCGCACTGGCCGGAGTCGGCGGCATGATTTATATCGGTAGTCAATCGAAATTTATTCCGTATGTGGTGCAGGTCAACAACCTCGGTGAAGCGATTGCGGTGTCTCGTGCCGATGTTGCGGCAGTCGCTGACCAGCGTGTGGTGCATGCCTCGCTCGCCTCCTTCATAAACGATGTCAGAATGGTGACGCCGGATATTGCCTTGCAGCGCAAAGCCATTTTCCGGGCTTACGCCATGCTCAGAACCAACGACCCGGCAACGGCCAAAGCGAATGAATGGTTTAACGGTCATGCGGACAACAGCCCGTTCAAGCGGGCGGAAACCCAGACGGTGAGTGTTGACATCATTTCCGTCATTCCCCAGTCACCTGAAACCTGGCAGGTCGACTGGCTGGAGAAAGTGTATGACCGGCAAGGCCATCCGTTGGAAGCGCCGTTCAAAATGCGTGCGTTGTTACGTGTCTACCACCGGCCACCGACGCAAAGCAC
>NZ_QAOO01000069.1 GCF_003051105.1 Nitrosomonas nitrosa | reverse complement strand
GAAATGTGGGGCGGTGTGGTGCCCAAAGTCGGGCGCCATTTTATTCAGACGGTATCGATTGAAGGTTTTCCACTGGAATCAACCCCCGGCATGCTCAATATCCTGTCGGAACTGCCAGGTGTCTACCGCTGGTCTTCACGCTATATCTTCATGGATACGCATGAAGCCGTTGCGCACTTGGATCAATACCGCAAAAAGTGGAGACAGAAGATCCGTGGTTTCTTCGATCAGGTATTCAACCTGCAAAGCAGTCATATCGATGAAGACGCATTGAACATGACCGAAGATGCGCAATCGGCCATCGCCGAAACCAATAGCGGTCTTGTCGCGCAAGGCTACTATACCAGTGGGGCGGTCCTCATGATGGAAGACCGTACCGCATTGGAAGAAGCCGCACGCAAGGTGGAAAAAGCCGTCAATCATCTGGGTTTTGCTGCACGCATCGAAACCATCAATACCATGGAAGCGTATCTCGGCAGTTTGCCGGGTCATGGCGTCGAGAATGTACGCCGCCCGTTGATCAACACGATGAATCTGGCCGATCTGCTGCCGGTCAATACCATCTGGACCGGCAAAGCGCAGGCGCCCTGCCCGATGTATCCACCGAACTCACCCCCCTTGATGCATTGCGTCACACAGGGCGCAACTCCCTTCCGGTTGAACCTGCATGTACGCGATCTCGGCCACACCTTCATGTTCGGCCCGACCGGTGCGGGCAAATCCACGCATCTGGCACTCATTGCCGCGCAATTGCGCCGCTACAAGGGGATGTCGATTTACTGCTTCGACAAAGGCCTATCGATGTTTCCCTTGACCAAAGCGGTTGGCGGACAGCATTTTACCGTGGCCGGCGATGATGAAGCACTCGCATTTTGTCCGCTGCAGTTTCTCGAATCCAAAGGAGACCGCGCCTGGGCGCTGGAATGGATCTGCACCCTGGTGGAATTGAACGGTATCACCGTTTCACCCCAACAGCGTAACGAAATCAGTTTCGCCATTACCAATATGCATCAGAGCGGTTCACACACCCTGTCCGACTTCCTGGTAACCATCCAGGATGAAGCCATACGCGAAGCGCTCAAGCAATACACGATTGACGGTATGATGGGCCACCTGCTCGATGCCGAAGAAGATGGGTTGCACTTATCGAATTTCACCACCTTCGAGATCGAAGAGCTCATGAATCTCGGTGAGAAGTATGCGCTGCCAACATTGCTGTATCTTTTTCGCAGAATCGAACGCAGTCTGCATGGGCAGCCTGCCGCCATTCTGCTCGATGAAGCTTGGCTCATGCTCGGTCATCCGGTATTCCGCGCCAAAATACGTGAATGGCTCAAAGTGATGCGCAAGAACAATTGTTTGGTATTGATGGCAACGCAAAGTCTGTCGGATGCCGCCAACAGCGGCATTCTGGATGTCATTGTCGAATCGACCGCCACCAAAATTTTTCTGCCCAACGTCTTCGCACGTGACGAAGAAGCTGCGGCGCTGTACCGGCGTATGGGTTTGAATACCCGTCAGATTGAAATCCTGGCAACCGCTATTCCCAAGCAGCACTACTACACCGTATCGGAAAACGGCAGACGCTTGTATGAACTTGCGCTTGGGCCACTGGCGCTCGCGTTTGTCGGCTCGACCGACAAGGAGTCGATTGCCACGATCAAAAACCTTTGCGCCCAATATGGCGATCGCTGGGTTGACCAGTGGCTTGCGATGAAAGGACTCAAACTATCGAATGATGGAGTGACCGCATGAGTACCCTCAGTGATCTAACCGCTAAAATCAAAAAGCACCGGTTCGGTCTGACCGGCAAGACCGATGAACCGATCCGTAAGGAGGATGAGATCGATGCATCGACCTTCATTGAAGGCGGACGCCGAACCGGTGAATCGGAGAATCCGTATCTGTCCGCCCGGCGCACCTGGAACGATCATATGCGATCTGTTCAGTCGTCACGCAACATGTGGCAGATGCTGGCGATTCTGTGCCTGATGATCGCATTAGCGGGTGTTGGTGGCATGATTTATATCGGCAGCCAGTCAAAGTTTATCCCGTATGTGGTGCAGGTCAACAACCTCGGTGAAGCGATTGCGGTGTCCCGTGCCGATGTTGCGGCAGTAGCTGACCAGCGTGTAGTGCATGCCTCGCTCGCGTCCTTCATAAACGATGTCAGAATGGTGACGCCGGATATCGCCTTGCAGCGCAAAGCCATTTTCAGAGCGTATGCCATGCTCAGAACCAACGACCCGGCCACGGCCAAAGCGAATGAGTGGTTCAACGGTCACACGGACAACAGCCCGTTCAAGCGTGCGGAAACCCAAACGGTGAGTGTTGACATCATTTCCGTCATTCCACAGTCGCCTGAAACCTGGCAGGTCGACTGGCTCGAGAAAGTGTATGACCGGCAAGGCCATCCGCTGGAAGCGCCATTCAAAATGCGTGCGTTGTTACGTGTCTACCACCGGCCACCGACGCAAAGCAC
>NZ_QAOO01000068.1 GCF_003051105.1 Nitrosomonas nitrosa | reverse complement strand
ATACCCGACTGGTCTTCGACTACCTTCGTATGACTTCTAACTCAACACGCACTCGGTCGCTTTGATTAACTCAAGAGGAGAACAAATTTACCGTGAGCACACGGCGTAGCTATACGCGAGTTTCCGCTGAAATCCGGCTTCGGTTTTGCCGATTATCTGCTGTATATCGATGGCAAAGCAGCCGGTGTGATCGAAGCCAAAAAGGCAGGTGTGACCCTCTCAGGTGTTGAGACACAATCTGATAAATACACCCAGGGATTACCGGAGGAGCTGCCGCGTTGGAGCAATCCGCTGCTGTTCGCCTATCAATCAACGGGAAGCGAAACGCGCTTTACCAACGGCCTCGTTCCCAGTCCGCGTTCTTACCTGATAATTCGTATCTCTCACATCTGGGTTATTGGCACACACTGGGATTTCCGAGTAAATATGACACAAGAGCGAAGAAACATGACCACGCATTATTTCTTGGCAGGATGTTGATATGAACAAGAAAGATTTATCCGAATGCGATATCTGCACTAAGTTCATCACGCCTGCCATTCAGCAGGCTGGATAGCAGCAGCATCTGTTTCGCGAAGAAGTGAAGCTCACCGACGGCCGCGTCATGGTGCGTGGTAAGTTGGCTGCACGAATCAAAAACCCCGACGCCAAGGGCGGCCCAAAGCGCGCAGACTACGTCCTGTATGCGAGCGCCAACGTGCCGCTTGCAGTCATTGAGGCGAAGCAGAACAAATATTCTGTCGGCCACGGTATGCAGCAGGCATTGGTCTACGCCGAAATGCTCGACGCACCATTTGCCATTAGCTCCAATGGCGATGGCTTTTTATTACATGACCGTACTGGTCTCACGCAACCTACTGAGCGTAAGCTAGCCTTAGATCAATTCCCAAATTGGGATGAGTTGTGGTCGCTGTATCAGCGGTGGAAGGGGCTCGCGAAACCAGAAGCTGTAAAACTCATCGCGCAACCCTATTACACGGATGCTGGTGGTAAAGAGCCGCGCTACTACCAACGTGTAGCCATCAATCGTGCTATCGAAGTAATTGGCAAAGGTCAGCAGCGTATTTTGCTCGTCATGGCAACAGACACGGGCAAGACTTACAATGCATTTCAAATCATCTGGCGTCTTTGGAAGGCGAAAGCGAAAAAACGCATCTTATTTCTCGCGGACCGTAACATCCTCGTCGATCAAACCATGCAGCAAGACTTTGCGCCATTTGGCGAGGTCATGCACAAGATAACCAATCGTGAGGTCAAGAAAAACTACGAAATCTATCATGCCCTCTATCAGGCGGTGACAGGCCAGGAAGAGTGGAAACAAATCTACCGGCAATTCCCAGTAGATTTTTTTGATTTAGTCGTCGTTGATGAATGCCATCGCGGCAGCGCTGTCGAGGATTCGGCGTGGCGCGAAGTGCTCGACTACTTCAGCGGCGCCACACACCTTGGCCTCACTGCCACACCCAAGGAAACCAAGGAAGTCAGCAACATCACCTACTTCGGTGACCCGATCTACACCTATTCGCTCAAGCAGGGAATAGAGGATGGTTTCCTCGCGCCCTACAAAGTCATTCGTATCGTTACCGATGCCGACGCCCTCGGCTACACACCTGAAAAAGGCAAGGTCGATAAACACGGCCAAACCATCGAGCAGCGCCAGTACACCACCAAGGATTTCGACCGTAACCTCGTCCTGGAAAAACGTACAGATTATGTTGCCCGCCGTGTATGGGAGTACCTCAAGGGCACCGATCCGATGGCCAAGACCATCATATTCTGTGATGACCAAGACCACGCCGAGCGCATGCGCCAGGCGCTGGTAAAAATTATCCCGGCCGCCGCGGCGAACCGGCGCTATGTCATGCGCATCACCGGCGACGACAGTGAAGGAAAGGCCCAACTTTCCTATTTCATTGACAACGACGAGCCGTATCCGGTCATTGCCACAACCTCTAAGTTGCTTACCACCGGCGTAGATGCCAAGACCTGCAAGCTCATCGTGTTGGATCAGAACATCAATTCGATGACCGAGTTCAAGCAAATCGTAGGGCGCGGCACGCGCATCCGTGAAGACTACAACAAGCTGTATTTCACCATCATAGATTTCAAAGCTGCGACTCGCTTATTCGCCGATCCCGACTTTGACGGCGAGCCGGTGGTTATTTATGAACCAAAACCAAATGAACCCGTCGTGCCGCCCGAGACCCCCGAGCTTCCAACAACAGGCGGAACCGCCGAACCCCCGTCGCCACCGTATATACCCGAGCCACCCGGAGGAGGAACAGGCAGGGACGAAGGCCGCACCAAATACTACGTCGACGATGTCGACGTACGCACCGCCGCCGAGCGCACGCAATTCCTGGATGCCGACGGCAAGCTCCGGTCGGAGGAGTACCGCGTCCTACTAAAAGTAGGAGATCGCCAAATCCTTGCGCGTTCAATTCGGTTCGCTCATGGAATTCCTGCGCCGCTGGGGTCAGGCTGAGCGCAAGCAGGCCATTCTTGATGAACTGAAAGATCAAGGTATCCCCATCGAAGTGTTGCAACAAGCCGTGCCCAATAGCACTGACTTCGATGTGTTCGATTTGGTCGCGCACATCGCCTTCGATCAAAAGCCACTCACGCGCAAAGAGCGCGCAAACGCGGTCAAAAAACACAATTACTTCAGACAACCTGATCCCGAAACGATCCTTATTATTAAGGGATTCTAAAGAATAGATATAAATCAATCTATTACATGAGTTAGCAGAGGGAGTGGAAAAATTAGCAGCCAAACAGTCTGGATTTTGCGAAGATACGACTTTTTGAGATGGGCTTTACACAGAAATTGTTTGCGAGGGATTCCTGATGCCAC
>NZ_QAOO01000067.1 GCF_003051105.1 Nitrosomonas nitrosa | reverse complement strand
TTAACTTGCTCAAATTATTATTTTGTTCGATTAAAATAACAGCAATGATGAAGCAGAACAAGATAGTCATCAATTAAGCAGCTTAAACCATAAAATTGGTATGGTTATTATATGTACAATTTAATTCTGATTACAAATATTTTGCGTATCCTTGATGAAAAGGGCATGACCAAGTCGGAGCTAGCCAAAAAAGCGGGCGTATCGATCGCCTTTTTTACCGATCTGACCAACGACAAAGCCAATCCCTCCCTCAGAATCATCGAAGCCATCGCCGAAGCATTGGAAACACCCCTGCCGATGTTGCTTGACAGTTCCGATATGGAACTCGCAGACCTCGAGGCGCTCGCCAAACGGAAGCCCGGTAAATTACCTAAAGGCTTTGTCTGGAAAGGTGGCGTGCTGAGCGAATACGAAGCTTATCAGGTTGATCGATGGGATAAAAAGAATCGCATGTTTCTGTCCAAAGAAGTCAGAAAGAATAGAAGCAAACATAAAAATTGAAATATAATTTTCGCTAAAAGCGAAAAATTGATAAAAAAAACGTTGCACGAATCAAATATTCGTTATATTGTTATATTCATTCTAAGCTGAACTGTGTGAATATGACTATACCAGACACATCAGTAACAACCATCCCGGTATCCCCGGTTGCATCTTCATCTGCTTTGTCGGTTAAAGAACGCGCCAAACGCAAGCTGGAACGCGACGCACGTGACATCGTATCCGCGCTGCAAGACCCCGATACCGTTGAAGTCATGGTCAATGCCGATGGGCGTATCTGGCTGGAGAAGCTCGGTCAAAAGATCATCTGCATCGGCAACCTTCAGGCTGCCCAAGCTGAAGCCATCATCAAAACCGTGGCCGGATATCACGGCAAGGAAATCACCCGGCTCAATCCGATTATCGAAGGCGAATTTCCCCTCGATCATTCCCGTTTTGCCGGACAACTGCCACCAGTGGTTACCTCCCCAACCTTTGCCATCCGTAAAAAAGCGGTTGCTATTTTTACCCTCGATCAATATGTCGAGAATGGTGTGTTGTCAGCCAGACACTGCCATGTGATCAAGAATGCAGTACGCGAGCATCGCAACCTACTCGTCATCGGCGGCACAGGCTCCGGCAAAACGACACTGATCAACGCCATTATCTTCGAGATGGCGCTCGACAACCCAGATGAACGTATTGTTATCCTGGAAGACACGGGTGAGATTCAGTGTGCCGCACAGAATTTTGTGCAGTATCACACGACACTCGATGTCGACCTGACCCAGTTACTCAAAACCACGCTGCGCATGCGTCCCGACCGCATCCTGGTCGGCGAAGTCAGGGGTGCGGAAGCGCTTGATCTGCTCGATGCCTGGAACACGGGTCATGAAGGGGGGGCTGCTACCTTGCATGCCAATGATGCGCTATCGGGATTGACGCGACTGGAATCGCTCATTTCAAGAAACAACCATGCGCCAACCGACATAAAACCGCTCATCGCGGAAGCGGTCGATGTGGTAATCCATATTGCGCGCAGCCAGAATGGAAGACGGGTGCACGAGATACTCGAAGTCTATGGTTTTAAAAGAGGCCATTACCAGACCCGACGATTGTAATACTGTTTTAAGGAGCCGGACATGAAGCGAATTCAGATCAAGCCAGACACCCTGTTTTTTTATGCATTATTCATATTGTTATCACTGAGTATGCTTCTATTGTCTGAAGGCATCCAGGCCGCTGTCGGTGCTGGTGGCGCACTGCCGTATGAATCCTGGCTCGTGAATTTGCGCAACTCTGTGACCGGCCCCGTTGCTTTCACGCTGTCCATCGTCGGCATTGTCGTGGCCGGTGGTATTTTAATCTTTGGCGGTGAATTGAATGCATTTTTCCGCACGCTGATTTTTATCGTGCTGGTCATGGCACTCCTTGTCGGTGCCAACAACATCATGACCAATCTGTTCCAGGGTGCGGTGATTCCCGTTGATGTAGATACTGTGAACCAACCAGAAACAGTGCAAGAAACGTAGCAGCAGAAATTTTAGCAGCACCCAGAATGTAGCTGCAGTAATCGTCACTTTCTCGTTTTACAGGAGGTCTGTCATGGCGTTACGAACCATACCGATCAGACAATCAGGTAACCGCCCGAATCTCTTCATGGGCGGCGACCGGGAACTGGTGATGTTCTCGATCCTGATTGCGGCCACATCGATTTTTGCAGCAATGGAAATCAAAACCACGCTGTTTGGCATAGCCCTTTGGATCTTCGCCTTGTTTGCGTTACGGCTGATGGCGAAGCACGATCCACAGTTACGTCATGTGTATCTGCGTCAGCTGCGCTACAAAAAATACTATCCGGCCAGAAGCACGCCGTTCACTATCAACCCGCCGCACATGGAAAAACGGTTTCAATGATGACCGCGATAACCATTCTGATTGCTGTACTGGGTGCGCTGTTGCTGTCGATGCTGTTTATGCGCATTCGTGAATCGGAGAAGACATTCAAGCTCGACCGATACCGATCCAAGGAGACCGGTTTTGCCGATCTGCTGGTGTATGCGGCCGTGATTGAAGACGGCATCATTGTCGGCAAAAATGGCGCCTTGATGGCCGCATGGCAATTCTGTGGCGCGGATACCGCCAGCAGCACTGAAATAGAGCGCGAACAGGTATCGCTGCACATCAATCAGGCATTATCCCGCTTGGGGAACGGCTGGATGATTCATGTGGATGTGGTGCGTAAGCCGGCACAAGGTTATTCTGACAAAGGCCTATCGAATTATCCCGATCCAGTGACGGCTGCCATCGATCAGGAACGCCGCGAACTGTTTGAGCGCATCGGCACATTGTATGAGAGCCGCTTTGTCGTTACATTGACCTTTCTGCCACCGATACTCGCACAACGCAAGTTTGTCGAACTGATGTTCGATGACGATGCCGA
>NZ_QAOO01000066.1 GCF_003051105.1 Nitrosomonas nitrosa | reverse complement strand
TTAACTTGCTCAAATTATTATTTTGTTCGATTAAAATAACAGCAATGATGAAGCAGAACAAGATAGTCATCAATTAAGCAGCTTAAACCATAAAAATGGCATGGTTATTATATGTATAATTTAATTCTGATTACAAATATTTTGCGTATCCTCGATGAAAAAGGTATGACCAAGTCGGAGCTAGCCAAGAAAGCGGGCGTATCGATCGCCTTTTTTACCGATCTGACCAACGACAAAGCCAATCCCTCGCTCAGAATCATAGAAGCCATCGCCGAAGCATTGGAAACTCCTCTGCCGATGCTGCTTGACAGTTCCGATATGGAACTCGCAGACCTCGAGGCACTCGCCAAACGCAAACCTAGTAAATTACCTAAAGGCTTTGTCTGGAAAGGTGGCGTGCTGAGCGAATACGAGGCTTATCAGGTCGATCGATGGGATAAAAAGAATCGCGTATTTTTATCCAAAGAAACCAGAAAGAGTGGAAGCAAAAAGAAAAATTGAAGCATCATTTTCGCTAAAAGCGAAAAAATTGATAAAAAAGCGTTGCACAAATCATATATTCGTTATATTGTTATATTCATTCTAAGCTGAACTGTGTGAATATGACTATACCAGACACATCAGTAACAACCATCCCGGTATCCCCGGCTGCATCTTCATCCGCTTTGTCGGTTAAAGAACGCGCCAAACGCAAGCTTGAACGCGATGCACGTGACATCGTATCCGCGCTGCAAGACCCCGATACCGTTGAAATCATGGTCAATGCCGATGGGCGTATCTGGCTGGAGAAGCTCGGTCAAAAGATCATCTGCATCGGCAACCTTCAGGCAGCACAAGCTGAAGCCATCATTAAAACCGTGGCCGGATATCACGGCAAGGAAATCACCCGGCTCAATCCAATTATCGAAGGCGAATTTCCCCTCGATCATTCCCGTTTTGCCGGACAACTGCCGCCGGTGGTTACCTCCCCTACCTTTGCCATTCGCAAAAAAGCGGTTGCCATTTTTACGCTCGATCAATATGTCGAGAACGGTGTGTTGTCAGCCAGGCACTGCCATGTGATCAAGAATGCGGTACGCGAGCATCGCAATATACTCGTGATCGGCGGCACAGGCTCCGGCAAGACGACACTGATCAACGCCATTATCTTCGAGATGGTGCTCGACAATCCGGATGAACGTATTGTTATCCTGGAAGACACGGGCGAGATTCAGTGTGCAGCACAGAATTTTGTGCAGTATCACACGACACTCGATGTCGACCTGACACAGTTACTCAAAACCACGCTGCGCATGCGTCCCGACCGCATCCTGGTCGGTGAAGTGAGGGGCGCGGAAGCGCTTGATCTGCTCGATGCCTGGAACACCGGTCACGAAGGGGGTGCGGCCACCTTACATGCCAATGATGCGCTATCGGGATTGACGCGCCTGGAATCGCTCATTTCAAGAAACAACCACGCGCCCGCCGACATAAAACCGCTCATCGCGGAAGCGGTCGATGTGGTGATCCATATTGCACGCAACCAGAATGGAAGACGGGTGCACGAGATACTCGAAGTCTATGGCTTTAAAAGAGGCCATTACCAGACCCGACGATTGTAATACTGTTTTAAGGAGCCGGACATGAAGCAGATTCAGATCAAGCCAAGCACCCTGTTATTTTATGCATTATTCATATTGTTATCACTGAGTTTGCTTCTATTGTCTGAAGGCGTCCAGGCTGCTGTCGGTGCCGGCGGCGCACTGCCGTATGAATCCTGGCTCGTGAATTTGCGCAATTCTGTGACCGGCCCGGTAGCTTTCACACTGTCCATCGTCGGCATTGTCGTCGCTGGTGGCATTTTAATCTTTGGTGGTGAATTGAATGCGTTTTTCCGCACACTGATTTTTATCGTGCTGGTCATGGCGCTCCTGGTCGGGGCCAACAACATCATGACCAATCTGTTCCAGGGTGCAGTGATCCCCGTTGATATGGATACCGTGAACCAACCAGAAACAGTGCAAGAAACACAGCAGCAGAAATTTTAACAGCACCCAGAATGTAACTGCAGTAATCGTCACTTTCTCGTTTTACAGGAGGTCTGTCATGGCGTTACGAACCATACCGATCAGACAATCGGGTAACCGCCCGAATCTCTTCATGGGCGGCGACCGGGAACTGGTGATGTTCTCGATCCTGATTGCGGCCACATCGATTTTTGCGGCAATGGAAATCAAGACCACGTTGTTTGGTATTGTGCTGTGGATCTTCGCCTTGTTTGCCCTGCGCCTGATGGCGAAGCACGATCCACAGTTGCGTCATGTCTATCTGCGCCAGCTGCGCTACAAAAAATACTATCCGGCCAGAAGCACGCCGTTTACTATCAACCCGCCGCACATGGAAAAACGGTTCCAATGATGACCGCCATAACCATTCTGATTGCGGTACTGGGTGCGCTGTTACTGTCGATGCTGTTTATGCGCATCCGTGAAACGGAGAAGACATTCAAACTCGACCGGTACCGATCCAAGGAGTCCGGCTTTGCCGATCTACTGGTGTATGCGGCCGTGATTGAAGACGGCATCATTGTCGGCAAAAATGGCGCATTAATGGCCGCATGGCAATTCTGTGGCGCGGATACCGCCAGCAGCACGGACGTGGAGCGCGAACAGGTATCGCTGCAACTCAATCAGGCTTTATCCCGCTTGGGGAACGGCTGGATGATTCATGTGGATGCGGTGCGTAAGCCGGCACAAGGTTATTCAGACAAAGGCCTATCGAATTATCCCGATCCAGTGACGGCCGCCATCGATCAGGAACGCCGCGAACTGTTCGAGCGTATCGGCACCTTGTATGAGAGCCGCTTTGTCGTTACATTGACCTTTCTGCCACCGATACTCGCACAACGCAAGTTTGTCGAACTGATGTTCGATGACGATGCCGA
>NZ_QAOO01000065.1 GCF_003051105.1 Nitrosomonas nitrosa | reverse complement strand
TCCCGGATGGATATAGCCTCGGGCTGCAGCCCAATCAAACACATCGCGTTGCGGCGGACAGAAGGCAACGTACGCTCCTTTTGTAACAGGTTCATCGACAACCCGGTATAAACCGACCGGCAGGCTCGGTGTGGTGTTGATATGGATGCCGCCAATCCGGAACAGGATACTCAACGCAAACAGACCGATGCTGAGTGTCAGTACAAGTGTGGTCATCATCTTGATCGGCCTGCTCATCTCAACCCATCCAATTCGGAATGAGTTGTGAGCCGGTCGCTTGACAGCGGCGGATCGACTTTTGCGCGCGCAGCAAATACTTCATCCTGGAAGTACAGCGGCTGTACGCCATAAATGGCAGGGTATCCGGCGACATAGATGATCATGTCGCCTGGTTTTGTAATTCTGCCGCTCGCATCTTTGGTGGCGCCCGGCAGGCGCATGCATTCATCCGGTGTCAGTAATGCGCGTTGCGTCTCCTGCAATGTGCGGGTGACATGGCCGTGCATCATCGAGGAGCGGCGGCCACTTGTGGTGATCTGCTCCTTGATCACGGTGGTCTGACCGGTGAGCTTGGAGAGGTGTTCTGCCGTTTCTATGCGATTGGGCGCAAACGCGGTCTGGATATGACAGTTCGAGGTAATCGCCTCATCATGACCGTAACCCGATTCACGGCTTTTAAGCTGGTTGATATCCTGGCAGATGAGATAGGCTTTGATGCCATAACCGGCAATAAAGGCGAGGGATTCCTGGAAGATTTCAAGTTTGCCGAGACTTGGAAACTCATCGAGCATAAGCAACAACCGGTGTTTGTAGTGCATGACAGGCTCGCCATTGCGAAATACCATCTGACCGGCAAGTTTGCGAACAATCATGTTGATCAGAATACGGATCAACGGCCGCAATCGTGATTTGTCGTTCGGGTGTGAAACAATGTAGAGACTGACAGGGATGCCATGGTGCATCAGATCGCGGATATAAAAATCCGAATCGCTGATATTGCCTGCCACAATCGGATCGCGATACAAAGCCAGATAGGATTTGGCAGTCGATAACACGGAACCCGCTTCTTCCTCGGGCCGATCCAGCATGTCGCGGGCAGCGGCTGCAATCACCGGATGTGCGCCACCATTCTCCGGCATGATCATTTCCATCCAGAGTTCACGGATATCGCGGTCGGGATCAGATAGCATCGCATCGACAGCCGGTAGTGTGGCCGGTGTGCCGTCACGCTCCGATTGATATAGCACATGCAGAATGAGCCCTACGAGCAAAGCATGCGCGGTCTTTTGCCAATGTGTTTCCAGTCCTTTGCCGTCAGGATCGACGATCAGGTTCACCAAATTCTGCACATCCGCTACTTCGGTGCCGCTGCCGATAATGATTTCATCGAGTGGATTCCAGTGACAGCTCGAGGAGGATGCTGGATCGAAACGTAGCACGTTGTTGTTGGCATGTTGCTTGCGCCAACCGGCCGTCAGTGCCCAGAGTTCGCCTTTGAGATCGGTAATGACGGCACTTTGCGTCCAGGATAACAAGGTTGGAATCACCAGACTCACTCCCTTGCCGGAACGGGTCGGTGCAAAACACAGCACATGCTCGGGCCCGCTGTGTTTCAGATAATGCGTTTTGCCGGATTTGTCACACCAGGCGCCCACATAAACCGCTTCACCCCCTTTGTTCTTTCCGGAAGAAAGCAACCCTGCGGCTTCGATGTCTTTTCTATCTGCCCACCGGGCTGAGCCATACAGATTGCGATTCGCCCGTGAAGAATTCGCGAACATCATCTTGACGATCAACACCAGTATCAACCCGGCACTGGAAAACAGGATGCCGTAACCTGCCGCCAGCTCGAAGATAGCCGGATGCTGGTCATACCACTGAGTACGCCAGACCAGAATCGACCAGGGCGCATAGAATTGATTGAAATGCAAACCGAGTGGATCCTGATAATTGAACTGATGTGCAAAATATTGGGTTGCCACCTGAAACCCACCGACCAGGCAAATGAATGCCAGTATGCGGATAACGGTATTATCCCGGGAAGTTGTCTGTTGATCACTGGGGCGATGAGGCCGGGTCATAACGAATTCCTCCTGGCTTGAGTCGTATTGGTTTTTGCCTGAATCTCGGTAAAATGCTGGGTCTGCGATATAGTCTGTTGTTTCAGCAACTGCTGACGGTAGCGTTCCAACGCCTTGTCATCAAAGGTGACCTGAAGGTTGTTTTGCACGGCAGCCTGTACAACCGATGTTCTGAAATCATCCAAACCATTGACTGACAGATGATTGCCGTACTTGTCGATGGCAAGCTGCAGCACGTCAGCCAAAGAGTCATTCAAAACATTGGGAGAAACAAACAATCGTTTGCCGTCATCGCGTATGGTCGTGTTGCCTATCCTGTAGCATACCGTGCCGTCTTTGGTGACAGCCTCGACGGTATCGTTTATGGAGTGATTGTTTTGATAGCGATAGCCGGATAGGTGATTACCCGCCATTCTGCCGTCTTTTTTACTTCGGGCACGCAGTGCTGACAGGGCTTCAGCATTGCCGTTTTTAGCTTCTGTAGTCAGCCAATCAAGCCATGCCATTCTGCGCTGGCTGGTTTTCAATTGCGCGTAGGCTGCACGGTATTCGCGCTTGATCTCATCCAGTGTTGTTTTGAATTGCCCACTGACCGTTGCAGACAGGGTTTTCTTGACCAGCTGACCGGCCTGTATCTGTTTGAGGATGCTGCGCTTGCGTTTCGCATCCTTCTTGGCGCGCTCGATCAACCGGTCGCGTTGTTCCCGCAATGTGAGCCATTGTTCTTTGCGCCATGAAGCGGCATCGGCTTGTTGCTGCTGGTAGCGCTCAAACAGCCTGGCGGTATCGATGGTGTTCTGCAGCGGCTTGGGTTGATACTGTTTGGATTGGACAGACGTCGTTTGTGCCGTATGCG
>NZ_QAOO01000064.1 GCF_003051105.1 Nitrosomonas nitrosa | reverse complement strand
TCTGTGCTCGGCAGCACACTCAGTTTCAGCAAAGTGGATAATGCAGAGTCGCTCTTGAGGGTGCGCATATCCTCCAGCGACCGGCCACCACCATTGAGCATGAGCACCAGTGGGGTTACATAAGCCGTCGCTTCATCTATGCGCCCGCTACCAGGTTTTGGCATCTCTTGCTGTAACCACCGCTTAAATCCCAGACTATGGACAAATTCGCCAAATAGCACTAATCCAGCGTTTGCTGTCAATGTCTCGTCCGTTGCCTCCACCCGGAACGGAAGCACCATTTGTGCCAAAACTCGCATCGCCCCACCTCCTTTTATCACCCCATAGGTGAAAGTTTCGATAGCTTTAATTCTACCGGATCACTTGTGTGGCAGGGCATTCCTTTAATTTACAATCCTTGAATCGCGGATCTTGGGTACAACAACAGATTTTGCTGAAGAGATTATTTATTAACCAAATTGGTAAACTTTTCGCGCGCTATTTGGCAGCTTTTTACTCCGGCATTGACAGGCCGTCCTTATCTTCTTCCGTGTATTGATCCGCTGCAATCGACAACAGCCTTAGATGCCAGAGTTCCCATTTTCCGGCATGGATTGAGTCAAAGAGCGCCCAACCATCGTTGGAAAAATCTCGCTTTGCTTCTTTCTTGCAGTTTGCTCAGAAACCCAGGCCACATTATCGTTATGCAACCCACCAGCAATCGTGCGTCCCGATTCGGGAAGTAAATCAGTTCACGCTGGTATTCAATAACTCTGCCGCACATTGTTTTTTTCCTGCTTTATCCTTTTCTAGCGGCTGCGCCCCCGGCGGCCTTTTTGTATTGTCATGTTAGTTTTACTTGTTTTGTTTTTAAGGTCATGCAGGTTGTCATCTTCCGTGATCAATGCTCGGGATTTTCTGTACAGGCCGCTGATTTCAAGATTTTGGCCAGTTGCAATAACCCCTTCTTTTCTGAGAGAGCGGTAATCGCGATTATCATTATGGGTGCTGATGCCGATAACGTCCCGTAATACCCCGGTTTCACAGGCCTTCAATAATACCGGGTGATTGAAGTGCTTGTCAGACGTGATGGCAAATAACGAGCTCACACCGGCGTTTCTTGTAAATCTCTGCAATCTTGCCAACAGTATTTTGGGTGAGTTTGCCAGCAGTGAACTCGGCAATTCACTGATCGACTGAACAGCACCGGTTGCATAGGTGCCAATCAGGCTAAAGTATTGATCTTTGTGCTTCAACGCCATGCCGATTCTTGCCAGATCATCCGGCGTGGCAATGTTTTCCAGCAAACAATCATGTTGTTTGTAAGCATCGCCCTGGTAGCCACCGGCCTGACCGCCTATCCAGTTGATGAAATTGACCTCGAGTTTTGAGTCGATAACGCTGTACTGGTTGGTGTTGATAATGACATGGCCTTTAAAGCCCGATGCAAGGGACGCCATTTGCGCGGTAAATCTTTCATCCTGGCGGGATGCGGCTGCATTCCCACTGGGATGATTATGCAGCAGCCAGTAACCATCAGCCTGTACGCGAAATCGGGTATTGTTCACCCAATCTCCCAGATGATGATCGGTACCGTTGATCTGTTCCAGATACACTGATCCGGGCAGTCGGGAGCTGATGGCTGTGTGGTGAATGATGCGGGTTTTGCGGGTATAAAATATGCGCAGTGTTTCGAAGCGCGGATCGCGCAGTATCTGTGCCATCACGGCAAGTTCATGGGCGGATTTGATTTGCCGGTTTAAGAGCGTGGTTCCGCCTTGCTCTTTGAAGTCTTCCGGGAAATGACAACCCAGTATCGCGCCACCTGCCCATCGAGCCTGAGATTCGAGCAGTTCGATATAGGCGTTTCTGCCAGTTTCTTTTTGTGCTTCGCTGGTATTGGGACGAATTTCAATGTTGTCATAGAGATCACCTGCATCTAGTCTGGATGGATTTACAGGAGTTGTTTGTAGATTATCACGCATGACTAATTCTCCTGTCAGTATTAAACCATTGCCTGTTTTTGTGCTTTTGCTCTTGTACCGACTTGATGCCGGTTTTGGTTTTTGGATTGGATTTGAGTCGGGTGTTTCTGAATTGTGGTTTGCTGAATCACTTTCTTGATTGCAGCACCAACCTGTCGTTTGACGGCTTCCATTCCCAACCCGCTTTTGTTGGCCAGATCGTTAAAATCGCTGAGTTTCTGTGATGCTTGTTCATTGGCAGCGAAGACTGGAAAGACCGCGATGCCATTAACCAGTCTCGCTGCTTCCTGCGCTTTGTCCCTGCCGATGTTTTTCCCGTTGAGCGCGACCAGGTGCTGATCGTCATCACCTGCGATAATGATGGGTTTGTTCGGATACTTTTCATGCAATAGTTTTGCAACCGGTATGAGATTACCCGAATCGAATGCCGCCACAACCGGACAATTCATGGCTTGCGATACGGTATCGGCAGTGGAATAACCTTCGGCAATAATGATGACTTTGGTGTTGTCGAGTGCCGTCAGTTCCACCGAATCCTGGCTGTTACCGTCAACCACATGGAAGTGACCTTCTTTCTGACTGCCTGCCACAAAGAGTTTGGTGCCGTTCGGTTGCATCGTCTGTGCGCTCCAGATGTCTCCATTCGCATCATAAATCGGCAGCAGCAGATCACCCGCGACAAACACGAGGCTGTCGGGATGTTGTTCCCGAACCGATTTGACTTCCTGCCGGTCATTGCAGATTCTGATGATGGAATCTTGCGGCAAACCAGCTGACGATTGCGGCACAACTTTTAAACTACCTGGTCTTGCATTTTTATCCTGTAGGTAAGGATGATCACCATTGGCAGGCAAGGCAATAACCAACAGTTCCTTGATGGCTTGTGCGACTTTGACATGCTGCGCCTGTTGTTCGGCTTTGCGTTCCTGCTGTTTGATCGCAACCTGGGCGGCAAAGGCAGCCTTTTGCGCTTCGGTCAGCGTATAGCCTTTGGCCCGCCAGCGTATCTCGACTTT
>NZ_QAOO01000063.1 GCF_003051105.1 Nitrosomonas nitrosa | reverse complement strand
CAGTTTTCCAGCGGAATTGTCGAGGGTTTCAATACCAAAGCAAAACTGATTACGAGAAAAGCCTATGGCTTTCGAACCTTTCATGCTACTGAAATTGCTCTGTATCATACCCTTGGCGAACTACCTGTGCCTAAAACTACCCACGAATTTTTCTGACGAGGCAAAAATTATTGCTCGGCAAAGAATTGATATAGACAAACAGTAATGACAGGATGTGTAGCGTTAGCGCAGAACGAAAGTAAAAATACAAAAGATCGACAAGCTACCGAAGCAAACTCCACAAAAAACAGGCAAGGCGCCTGTGTGCTGCCTTCACAAACTGCTGATAAACGATTTGATGGCCGTATTGACCGCTTCTGGTTCCTCGATTGTCGAAGAATGTCCTGCTCTGGGAATTTTGACCAGACGCGATCCGACGATCCTTGTCTGGATACGCTCGGCTTTGGCTGGTACCGTAGCAACATCTTCTTCACCAACCATAATCAGGGTTGGGGTTGTAATTTTGCTGATTTCATCGTACACACCCTGGCGATCCATCACCCCCTTGACTGCACGCGTGATACCAATACGATTGTTGGCGATCAGACGCTTTCTCCAAGTTTCGCGCTGTGCGACACGGTTAGGGTCAGTAAGAAATGTCTGACCAAACATGATCTGCATGACTGGGGTCGCAACAAATCGAAGCCCAAACCAACGGGCAACAAAATTAAGTCGGCTATAGCGCGGCACATTCTCCGCCGGTTCTGGATCAACCGATGTTCCCAGCAGAGTAAGCGACCGCAAAAGCTCTGGCCGCCGAGCTGCCAGCCGCATCCCGATAAAGCTACCCAATGAAAGCCCCACAAAATGACACGGCGCACAACCCAACGCCTCAATCAATGCAGCAGCATCACGGTAGAGCGTATCCATATCGTAACCGTCTTGCGTGATTTCACTTTGGCCATGACCACGAAAATCAAACGCGATGCAACGATAACGATCCTTGAACGCATCGATCTGCGCCTCAAACATCTGACCACTCCACAACAAACTATGGGCAAACAAGATCGTCTCCGTTCCTGCTCCCTCATCTGTGTAATGTAAGTTCACTCCGTTAATTTGAATTTTTGGCATAGGTGTTGGTAAAAACTAACAAATTTTTTGTTCGTGGTTAAAATATATATTGGAAAGCTGTTTGGCCAAACGCGTTGCCGGGCAATCAAAAACTAATCTTATTCTTTAGGTCAAGGTTACCCCATTATGAGCAGCTTTTGTTTCATTGAATCGCGGCAAGAACCGACAAGTAAGAAGTAACTGACGTTCAAGCTAAGTGATCCCATGCAAAAAAAGTCCGCTTGAACAAGAAGTTCTAGCCTGACTTAGCCTTACTCGTTAGACAATTTCATTCTTCAGTAAAGAAATCAGTGTCAATTCGCTTGATTTCATATGTTGCCTTCACAGACACGCCGAGGTTGTGCTCGATCATATATTCTGACAATTGTGCCCCGTCAATAAGAACTACGCGTGGATCAATCTGGGATACATAATCACGAGCATCTTGTGAAAATTTACCGGTGGTCAGAAAAACACCTTTCCGTGCTCGCTTACCATGCAACGCACCGACGAATTTCTGGATTTCAGGACGCCCGACACTGCCAGTCCAACGTTTGGCCTGAATGTAGATAGCTTCCAACCCAAGGCGATCTTCACTAATTATTCCATCTATGCCTTCGTCTCCCGACCTGCCGATAGCCTTGCCAGCCTCTACGCGATTGCGGCCGTACCCCATTTTGAGTAGCAGCTCTACTACCAGATTCTCGAAAAATGTGGGTGAGCATTGCTTTACCTGTTCAAGGAGCGAACCGGCCAGCTCATCATTGAGGCTTTGATAAGACTGCTCAAGCAGTTCTTCAGGTGTTCCGATAACCTCTGGTGGAGGAACTGCCTCCCGCTCTTCCTTATTTGTTTTTGCAGAGGACCGGAATGTTCTGAATTTCTCGAATTGATTGAGAGACGCGATTGTAATTTTGTTCGGGTTGGTTGCCATAAATGCCTTACCTTCTGGAGTAATTTGAAACTGCCCCCTTTTCGGCGAAACAAGAAGCCCGGCTTGTTCAAGGTATACCTTTGCCCATGCTACTCGGTTGTCAAATCTACGTTGCCTCCCGCTAGGTAAGCGTTCTTCGATTTCTTCTCTAGACAAGGCAAAGACAGAAGCCAAGCGTTCACGAGCATCACCGAGTGTCCATACTTCTTCATCGCTCGCTGAGCTAAGAAGCGGTAGCATGAGTGATTGAAAATCTGGGATTGACATGTCACTTCCTAAAACTCTCTAACCATAATTAGGTTTCCAGAATGAAATAATAACTTACGTCCAGGATGAAACTGAATACGGCATGCTGAAAATTATCTGTTTATATTTTTATCCAATTGCATTAATTTAGCTTCCATCATAACAAACCGTGTTAGATCTACAAAAAACAGGATGGGTAACCCCCAGCTTTTATCCACCTTCTGGGACAATACCTGATTTACTCGCCAGCAGCTAACACAAATAAGCTGATTACTAGCTTGTCAATGCGCTGCTCAGTCGACTCCCGGCAATGATATTTTCAACGTGATCTGACTGCTCCCCCCAGGAGCCATAGACCAAGATCTTGCTCGGCGAACTGAATGGTTGTCTTTTGGGGTGGCAGCCGCTTCGCTAGCTGCATTGGGTATTTGTCGAAACTCAGCCACTTATCTTGGAGACTTTCCGCTGCGGTACCAGTATAAATTTTGGTCAGGTAACAAAGAATAATATGATTGATGATGAGGGGATTGTCCGTAAGAATATAAACCCTTTATTTGTCTGGTCCCCCTTTAACCTGATAAATTTACCTTGAGGATATACGCCGACCACCACCGCCTTGATAAAACACTGCAGCGTTGTTACGATGTCAATAGCCAGAGTCGCTTCGCCTTCTCCGAAAACTGATTACTCAAGCTGCACTCAATAAGGATTTTGTTAGTTTTTACTCTGAGCTAGGGTCTGTTGACGTTTCAAGATAAGTATTTCATAGATATGAACAAACTCGTAATATTGGGGTTCCTATACCACCAACAAAACGAGTTTGCGTTGCCCCGATTGATGCTCAGTGATGAGTTCTGGTCGAAGCTGGAGAAGATTCTGCTTCAAGAAGCGATTTATAACAAGCGCAATCTGCGCATGACG
>NZ_QAOO01000062.1 GCF_003051105.1 Nitrosomonas nitrosa | reverse complement strand
CTCAGTTCCGTATCGCCAAAAATCAGTGCCGTTGCGTTCGGGTAGAGTAGCGCCTGTCGTTCGATCAAGCGATGCACCGGTTCCACCGAGGCATAGTGTTGCGCATTGACGCCCCAGGCCGTGAGTTGGGCTTGCTCCGCTTCGCTCAACAGCGTGATATCACAGAGCTGATGGGTTTGACTGCGGCTCATGGCGTGCAGCAATGTTATCATCTGTGTAGCAAGACGGTTCACCGCATCTTCTGAGAAATACTGGCAGTCATAGCCAAAACGCAGGTTGAGCACTCGTTGGTGCGATACAGCCACTGCTATCGGATAATTGGACATTTCCCAGTTTTGACTGCCCGAAAAAGTTAGCCCATTCGCTGCCGACTGCCGCAGTGTCTCGTCGATTGGGTAGTTCTCGAATACCAGGATACTATCAAATAATCCTTGGCCGCTTTGTTTCAGCCAACGTTGAATCTCATATAAGGGCGTATGCTCATGCTCGCGTGAGGCGAGATTCTGTGCCTGTACCTCGCGCAGCCAGTCAGCGATAGGCTGCTCGGGCCGTAGCGTAATGCAAATGGGGATGGTATTGATAAACAATCCCAGCATTTGCTCGGATCCCGGTAGATCAGCTGGACGGCCCGCGACCGTTACACCAAAAGTTACTGTAGGCTGGCCAGTATAGGATTTGAGTAACAACGCCCATGCGGCCTGCATTAATGTATTGATTGTTACGTGCGTCCGCTTGGCAAAGTGCACCAATTGATCCGTCAAGTCTTGATCGAGCTCGCTGCTATGGACGACATAACCTGTGCCATGTTGTACCTCAGGCAGTGCGCTGGCTAACCGCGTCGGCTCGTTTACCTGGTTTAGCCGCTCCAGCCAGTAGGTTTTCGAAGCGGCTTGATCGCGCCCTGCTAGCCATTCGATAAAATCGCGGAAGCGGCCCTGAGGGGTGGGCAGCACCTCACCGCCGTATTCACGCAGGATTTCGCTGAGCAATTGGGAAGTACTCCAGCCATCCAGCAGCAAATGGTGTGCTGTCCAAATGAAGTGATATTTTGTGTCAGCTAAGCGCACCAGCACCAAACGCATGAGCGGCGGTTTCAGCAAATCCAGACCGAGCGCATGTTCCGCTTGTGCGAGCGCATCGAGATCTTGCTGCAAAGTAGCAGAAGAAACACTATATCGCTCACGCCAATCGTATTCGATAATGGGTAATTCAGCTGATTTGGCGACCCATTGCAGGGGTGTGCTCGCTTCTTGGATAAAGCCTGTTCTGAGTATTTCATGACGATTGATCGCTGCCTGCCAAGCTTGTTTGAAGCGGCGAGCATCCAATCCATCGATATCGATTCTGAGTCGGTTAAGGTAAATGTCCCCATCCTCCTCATCCACCTCGGCTACGCTATGAAACAGCATGCCTGCTTGCATCGGTGAGAGAGGATAAAGATCCACCAACTGATCGAAGGGAATAGGCAGGTGATCCAGTTCCTCCTGAGCGATCCGAATCAAAGGAAAATCAGATGGCGTCACGCCTTGCGCATCGCTATGGCTGCAATGCGTGATCACCGATTTGAGTTCAGCCAAGAAAATGCAGATAAACGTTTCGATCGTCGTACGTGCATAGCGGGCCTTGCTGTAGCTCACTTCCATACAAAGCTCACCAACCAGGATATGACCATTGATCGACAGATCATGTTGCTGCAGCGCACCTTGATCCAGCAAATCACCGATCGGCTCATCAGCAAGCTGCCATAGAGTATCGCGCTCAAAATTGCCATCGAATTGTCCGAGGTAGTTGAACACCACTTGCGCTTTGGGCAAATTGGCCAGGAGGCACCGCTGCGCATCCGTTCCATAGTATTTGAACAAGCCGTAACCCAAGCCTTTGTGCGGAATCTGCCGCAAACCCTCTTTGATGCGCTTGATACGCGCATCCAAATTCCCCGTTGGGTCGAGCGCGACCGGAAACAGAGCGGTGAACCAGCCTATCGTTCGGGAAAGATCGACATCGGCATAAAGATCTTCTCGTCCATGCCCCTCCAGATCGATCAGAATCCGCTCGTGTCCGCTCCAGCGGCAGAGCGCGCTGCCTAGGGCAGTGAGCAACAAGTCATTCACTTGTGTGCGGTATGCTGCGGGTGCCTCCTTGAGCAAAGCCTGGGTATGCGCTCGATCCAGTTTCAGGGTAAGCGTATCGCTATGCTCCAGAGCATTCGATCCTTCCAGGTTATCACAGGGAAGCGTGACCGGTACCACCGCCAGACTCTGCCAGTAATCAAACTCATCCGCATGCATCACCGGAAAATGCTGCAACCGCTGGGCCCAAATTGCATAGTCGGTCGTCACTTCAGGCAAGATAATGGCTTCGTTGCGTGTTGACTGGTCGTAAGCTGCTTTAAGATCCTCCAGCAGGATGCGCCAGGAGACGCCATCGATCACCAGATGATGCACCGCCAGCAAGAGGCGCTGTGTGCCATCGGCCATGTCGACCAGCAATGCGCGCAGCAATGGGCCGTTGCGCAGATCGAGGCTACGCTGCGCCGCATTGCACAGCGCAAGAAATTGCGCCGAGTCAGCCGCTTCACGCACCCACAGCACCGCTTGCGTAGCCGTCGCCGCTGCACACTGTATCCAATGACCATCGGCCTGTTCTTCATAACCAAAACGCAGTGCCCGATGATGTTGTACAACTGCTTGCAAAGCACGGTCAAGCCAATCGGTTCGTAGTCGTTGGCGGCTTTTCAGCAAGACGGCCTGATTCCAGTGATGTCGCGCAGGAATGGGTTGTTCGAAAAAATCGAGCTGGATCGGCAGCAGCGGAATAGGTGCCGCCGTATCGATCGCCATTTGCTTGGCGAAAGGGGGCTCCATTTCTTCTTCCACCGGTTTGACAACCCCAGCCAGTGCGGTGATCGTTTGCCGTTCAAACAATTGGCGTGGCGTGATTTTCCAGCCGGCTCGGCGTACTTTAGTGACGATCTGTAGGCTGAGAATCGAATCGCCGCCCAACTCGAAGAAATTGTCGTTGCGCCCCACTTGGCTGATACCCAGCACTTCCGCCCAAATATTGGCGAGGACTTGCTCCACTTCTCCTTCGGGCGCGGCATAGTTGCCCTCGCCGACAAATTCCGGTTCCGGCAGACGTTTACGATCGATTTTACCATTCGCATTCAAGGGAAGATTGTCCAGTACCACAATCGCCGAAGGCAACATGTAATCGGGTAGGCTCTGCGCGAGCACTTCCCGCACTGTAGGAGAGGTTACCGAATGTTCTTTATGCAGCGAGACATACGCCACCAGTCTTGCACCGCTCGG
>NZ_QAOO01000061.1 GCF_003051105.1 Nitrosomonas nitrosa | reverse complement strand
GAGAATAATGGAAGCCAGGAGTTGGCTGAAGGGGCTGATGACGGTATGCGGTGTTCTGTTTGCGGGCGTATTGCAAGCGAACATATCGACGGTACCGGACGAGACATACAAGGCGCTGAATTTGGATCGTAACAAGGCGACCTTGAAGGAGACGTATGATGCATTGGTGAAGCGCTACAAGGATCCTGCACAGGGAGCGGGGCCTGGGACGATGGCGGAATACTGGGAACCGATACCGTACAGCATGTATTTGGATCCGGCCACATTTTATAAACCGCCCTCATCGATGAAGGAAATCGCGAGCCGGAAAGAATGTGTGGAATGCCACAGTGACGAATCGCCGGTATGGGTTCAAGCCTGGAAACGCAGCGCCCATGCTAACTTGGACAAAGTCCGCAATCTGAAGCCAGAAGACCCGATGTATTACAAGAAGGACAAACTGGAAGAAGTGGAAGGCAATCTGAGGGCTTTGGGCAAACTGGGCGCGGATGAAAAGCTGAAGGAAGTGGGCTGTATAGACTGTCACGTTGAAGTGAACGCCAAGAAAAAAGCGGATCACACCAAAGACATCATCATGCCGACAGCGGAAATATGCGGCACCTGTCACCTGCGTGAATTTGCTGAACGCGAATCGGAACGCGACACCATGATATTTCCGAACGGGCAATGGCCGGAAGGACGCCCCTCGCACGCACTGGACTGGAAAGCCAACGTAGAAACCACCGTCTGGGCTGCGATGCCGCAACGGGAAATTGCGGAAGGCTGCTCCATGTGTCACTACAACCAAAACAAATGTGACGGCTGCCACACACGCCATGAATTCTCAGCGGCGGAATCACGCAAACCGGAAGCCTGTGCCACCTGTCACAGCGGTGTGGACCACAACAACTGGGAAGCCTACTCCATGTCCAAGCACGGTAAAATCGTTACCATGATGGGCGACAAATGGAACTGGGACGTACCGCTGAAAGACGCCTATGCCAAAGGCGGACAAAGTGCCCCCACCTGTGCGGGCTGCCACATGGAATATGAAGGAGAATACACCCACAACATGGTAAGGAAAGTACGCTGGGCGAACTACCCCTTCGTACCTGGTGTTGCGGAAAACATCACCAGCGAATGGTCGGAAGCTCGACTAGACTCCTGGGTCGTCACCTGCACACAATGCCACTCTGAACGTTTTGCGCGCTCATACCTAGAACTCATGGACAAAGGCACGCTATCGGGACTGGCCAAATACCAAGAAGCCCATGACATCGTATCGAAGCTCTACCAAGAAGGTGCGCTGACCGGTCAAAAAACCAACCGACCTGCACCCCCACCCCCTGAAAAAGATGGCTTGGGTCAATTCTTCCAACTATTCTGGTCGAAAGGCAACAACCCTGCCTCCATCGAACTCAAAGTACTCGAAATGGCAGAAAACGACCTGGCCAAGATGCACGTAGGCCTAGCCCACGTCAACCCAGGTGGCTGGACCTATACGGAAGGCTGGGGCCCGATCAACCGCGCGTATGTTGAAATACAAGACGAACATACCAAAATGCGGGAAATGCAAGCCCTGGTAGCCCGAGTCAACAAACTCGAAGGCGCGAAAACCAGCCTGTTCGACCTCAATGGCACCGGTGAAAAAATCTCACTCGGTGGACTAGGCGGCGGCATGCTACTGGCAGGCACCCTCGCCCTGATTGGCTGGCGCAAACGTAAGCAAAACGAAGCTTGATTACCTCAAGTGGAAACCAACGTACCGCAACGGTACGTTGGACAAGCAACCTCCTCCCGTTAGCAGGCCTGCTCCTGATAACGGGCGGCATTGCACTGCTCACCTGGGTTACCTATCTCTGGCTAACCCCGGGTGAACCCCCTTACCAATACCAACTGATCGCAGAAGGCAAAGCGAGCGAATTTCCGGAACTCGAACTCGAAGCCTGGCCGGCAATCACCATCAACAAATATGAAGTCCGCACAACGGAAACGGACAAACCGATAGCACACGCCTACTTTGGCCAACGGGAAAGCGGCACACCGGTCCTCCTCCACTGGGAAAACCACACCGGAGAACCCCTCATCACCCTTGACCGCAAACCCGCCGAACTCAGTGCACTGGCTGCAGCGATCAACAAACACACCCCGCAAGACGCCTTGATACTCGCCTGGTGGGACACCTCACGGCAAATCCAGCTACTATCGGAACGAACCACCCTATTCAACGGGCACCTCAACGCCCCCCTGATCATCCCTGCGCACTGGCAAGAACACGCACAAACCATCCAAGCCTACGAAGACCGCATACCGCACACCACCCCCTCGGAACAAGAACGCAACCAATTTCAGCGTTTCACGGAAGCCCTCATACTTCCCCCCGAAGCGGGCGTAGCCAAACTGCGGGAACTCATTGGCACAGAACAAGCAGCCTACCTGGTCATTCATGTCAGCGACCTCTACAAACTAGGCCTCATGCACTCGGACCGATTCGGCGTTGCCTACAAAAACTACCTCATGACAGGCAACATACACGGCCTGATCAACCACATGAAAGTTGAAATGAACGAACACGGCTACAACACCTACACCCTGCAATCGCTCACCGACCAAGACGTACGCGCCTTCTTTCTGACGGACGAACACAGCCCCGACACCCTCATAGCACACATGCTCCCTTTCACGGGCAAACCCCCTCCGCTCGACTTCAAGGCAGCCCAACTCGTCTATCAACAAGGCGGCTACTGGGTCTACAAACTCCCGTAAAGCCAAGTAAAAGAAGCAACCAAGCAAAAATAGAACGAAAGCGCGACGCAAATACCCAAGCTAAACCCATTTACACAATCTGGTGATCGCGTACAATTACAGCTATACAAAACAAATTTAACACCAAAGACAGAAAAAAGAGGAGAGAACATGAAGAACATCACAGCCTATGCACTTGCTGTAGTGGCAATGTTTGCATTCACGATAGGAAATGCAGTAGCCTCAGCCCCGTTTGAAGGGCGCAGCAAATGCAGCTCCTGTCACAAAGCGCAAGCCAAATCCTGGAAAGACACCGCACACGCCAAAGCGATGGAATCGCTCAAACCGGGCACACGCAAAGAAGCCAAGATCAAAGCCAATCTGGACCCTGACAAAGACTATACCCAAGACAAAGACTGCGTAGGCTGTCACGTTGATGGCTGGGGCAAACCAGGCGGCTACACCCTCGACTCACCGAAGAAACAACTGGCTGCAGTCGGCTGTGAATCCTGCCATGGACCGGGACGCCAATACCGGGGCGATCACCGTAAGGCAGGGCAAGCATTTGAAAAATCGGGCAAGACAGCCCCGCGTAAGATGCTGGCCGACAAAGGACAAGACTTTCATTTTGAAGAAAGCTGTAACGCCTGTCACTTGAACTATGAAGGCTCCCCCTGGAAAGACGCAAAACCGCCTTACACCCCTTTCACACCGGAAGTCGACCCGAAATATACCTTTGACTTTGACAAAATGGTGAAAGACGTCAAAGCCATGCATGAACATTTCAAAATGGATGGTGTCTTTGTAGGTGAACCTAAATTCAAATTCCACGACGAATTTCAGGCGAATGCCAAAGTAGCTGAAAAAGACGACAAAAAAGGAAAAGA
>NZ_QAOO01000060.1 GCF_003051105.1 Nitrosomonas nitrosa | reverse complement strand
ATAGGTGAAAGTTTCGATAGCTCTAATTCTACCGAATCACTTATGTGGTGGGGGTATTTCCTTGCATTGACATGAGTGAATCGCGATTCTTGGGTTAGACAATGAGTGAAACCACGACATATCCTTTACGGCTTCCCAAATCCTTGAAGGAGGAAGTTGTAAAAATGGCAAAACGCGATGGAACAAGCCTCAACCAATTTATTTCGATGGCAGTAGCAGAAAAAATATCTGCACTGGAAGCCGAAGAATTTTTTAGAGAGCGCACTAAGCGTGCTGACTTAAAAATGTTTGAAGAAATTCTTTATCATCAAGGCGGAGAAGCGCCGCGAGAAGGTGATGAAGCAGAGTAGTTACTTAGCGGCACCATCTAAACATATCAAAATTGATTGTGTCAAATTTGTGCCAGACTGCCGCTGAAATCCCATCGATTGGGGCTGCGTGACATTGGTTTTAGCTGTGGCAAGCGTTATAAGTGTTTGATCTATAGATATCTATAATTTGTAGCCAAGCTTCGTAATCAGTAGGTCGGAGGTTCGACTCCTCTCAACAGCACCAATAAATTCAATAGTTTACAATGCAATTCTTATATATATTTTTATATGTGTAGACATTATGTAGACGGCAGAGTGATCCTGAGATCCAAACAAAGATATCTCAATTACCGTAATATTGAACTGAGACGGAAACTCTATGATGTTATTTCTTTCCCTTAATCGTTGAAAGCATAAATATTTTTTAAACATATACTTTAAAATCATATATATAAACTTCCTGGCAAGAAGTTTTATGTATTAACTTAGTTTCTTTCAAACAGATCATCAATTTCATCAATAGCGAGCATCGCCGGGCTTTCTGATCCTTGATCATAGTCATCGTGTATGTTTTCAAAGTATTGATCTAATTCATCTTCTACGTCATACGATTTCAAGAGCCAAGCTATATCATCTTCATAGAAAAATGCCCCAAAGTTATTGAGCTTTTCCACAACAAGCTTCTTCAGAATTCTATAAGCCTCCCTATAATCCCTATGCTCAACTTGGGAGAAAGCAGACATTACATCGATAAATTCACTAAAATTATCAACCACTAAGTCGATGATATACTTGCGTGCAGATTTTTCGCACTCGGCATAACCTGGAGTAGTTTCTGGGATTGTTGACAGGAGCGATAAAATAGCTTTGATTTCTTCTTCCGAATCAATGTATTTATGATTATTAACAATGAAATCCAAAGCTTGCTCAGAACTAACAATATGTTGTTCAACAGCCCACTTGATCAGTTTGAAAGAGTCATCAGTTACGGATCCAAAACTTTTTTTGAGAATGAACATGGCGGCAGTTTGCAAAGCATCAGTATCCTCATAAGCTAAGCAGCCGCAATTTCTGTAAATATCGCAAAGTAATGAAACATATGACGTGCTTGTATTCTCGAAATTTTCATTAACAAGTTGTTTTATTATTGCATCGCAAATGAAGAAGGTTTGTTTTTTAGACAGTTGGACATTGAGCATTAGGCTTCTCAAAGTCATTAACGATTGAAGAGTTCTAAGACTTAGCATTCCAAGACGGAATGCAACCTCGTCCCCTGCATAACGTTCCAATAAGTAATCACCGATTGACGGATTAAATAGATCGATTGTGGCTACTTTCTTGTGAGAAATAGTTCGATTAAAAAAAGATCCTGTAAGCTGTCGAATATTTGACCGAAATTCTCTCCTTCCATGAAGATTCTGATTTTCGGGTAATGCTATATAACGTTGATAGGCCTCAGCAAGTATATTTTCATCAAGCGCATATCCATTAAGCGCTACCAAGAGAATGAGTGCACGTCCGAAATCATCCTGTTGAGCAATGAATGGGTTTTCCCAGATTTGAGAAGGATTTGTTAACGACCGATTGATATGTTCCCAATAATCAGTGGGAGAACATGAATCAAGTCTAGATGCATCAGTGATATAATTTATAAGACGGGGATTAAAATTTTTATGTTTAATAATATTTCGGTATCTGCGCTGAAGATAAAGTTGCTCAATGAAATCGTTATTGAGTTCGGAGTGCCAAATGTGGTTATAAAGAATCTGCGCTTTGTCCATATCGGTTAGCGATTGGATTCGCAACTCATATTCATTTTGTTGAATGTTGTTGTGATCAAAGCTGTCGATTAACTGCTTGCCTTGATTTAGGATCGTGCTTCGTGAAGTCAAAACGAATCGTTTGTTCTTATTTGTGACTATTCGTCGAATAAACTGAGAGATATGGCTGCCTTCATGCCCCTTGAGTGCTTCCAAATAGTTGCGTCCTAGAAAATCATCAAAATAAAAAACTTGCCTACTTTCAGGATCAAATGCCGACTCAGCTTCTCGAATATCTTCGGCAATTTTTAGATAAGCAAAACCTTGAGCGGTATAATGTAGACATAAATGGTCGGCTAATGTAGTTTTGCCAATGCCAGGTGCACCTGTAATAATGACTACTCCAAGCTTATCTAATATTTTCAGGGCGGCTTGATGGTTCGCTGTCACTACATACCGAGCAGAGGTGCGAATTATTTCTTCCAGTGAGAACATGCTTCGGCCGATAATTGCGTTATTAAAAATGTGCTCTAGAACACTAGAACTATGAAGCCAAAGCTTATAGTGCCGTCGTTCGATATGCGGCTTACTTTTGAGCAAATCATTTAAATCTTCTTTTCCATAAATATCACTTTCCGATACAACATAGGGAACAAGCGCTCGATGAATTGTTTTTTTATCAGCGCGAGATAATGGGTTAGAAACAATTAGCAGATATCGATTAGGCTTGAGTTTATCGATCTTTGGTTTTTCAACTGTACTTAATGTATGAACAAGTTGCTTTAAGGGGGTATTACACCAGTGTTTGCACTGTAGAATGACCTCCTTGCCCTTATCAGCAAAAAAACGACCGTCAACACCAGCATCTTTTCCTGCCTTGAATCGTTCAAAACGTCGTCCTTCGACTTCTCCAAGCAGATCAGAACAAAGAATCTCAAATTCTTTATCATTAAGCTGTTTGAAGTCATAATCTGACATGTTTGTTTCAGTCTCCTTAATTATTCAAGATTTTATTTTTTTCAGAAATGTGGCATTGGCTTACTAATACCTGCAAGAGAATGCTTTGTTTTCCATTTCATAGAACAACTGTAAAGCAGCAGCATATGATATACAGTAGAAGATACTTTATATTATTTCAGATAAATTACTCCAAAATCAGTAAGTGTTCCTAAAAACCAATGAAAACGGAATGTTAAATAGGTTAGTATTAGTGATATGAACGAATTTAATTGGTTGTCTAAGAAAAATAAAATAATGAGTGGATATAACGCAGAGTTAGCGTTCGCGGTGGGAAGGGTTAGTTATACAAACGAATGATTTTTCAGATAGCTGGAGCATATTCTATTCATGATTCTCGCTATATCATGGATTAGCTATTTTTAAATCTGCATATAGACGCTTTAAGTGTTCTGGAGCCATATCTAGAATTGGCTCATACATAAATGAGTTTAAATGTATATTTTCTGGTGTCATTAAATTCACTTGTTCAAGTAATGCAATCAGTTTTGCATTTCCTGGGAAATCTTTTTTAAACTGTTTTAAAAGTACGGTAGTTTGATTCTTTGTTATTTTTTCTAAAAACTTTTGATCTTTTATCTTGTTAATCATTAATATTTCAGCTTTTAATCTTATGGCAATTGAAAGAATGATTTTGCTTTCAAGTTCCGCAGTTTCGTTAGGTTCTATCTGAATAGCATCTGCAAGCTCAAATATAAGATCAATTACTGGTTTATTTGGACTAGATAAGGTAAGACTTGGATTATTTAAAACATCTTTATAAATTGTTTCTAAATCTTGAACAACAAAATTTGAGCTATCGTTTCTAATATGAAGTAATGAAGTGAGTTTGGAATATTCTGCTTGTTTGCCACAATAATCAGCTAAATTCCTAATAAATGGAATTGCAGAAATAACATAGCGTTGATCTGTTTTTAGATTTTTTTTCCAATGATCAAAAGGATTCTTCTTATATGTTTCTTGCTTTAAAGTTAAATTTCTTCCATTCTTTACAGCGACTAATCTATATTCTCGCCAAATATCGAGTCGTTCACTAATAGTCCTATGGAAATCATAGTTGTGTGTAAGAAATAAAAAATAGAAGTTTTCTAGTTCGGCATTTTCTTTTAAATATTCCACTATTGCATACTTGTTCTTGTAATCAAATGAATCAGTTACGTCATCAGCAATAATGATTGTTTTTATGCATTGCTTGCGCCTAGCATTAAGTTCAAACAAAATATTAAGTAGTGTCAGCCCGAAAACTCATAAATTGAATAAGTAACAAGAAGTTACATTTTAATTTTAGAGACGAAGTTTTGTTGGAAATAGAGTAAAGCTGGGTTTATTAGCTAATTTTTGCTTATTTTTAAGCGAAATAGCCTCAAACTTCGACTAAAATCAGAGGGAATATCATTCTCAAGATATAAACTTCGTTGGAGTGGAGGGCGAATGCGCGTTGTACAAAATATCCAGATGAAATTGGGTGAAATTGACGTCTCTCAAATCAAATTTGATCTGAGATCGCGAGACGACATACCGAAGGTACTGCGTGGGTTGCAGTATCTCTACCTAGACGAAGCATTGCGCCAGAA
>NZ_QAOO01000059.1 GCF_003051105.1 Nitrosomonas nitrosa | reverse complement strand
GCTTTAATATTTTATTTGTAGGGTCTTTATGATAGTCCAAGCTATTGAAGAGTTGATAGATTTTATGGTGTTGATAAAATCCCCTGCTATAAATATGGAAAAACTACTTGACTAAAGTGATTAAGGTGACTAGCCTGTAGAGTGTAGCCAGCAAAGGGTGAAGAGCTTTTTAGCTGGAACAAAAAAAGGAGTAGTTTAGTCGAACGCTATACAGAGACCATGGGGACGGCAAGGTCTTTATGGGACTGATGTGATAGTGAGCGGTATTACTGATAAGCGGTGATATTGCTTTTTCAAACTAAAATGTAAAAAACAGGAGGAAGTTAATAATGGCAACTACAATGGGAACGAGCAGCGCAGCGGCTAGCTCACAAAGAGATTATGACATGTCGCTGTGGTATGACTCGAAATGGTATAAATTTGGTATGGCGACGATGCTGGCGGTAGCCTGTTTCTGGATCTGGTACCAAAGGACATTTGCTTACTCACACGGGATGGACTCGATGGAGCCTGAATTTGATCGTGTGTGGATGGGGCTATGGCGTGTGCACATGACCATCATGCCGCTGTTTGCACTGATCACATGGGGCTGGTTGTGGAAAACCCGTGACAGCAAAGAGCAACTGGACAATCTGGATCCGAAGCTGGAGATCAAACGCTATTTCTACTATTTGATGTGGATTGGCGTATACATTTTTGGTGTGTACTGGGGCGGAAGCTTCTTCACTGAGCAAGATGCCTCCTGGCATCAAGTGATTATCCGTGACACCAGTTTTACTCCTAGCCATGTAGTGGTGTTTTATGGTTCATTCCCGATGTACATCGTATGTGGTGTAGCTACATACCTGTACGCGATGACCCGTCTGCCACTGTATAGCAGAGGTATTTCATTTGCATTAGTCATGGCGATTGCAGGCCCACTGATGATTCTGCCAAACGTTGGACTGAACGAATGGGGTCATGCATTCTGGTTCATGGAAGAACTATTTAGTGCGCCATTGCACTGGGGCTTTGTGATTCTGGGATGGGCTGGTCTGTTCCAAGGGGGTATTGCTGCACAGATCATCACCCGTTACTCCAATTTGACAGACGTGGTCTGGAATAACCAAAGCAAGGAAATTCTTAACAACAGGATCGTTGCTTAATTCTGAGGTTATAAGACTGATTGACATCCCTGCATTCTGGGAAACCGGGATGTGGGGATGGAGATAGATAACCGATTATGATGGGGAATATAGAATAATCGGGCAGTGAAGTAACTGAAAAAGTAAAGGAATCGTCATGTCACATTTAATATCACAAGCTTCAAAAGGGAGGGAGTTATGAATGAAAGCGTAGTATGGGTATTACTAGCTATACCTGTTCTGTTTCTATTTGTGCCGTTACTGTCAAAAGGCGAAGGCCTGCTGACAGGGATGTTCAGAACGAATGACATTCTGAAGGCAGCGAAGATGCCGCCGGAAGCGGTCCACATGTCACGGTCGATTGACCTCATCTATTTTCCGATTTTGGTCATACTACTAGTGGGTACCTATCACATGCACTTTATGTTGTTGGCAGGTGACTGGGACTTCTGGATGGACTGGAAAGATCGTCAATGGTGGCCGGTAGTGACCCCGATTGTTGGGATCACCTACTGCTCGACGATCATGTACTATCTATGGGTCAACTATCGTCAACCCTTTGGCGCGACGTTATGCGTTGTATGCTTACTGATTGGTGAATGGCTCACCCGCTACTGGGGTTTCTACTGGTGGTCACACTATCCAATCAACTTTGTTACCCCATCGATCATGATTCCGGGTGCATTGATGTTGGATATCACGTTGTACTTGACCCGTAACTGGTTGGTAACGGCGCTGATCGGAGGCGGATTCTTTGGTCTGTTATTCTATCCAGGCAACTGGCCAATTTTTGGACCGACTCACTTGCCTGTCGTTGCAGAAGGCGTATTGCTTTCAATGGCAGACTACATGGGACACCTTTATATCCGTACAGGTACACCTGAATACGTACGCCTGATTGAGCAGGGTTCACTGCGTACCTTTGGCGGCCATACCACGGTGATTGCTGCGTTCTTTGCGGCGTTTGTATCGATGTTGATGTTTGTTGTTTGGTGGTTCCTCGGTAAAGTTTACTGTACAGCATTCTTTTACGTTAAAGGTAAAAGAGGCCGTATTGTTAAAAGAGATGACGTTACTGCGTTTGGTGAAGAAGGCTTTGCACAGGGGATCAAATAATGAATATAAAAAACATATACAAACGGAGCGTATTAGGGCTTTATGGCGTCGCTTACGCGGCGGCTGCATTGGCGGTAAGCTTAGTGGTAGATGTTACGCCGGTAGCGGCCCACGGGGAACGTTCACAAGAACCGTTCTTGCGGATGCGTACGGTACAATGGTATGACATCAAATGGGAACCTGAAGTCACCAAAGTCAATGATTTTGCCAAAATAACAGGTAAATTTCACTTGGCGGAAGACTGGCCCCGTGCTGCGGCTAAACCAGAACGGTCTTTCTTTAACATAGGAAGCCCTAGCCCGGTGTTTGTTCGTCTGAGCACCAAAATCAATGGCCACCCCTGGTTCATATCGGGGCCGTTGCAAATTGGACGTGACTATGAATTTGAAGCAAACCTGAAAGCACGTATACCCGGTCGCCACCACATGCACGCGATGTTGAACGTGAAAGATGCAGGCCCGATCGCAGGCCCGGGCGCTTGGATGAATATCACGGGAAGCTGGGATGATTTTACCAACCCGATCAAACTGCTGACGGGAGAGACGATTGACTCAGAAACCTTCAACTTTGCCAATGGGCTCACGTGGCATATCATCTGGATGACACTTGCCTGTTTCTGGATTGGTGTGTTTGTAGCACGTCCGATGTTCTTACCACGCAGCCGTGTATTATTGGCGTATGGTGATGACTTGTTGATGGATCCGATGGACAAGAAAATTGCTTGGGCCATGGCGATTCTGACTCTTGCGCTGGTATGGGGAGGCTACCGTTATACGGAAAACAAACACCCCTACACGGTACCTATTCAAGCAGGTGAATCGAAAGTAGATCCATTGCCGGTTGCACCGAACCCTGTTGCGATCCGTGTAACCTACGCAAACTATGACGTACCTGGACGCGCGCTTCGTGTCACCATGGAAGTGACCAACAACGGTGACAGCCCGATCAAATTTGGTGAATTCACCACAGCGGGTATTCGTTTCATCAACTCCTATGGACGTCAATACCTAGACCCGAATTATCCACGGGAACTGGTAGCGGTTGGACTGACCTTTGATGATGAATCAGCTGTTCAACCTGGTGAAACCAAAGAGATCAAAATGGAAGCTAAAGACGCGCTATGGGAAATTCAACGTTTGATGGCGTTGTTGGGTGACCCAGAGAGCCGATTTGGTGGACTGCTGATGTCTTGGGACGAAGATGGAAATCGCCATATCAACAGTATTGCTGGTGCGGTTATTCCGGTCTTTACCAAGCTTTAATAAGTAGTAAAAAGCCAACGAAAACCGGTGCACTGCTGTCGAGAGACAGGAAGGTGTGCCGGTTTTTTTTATAGATCGAATTGATTAATTATTAACAGGAGAGTTTGTCGTGGTAAAGCAGTTAATACAGACGGGTATTGCGGCTATCGTTCTTGTTGCGACGCTTTACACGGGCAATGTCATTGCCCATGGAAGAGTATCTTTGGAAGAAGACAGTTGTGTGCGTCAGATTGGAGAAAACATGGTGCACCTAAGTGCATATCAACCACAATATGACGAAAGTGGGCACTATTGCACGGACATTCCAATGGCAGGAGACACCTACTTGGTCATTGATCTAATAGATTCGGCGCTGCGTAACATGCCGGTTGCGGTAAAAGTATTTCGAGGAAGCGAAAGTGAAGGCGAAACGGTACTGCAATTGCCAGCGGAGTATCATCCGGATGGTGTTATCAACGGTGTGGGAACATTAGAAAAAGGATTATATTCGCTCGTGATAACGGCAGAAGGCATTCCACCCTTGAAATATCAATACCGGCTGCGGGTAGAAATGGTCGATTACATGAAACTGCTTAGAGCATCGATTGCACCCATGATGGGGTTGCTGTTGCTCATATGGTTGGCCTTTAGAATCAAGCGATCGGAAAGATTTCGCAACTGGTTGGCATCGCGGCGCTCGGGAAGATAAAGAGGGTGTTTTGATCACAGAAATGATCATATAATAAAAAATTTAATATCGCCTCAGGGAGAAAAAGCATGTTAGCAAGCATCATAAAAACAAGTATAAAATCAATTATTTTAGCTGCGGTGGGGATGCTATATTCACTGCAGTTACAAGCTCACGGCGGGTTGTCGTTAGCGGACGATATGTGTAAGCTCACGGTGGGGCCTTATACAATGCATTTTACGGGTTACCAACCTGAAAGTGCACAGGAACAGGAATTCTGTGAAGACATACCGATGACAGGCCGAACGATAGTCGCATTGGATTATATAAACGAAGAACTGCGTCCGATGACAACGGAAGTCAGGATAATCCAAGACATAGGAACAGAGGAAAACCTGGACGAGATAACCGTGTTACATGTACCACCCAAAGTTTACTCGAATGGTTCGGTAACCTTTGAACACTACTTTCCTGAACAGGGCAAATTTGTAGGCTTGGTGACAGTAAAGGGAGAAGGTGTTGAATATGTATCCCGCTTCCCATTTGCAGTGGGAACAGGGGGTAAATCAAATATGCCTTATATCATTGGTGCAGT
>NZ_QAOO01000058.1 GCF_003051105.1 Nitrosomonas nitrosa | reverse complement strand
CAGTTTTCCAGCGGAATTGTCGAGGGTTTCAATACCAAAGCAAAACTGATTACGAGAAAAGCCTATGGCTTTCGAACCTTTCATGCTACTGAAATCGCTCTGTATCATGCCCTTGGCGAACTACCTGTGTTTAAAACTACCCACGAATTTTTCTGACGAGGCATAAACAAAGACCAGATAACAGTGTTAGTAGTTTGCAACCACTCTGGCACAACTGAGGATTTCAAGTTTAATAGCGACTGACGGGAAGACAAACGAACCGACTTTGCAATCTATTCTGTCAAAAGTTGCTATCTTCTTTAGCGATGATGCTGCCATCTACTGATCTGAGACACATAGCTTAAAAACTTGCCATCGCCCCATCAATCTCTCTGCCGGAATGCAGAACATTCGCTAGCGTTTACCAAATCAAGAATGTTATGCATACGACAGTTAACTCAATCAGCGGATGGATCAGTTTCATGGGGCCGTGAGTAAGTAACTAGAAAAAATATCGCAATCAGCGTAGGGGGTTGGAACGATGTAGCGAGTACAACTTGGTAATCGCTGCGCTCCAGGCCACTCTCAGACATCAAATATCAATTTAAAATTATAAGCAGACATCTCCCAATGGTTATGTATGTATTCTCCGTTTCATTTCTAAATTTTATGTAACTTTATACACCCTAAAACTGAGCATCTCAAAGGTATTTTTACCGCCAACCACATTGCGATCACTGCGAACACCTGACCCTATCAAAAGTAGTTATATACAGTAAGCGGACTGAGATCATCATAATAAGTTTCTAACTAGCGACAGAACAATATTTATAAAAAACAATTACATACAAAATAAGTGCAAAAATCTATCGTCAATTTGCGACATAATAAATTTAATTTAATGATCCCTTACCAGGATAAATACCTTAATTAATTGATTAATAATCATAATTTTTTTATGGCATGAATCCTGCCTCATATAAATTGTGACCTCAATACACAGCAAAGGAGGTTACGATAGATTTAAACTACTGCAATTATTTTATATGACATATATTTAAAATATATATTTTCAACATATTTGTTTAATAAATGGAGATAATGATGAATACAAACAAAGACTACATCAATGTACATCCAAGCACAGTTAGTCATGATGGAAGTGGTTCAAATGGAATAGGTTATGTTGTACGTGAATTGGCCAAGGATATACATATTGACGGCTTTAACCCACAGCAAGGGGATGTGCTGATATTTGATAATAGCCTCGGCATATCATCACAGGACGAATTAGCTAATTTAATTACAAATATCCATGTAGAAGCTGATAATTTCATCGTCAACTTTGGCAATGAGGTAACACTCACACTGACAGGTGTACAGCCTGACCAGATCAGTTGGGATAATGTCATTGTAGGTGATCCAGATACAGCCGATTCAAACACGGATGATCCAGTTACAGCTGATCCAGGTACCACCGATTCAGATGTGAGTGATCCAATTTCAGCCGATCCAGGCGCTACCGATCCAGATGGGGATGACCCAGTTACAGCCGATCCAGGTACCACCGATCCAGACGTGAGTGATCCAATTTCAGCTGATCCAGGTACTACCGATCCAGATGGAGGTGACTCAGTTACAGCCGATCCAGGTACCACCGATCCAGACGTGAGTGATCCAATTTCAGCTGATCCAGGCGCTACCGATCCAGATGGGGATGACCCAGTTACAGCCGATCCAGGTACCACCGATCCAGGCGTGAGTGATCCAATTTCAGCTGATCCAGGTACTACCGATCCAGATGGAGGTGACTCAGTTACAGCCGATCCAGGTACCACCGATCCAGACGTGAGTGATCCAATTTCAGCTGATCCAGGCGCTACCGATCCAGATGGGGATGACCCAGTTACAGCCGATCCAGGAACAACTGACAATCATGGTGGAGGCAGGTCAAATGGAATAGGTCACGTTGTTCGTGAATGGGCCAGGGATATACGTATTGACGGCTTTAACCCACAGCAAGGGGATGTGCTGATATTTGATAATAGCCTCGGTATATCATCACAGGACGAATTAGCTAATTTAATCACAAACATCCATGTTGAAGCTGATAATTTCATCGTCAACTTTGGTAATGATGTAACACTCACACTGACAGGTGTACAACCTGACCAGATCAGTTGGGATAATATCATTGTAGGTGATCCAGTTACAGCCGATTCAAACACGGATGATCCAGTGACAGCTGATCCAGGCACTACCGATCCAGATGGGGATGACCCAGTTACAGCCGATCCAGGTACCACCGATCCAGACGTGGATGATCCAGTCACAGCTGATCCAGGTACCACTGATCCAGATGGGGATGATCCAGTCACAGCCGATCCAGGAACAACTGACAATCATGTTGGAGACAGGTCAAATGGAATAGGTCACGTTGTCAGTGAATGGGCCAGGGATATACGTATTGACGGCTTTAACCCACAGCAAGGAGATGTGCTGATATTTGATAATAGCCTCGGCATATCATCACAGGACGAATTGGCTAATTTAATCACAAACATCCATGTAGAAGCTGATAATTTCATCGTCAACTTTGGCAATAATACGACGCTTACACTGACAGATGTACAACCTGACCAGATCGGCTGGGATGATGTCATTGTAGGTGATCCAGATACAGCCGATTCAAACACGGATGATCCAGTGACAGCCGACCCAAGCACCACCGATCCAGATGTGGATGATCCGGTTACAGCCGATCCAAGTAGCACCGATCCAGATGGGGATGAACCGGTTACAGCCGATCCAGGTACCTCCGATCCAGACGTGAGCGATCCAGTGACAGCCGATTCAGGTCAAAATATTGACATCAATCCAGGTGAAACTATCCAGGGTGAAGAAGGATCAGAAAATTTTGTTTTCCATGATCTGGGTCACTGGACAATTAACAACTTTAATGCAATGGAAGATATGCTTGATTTCACTGGGTATAATTTATCACGTGAAGAAATAGCCAGCCATATTACAAACATTGCAGTTGAATCTGATAACTTCATTGTCAACTTTGGAGATGATGTATCGATTACGCTGATTGGCCAATCTCCCACCTGGGATAACGTTACAACTGTAGAAGGTTAATTGCGTATTAAGTAGAGGGGCAGCCTATTTCCCCTCTTATGAAGTTTGGGGTTAGAGTCTGATCGAATCCCACAAAACAATTTTTCAACACTACGGCCAGTAGCTATCTAATTTAAGATAGTTACTGCCGTTTATTTTTTAAGCTATATCTGCGTTAATGCTTGAAATTAGTTGTTATCTCAGTTCATGATTGATCACCCAGAAAGGGTCACACACAGAAAGGGTGAGGTACAGGTTGCGGCTTGGCAATGTCGCACAATCTAGCGGGTGTGAATCCCGCCTTGGTAACTGCTAGCCACAGGCCAAGTATCTAGCCTTGCAGACAATCCAGCAATGGGCTGTTTGATGCGTAGGCAAGAAAGCAGGCGAGGCGCAATGGTAACGGATAAAGCCGACCGTGAAGGTTGAAGTCCCGGAATGACCGCATTGGAAGTGGCCGATGGTTTCTGTACACCAGCAGGCAATAGCAGACACGGCGTGGAGTAGAAAGGGCAAGGTGACGTGGTCAAGTAAAACCGGACACTACGGTATGCTTTGCTGGCATACTGCGACCCGCGATCCGAATGCACGATCAAGCCAGGCGGTGGCTAGCGTAGCCAGATCGCCATTCGCAATGCATCACAAACCAGTGTCGCTTTCATCCGTGAGCTCATACTCCAACCCACCACCTTTCTGGAGAACAAATCGATGACAACCGCCAGATACAGCCAGCCTTCCTGAGTCCAAATCCAGGTAATGTCGCAAACATAGGCTTGATCCGGTCTGGCAACCGTAAATTGCCGATTCAATTGGTTCTCAAACACTGGCAACGGGTGATTGCTGTCCGTCGTCACCTTGTACTTCTTCCGGTGTTTCACTTGTATCCCGGCTTCTTGCATTAGTCTTCTCGCCTTCCAGCGACTAACCCGATAGCCCAAGGCATTTAGCGCTCGTTTCATCCTGCGACTGCCATAGGTGTAATCGCATGATTTTGCAATATTCTGCACAGCATCAAGTAGTTGCCTGTGGTGTAGATCATCCGGACAATCGCAGCGGCGTTGTTCATAGTCATAGTAAGCACTACGACTGACACCCAATAGCCGGCACATCAGGCCGACTGGGTAGGTCTTTTTCTTTTGGGTGATGAACGAATACTTCACTTCGTTTCTTTCGCGAAAAAGACCGCCGCCTCCTTTAATATTTGCCGCTCAAGCTTTAATTGTTTGATTTCGATCCTGAGTCGCCGTACTTCTTCCTGCTCCGGTGTCAGTTTCCCATTACCGCGGAATGCCTGACCATTAGTATCTGCCTGATTCTCCCTGACCCATCGCCCAAGCATGTTAGCTCTGATTCCCAAGCTTCTGGCCGCCTCCGCTATCGTTAATCCCTGATCCAGTACCAAGCTGATTGCATCCAGTTTGAATTCCTTTGTATAGTGTTTCCTCGGTTCCATTTTTTCCTCCAATCAAGATATTTTCTCTTAACTGGAGTGTCCGGGTCTATTAGACCATATCACAAACTCAATGGCTGGTAGAAGCGGACATCAAAAGCTTCTTTGACCATGTGGATCATGGCTGGCTGATGGAGTTTCTCGCTCAACGAATCGCCGATCCTGTGCTGTTGCGGGTGATACGGCGTTTCCTCAAAGCCGGAGTGATGGAAGAAGGCCTGCTGCACGAAAGTGAATCTGGAACGCCGCAAGTGCGCTGCAGACGCGCAACAAGCGCAAAGCTATTTGCGTGAAGTTGGGCTTAAGCTTTATAAATGATGGAGGAATCGACCCTCCGATA
>NZ_QAOO01000057.1 GCF_003051105.1 Nitrosomonas nitrosa | reverse complement strand
ATAGGTGAAAGTTTCGATAGCTCTAATTCTACCGAATCACTTATGTGGTGGGGGTATTTCCTTGCATTGACATGAGTGAATCGCGATTCTTGGGTTCTTATACGCAAGAGCAGTACGATGTCATCTTGATATGAAGCAGGCGATGAGAGGGGAGTTTTATAGATTAGCTGAGCTTAAAATCAAACACGGGCAGAGAATTTAATCAGGTTATATCCTCTGCCCTTCGGTAATGAGTCTAGTTATGCATAAGAGCGTAACCGGCGTGAGAATTGTTGTAACGCCTCGATTCCGCTTTCTTCCGCACGATGGCACCAGTCTTCTAATTGTTTGACCAGCTCATCTTTGGACGCAGTTGAACGTTGCCAAATCGCCATCAGCTCTTCACGCATCGTGTAGGCCTTATCGAGATTCCTGGTTTTACTGAGAACCAGGCTTAGCTTAGCACGTTCTTCTTCCTGCAAGGTTTTTGCATCGGCAAGTACCCACCGTTTCAGGGTGGTGCCATCTATGCCGTGATGGCTCGCGACGTCTTTTAGATGATCAATTTCGTTTTTGAGCATCGATTTGAGTGATTGGGTATATTTCGCCAAGACTTCATAGCGGTGGGAAATAACCGCTTGAAGGGTATCGAAATCACATACCGTTTTGCTTTTGTCGAGATTAAGCTTGGGCGCTACTTTCTTGACAGTGGCCCATCCCATCATTTCAAGGAGGCGGATATATAACCAGCCAATATCGAATTCATACCATTTATTGGATAATCGGGCTGAAGTGGGGTAAGCATGGTGGTTGTTGTGAAGTTCTTCCCCTCCAATCAAGATTCCCCAAGGAACGATATTGCGGCTCGCATCTTCTGCTTGGAAATTACGGTAACCCCAGTAATGCCCAACACCATTGATGACGCCTGCGGCGAAAATGGGGGTCCAAAGCATTTGTACTGCCCAGATGGTAATGCCAATGGGGCCAAACAGAATAAAATTAATGATTAACAATAGCCCGACACCCGAAGCGCTGTATTTGGTATAAATATTCCGTTCAATCCAGTCATCCGGCGTGCCATGACCATATCTTTCCATGGTTTCTTTATTTTTGGATTCCAGTCGATAAAGCTCTGAACCTTCTGCTAAAACTTTTTTGATGCCAAATATCTGCGGGCTGTGCGGATCGTCTAACGATTCACATTTTGCATGGTGTTTGCGATGAATAGCAGTCCATTCTTTTGTGACCATACCGGTGGTAAGCCAAAGCCAGAAACGAAAGAAATGGCTTGGAACAGGGTGTAAATCTAGCGCTCTGTGAGCTTGATGGCGGTGTAGGAAAATTGTGATGCTTGCAATCGTGATGTGGGTCATGATCAAGGTAATGACAATATATCCCCACCACGGTAGATCAATTAGTCCCGAAAGTGCCGAAACGATGTCCATATTAATAATGTTCCTCCTGTTAAAATTGGACGATGATGCAAAGAAGCAATCTAAAGAGATGCTTTGGGTTAGTCAAGAAGTTTCGTGACATTTTTATTGTGGCTGTTTTTTCAATTTACTATTCACCGTCCGAAATTTAACCGAAAGTAACATCGCATTATTGCCGTAATGGGAGTTGGAGTAATCTGTTAGGCCATCCATTATTCAATCATGCACCATTGCCCGGGTGGTAAATCGGCAAGTGTATACTGGCCGATAGCGGTTCGAATCAAACGCAGGGTGGGAAACCCAATCGCTGCCATCATATGCCGTACCTGCCGGTTTTTTCCTTCGGTGAGCACCAGTTCCAGCCAGGAAGTGGGAATCTTTTTGCGGAATCGTATCGGTGGGGTTCGTGACCATAGTTGCATCGGTTCTAATATTGGACGAACTTTCGCAGGCAGAGTTCGATAGTTTTTTAATATTATTCCTTCACGTAACGGCTGAAGATCGGAAAGGGTAGGTGCGCCCTCTACCTGTGCCCAATAAGTCTTGGGTTGTTTGTATTTTGGGTCGGTAATTTTATGCTGCAGCTTTCCGTCATCGGTGAGAAGGACCAGCCCTTCACTGTCGGTATCGAGTCGTCCGGCAGGATAAAACTGAGGTATTGGAATGAAATCGGCAAGTGATGAGTAACCCGCCTGCGGAGTGAACTGACAAATAACGCCATAGGGTTTGTTGAACAGAATCAAGCGCGCCATCGCTCAATGAAAGTGAATGCATCAATCAACGATATCTACACCATATCGGGGTTGATGACCGCGCGTAGGATGATATTGCCGGTCGCAGCACTTTGCTTGCAGCTAAACCACCAAACAGCGCCTTTCTTGATGCTGAAGCCTGTATTTTTGTTACAAATCAATGAAGCGGCGATATTACCTAAAGTAGGTTGATGACCGACGACCAAAACTGCATTCTCTGCGTACGGCCAATGCGCTGCACTGATGACAGTATCGACGCTTGCACCGGTGCCGACCTCCGGGGTGGTTTCAAAATCATCACAGAGCGCCAAAGCCGTTTGTTGGGTGCGTGTGGCAGGGCTGACAATCATCCGCGTATGCTTGGGCAGTCTGGGTTTAAGCCACTGGGCCATGTTGTGCGCTTGCTTGAGTCCTTTCTCGGTCAGTTTGCGTGCGGCATCTGGATAGCCCTCTTCGGCTTCTGCATGACGCCAGAGTATAAGTTCCAAAATAATCTCCTCTCAAGGAAAGATAACGGCCATCGTGGACCAATTAAACAATTTCTGCCCAGAGATCATGTTCATCGGCATGAGTGACCCGCACCAAGACTTTATCGCCTTGTTGCAGTGACTGTCCATTTTGTACATAAACCAAGCCATCGATCTCCGGCGCATCGGCATGGCTGCGTGCGATCGCACCTAACTCATCGACATCGTCGACCAATACCTCCAGCGTTTTGCCTATTTTTTGTGCAAGCCGCTGAGCGCTGATTTCTGCTTGGATAGCCATCAGACGCGCCAAACGCTCCTGTTGCAATTCAGGCGCGATGTGATTGGGAAAATCGTTGGCAGCCGCCCCTTCGACGGGTGAATACATGAATGCTCCGACGCGGTCCAACTGGGCGATTTTAAGAAATTCCAATAGCTCATCGAATTCTTGTTCTGTTTCACCGGGGAAGCCGACAATAAATGTGCTCCGTAACGTCAGTTCAGGGCAAATTGCACGCCATTGCTGAATGCGCGAGAGCACATCCTCACTATTCGCAGGGCGTTTCATCAATTTGAGGATACGCGCATTGGCATGCTGGAAAGGGATATCCAGATAAGGGGTGATCTTCCCTGCGGCCATCAATGGAATGAGTTCATCCACATGTGGGTAAGGGTAGACGTAATGCAAGCGTACCCAAACTCCCAACTCCCCCAGAGCCTGAGCAAGCTCCGTGATGCGTGATTTTATGAATTCGCCTTTCCAAAATCCGGTGCGGTATTTCAGATCCACACCATAAGCACTGGTGTCCTGTGAAATGACCAGTAATTCCTTAACACCCGCATCCACCAGATTTTGCGCTTCCTGCATGACATCGCTGATGGGGCGGCTGACGAGATTGCCGCGCATACTGGGGATGATGCAAAAAGTACAACGATGGTTACAGCCTTCTGAAATTTTTACATAGGCATAATGTTTGGGCGTTAGCTTGATTCCCTGAGGCGGCACCAGGTCGACATACGGGTCGTGCAGCTTGGGTAAATGGGCATGAATCGCATCCATCACTTCATCGGCTGCTTGTGGGCCGGTTACCGCCAACACATTGGGATGAGTTTGCTTGACGATATTCCCTTTCGCACCAAGGCAACCGGTAACGATCACTTTACCGTTTTCGGTAAGTGCTTCACCAATCGCATCAAGCGATTCAGCAATCGCACTGTCGATAAAACCACAGGTGTTGACCACCACCAGATCGGAGTCTTCATAACTAGGTGATATGAGATAGCCTTCTGTGCGCAGACGCGTTAGGATGCGTTCAGAATCAACCGTGGCCTTGGGACAACCCAAGGAAACAAAACCAACCCGTGGGATTTTATTGCTTGTACTCATTCTATTTAGATTTTACCGGATTGCTTAAACAAGGTAGGAATAATAAATGGAGGCTTTTATACTGGAACCTATTCTGGACCGACATCATTTCTTAGCTTTTATAGATTTTCCCATGCAAGGGTTCGGCTAAATACCAAATTTTATATTATTCGATTAAAGTAAGTTATAGAATTTTAAGAAAAGTACGAAAATCCTGCCTTTATTTCTCTATGGCGCATTTTGCATCGCTGGTGTGATTGTGGGTGGAAATAGGGTAAGAACTGCGGTGAAAAACTGAAACTTGTTTTTTTAATTTTTAGCGTTAAAAAAATTGGGAGGTGATCATTATGATAGATGTTATCAGGCGAATCTTAGCTGTACTGCTATTGAGTAGCATATCTATTACTACGAATGCGCTTATACTGCAGCAAGCGCCATATTCCTTTGACGGAGTGGCAGGAGGAGATGGTTATATAAGTGTCGGTCCTACTGGTAGCCAAGTTGCGGAAAATTTCCAATTTACTGAAGATGTCGCGTTGACGAAGATTAGCTGGTGGGGTAATTACGATGCTGCCGCGCCGAATGACGAGTCATTTACGGTGCGTATCTTTGAAGATGGCGGATCTGGAAGTCCTGCTATTAATAATTTTCTGTATGAAACTGTTTTTTTAGGCTCGGGAGATGATAGCGAAGGATTCGTCGATCTGTTTGGCGGTGCTATTTTTCGTTACGACGTGAACGTCAATTGGTTATTGCAAGGTGGTGCCAATTATTATCTATCCATTTTCAGTAATGATGGAGGGCAGGATTGGTTTTGGCTGGAGAGCCAATTTGGCGATAGGCTGGGCTGGTATCGTGAAATGGATGATACCGATACTACTCATGTTCCCTGGATTCTAGACAGTCCGAACGCGCTCAATATGGCCTTCCGTCTTGAGGCTGAACAATTTACACGCATCCCGGAACCTGCCGTCTTATTTTTGTTTCTCATTCCATTATTGTGGCTATTTAGGCGGGAAATAAGCGCAAATAAAATTTACCCACGATTCAGTGGGCGTCCATTCCATTACCTAGGCGCATAGTCCTGGTAGAGAATGCCGGTTGGTGGGGCCATCAGCAGCAAGTGGCTGCTGGCAGATGGCAGATGGCAGATGGTTCGAATTTCTATCGTGCAGCGTTTATCAATGAAAACAGTCATTAGATCGGACGGCGGTCGAGCCCCACCTAAATACAGACCACCTGATCCCAGCGATTTTAAGATGACCCCAATTTAAAGATCAGACGTAATCCAGATCGGGGAAAGAAGGTTTTGGTAGCATTGATTTC
>NZ_QAOO01000056.1 GCF_003051105.1 Nitrosomonas nitrosa | reverse complement strand
ACAGGATGCACACCTCTTACCTCAAAAACCCAAAAAACTAGCGCCTTTGTTACATATTCGTTATAGCATTACCCACAAATTTTCCTGAAGAGCCATCAAATAAAACAATACCGGACGTTATCCTGATCACGCTTGCAAAATAAAAAACGCCTGAACGTGATTCAGGCGTTTCCAGTCAGGCAGGGTATTGATTAGCCCGGTAAGTGTTTTGGCTCAAAAAAACTCAACAACCGATAGATCAAATCAGATAAGAAATCGCATTTCCGACGGAAGCGTTTTCTACGGTCAATTTTACATAATATACATTATACGCAATTAGCTGCTTTTCTCGATTTGTGGAAAAACGCAAAAATCCCGCTGATTGTTTCCCAGAAAACCCTAAATCAGACACCCTCAAAATGCCCTTGGTAAACCATGCGAAAAGTCCGAGTGATTTTTTTTGTTCTGTAGATAAAAATACTGGAGAAATTCATGGACTTAGCGTAGGAAATTCCGGCGAAATTTTGATTCAAAATTTGTGCATTTTTTGGGGGGGCGTCTGCGTTACAGCGTAACGCTTGCTTGTTAGAGAAAAAGCATTTTTCTCGGACAAGAAAGGCGGTTTTACAGGCTAAAAAATATTTGAATTAGATAACAGAAAAACAGTTGGCTTTTTATTGATATCGGGGAGATTAGATTTCCATGTTTTTATTGACTTAGTGATGATATATTCACTTTCCAAAGTCAGGTTAGAAGCAATACATAATTCTGTTTCATCTTTACAATATTTAACAAGTGTTTCAAGTAGCTTTTGATTTCGATAAGGTGCTTCTATAAAAATTTGAGTTTGGCTCATTTTGGCAGATTGTTCCTCTAAATTGTGAATGACCCTAATCTTCAAATCATCTTTTACGGGTAAATAACCATGAAAATGGAAATTTTGTCCATTAAATCCAGACGCCATTAATGCTAAAAAAATTGATGAGGGTCCTACAAGAGGGACTATGGTCACATTTTTTTGATGTGCGATGTGTACTAGATTCGCTCCTGGATCAGCAATGGCAGGGCAACCTGCTTCGGACAAAAGCCCGATATCATATCCAGAGAATACTGGCGCTAATAATTGTTCAATCTCGTTAAATCGTGTGTGCTCATTGAGTATCTGCATCTCAATTTCTTGCAGCGGCCTATGACACTCAATTTGTTTAAGAAACAGCCTTGCGGTTTTGGGGTGTTCAACGATAAAATGCCGAAGATTGGCAACTCGTCGTTGCACATTCTCTGGAAGAATATTTCCCAGCCTGGTTTCGCCCAAGGGTGATGGTATGAGAAAAAGCTTACCAGGCGTCATTCTGTAAATTTATTAAAACAATTACCGCTTTTTGAAGTATATAAATGATTGAATAATTATTCCACTAGTTGCTAGTGGAGCACTCTTGGTACGCTCAGAATAAATTCAGGGATATCGACGGTAAAATGAAAACCATCTTCAGCCACCATTTGATAGCTACCTTTCATAGAGCCAGCCAAGGATGAAATTGCTGTACCACTGGTATACTCAAAACTATCACCTGGCTTTAGCAATGGCTGTTCACCTACTACACCCAAACCTCTGACTTCATGCACATTACCATCGCCACTAGTAATGATCCAATGGCGGCTTATTAATTGTGAGGCCACTGTGCCTGTATTAGAAATAGTGATGGTATAGGCAAAAACATGGCGGTCTGCATCTTCATCTGATTGTTCGGGCAGATAGGCTGTCCGAACTGATACGTCAATATCGTACTTTTTTTCTTCATCCATAATTAATATTGTTACATACCATTTCTTAAATTGTCGTTGCTGCCTAGTGAAATTTAATCGTCCACTAATATTATACGCAAACATATTATAAAGCGATTTCTAGATATTTCAGTGCTTAAAACCAGAGACTATTTCTAGTTAAATAGGGGTAAATGCCTGGGTCATCTCAGTCATGCTGCCAATGCTTTATCTCCCCAGACCATAGTCGAAGCCAGTGGTTCTATGTAACAGGATATCGTTTACCAAGTTGAAATTTAGAAGCTCTAAGGCCGAGCCTAGACAATCAGTATTACCGAGAAGACATGGAGCGAATACAGCATCCATCCAAAAATTGAATGCGCGCTGCCATTTGGGGAACAATTAAAGAACCCGTGCAAGATACTCTTCAGAGGGCCATAAAATTAATAGCAGCAGTGGTGTGAATATAGGTGTAAGGTAACGATCGACCTGAAATATCATCGGCAAACTCTAAAGTAAACACCTTCCAATAAACTTACATGTGGCTTGCTAACCTGAAAACCTAAAGGTGAATGTTTTACATGAATATCTACGGCAACCAAATCGATTGCGTCAAGATATCAGGTGCAATCCGCTACTCCGACCCAATCCGCCATCTCATTACCCAAAGGGGTCACCACTAATAAATTTCAGTAGATAATTGATCCTTCCTCGATTAGTTTTTTTCGTTTAAGGTATTCACTGTAGTCAATGTTCCCTGACTTAAGGTCCTCTTCAAGCTTATTCAGCTGCTGCTTGTTTTGGTATTCATAAGCACCGCCAGCTGCACCGGCTCCAATCAATGCCGCGCAACCGGTAAGAATACTGGTTACAAGGAACATAACAATTAATCTTGATAGATTCTGCACCGTGGTTTACTCGCTTATATATGAGATATTAAAATCTATTTAACCGTTTATGATTTCGGAGAAAAAGCAGTGCACCAGCCTTGAGGACTGATGCTACCAGCTACAACTTTACATTCGCCATTAGCGTCTGAAGTATCTCCAGGAATGAATTGTATACAATTACTACACTTTTCGCTCCCATTTGGCTTATCTTGATACTTCATTAATGCTTTCGATGCTTTGGCTGCTTCGGCTTTGTAAGCATCTCCCCAAACATAAGGTATGGTAGCACCAAGAACTATATACTTGATTAACTCACGACGTGATAGTTTCTTTTGACGATAATTCATAGCCCCTCCTCGTAATCTTTTAAACAAAAATACAATAATGAACTAGCTTTACCCCCTGATAAATTATAGATCTTCCTATCTTAATAGATTAATTTACTTTTCCATTTTAAACTTTTCTTGTGACTACCAAGTGTAATACTTTTTGGCTCTCACAAAATAAGGGTTGCCCTGAGATTTAAACTTGCAGCACTGCTGGAAATTTACTCTTTTGTTCTGAGCCGGTCGATAATTAACAGCTTATCGTTTCACCGCATTCAGGCATCTTTTTTCATAGATTTCAAGTCTGCTTGCGATTTCATGCCATTTATCAATGATTGCTAACCCCCGATATAATCTTCTCTTCTCATGTATTCCCACGTAATGTAGCACTGCTAACGGGATGATTGTGATTGGTGGATTGCATCACTTTGGTATAGGAATCCCACTATTACGAGTTTGTTTCTATCTCTCTATTTTACCCTCTCTCTCCCTTTGCCTCATTTTACTGTGCTAGTTGATAGCTGCGAGGATACTCAGCGCTTCCAGGTAATCAGCATGTACTCCCGCAGCCTGCAGTCCTAAAACTCGAAGTGTAAAATTTTGGATAGGCCCTGGATTTCAGCTTTCTTTCATTGGACTGTTGAAGCATTCGCTCTAAAGTGGTCATTTTTTGACAATCACGACAATACGCATGTCCTTCGAACTTTCTCGTATTATTCACACAGCCGAGCTATACTCTGTACACTTATAGCTCCTTCCTGTGGTTTGAGTAGCTTATAACGTATATAACATACTGATAATATAAAATAATATATGTTGGTAAAAACTATTATGAATAGATATCTGAAAGCTCTAATTGTGATTTGCGGCTTGTATTTTTGTGATGCCTTAGCTGAAGAAGCACCCAGTTTCCAAAATAATATTCTCAAAATCCCTCGAGTTGACGCACCTGAGCAAGTGGGAAAATATCAAAATGCTGAATTCAGTCTAGCTCCTGATGGACGATGGGATTTGTTACAAGCAAATGAAGCCCAATGGGCATTTATTGAAGAAATTGAGGTAAAAATACTAGAAAGCTTTCCAGTGCAAATTCATGTTGCGGTAGTGGGTTATCTCCCTACACCTTGTTATCGCCTCGGGCCGATCAATAAGCGCTATGTCGACAACCGTTTTGAGATAGCAGTCAATATGACATCACCTCCAGCAGGCACTACTTGCATTGCGGTCTTAGAGCCATTTGAGACAGCTATACCGCTAGATGTATACGGTTTACTGGAAGGGATCTATCAAGTTCAGGTAAATGACAAATCAGGAAGTTTTGTGCTGAACAAAGATAACCAATAGGATCATCTCTCATTCGGATACCAGTCGAATAACCCGAAACTCTATGATTATCGCAACGAAATACATAATCAAAAGAGTCTAAATTTACACATTCCGTGGTTGATTCTTTTTAACCACCCTAATTCACTCAGATAATTTCTCGCAAGCTGTTTCTAAGAGGGTCTGCGAAACACTTCCGGGTGATATAGGCTCCCAGTTATCCGGATCACTATTCGAATAAACTACCTGGCCCTCCCCCATATTCGAACTGAACAACGTGAATGCAAGCATTCTCGCCTGCTCTTGTTTGCAGTCGTACTCTTTTTGATATTTTGAAGATAAGAACTCAATACCACCGAATTCTTTCGCAGCCTTAAAGTCTCCAAGTGACCACATTTTAACTGTGCCTTCTGTTTCCTGAATGGCGTCATAATCGATATAGATTGTTACTGAATCATCAGCACTTTTATCTACTAAAGACCAATCAGCCATCACGGTTTTGGCTGCAAAAATCAGTATTAAAGCTAGCAGCACCTCTTTCATGCGCATTAGATTACTTGCTCTTCATTTGTATCATTCATGCATTTAGCACCTTATTGAAGTGGCGCCTAAAGCGAGTAAGTGGCTAAACTCTGATAGTGACAGCTAATCGAAGAGAGCATTGATGATAGTCAAAAACTTCTGCAAAATTCAGAGGGGAAGTAGTATCAACAGTACTTCCAGAAGTTAAACAACGCCCACTTTTCAGTCAATACTAAAACCTATTGTCTCCTCTGTCATGTATTGCTTTACAAAATTTGAGCAGTAGATAATCTGCGATACTATTTATAAACGATATGCCGCTAACTTTCAATTCTCTTTTAATTTCATCCCTATTATTACTCTATGGAGCAATGTTTTATAGAGAATAGCGCTAAAAGCTCATAAAAACAAAAATGCGTGACCAGTTACAAACACTGGTCACGCAATAGGGTGGGTTACTTCAAAAGATTATAGTTATTAAAATTCTTGTCAGTTTGTTGCGGATGAGGTTGTTTTATTGC
>NZ_QAOO01000055.1 GCF_003051105.1 Nitrosomonas nitrosa | reverse complement strand
TTACTGCGCCTTGTGCCACAGCGGTATACAGATCGTTCACCGTGACTTTTTCACCCGCTGCATGACGTTTTGCCACAATAGCTTTGAATGCCTGGTCGAGAAATTCCAGCATCACCATGCCGGTTTCCGCTGCAATCCCAACCAAGCCAATGAAGCCCACTGCTACTGCGACACTCATATTGTAGCCAAGCCAATACATCAGCCAGATACCACCAACTACAGAAAAAGGCACTGATAGCATCACGATCAAGGTTTCGGTCAGGCGGTTGAAATTCAAATAGATCAGTACAAATACGATTAAAAGTGTCAGCGGTACCACCACTTGCAATTTCTCGGTGGCGCGCTGCATGTACTCGAACTGGCCGCTCCAAGCAATATAGTAGCCGGGTGGAAACTGCACTTGTTCAAGGACGGCCTGCTGCGCATCTGCGATATAGCCGCCAATATCACGCTCACGGATATCAATGAAAATATATGCGGACAACAGCGCATTCTCGGTACGGATAGCCGGTGCACCCTGCACCAGTTTGATTTGCGCGAGCTGACCGAGGGGAATCATCGCCCCTCCCATGGTGGGAACCAGTACCTGCGTAGCAATCGCTTGCGGGTCGCTGCGTAGTTCGCGCGGATAGCGCACGGTTACCCCATAGCGCTCGCGTCCTTCCACGGTGGTGGTGACGGTTTCCGCGCCCAGTGCTGCCGAAATGACTTCCAGCAAATCACCAACCGCCAACCCATAGCGAGCGAGCGCCATGCGATCGGGTTCGATATCGAGGTAATAGCCGCCAGTGGTTCGTTCCGCATAAACACTGGTGGTACCGGGCACGGTTTTGATGACCATCTCGATCTGTTTGCCTAATTTTTCTATTTCATTCAGATCGTTGCCGAATACCTTAATGCCGACTGGTGTGCGAATGCCAGTGGCGAGCATGTCAGTCCTGTTCTTGATCGGCATGGTCCAGGCGTTACTGAAACCGGGTATTTGTAACGACTGATCCAACTCGGCAATCAGTTTGTCGATGGTCATCCCTGGGCGCCACTCGCTTTCCGGTTTCAGGTTGATGATCGTTTCGGTCATTTCCAGTGGTGCAGGGTCGGTAGCGGTATTGGCGCGCCCGGCTTTGCCGAATACCGAGGCTACCTCCGGAAAGCTCTTGATGATTTTGTCCTGGGTTTGTAGGGTTTCTGCGGCTTTGGTGACCGAAATACCCGGCAAGGTGACGGGCATATAAAGCAACGTACCTTCATTGAGTGGCGGCATGAATTCGGTGCCGAGTCTGAGAGCCGGATAAACGGTCAACCCCAATACCGCAATAGCCACCACCAGAATACTTTTTTTCCATTGGATCACCCAAGGGATGATTGGCCGGTAAAGCCGAATCATAAGCCGACCCAACAGATTGTCTTGCTCCCGCGGAATGCGACCACGGAGCAGTAACAACATCAGCGCGGGCACCAGCGTAATGGAAAGCAGTGCAGCGCCCGCCATGGCAAATGTCTTGGTTAAAGCAAGCGGCTGAAACAGACGCCCTTCCTGGTCTTCGAGCGTAAAAATCGGCAGAAACGATACCGTAATGATCAGCAAGCTGAAAAACAGCGTCGGGCCGACTTCCTGACAGGCTGCAATAATGGCATCCATCCGCGTTGCGGCAGATGCATGCGGATCAAGGCGCGCAAGATGCTTATGCGCATTCTCCACCATGACGATAGCCGCGTCGGTCATCTCGGCAATGGCCAGAGCGATGCCTGCCAGACTCATGATGTTGGAATTGATACCCAGATGAAACATGACAATGAAGGCGATCAACACGCCGATTGGTAGCATGATGATGGCCACCAAGGCGCTGCGCACATGCATGAGGAAAACCGCACAGACCAGTGCGACGATAATCACTTGCTCGATCAATACTTCGCTCAGTGTTTCAATGGCGCGCTCAATTAGCTCAGAGCGGTCATAAACAGGTTGAATCTCAACGCGAGCGGGTAATCCAGGTTTGAGTTCATCGATTTTGGCCTCGATATTTCGGATGACATCGAGCGCATTCTCACCATAACGCGCAACGACAATCCCAGAAACGGCTTCGCCTTCACCATTAAGTTCGGTGATGCCCCGGCGCTCAGTGGGTGCTAGCTCAACGCGGGCGACATCACGCAGCAACACCGGCTTGCCCTCATGTGCCTTTACTACTAGATACTCGAGGTCGCTGATACCGCGTAGATAACCTTTGCCGCGCACCATGTACTCGGTTTCTGTAAGCTCGATCACCCGTCCGCCCACATCGCGGTTACTCTGAGCGACCACATCGATCACCGTTTTGAGGGAGATGCCATAGGCTTGTAAGCGCCGTGGATCGACCGTAATCTGATAGGTTTTTTCGAACCCGCCAACGCTGGCTACTTCTGAGACGCCCTCCGCCACGACCAATTGATAGCGCAAGAACCAGTCCTGAAGGCTACGCAGCTCATCCAGCGTATGCTCTTCAGCGGTAACGGCATATTGATAGACCCAGCCTACCCCGGTCGCGTCGGGGCCGAGTGCAGGCCTAACATTTTGTGGCAATTTGTTGGCGGCAAAGCTCAGGTATTCCAGCACACGGGAACGCGCCCAGTAGATATCGGTGCCATCTTCAAAAATGACATAGATAAACGATACGCCAAAAGCCGACAAACCACGCACTACTTTTGATTTAGGCACACTCAGCATGGCGGTAGAGAGCGGGTAAGTAATTTGATCTTCCACTACCTGCGGTGCTTGGCCGGGGTACTCGGTATAGATGATGACCTGGACATCGGATAAATCGGGAATCGCATCGACCGGTGTTTTCCACACTGCATAAACACCCCAGGCAACGATAGAGAACGTCGCCAGTAATACCAGAAAAACATGGCGCACCGACCACTCGATGATTTTGCCAACCATTTCACTGTCCCCCTTGTTTGCTGCCAGCTGCATTACCACCCAAGGGCTGGATATGGATGATGACATACTCACCGGCTGCTTCTTCGGTGATTTCGAAGGCAACCTGCTGGCCAGGCCTCAATGAACGAAGCCAAGCCGGATCGGCAAGACGAAAATCCATCAGCATGGCAGGCCACTTGAGGCTGGCGATCGGGCCATGCGCCAGCGTGACGGTGGCATGAGCAAAATCAATTGCTTCGATACTGCCTTCGCCTTGATGCCTGTGTGACGGCATGCCTTCGTTGACTATAGCAGCTTCCGGATGGGGTTTTTCTTCCGCTGCCAACGGATGGCTGTCATGACCAAAGCCGCTCAGTGCAGCCTGGAGATTACTTTCTGCATCGATCAGGAAATTGGCCTTGACTACCACGGCTTCACCTGCTTCCAACCCTCCCAGCACCTCCACGTAGCCATCGGCATGCATGCCTAGTTTGACGGTTCTGGGCTCAAAGCGACCTTCGCCCACATCGACTAGCACCAGCCGCCTCGTACCGGTATCGAGCACGGCCGAATCTGGGATGGTGAGCACTTTGTCGTCCGTATGAAAAGAAGCAAATTCCACACGCGCGTACATAGCGGGCTTAAGCAGACCCTGATCGTTGGGTAGCTCGATGCGCACGATGGCGGTACGGGTTTCAGGGGTGATCATCGGATAAATAAAAGCAACTTCACCGTTGAAAACCTTGGCCGGATAAGCATCGACCCGGATGGTCGCTTTCTGTCCAGGATGAATCATGGCGAGATCCTGTTCGAACACGTCGGCCAACACCCAGACGCTGGATAAGTCGGCAATTTGATAAAGCACTTCTCCCGGCGCAAAGCGTTTGCCCTCGACCGACGGTTTTTCCAGCACGACGCCATTTGCTTTAGAACGCAACGTAACGTATTGCCTGGCTGTGCCTTCGCGTTGCAGCCGCTGCAGTTCAATCTCCGAGATATCCCAATTGCGCAGCCGTTGCAGGGCACTCTCCACCAGCCTTTGCATCTCAAGCTGGACATCGCGATCGCTTTCGGAAACCAGGTGCAAGCCTTTCATGGCGATGAGATATTCATGTTGCGCCGCAATCAGCTCGGGGCTGTAGACCTCCATCAACGCTTGCCCCTTTTTTACGGTCTGGCCAGTGGTATTGACGTAGAGCCGATGAATCCATCCTTCGAATTTGGTTACTAACGTATACAGTTTTTGTTCGTCCGCTTGGATCGTGGCAACCGCCCTGACGGTACGAACAAGCTGGCGGAGGGCGGCTGCTTCCGTTCGCACGCCGAGCTTCTGGATTTTTTCGGTACTGATCTTTATTGCGGGACTATCAGACGGCGGTTCTTCCCCTTCATAAACGGGGATATAGTCCATACCCATCGGATCTTTCTTGGGGACAGGAGAAGTATCTGGCAACCCCATCGGATTGCGGTAATAAAGGATCTTTCTTTCTTGAGTTGCAGTGGGCACATTGGCCGTCTGGTCCACTTGCTTGCTGCCCCACCAATACCCGATAGTGAGTGAAAATGCGACCAGCATGACAGCCATGATTATTTTAGCAAAGGACCGCATAATGATCTCCTGTTAGCGTAGGTGTGCAAATTCATCGGGGGATTTGCCGATGAGCAGATCGATTTCCGCGAGCGCCTTGTGATAATTGGCGATTGCTGTGATCAAACTGATTTCGTAGTTGAATACGGTCATTTGGCTATCAAGCAGGGTGAGAAAATCGACCCGGTTGACTTTATAAGCAGCCTGTGCCGACTCAACCGATAGTCTGGCTTGCGGCAGAATGGCTGTTCGATACAGCCTGGCTGATTTGAAATTTTGTTCGGCTGTTGCCACTTGCTGACGCAGTTTTGCGGCGATCTCATTACTTTGAGCCTGATATAAATCCAATGCTTGTTGGTGCATTGCAAGAGATTCTGCGATGCGCGGTTCGATTTTGTTGGCGCGCCATACCGGTAGATTGATTGCTACGGTCATCGTGACCATGTCGGGGCGCTGACTACCGTCCAGCATGCTGTCACGTTGCCCATACGATAGGCGCACATCGAAGTCGGGGTAATAGTCTTTGCGTGCCAGTTCCAGCGTTTTTTGATTGCGCGCGACAAGGCTCTGCAGTGCTAATAGCTGCGGCCGCTGTGCAAAGGCCGTCTCACGAAGTGAATCTAAATTTAACGATACTTCCTGCATGGGATGTATCGTTGGGTTTAGACTTCCCCCACCGTAATGGCGTCCTAGCACACGAATGAGCTCTGCTTCGATTACAGGCCGTTCGCGTGCCAATCGAAGAAGCTCATCCTGCATCCTGGAAACCTGCGTTTGAGCCTTGAAAGCATCGGCCTGGGCACCCATTCCTGCCTGATAGTGATCCACAGCCAAATGGGTGAAATCTTCCAGAATCAACTTGTTTTTCTCGACCAGCTTGGTCATTTCTAGGGTCAACCCCAGGTCTAAATAAGCAACCTTCAGATCGCGGACGATACGATTCACCGTTTCCTGATAGCCATGGTCGATTGCTTGCGCATCTCTACTCGCAACCTCTTTGCGTAAACCGCGTTTCCCCGGAAAGGGGAAACGCTGGGATAGACCAATCATTTTCATGGTCATGTCGTCGCGGTTGAATGGTGAGGAGGCAAGGGGCGCATTGACTACACCGGCTTCCAGCATCGGATCGTCCAGTGCTTCTGCAGGGGATATTCTCTGCTGCGCTGCTTCGCGTTCCCGCAAAGCAGCCTGAATTTCCGGATTGTTTTGCAAAACCTCGCTAATCAGCGTAGCCAGTGGCGTTACCTGCTGGCCTTCGGTGAGGAGCCTATCTTGCTGTCCTATCCGCGGATGAGCATGGTTAGCAGTCTCTGCCCGCAAATTGAGTGGCATCAGCAATCCTAGCAGCCATACCGCAGTCACTCCTTTTCTGATGATGGCGAATACTTGGCTAGCGCTTTCTGGAAATGAAACAATCATTTCATGCTTCCTCCTTTATTGGCCGCCACCTATCGGTCAGACTGGATATGGGTAATGACATAATCACCATTTGCCTGAATGAAGGTAAAAGTCACAACATCGCCTACCTTGATTCCCTGCAGG
>NZ_QAOO01000054.1 GCF_003051105.1 Nitrosomonas nitrosa | reverse complement strand
AACTGTAATTTTTGTGACAGGATTCATGAGTGTTCTATTAGGAGTTAATAATATTTCTAGGCAAGCAATATTATATCCTTCTAGAACACTATTGTCTTTATATATCAATATGTTATTGATGTTACGCGAACACCGAAACTTTAGTAGTTAACAACAGTCCGTGTCTCAATAGTTTCCTTTTCGTGCTGCGTAGTTTGAACAACGACTGTACTCTGGAGCTCTCGCATCGATGCACTCGATTGAGTGATGTTATCGCTCAATTTTTGCACGGTACTGGCGGCGATATCTCGGCTTCCCTGACTGTCCGAATTCGATCCACCGAGAGAGCCTGCCAAACCTGCAGCAACTCCAAACATGCCCAATGTTCCGGCTATACCTGTTGAAAGAGCAGCTCCAGCCATGAAGCTGCTTCCTTCCTGATACTCTTTGATCGCCGCATTGACGGTTTCGGTAATCGTGCGATCGCGGCGCTGGTTATGCACGAGCTGCTCGCTTGCTGATGTATCTTCGGCACGACTGCCCACATCGCGCCGCGTCCAATCGATGACCGCCAAGTTGACTGACTCCCCTGGTGCCAATGGCAAGCTATACTGAATTTGTCCTAATGAGTGGCCGAGGGGATACCATGCCACACGATATTCATGGGCAACTCCAAATTTTACTTTTCCTTGCGTTTCAGGTGGCAGGTCATTGGGATGGATATCTGAGAGACCTACTATCTGATAAAAATAAAATTCCTGCAGTGCAATGTTCGCCGGTAAAAGGCTCTCACAACCGTCTTCTCCCAGTAAAGTGCTTGGATTAGTGGCAAAGGACGCAGGAGATAATCGCCAGTCTGTCAGGCTAGGGTTCTGCATAGCAGCAATCCCTAAATTTTTGACGAATTCGCACACCTTTGGTTGGCAAAGTACTGGGTCTAATTCTACGTCAAGCTCGATCCGGGCAACAATTGCGTCATGGGCAAAGCGCACCTGCTCCAGTGCGTCAATGCATTTTTCTTCTTGAGCCATCGGATAAAGCCAGATAGAAGTCTCTGTCGTAATATTTGGATTGCGACGGCGTGCTTCAAGCGCAGAAGCAACGGCACTAGCCACATCTGGAGGAAGGCGGGTCAGATCAAAAGAAAGGTATCCTGCATGGTCGGTTGCTAGGACACCCATGGGATGGGCCCAAACGATCTTTTGTAGTTGGGCATTTTGATCTGCTAAATGAAGGTCATTGTGTTCTTTAACGTAGGCACGGATTGCTGCCTCAAGAATCTGACGAGATGCTTCAGGATCATTAGAACTGATTTCATTATTTTTGTTGATTTCTTTAGCTTTTGTAAAGATTCCAGTGATGAGATCTGATACTTTATTGCTGTCACCAACTAGTGCATCGATTGTTTCGGGAGACAGTAAAGATGACAAAACATCACAAAGAGGATCAGTAAATGCATCCGGTACCTGGATGTCGCGCGAGTACCTTTCTGGATTTGAGGAACTTCGGTAAAGGAATTTCTTATAACTATCCTTGATAGTCTCTTTTAGCTTGCATTCCAGCTTGGGCGATGGTACATAGGCTACGACTCCCACTTCTGCATAAAACGGTATCCGTGCGATCGGGTGACCAGTCTTTTGATCCACAGCAAACAAGCTAAGGTGAGTTTGTTTGAGCTTGTAGGTGCCGCTGATAGCAGTATGTATTCGTGGATCACCTGAAGATGAAGCGACTGAAATAGATTTCACATTTTCTCTGTCATTAGACGATGGTGCTTGAGCGCCCATAGCGCTCGTGCTCATTACTCGGAATGATGAAGCAAATTGCTCGGCCTCGTGTGCAGAGGGTACTTGCCGGCCTGCACACTGGCACACTGCGGAATATTCCACTAAGTCACCGTCACGCAAGGTACTACATGGAAGGCAGGCTTTAAAATACTGTGTGTCCCCTACGTGCCGCACCGGTTCGGCAGCTATATTTGTCACATGGCCACCATTCACACGGTAACTAAGCTGAACCTGGTTGCTTGCATCTGCTGGTTCTACACCGATCATAAGATTGACATCAGAGCCAGGTTCAATGGTGCCACGTGCAAGGTGTTCATTGGGCTCAACCCATAAACGCATATGGTCATGCTTGAAACGCATCTTCAGTTTCCTTTACTTGAAACTTGGTTCAATCAATGATTCTTATTGAACTAGGCAATCTTATTCTATTTAACCGAAGGGTTATTATTTATAGGTCGTAATGGGACGATCGCCTCTGGTTTATCTATGACAAGCCGGATTTGTTCGACAACCTCAAGAAAGGCATCCTTCTCTACTTTAATCAACTGAACAGAAATGTCGACAGGTACAGCGAGCATTATGCCATCGCTGGTTAATGACATCATGACACCTGTCCTACCTTCAAGAGTTGGAGAATAAGAAAATCCTTTTGTGAGAAAATCACTGATTTCAGCGAACTCAGTATCAGACGCATTCTGCCTCCCCATTTTCGCTTGAGTGAACAGTTCAATCGATACCACAGCTGCGTAATTACCTACGCACCTATTGTGCACTAATTCAGTTATACCCTGCCTAACGCTTTCTGCGACAGACTGATTCTTAGGTAGCTCTGAGGATAATGCTTCCAAGAGGCCGGTTTGTTTATTCAAATGCTTGGCTTCCACAGCGCCTAATTTACCGCTAACGTTATTACCTAATAGAATGATAGCATCCTCTGCATTGGCAATTTGAACGGCCGCATCCCTCACTAGGCGGTTGAGTACGTTAACGTCACCGAATTGCTCCCGCTCCACCTTAATCTCACGAGATAGCGTGACAGGAGTGAGATTCTGCTCGTCGATTGAGACAGTTAGCGGGCCATTATCATCTGCAGTGATCTTGTTACGGACGATATTTCGTGCCCACTTACCTTGCTCTCCATAGAGCTTTAGTAGAGGACGCATCACATGATTTTCTTTTGCTACATCATGGGCAAGTTGATTGAGGCTTTCCTTATAAGCATCCCAGTTAAATTCCAAGCTATCATTAGCCATTTGAATTCTCCTCTTCTCATAAAAAATCTCTTACGGGTACAGGTTTGCTGCACGATATCAGCCTACAAGGCAACCTAATGGGACGCTATTTGGCGTATACTAATCGTAATCATGACTTCTGCATGAAATATTGTCAAATTTGGTAATAGCTAAGGTGATCAAGCAGTCAACTCCTATTGAGGAACTGTTGGAGAAAGGAGTCTGTAGGGTTAGGCCTAGATTCGTAGTACACAATAACAACCACCCACCTGTTTCCCGGTGAATTCCCGCCCTCAAGATCAAAACATTGCTATTCTGTTCGGAAACAGGACTTCTGTTCGGCTCCTTATTCCACCACCAAAGACCAACCCCTCATCCGGTTGGTATTTTCACCTACTCTCGCGTGTTTGCGCAGGCTCATGCGGATTCTTGCGGACTTCGAGGTTTCAAGAAATCCCACAAATTCACTCATTTTTTCTCTCTTGCGCCATTATTCTCTCCACCCCTACCCGTCATTCAAGTGCAGAGCCCACAAGCTTGTATTTTTTACGATAAAAATCAATAGATTATGCTCTAACTCATCAAACGGTTTATTTTCAGTATTGGCTACCCGGAATGTAATTCACATATCTAAGTTCTTTGCATTTCGTGCGGACATAGCTTGATTGCCATGCGAACTAATAACTTCCCAATATGTCAACCAAAGTGTAAACTGCCAAACTTGATGTCAATTGGAGAGTGCTATGGGACAAAAAATGAAGAACGCACCGGTGTATTTCACCATTGCCCAAGTTCGGCATAATCCCGTCTTGCGCTTGAGTTCATACGCACCCGACATCCAAGATCGTATGCGGAAAGCTGGCTACCCCGACTTTAAAAAGGGTGTTTCTATGTCATTTACACTGACTCAACAAATAGGAGATACCTCACAACCACATACTCCCGTCGTTGAGCCGGTTGAGAGGCTGATGTTTTTCAGCACAGACAGTACAAAAGGATTCATTGTCGAGCAGAATGCTTTGTCTTTTCATACGACTGAATACGATACGTTTGAGACGTTTTCTGATGAATTCATGCGAGGCTTGGCTATCGTGCACGAATGTGTGACGCTAGCTCATACAGAACGGATTGGCCTACGATATCTTGATGCAGTTGTTCCTCCTACAGGTGAAGATGGTTTACCTGATTTTCTAGCCCCCGGCATCTTGGGGCTGAGTAGTAGACTACCCAGTAATGTTCGAGTGTCCCACTCGTTCTCCGAAACACATATACAGACTGACAAATGTAACATCCTAGCAAGAACGATCATTCAACCGGGGCCACTTGGATTTCCGATGGATCTCCAGCCTATAGGTGTCAAAATTGCCAACCGCTTTAGTACAATCGACGGTGTTCATGCAATCATCGACACTGATGCTTCAATCGAAGGGCGCTATTCTTTTGACCTCGAACACATAAAATCTCAGCTGAAAATACTGCGAGAAGGTGTTGGCATTGCATTTGAGGCAGCAGTAATGCCACCTGCTGTATCGGCCTGGAGTGACTGATAAAATCGGGAGATAAATTATGTATGCAACCTATCAAGTAGACAAGCCCTCACAACCAACAACCCAGACCACTTTTGTTAAGGACGATGTCTACTCTCTCACAACCATCCAATCAACCAATTTGCGTGGACGCATCCTGACCTACTGCGTTGCCGGAACATTTGGATTATTATCGCCCACCTATTTACATGCTAGTGCCGCCACAGCAAACTGGCACATCAATCAGATCGAAATTAATGGAGAGCATAAAGCTACCGCAGATCCAGTTAGCGCTTCTGCTCGAGATATTTCGCATATACGAGAAGTCACGAAGATCTCGGTTTCCGAACTCGCCAGAATCCTTGGCGTGTCACGGCAGGCTGTCCATGAATGGATCAAGGGAGGTCCTCTAGCCCCTAAGAATGCTCAGCTGCTCTCGGAATTAGCACAGGTAGCCGATATCTTCCTAGAGTCGGGAATTGATGTCACCCCTCAGATACTTCGTCGAAAGATTGGCGGCGGGCAGTCTATTTTAGAATCTTTGAAACAACATGGTAAGGCTGTTGAATTAGCGCAGGCGCTAGTTGATACCCTGTCGCGCGAGTCGCAGCAACGTCAGCGCCTGGTTGCTAGACTTGCAGGGCGACCCAATCCTCCCTTAACCGACATCGACTTTGGTACGCCACATGTCAATGAAGACGTGTAAGTGATCAGTAAATGGCAGTCACCGATCGGCAACTTTTATGGCGTCAAGGCGATGTCCTAACCGATGAAGCGGTGAAAGCACTCAATCTACAGAATTCAGAAAATACGGATCAGTCTTTTGTGGTTGTCATTTCTCACGATTGTGATCTAGCCGCAGGAGCTGACAAAGAACCAAATTCTGAAGTGATCATTGGTCGGCGTATCGATAAGCTGGGCGGAGATTCATACGGCAAGACAGCCCGACGACTTCATATCGAGTACCAAACGGAGAATGGGCCACTCACGATTGAGCTATTAGCAACCACAAAACGACTAATAGCTAAATCAAAATTATTTGCGACACATCCACGCCAAGATGTGTGGTTAGATGGACGTGGTATCGGGATTCTCCAGAGATGGCTCGCATCCCGCTATCATCGAGCTGCATTTCCTGAGGCCTTTGAGCATCGCCTGCGAACAGCAGCTATTCCAGGAAAAAAAGCTTTCCTCAAGAAAATAGAAAACATTCTGGATGCTGGAGGGGAGCATATCCGAGCGCTATTATTCGATCTTGACGAAGGCAAGGATGTTGAGCGTAAAACCCCGGAAGATCTTTATCAGCTTGGAATCATCGTCTTGTACGACAGCTCTCAGGATGAGCCGAACGCAGCAATCGCTGCCACGAAGGCAGCGGAAGAATTAGAAGACCTTTTCGAGACAGCATTTCATTCGCCAGAAGTCGGATGGCTAAATATTTGCCTTCAGTATTGCGACCCGGTGTCAGACAGCGCGATAACTGTTGCCCAGAGAGAAATGCTCAAGCAATGGCGTTTGGAGCACATGAGTCTACAGACCGATCCACCACAGCCCATGATCACCATCTAGTATTTAGTTGGTCCTGAAATACCCCTAAGCATTTGATATTAGTTATAAATAGTGTCAGCCCGAAAACCCCATTTTTTCGACAGTGAGTTGCCTAATTTTTAAGCGCTTCCTAGAAGTGCAATGAAATTATTCCTTCAAATATGTTCCTAATTGTGTTTTTTAAGAGAATTCGCATAAAAAACACGAATTTCACCCAGCACCCATCTCTGATT
>NZ_QAOO01000053.1 GCF_003051105.1 Nitrosomonas nitrosa | reverse complement strand
GCGGGTTCGAATCCCGCCTTCTCCGCCATTGCACCTTAAGCAAGATACTGATTTATAACGATTATATGTTATTGAATAAGGTCTTGTTCTTGCCGCAGTTCTTACCGTAAAAATTTCTACCCACTCCAAAAAGCATTTTTCTACCATCAAAGGAGAATGCAAAAATGAGTAATGCAGCAGCAACACCAGCAAAAAAACCGATTGCCGCCTACATACGCCGTAATGGCTCAGGTGACTACGAACTATTCATAACCAAAGGATTGGCGTTACCAGTGCATCACGCGAACTATTACAGCCGCCTAGAAGCGCAACAAGAAGCTGATCGCCTTGGCGCATCGATGGTTCTTGAAGTAGGGAGGGCAGCATCATGAGTAAACACGTAGAAAAAGCCACGTCGGAAGAAATTGAGAAATTGCGTAGTGTTATTACAGATATGGACAGCCTTGCGCAAGAGGGTTTCTTGGGGATACGGTCTATTGCCAAGCTTGCCCTTCTATCACTGGAAACACCTGAAGGACACAGGCACATTGAAGATGTCGCCCAAGCACTAAATACGATATGGGCAACAGCGGAAAGTATGGGTGATTGTGTCAAATCTCGGGCGGAAGATGCCGGATGTAATTACACTGATGATTCCCGTGATCGTCGACATGCCGCTTATATGGCAGCTATGGCTAAGGAGCGGCAATTATCTACATTAAAGCAAAATACCGATGTGGCAAATTTGCCACCACGGGATGAAACAGGCAAAACCCGCGACGAGCTCGCTGCACTGGCGAAAGTATCGTAAAAAAATCCCCACAAGGGCAGGCTGGCTGAAAGCCTCCCGCGTGGGGCAAGGGCAGTTAATCTTTATTTACTCATATCAATTGAATTAATTCTTACTATCGGTATGTCATCCGGTAATGGGTAGCCATGCTGCTGCTCATACCGTTGACGGGCTTCTGCTTCGGTCTCCATATCAGAGAAATAAACCAAGCCAGGCTTTGGCGGTTTATCCTCTATTGATCGCTGTTCTAGGGCTTCAATTCTGGATTTCAGGGTCATAGCGGCAAGTATCCTGCAAGCTGCTTCAACGTCGCGGTAATGTCAGGCTGCTTCTCTGGTCGCGGTCTGTTCTGAATGTCGGCGAACTGGCAGACAATTGTATAGAAACGCTCGTTTACCGGATCCATCTGACCAGCTTCAAGCCTAGTAATCCTTCTCTTTAAATCGCTCATCTTGTGCCTTCTCCAGTGCTGTAATGCGCTGCTCCAATTCATCATCCTTGATCATGCCTGCCAGCGCCTGCAACATGAATACCAGCCTACTGGCGTCCTGTGTAGCGATCCTGCCTTGCTTGGCCATAGAGTAGACCTTGACCAATTCACGCCTGACCTCTCTGATACTGCCAAGCCGCAGCCGTGGCTCTCGGGCAGGGGTCGCCGGTAAATGTTCTCCTTCAACCACTTGACCGCCCTTGTCATCGCCATTACGCACCACAATCGATTAATTAATACCGATTAGGGTATGCCAGCTTCCCGCGCCAATCGTAACTTGTCACGCGGTTGCAGTGGCGTTGGCGAGATTACGCTGCCTTTCATTTTCAGCTCAGCGTGAGCGAATAATTTCTTGATGCCATCTATCAATTCAAGCCCATAAACCTGTTCTTGCGTCCTTATGCCATCGAGCGTCAATGCATCCATGGCACCGGTCAACGGGGTTTTAGTCCCCTGTAGGTAGCAACACCAGAACAGAGCAAGCTTGTTTTCCGCTTTCGCTACCTCCGCGGTCATAATCACATCATCGGAGCTCATGCGCTCTAGTTCGTTCATTACGGTCAACTTCATGTTGGCGTTTGTTGCAGGGTCAGCATTAAATTGCGCTCTACTCAGCATAAAGGATGTCTTTTTATAAAATCGCTCCGCAGCAAGCGCCATGTCTTTGGCCTCGATGATTTTTTTGTAATCCTCGTAAAGCGTATCGCTTACCTGAGCTCGCAAATCCGCCACCTGTTTATTCAAATATTCACGCTGATATTTCTGCTGGGATTCATTTTGTAAAGTATTAATTTTTTGTTCTGCTCCGGCAATCTTGTTGCCAATGCGCGCCAGTGCACTCTCGGCGGATGTCTTTAAGCTGGCGAGCTGATCCGTACTTTTAAACATGTTTTTCTATCTCCTGCGTGTGTTTGGTAACTGGTTTTTTGTGAATCATTTTTTCAGGCCATAACAGCCTATTGTTCAGCAATTTTGTAGGCGTGATGCCCCAATAGCTGCCAAATTGCGAATACCTCTTATAAATCGTGTTTGGCTTGACTTTGTTCAGTTCTGCAAACTGTTTTGTATTAAGCATAAAGATTAATATGTGGTTTTTCACTAAAATCATACCAAATCAATAATAACACAAAATAAGCAATTGATTTCGCTGAAGATTACTATTTTTGCTTGAAGTGGGCGCATCTCTTGAGCGTCAATTGCTCTGGTTTGTAACGTGGGTTAGCAGGATTGGTTTTTCGCCACTGCAAACAGTGGCCAACGTACAAAAATTTGCAATCTGAACACCTCACCCTATCATCTACATCCGTCTCGGTCGTTACGCTGTAACTTGATTCATATTCGCCGTTGGCGTGACGTAAAAAGTAAACCAATGCCTGCGGGTCACGTTTGCATTTATCGATCACCAAAAAATGATCATTTTCAGGCTCGCCAATTTTGAATAACCAGGTGCGGATTTTTTCGATATCAACATCATTCAAATTCTCATTGGGCGAAAGGGGCGAATTGGGCGAAAACGTATTATTTAAGCCATTCTTGCACGGGCGAATGACTGGGCGAATCGGGCGAAATTCGCCCTTTTCGGTAGGCGAGTAGCTCATTAAATCCGCTAGCAGATCATCTACCTCGGTCATCATAAACGGCTTTCCAAACATTGCGAGATAAATGCATCAATCCATTGGGTAGCGTGTCAACGACCTGCTTGACCTTTCCTTGCCCGCGTAAGATTTCAAGTGCAACGTCACGCTTGTATCTTGACCGTAAATATTTTGGTATCGCCAATCTCAGCATACTGGTTTCGCTGGCCTCCTGATCTTTCTGTTTAAGCATCCACACATGAAGATCATTCGCCCATAATTGATGTTCTGCATCCTCACGCTTGCCGAAAATGCCTAGCCATGTTTCCAGGCTGTACCTGAATAGAGCGATTCCGTTTTTAACGTCAGCGTCCACAACATAAAATTCGGCATTTTTGTTTTGATGGTTTTTGAATGCGGCTAGCACACCAGCGATCCTACAAACCTGCTCTGATCCTCTCACGCAAAAGGCTTTCAACCCATGATATTTACTATCAGGGTCGCGCGATTGCTCCATTGCTTCCCAAAACTTGATAAGCAACACTCGTGCTTTATCAGAAAGCCTTAGAATTCGCCTCTCGTTATCCTGAGAATTTAGTAGATCGCCGCAGGCCTTCCAATACGTAGTAACCGCTGAACTGCTTTCAGGGTCGAATTCCTTGTAAGCCCGTGGTTTCATTGGCATAGGCCAAGCAACCAAAAAGCGAGGCCATGTGCCAATTGTCGATAACAATTCATCGTGAAGCGATTCACGCGCCGCGCTTGGTTGAATCATCCAGTGGCAGCAAAAGCGATTGTCATACAATTGTGTTCGCCCTTCTCCTTGTTTGACGATTGAAACAGGGGCACCATCCCAAAGGTCGTTCAGACCGGCAAGCGTGTTCCTTTTTTGTTCAGCAGTCATGCCCCATCCTGCTAACATCGAGGCCGCCTCAGCCGTAAACGATCCTTGACTTGAGACGCCCTCCTTGAAGCTGCGGACGATCCCTTGAATGGTTCCACTTTTCATCAGTCTATACGGGGCGACGGGCTGCGGTTCGCTTTCCTTCTCTTTTTTCGACAGGCCGCACCATGTCACCATGCTGTCTTGAAAAGATTCGTGATTTTTGCGGTCTGCTTCAGAAATTTTTCTCAACGCCACGCCGTCAGCGGTCGATTTGCCATCGCCAGAATCCAACATAGACAATAAATTTAAAGATAACGGCTTCACCCCTGCTAGCGTCTCAACGTCATAAATTCCTTGCGTTAAAAGGGATGCCGCGCCAAGTAAGGATTGCCCTGCCGTTTCTGCTGGCAGCTGCATTTCATTACACATGTAGGTGCAAACTTCAGCCAATGAATCCAAGGCGTTGATCGGATAAACCGGCTGGTTGTACGCCTCAATGGGCGAATTTCGCCCCTTTCGCCCTTTATTCGCCCCATCGTTTTTCTTGTATTCATGCGGGTTTTCGCCTGATTCGCCCGATTCGCCCAGCGGGGTTACTTTTTCATTTTTGCCTAGGCGCTTTGAGACGGCTTCTTCTGTAAATTTTTCGATATTCCCTTTGAGTGCCTTCATTTTTTGCCACCTCCGATTTCATCGATAACGCTGTTCAGTTTTATGGCCAAACCCGATATAAATTCGCGATCCGATTGATCGAGCGCGCCTGATTTCTCAAGCAAATTCGCGATTGCGACCAGCCTAAATAAATCAGGCTCCATTGATCGTAATAACGTGAAAACGGATGAGACTCTGCTGTTGCCGCCGGTGTGGTGATAAGGCTTCGAATTGGCAAACAAGGAGCTGATTGGAATGCCCAACGCATTACATATCTCCTTGCCTCGAGCGCCGCAGCCATGGCAATAAAGCAACCAATCGCCATTAGGTTTTTGCGTGGCACGAAAAGATGGATTCGTGTCTTTATGGTCGGGCATCGGACAGCGGCCTGTCCAAGTGTTCGCGCTGGTCTGTTTTAAATTCGAGAAATGCGATAAAATAGGCACGTCACATAGATCATTCTGTATTGCCTTAGCCCCTACCGCCGCCTCAGCGTTAGGGGTTTTCATTTTGAAGGTCATGATTAACCCTCCATCGAAAAATTCTTTCTGGCGGCCTCGATCTTGATAACTAGACTCTTGAGTTCTTCCTCATCCAATCCGGCGGCCATCGCTTTGCACATCAGCTCTACTTCATCTGCTGGCCATAGACTGGCTTTCCCGACTTTAACCGGACTGATAAATTTTCTTTTTCTAATTGCCTCGTATAACCAAGCATGACCCATCGATGTTTTGTGAAGAACGACGGGTTTCTTCAGAAAAAAAGCTTTTGGAGATGTTTCTTGTTTTTGTGACATCAATCGATTCCTTTTAAAAATCGATCAACCTTAGGGAGGATAAATGTATTTGTGCGTATATGACCGTGCATGTAAAATACAATCGACTCCTTGGGCTGATCTAAAGCCTTTGGGGTTGATCCAAACCCTTCGTGGGTTGATCTTCTAAACTTCAAAATTCGTCAATGGAGAAGTTGCAGTATCCGCCCTTCCCGGTGGTGGGCACCGGGTTGGGCAACTACCCCTTCGTTTAAAGTACGGCCATCAATTCAGCCGAACGCGCAAATATTACAATAGATTCAAGTGTCGTGAATGCTGATGCTTGCAACATTTTAAAATTTTTTCGCCAAATAAGACGCCCACTCATTCATCAATCCACGTCGCTTTTCAAATAAATCACTCCGTCGATAGGCAGCTTCAACCGCGCCGATTGAATGGGCTAGCGCCTGCTCCACTACCTCGCGCGGGTAGCTGGTCTGCTCCGATGCCCAATCTATAAAAGAACTTCGCAATCCGTGAACAGTTGCCTCCCTGTTGGATACAGACTTAAGCATTTTTGAAAGCGATACATCGCTTAAAGCAGCGCCTCGCTCATTCACGAAAACAAAGCTACTATTGGGTTTCAGATTTTTTGCATCTTGAAGAATTTCGATACACTCACTCGTTAGGGGAACCCTATGCTCTTTTCCCATTTTCATGCGAGCGCCTGGGATGATCCAGATGTTCTTTTTTAAATCGATTTCGTCCCAAACGGCTTCGCGTGCCTCACTGCTCCGACATGCCGTCAACGCGATCCAGCGGCAACATAACGCGCTCATGGCGGATTTCTCACGTAATTTCGCCATAACTGCGGGCAAGTCCGCGTAGTGGATTGCGGCAAAATGAACGACCTCTCTTACTTTTGAGGGCTTAGCAAAAACCTTGTCCATGCAGCCACGCCAGCGGGCAGGGTTGCCCTTGTCGATGTTTTCATGCAAATATCCAAAATCAATAACGCTCTCAATTCTTGATCGAAGTCGGCTAGCGGTTTCGGTTTTGGTGTTCCATAACGGCCTCAAAACTTCAATTACGTGAAGATGGTCGATTTCGTGAATCTGCTTTTCGCCTAAGACTGGAAATGCATACTGCTGTAACGTGTTTGTCCACTGCTGGGCATGCTTCTGATTGCGCCAGCCGGCCTTTTTGGATTCAATCAATTCCTCAGCGTAGGCTTGGAAGGTCTTACTTTGTTTTTTAGGAGCTAATACTGTTTTAGGGTCGAGGCCATCATAAACAGCTCGCCGCATATCAGCGGCAATAATCCGCGCTTCTGCTAGACCGCGAACAAAAAGGCTACCTAAACCAAGCTCTCGAGCTCGGCCTTTATCTTTATACCTAAAAACCCACGACCGCCCACCAGTAGGTGAAACGCGAAGATAAAGGCCGTGTCCGTCCAAGTGATTGCCAGCCGGTAAACTTTTTATCTGTAATGCTTTTAATTTGCCCACATTCTGCCTTAAATTCTTACCGAAAATAGTAGACACAAGTGTATTCTATGATACGATCACAGACAAGACATTTAAGCGAATGTCTGTAAAGTGGCTTTAAATATGGGCTTTTGGTACGTAGGTAGATGTAGGTAGACAAGGGTAGAAAGTGGGTTAGGCGGACGCCTTCTCCGCCA
>NZ_QAOO01000052.1 GCF_003051105.1 Nitrosomonas nitrosa | reverse complement strand
CCAGGCATTCAAAGCTATTGTGGCAAAACGTCATGCAGCGGGTGAAAAAGTCACGGTGAACGATCTGTATACCGCTGTGGCACAAGGCGCAGTAACCCGGATACGCGCGGTGATGATGACCATCGCGGGCAGCATCCTGGGTTTGTTGCCCGTCATGCTGAGCACAGGCACTGGCTCTGAAGTGACGCGACGCATTGCTGCACCAATGGTTGGAGGAATGGTCTCAGCTACCGTGCTGACCTTGATCATTTATCCCGCAGTCTATGTGTTTGTAAAAGAAATTTCGATGCGGCGCGAAGCAAAATGAAAATACGATATAGGTTACAAAACTAAATCCAATTGCTAATTCCAATTCTAAATCAAAACTTGCTTTGTCGGCTTCTCCTTGCCGTATTGTTGAGGTATGCTGAATTTTTCATAAAACCAAGCAACCGATAAAATAGACCTCTAAAAGATTACTTAGTCGGCCCTGCAAAATTCACTCGGCTGCTAATACAGATTTAGGATGCGGAGTATTCATATCAGCGGTTGTAAATTTACCCCTTATAGCCGCTGGTCAGCCGAAGCAATAAAATACGCAAAAAAGCTGCCTTCAGCCCCAGCCCATCTTTAACCTCTTCCAGCAAAATTCCCCTCTTTTCTCTGTTTTGTATATTTCTAACTAACTGATATACAAAGATTTGCATTTTGTGATGTGCCCGAATACGTAATGTAGTGCCATAATATTATTATGATATCTTGTTTTATCGTCTGCTTTGTAGTAACGTCGCACCTGTGTTTATCCGACGTACTCAAACCCGCAGTAATGCCACCGGGGAGCGCTATTACACAGTGTATCAAGGCGCGCTGGCGCAGTTAGCGTGATACCTAATCCGTACAACAGCGCGTGACTGCCTCTTTCCAGTGTGCCGATGGCCGCACATTGCATGTGCGCAAGGCCAAGCGTCCGGAACCGGAACTGGCCGCTATCTACCGTGCGCTAAACTTAGACCCGTTACCAGGAGGAGTAATCAAAACATACGTGTAAGCTTGATGTAACAGAAAAAATCAAATGTAGTGCCTTACGATCATTTTTGCTTCGTAATATCATGATTGTTAAAGTATTTTAAAATGTGATGTTAAAGATGGGCCAGGCGAACCATTGCCCGCAGCAGTCAGCGTAGGTTGTAGCCCGTCGCACACAGTGCTGCATGGAGCGCATCGCCCAGTTTACCCTGTAACCAGCAGCGATCCATCCGGTGATCTGATTTCAGGTGTCCGATTGCTGGCTCCACGGCTTGTCGCCGCTTAAGCCATTTTCGTTGCTGCCTCGTTAGTGACTTGTATTTGCCGCGATGGATGATTTCCACGTTCGGATTATCAACATGCGCTTCACGGAACCCGAGGTCCACTACCACCTGCTTCGGCTTTGCGCTTGAACTTTCCAGTAAGATGCTGGTTTGTTCCAAGTGTTCGTGGAGAATGTGGCCATCGTAAGTATTGCCGGGAAAAGTTTTAGCGCCCACGATCAACCCCTGCTTGTGGGTAACGGTGATGCTGGCCTTGACGCCAAACTCATAGGGCTTACGCGCTTTCCCCTTGCCGATGCATTCGACTTCCGGTGCGTGCAGGGCGTAGAGCTTGTTTTTGTCCTTAGGCTGTTGCTTGTGGATTTGCTCGACCCGTTCGAGCAGCGTGTTCAAGCGATTAAGTGATGCAGCGCATTCCGTCGTCGCTGTTGTTAGCTTGCGCCTGATCTCACGCAGCACGATGCCGAGTATCGTGCGCTGCCGTTTGACAGCGCGCCGCAGTCGTCTGAATTGCCTGGCATGAGCGTAGCCTCCGGCTTTGCGACGCAATGCCTTGCCTTCCTTAGCAAAAGTCTGTTTCAAAGTGATCCCCACCCGCTTGACGGCTTGGGCTACCTTGCCGCGGGCGATCTCCAGCAGACGGCTGTCGACCGGATGGGAGATGGCCTTCTCCTGGACGGTCGTATCGACGATAATCCGCTCGAATTCCTTTGGCGTCATCGCCTTGCTCTGGACCGCAGTGTCAATCGTCGCTTTCAGCAGTGCTTCCACATCAGCTTCACCTATCGCAGTACGAAAACGGCCAATCTGCGTGGCATCACAGGGTAGCTTTGGCGTGTAGTACGCTTGCCCACTGAAGTATTGCCATACTACGTTCTCGGACCAGCGAACAACAAGTTCCTCATCACTAAGATTGAACGCGTGCTTGAGATACAGCAGGGAGGACATCAGCCGGATCGGTAGACGCAGACGACCAGCAGCACTGATGACACCCGTTCCTACAATCACCTGCGTTGTGCCAAAAAGATCGTTGATCTCCACTACCTGGCCTTGACGATTCTTGCGCTCAAATGCAGGTGCCAGAGCTGCTTCGATCTGAGACCAGGGTATTCGTTCCGCCAGCACAGCCAAAGGATGTCCCAAGTCAATCATTTGATCGAGACGGGCTCGAAAAAAGTCGTCTATAGCCATCTTAAATACCTTTGATTTCCCTCAGGTTTAGATGCTGTTATTATAAATTCTTGAGAGTTTAGGAGGTAAATATTTTGCCTGAAACGAAGAATTCATGAGGATCTCAGGCATTTTGCAGGGCCGACTACTTATGGCGAATCCATCTTTCAGCCGTTACATCAGCATAGACTACTCCGGGGCAGAGACGCCCGATTCAAGCCTGAAGGGGCTTCAGGTTTATCAAGCTAACCGCAAGTCACTTCCTGTAGAGATGCCGCCGCCCAGCCTGCGCAAATACTGGACCCGTCGTGGTTGGTCGAGTGGCTAGCAGAACGCTTATCTGAAGATGTGTAGACTTTGGTTGGTATCGACCACGGTTTTTCCTTTCCCTTGCGCTATTTTGATGCCTATTACCTGGAGCCGGAGTGGCCGTCCTTTCTCGACGATTTTCAAGAGCACTGGCTAACCGACGCAGAACATACCTATGTCGATTTTGTCCGGGACGGCTCGCGTGGCAATGGCGAGGCACGATCCGGCAGCACCCGCTGGTGACAGATCACTGAAGGACGAGCTGGGTAGCGCCTTATCATATTTACGTACTCTTTGCACTTGGGCTAGGTCAGGTTTAGCTACTCACGGACTGACCAGTCTCGCCATCATGTCATGATTGCCTGTGCAATCGGTGGTAGTTTTTCTCCTTAAATTCGTTGTTGATACAATATCACTAATATGTTTCTCAGCTACTGCATCTCTGGCAAAAAGCATTACCCGTGGCAGTGCATATGGCTGCTGATGTTGATCTTAAGCAGATCGCTATGAATTGTCAGGTGCCGATGTCGTCAATGTCGTGCATTATAATTTGCCTGCGGGTTATGACAGGCAAGCAAAACCTCATTACGAACAAACAAGTATTGGCCTGTATAGAACGTTGTTTTTTGCTAATCAATCACTTTGTTTTTGGGGTTTTCTTGTGATTTGGTGAAGATGAATTTCCAGCCAGTCTGCCCATTTGATGGCTTTCTCAATTAAATCGGTACGATATGTTTCATTATATTCTGGCGTTCTTGAATGATAATTTGCCGCTTTTGTCCAAATATCACCTTTGTCATTTTTGATATGCTGGCGCACGCGCCATGCGGCCAAGTCGTAGGCATAACATCCAGCCTGTGCAACATGATCAGCTGTAATATCGTATTTTGATAAATCCCGAAGATACGCTGTATTGAACTGCATAGCGCCAACATCGTGTGTGCCGTTTTTATTTTGTACCCATTGACCAGGCTTGCCACCTTCTTTTTCCGCGATGGCCAGCAAAATATTAACGGGAATCTCGTACTTGACTGCAGCGATAATGGAACATACTGCTCGTTCCTGTATGTCTAGCGGCAAATCTATCATGAGTAAATTTACAGGTTGCTATGGATAATTGCCGGTAGCGTCATCTTCTTATAATGGCTTGGGCCGGAGTGGAAGCAGCCGCACTCTGGTGCGGCTGGTATCAACCGTTAGCAATGCTCCATCAGCCAAATCTATAGACATTTGCTGTAAAGCTGCAATCACCTGTTTACCGATAGCGTCAGGATTGACATCATCTGCACGGATTTGTACTACACTGGGTTTTTCACCCTGTGTGGCGGCCAGGATAGTGCTGAAATCCAGATCGTGTGTCAGAACGATATAGTCATTTGCTTTGGCGTAAGCCATGATTTCACTGTCCAAATGCATTGTATGCGCCAAGTGCAGACCAGTGAGCTGCCTCAAAGCCTGCGTTAGCCAGCACATCGACCCAACGCGGTGACAAATTCATGTCGATGAGCAGTTTCATGAAGAAGCTAAAATGACTTCACGTTCCTCCGCACGCCATGCGGCGTAACGCAGCGCCTGCATAATGTCTTCACGCTCAAGGTATGGATAGTCGGCTAGAATTTCATCGACGCTGCGGCCAGCACCAATTTGTCCCACGATCATGCCAACTGTGACACGCATTCCCCGGATACAGGCTTTACCGCCCATTATCTCAGGTTGTTGGGTGATACGATCGAGTTGTTCCATATTCTTATCCTTTTCAATGACAAGCTGGTTGATTGCTGTTAGTAGGTAACGATTTTACGCATGCTCATTGAATCAATTAAATTGCATCACTTTAAGTACATATTAAAATCCCAATTGTCTGCCGTACTTGTTGTTAATCACATCTGGCCAGTTTCCTGCCGAAGTGCATTGGCCTAAAAATTGGCCGCGAGCTTTAAATGTCTTGTTCAAACTGATGCCGCCATGACTATTGAACAAAATGATATCGAAGTAATCCTGAACAAAACCTTTACAACCAGAAACCACACCGGAGCCTTGCATCATTCCGGCCATGCAAAGCACGGTGCTGCAAGAGTCCTTGGCCTGGGCCGGTGTACTTAAGAACAGTATCACTATAAAGCTTACGAGATACTTTTTCATCTACTTATCTCCTCTGGAAATGTAATTACCGTTTTTCTCTGTATTCTGGCCAGATTTAACCGCATTCATCAATGGTTCTATACCCTTGATGGGACTGTTTCTGCGCAATGTCGATACGCCATAAGCGGCGATGGTCGCTGTCGTTCCGGCCGCGGCTACCAAACCACCTGCGCTGTAACCACCGATTCCAGCTGCAGATCCGATACTGCTGCCGGTAACAATTCCAGAAATCAAAGGAGGCAGTTTGGAAATGAGTACCCATAAGGCTATGGTAAAAATCAGCATGACGGCAAGTTCTTCATAATTCAGTACGTTTTTACCCATTTTGGAATAAAAACTGGATAACAAATCACTTCCGATGCCTACAATGAGTAGCATTACAAACAGCTGAAGACCAACGCCGAGAACGGTTTTAAAGTAGTTGATGGCAATATCTGTCGTCCATCTGGCGCCGCCGAAGCCTAATAGAAAAATTCCGGCGTATAACAGTACCCAGGATGCGATTAATAGCAGCAGCATGTTTACTGCTATTACGGCCAGAATAACCAGAATGGCCAATGACAGAATAAGACCGATGAGACTGTCTATAGGATCAAGAATGTTCATATTATTTGTAGCCTGATTCCAGATCAAAACACCAGTATCTACTATACTGGCATGACTGGCGCCGCTTGGTAGACCCGCAGCTGTTCCCCCTAATTGCTGCATAGAATCAATAATTGTTCCGGCAATATTTTGTCCGGAAACAGCATTAGTGAGCAGCCAGAAGAAAAAGCCCGTAAAAATGATAAACCGTGTAAATTCAGCAAAAAACTCACCAATATCAGCTCTGCGCAGCAACATCATGCCGAATGTCCATACCATGGATATCAATACTAATGTCCAGAATAAGCGCTCAGCTGCATTTTGAATAACACTCTGCCAGGATTTAACTTTTCCCTGGAATTTGGAAACAACCTGGTCGAGGACACTTTGATTTGTTCCTGGATCTATGTAGGACAGCTCTGCATAAGCATTCGTAGTAAAAAATGCTAGAAGAATCAAGGTTAGAAGGGTTGGGTGTATTCGTTGCATTGCACGGCTCTCACAAATTTCAAGCAAAAAGTTATTCTGCTGATTCGTCTTCAGGTTGTTGGGATATCGGTGTATCAAACCATCCCTTTCTTTCAGGTATTTCACTCAATTCTTTTTTTGGCTCTTTCAATTCAAGCTTACCGTCAGTCGGTTTACATCCGGTTAAAGTTAAAACTGAAATCGTCACTAATATCATTAGTAATATGCTGATCAGTTTCATCATTTTCTCTCCTTTCGTTAATAATTCAGAATGCATCCCTGACCGACCAATTTCTCCCGGGCGGGAGGGTTTGTGGACTTAACCGCTTGGTTGTCGTTTCACGCGCAGCCTGCCACATGGCTTCCCGATCTATTCTGGCCTGGTTTTGCGCATTGATGGCATTGTGTTGTGCGATAAGCAAGTGCCGGATTTGCAGCAATTGGTTCGCTTGGTGGGCTGCGAGTTGATTGGCATACTGCAGCGCTTCCATTTGTCCTTCAGCGGTTTGGGTGCGTTGCTGCAGGATTTGCAATTGCGCGGCATCGAGCGGAATCTGTTGTGAATGATGATCGAGACCGCGCAGCACGGCATCGTTGGCGCTCTTTTGTGTATCGGTGCTGGCATCCTGTCCCTGTTTCAATAGGCCCCAGGCCGATTCGGTGCAGTTGCCCTCGAGATTGAAACACGGTGAACTGCGGTAGTAATTCACGTTGCGGAAGCGCTGCAGATAACCGTCCAGGCCGCCATAGCGCTGACCGTAGTAACGGATGGTATCGGTCATATGCATGAGCTTGTTCATCGTGTATTGCGCTTGCGCCCAGACGTATACCGGTGGCGCCAGGGTATTACGAATCATGTTTTCGTATTGCTGTAGCTGTGTCTGATACTGCTGTATCTGCTTCAAAGTCTGTGCCACATTTTCTATCGCGGCAACCGTGGTTTGCTGTACGTTGGCCCCATCGATGACCGGGATTCCGCCAGTGTGGGCGGTTGTGTTGAACATTGCAAAGAGAATGGCAACCATACCGGCTATTTTGCGCCAACTATTGGGC
>NZ_QAOO01000051.1 GCF_003051105.1 Nitrosomonas nitrosa | reverse complement strand
AACAGGATGCACACCTCTTACCTCAAAAACCCAAAAAACTAGCGCCTTTGTTACATATTCGTTATAGCATTACCCACAAATTTTCCTGAAGAGCCTAATTTTTGTTGCTCAGCAAAGCCGATTTCCATCTATTGTCTTTTACTGTGCCCGTCATAGCGGTGCCCTTTCGCCTAGGCATATCAATTCACATTAAAGTAAAGCTTAGAAATGGCGTTAATAACTTCAGTTATTCGTGGCTTTGCTAGGAGGCTGTCCGAAAATAGGTTGATCTACTGCGGGCGAACCTGCCAGGCCAGATTTTTCGATCCTTTTCGTTAAATAGAACAACTATTCGCCTCAAATGATCGAAAAATCCAGCTCTGCCAGCTTCACCCTCGGTACGATCACTATTCTCGGACAGTCTCCTAACTGCAATTGTTTGCATATGCTTTCTATCGTTAGGTTTATTGCTCTGAAAGCATGATGAAAATCCGATATACATACGATAGGGCTATTAAATTCATTTGTTGAGGATGCAGATCCGATAATTGACCGGAAGTTATTTCCGTGGTTCTGCCGCTCTTGTTAATTAGTGATTAATGTCGAGAGGAGAATTGAAATGAGTTTTGTAAATGAACGAAAGGAAGATGGAACCTGGCAAACCATAGATCGAGAGCGGAATATTGTTCTTCAGGAAGTAAAGGTTGGACAGCCACAGGAACCAATAGAATTTAACCTAAATATTAATGGAGAAAACGTTTATTTTGATGCATTCAAAAGAATGAAGCAGTTAGAAAGTAAAAAATATCATATCGAGTGGCGAGTAGTACAAATATTCACACAATCTCAGTTTGTACATAATAAATCCCGGCTGCATGCACTAATCAAAGAAGCACTAGATGCATATGGATCAGCTTTTTCTAGAAAGCATGTCGAAACCCTATCTGTAAATTTTGCCCAAAATTTATAGGAGTTCCGGATCATGAATGCACAATCAGCGATCAATGAAATTGCTATCCGAAGCGCCGCAAATAATCCAATGTCAGTTAACGAGCTTCGACTACTGGCAAATAATGTAGATGTCACTATAGGCAATTCAACCTTGCTGCTATATAGCGGAGGGGTAGGAGAGATTATTGATCCTTTAACTGGCTATCGAGAGTTTAAAGCATCAGATTTTGCTGAGTCTCTTTCAAATGCTACTAGTGTAAAAACGATTGCCGATACACAAATTGCTATTTTTTTAAAAAATGTTGATTTTAGGCAAGCGCTAGAAGATGCCGCTGCCCGGGAAGGTTTAAATTTTGACACTTTATATCTAGGAATCGACGAAAATGGCACACGCATTAACAACACTAGTTTCTGGGATGAAGCATCAGCGAGGCTGGTAAACCAGCATACAGGCGATTTTCGTCTGATTATGCCGCATGCACCCGATGGCAGTGTGGCTGTCGAGACCGAGATTCCAACGTTATTACACAAAACAATCCAGCCTGGTCAGAAAGTCAATGGTATCGATCTTCAGGATTGGCAAAATCGCTATAACGCGGAAAAACTGTTGAGTGGTGAGAATGCAGCTAAAGCAGAATTAGTCAGTTTGATCCGCGCGACCTCCAACGCAGATCTGGCAGATATGAGTGTGGGGCGGGATGCTACTGGTAAGTTGTATCTTGATACCAACAGTTATCTGGGGAGAGCGCTCGGTTTGCCTGCCAAGGAAATTCCTGCGGGTATTGAGGTAACACGCCTCGCTTCATTGAGCGATATGCATCCGACCGATGCCGATATGGCCCGCTACGTCAAATACGGTGATCTACTCAACAAGGCAGGTTTGATCGGGGATGTTCTTGGCACAGCGCTGGCAATTGCCCAAGCGCAGCATGCTTACAATAATGGAAATACGAACGAAGCAGGGGCGATTTTAACTGCCCACGCAGGTGGGTTAGTGGGTGGGTTTGCTGCTGGAACGGCATCTGCTGCGCTAGTGGCAGGGCTCCTTCTGGCGCCCGGGGTGAATGTCGGTGTGGGAGCCGGAATGGCCATAACGGGTGCGGCTGGGCTGGCCGGTGGCTACTTTGGCGGTCTGGCTGGAGAAAAGCTTTTCGAAAATTTGTACAAGAATGTTACAAGTATCGATATGGCTCTTTTTTTCCAGAATCTTGTCGGAGATTTTTCTTGGGCAATGAGCCGCCTGGGCAGTATTTTGATGCGTGAACTTGGTGAGCTGACAGCTGTATCAAATGCGGTCAATAATCTTTATCTGCAATTCAAGAATTGGATACCCCCTCGCACCGATCCGCTGGTACTGGATCTGGATAAAGATGGCATTGAAACGGTTGGTATCAGCGGATCGATCGTTTTTGATCATGATGGAGACGGCATTAAAACCGGTACCGGTTGGGTAAGTAGCGATGACGGTTTCCTGGTGCTGGATCGCAATGGTAACGGTACCATCGATACCGGTGCAGAGCTGTTTGGTGTCGATACCTTGAAATCAGATGGTCTATTGGCCAAAGACGGTTTCGATGCATTGTCGGATTTGGATTCCAATTCAGATGGGCTGTTCGACCAGAACGACGACGAGTTTATGCAGGTGCAAGTCTGGCGGGATTTGAACCAGAATGGGGTTTCGACAACGAATGAATTGTTTTCGTTAACCAAATTGGGTGTGGTCAGTATTGAGCTAACGGCTCACCGCGGGAATGTCAATCTTGGCGATGGCAATGTTCAAACCGCTTCAGCCGCTCATCTGACGGTAGATGGTGAGGGGTTAACTGCCAACTTGGATCTTGCCAATAATCCATTTTATCGAAAGTTCGTCGATACGCTTCCCTTAACTGATGAAGTGCTAAGTTTACCTAATGCAAAAGGTTCTGGTTTTGTACGCGATCTGCAAGAGGCAGCCAGTATATCTCCAGCTCTATCGAGTGTGCTGGAAAATTACGCCAACCAAACGAGTTATTTAGCCCAGAAAGCTTTACTAGATGACTTGCTGACCGCCTGGGCAAACACTTCCACCATGAAAACCAGTATTAAGCAGGCTGCTGATAATGGCTATTTTTTATTCTATTTAACACCGAACCAATCATGGTCAGATCATGACACTCACCTGAGCTACTGGAATACTGCGGATGGTGCGCTATTGGATGCACTTGAGCCGGAGATTCGTGAGGAATATCAGAAGCTTCTACAACAGCAGCAAGAGACGGATGCGATTATCAGTGTATTGGAGCGTTTCAATGCTTCAACGTTTGTTGCGGTGGGCGCAGACCAGGTAACGCTGGGCAATGGGTCACGGAATTCGGTAAGTGCGGTAGTAGGTAGCGATGGTACAAGTATAGAAAGAGTTTTCGTATCGCTATCGACCCAGCAAATAGAACTGATGCAGCAAAGTTATGAGGCATTAAAAGAATCGGTTTATGAAAGCCTGGTTTTACAGACGCGGCTTTCCCATTATCTGGATGTGATTGCCTTAAATGAGACTACAGCAGCGGAAGTTGTTGTGGATTTCTCTGCGCTCAACGCACTACTTGATCATCAAAAAAATGTGGATCCTTCCTCTGCTTTGGCAGATTTGATCGAATTAAATAAATATGCTGGCCATGTTTTGTATGCCAACGGGTGGTCTGGCCTGGATATGTTGCGTAGCTGGATTGCCGAAGGTGTTGCTGGTGAGCAAACAGCCGCTATTCTTCATGAATTAGGTGTCAGCAGCGTTAAAGGCGACAATTCTGCAGGTAGCAAGGATGACATCATATTTAGCGCGCCAGCCAATACTGTTTTAAACGGTTATAGCGGCGACGATATTCTCAGTGGCAGAGCCGGGAATGATACGCTGTCAGGAGGTGGCGGTCACGATATCCTTGATGGTGGAAGAGGTCGTGATTTGTTGACGGGTGGAGAGGGTAACGATGTTTTGCATGGCGGCCAGGGCGACAACGATTATCTCCAGGGTGATAGTGGTGATGATACCTATCTGTTTGCAGCAGGCGATGGCAATACCACGATCAATAACATTGATCTGTCAGTTAGTCACGATGTGCTCCGGCTAAAAGAGGGCATCAATCCAGCTGAGGTTAGCGTAAAACGAGATTCCCATCATTTATATCTGACCGTACGAAACACGGGAGAAGTCATAACGGTTATCAATCATTTTTATGAAGAGGGTAACAGTACTTATGCGTTGGATAGGATTGAATTCAGCGATGGTACCACCTGGGATAACGAAGCTATTAAACAAATCGTGATGCAAACTACGTTAGGCAACGACAATATTATTGGCTTTGCATCGGATGATACTGTCGATGGCTTGAGTGGAGACGATAATTTAGCTGGCGTAGGCGGCAATGACTATCTAAATGGCAGCGAAGGTAATGACACGCTAGACGGTGGCGAAGGTGACGATACGCTGCTGGGTGGCTCGGGTAAAGATTATTTGTATGGTGTCAACGGTAATGATGTGCTGGATGGAGGTGAAGGTGCGGACATGCTGTTTGGCGGGGCCGGTGATGATGTGCTGAGAGGTGGGGCGGGCACGAATGACTATCTAACGGGAGATGCGGGCAGTGATACTTACTTATTTGCTGCCGGTGACGGTTCAACCACGATCAACAATTACGATACCGCGACAGATAGCTATGATGTTTTGCGTTTTCTGGAAGGCGTCCATTCCGATGATGTAGCGGTCACCCGTGATTCTTATAGTTTATATCTTACTCTGCAAAGTACGGGTGAAAAAATCTCAATTACTCACTATTTTTACCTGGACGCGACCAGTGATTACGTCTTGGACGCCATTGAATTTAGCGATGGCGCAGTCTGGGATATCGCGATGGTCAAGCAGAAGGTACTGCAAGGTACGCTGGGTACAGACAATCTCATAGGTTTTGTAACCAACGATACGATCGATGGCTTGGCTGGCAACGACACACTGAATGGTGGTGAAGGCGACGATACTTTGTTAGGGGGTTCGGGTAAAGATTATTTGTATGGTGTCAACGGTAATGATGTGCTGGATGGAGGTGAAGGTGCGGACATGTTGTTTGGCGGTGCTGGAGACGATACGCTGAGAGGCGGGGCGGGTGTCAATGACTACCTGACAGGAGATGCCGGCAGTGATACCTATTTATTTGCCGCTGGAGACGGTTCTACCACGATCAACAATTATGATACTGCGACAGATAGTTACGATGTCTTGCGTTTTCTGGAAGGCGTGCATCCCGATGATGTAGCGGTCACGCGTGATTCGTACAATTTATATCTCACTCTGCAAAGTACGGCTGAGAAAATAACGGTCACTCACTATTTTTATCAGGATGCGACCAGTGCTTACGCCTTGGATGCCATTGAATTTAGCGATGGAACAATCTGGGATGTGGCCACTGTCAAGCAGCTGTCAAAAAGAGGTACAAATGGTGACGACAATATAACTGGCTCAGCAAGTGATGATTTCATCGATGGCTTGGCAGGCAATGATACATTGAACGGTGGTGAGGGTAACGATACCTTGTGGGGTGGTTTGGGTAATGATTACCTGTATGGTGTCAATGGCAACGATGTGCTGGAAGGAGGCGAAGGCACGGACATGTTGTTTGGCGGGGCTGGAGAGGATACGCTGAGAGGCGGGACCGGCACTAATGACTATCTGTCGGGTGATGCAGGTAGCGACACCTATTTATTCGCAACCGGTGACGGTTCTACTACGATCAACAATTACGATACTGCGACAGATAGTTACGATGTCTTGCGTTTTCTGGAAGACGTGCATCCTGATGATGTGACGGTCACGCGTGATTCTCATAATTTATATCTCACCTTGCAAAGTACGGCTGAGAAAATAACGGTTGCTCACTATTTTTATCAGGATGCGACCAGTGCTTACGCCTTGGATGCCATTGAATTTAGCGATGGTACAACCTGGGATATTGCGACAGTCAAGCAGAAGGTACTGCAAGGTACGCTGGGTCAAGACAATCTCATAGGTTTTGTAACCAACGATACGATCGATGGTTTGGCTGGCAACGACACATTGAATGGCGGAGAAGGCGACGATACTTTGCTTGGTGGCGCGGGTAATGATTATTTGTATGGTGTCAACGGTAACGACGTGCTGGAAGGAGGTGACGGCACGGACATGCTGTTTGGCGGGGCCGGTGATGATGTGCTGAGAGGTGGGGCGGGCACGAATGACTATCTAACGGGAGATGCGGGTAGCGACACCTACTTGTTTGCAGCCGGTGATGGTCATACCGCGATCAACAATTATGATAGCGCGACAGATAGTTACGATGTCTTGCGTTTTCTGGAAGGCGTGCATCCTGATGATGTGACGGTCACGCGTGATTCGTACAATTTATATCTCACTCTGCAAAGTACGGCTGAGAAAATAACGGTTGCTCACTATTTTTATCAGGATGCGGCCAGTGCTTACGTCTTGGATGCCATTGAATTTAGCGATGGCACAACCTGGGATATCGAGACGGTCAAGCAGAAAGTGCTACAAGGCACACTCGGTCAAGACAACCTGATCGGATTCTCAACGAACGATACGATCGATGGTTTGGCTGGCAACGACACATTGAATGGCGGAGAAGGCGACGATACTTTACTTGGAGGCGCGGGTAATGATTATTTGTATGGTGTCAACGGTAATGACGTGCTGGAAGGAGGTGAAGGTGCGGACATACTGTATGGTGGCGCAGGGGACGATATGCTGAGAGGCGGTGCGGGTGTCAATGACTACCTGATCGGAGAAACGGGTAGTGATACTTATTTGTTTGCAGCCGGTGATGGTCATACCGCGATCAACAATTATGATAGCGCGACAGATAGTTACGATGTCTTGCGTTTTCTGGAAGGCGTGCATCCTGACGATGTGACGGTCACGCGTGATTCGTATAATTTATATCTCACCTTGCAAAGTACGGCTGAGAAAATAACGGTTGCTCACTATTTTTATCAGGATGCGACCAGTGCTTACGTCTTGGATGCCATTGAATTTAGCGATGGCACAGTCTGGGATATCGAGACGGTCAAGCAGAAAGTGCTACAAGGCACACTCGGTCAAGACAACCTGATCGGATTCTCAACGAACGATACGATCGATGGTTTGGCTGGCAACGACACATTGAATGGCGGAGAAGGCGACGATACTTTACTTGGAGGCGCGGGTAATGATTATTTGTATGGTGTCAACGGTAATGACGTGCTGGAAGGAGGTGAAGGTGCGGACATACTGTATGGTGGTGCAGGAGATGATATGCTAAGAGGCGGAGTGGGTGCCAATGACTACCTGATAGGTGATGTAGGTAATGACACCTATCTGTTCCAGATGGCCGATGGAAAAGATACTATCAATAACTATGATACTGACGCGGCAAGTATCGATATTCTGAAAATCACCGATGCCTCTTTTGAAAATCTCTGGTTTAGCCGTAATGCGAGTAATTTACAGATCAATATTGTAGGCACAGATGATCAGCTAACAATTGCTAACTGGTATAGCAGCGATATTTATCAATTGAACGAAATTCACGCGGGATCTGCTATTTTGTCCAATGAACATGTTGATCGCCTCGTTTCTGCCATGTCCGCATATGCCGTGCCAAGTGGTGAGGGGAGTTTTATCTCGCCAGAAATAATGGAGGGGTTACAGCCCTTATTTACAGAAATATGGCTGTAATATCGCTAATAAAATAACCCAAGATTTTCCCTTGGAAAATTCCTTAACGGGGAAATCTTGGGTATGCTGCCTGTCATGAAGCTTGGCAATGTGCCGATCCCAGATACAGACCACCTGATCCCAGCGATTTTAAGATGACCCCAATTTAAAGATCAGACGTAATCCAGATCGGGGAAAGAAGGTTTTGGTAGCATTGAGCTCCTCGCAGAGCTTAGCGATGACCTCATCAGTATGTGCACGTGCGCTGTGGTGCAACCGGACGGTCAAGGTTTTGTTCAGGTAGTCGGGCAAGAGGTCGGCTTCGGTGGCGTATAAGGCACGCAATATTGCCCGAGCCTGATCGGGTTTGGGTAGGAATTCACGGACGATGTTAACCATTGCCGACTCGGCGCGGTAAGCGATGATTTTAATGGTGTCGAGGAAATG
>NZ_QAOO01000050.1 GCF_003051105.1 Nitrosomonas nitrosa | reverse complement strand
GCGTCGTTGCGACGCAAGATTAGGCGCTTGTTATCAAGCGCTACTTCGCACAGGTGCTGATCGAACAAATCCGGCTGTAACACGCCCTGCTTAAGCAGGGTGCGCACCTGTGCATCGGTTAGCGCGCTGATTGGACGTCCCTCTCGTATCGGCCAGGCACGTCAGCGCATCCATGGCAGCCTCTTTGCTTTGTAGAAGCTTGCTCGCGAGTTCGTTACCCACGTTGCTCTGCATGATTGTGTGCAGATCCTGCGCGACTTCCTCCGGCAAACGGAACAGGTGGTAGCTTCCGACACTCAGATATTCATCGTGCAATCGTCTGGCTGCTTCCAGCACTCCGTGGTACTGGACGAGGTGGGAAGTTTTCGAGAAGACAGGCTCCAAGAAAAGCCGACGAGCATTCTCATTTGCAGCAATGTCGATAGGTAGGATTCCTTCATCTCATCTCTCGTAGTTTATTTGTTCTGCTGACACGACCGGCGCAAGTAGTGACATTCATTGTTCAGTCACATTCCGCTCCCGTCCGAGCGGCAAACAGATAAAATATGAAATTCATCATCTCCACATTTTTTAATATGATATTGTAATATAGGCAGAGCTTATTAACCTCCAAATAACCAGCCTTACATGCCATCAACTCCCCTATCTCAGGGCTAAATTATAAAACGAGCGCTCATTTTATAGATGATTTAAAAGGGAGGTATTTTTTGCCGTTTTTTCTTTTTTAAAAGGAACAAATGATAAATAAGAATTTTCTATGATTTTACATCACAGTATTTAGGCGAATAATCAGAAACGAGTATTTACTTATTTGTATTGCATATTTTCCTCAAGAATGAAGAAAATGAAAAGGTAAAAGGTAAAAAGATATTTACAGATTTTTAAACTGTTTGATCGATTGAATTGAAATTTACTTTTTGTATTTATTTGTGCTCAAGGCCTCTGAGTGTCCAATTCTGCTTACTAGTGAACAAGAAGAGCACACCCAGCAAGAAATTCTGCCATTCCATTTCACACTCGATACACCTCATCCAATATCAGGCAACGCAGGTGGATATGTTGAGATTAACTGCCGAACTGAATCGCTAGATGAGCGTGATCGCACCGGCCTGGGCACCAATTAAGGAATCGTCAAGGCTGGGCAGCTGCAGCTTTCGCAGCTACTTGCTGCATACGATCGAGCTCTGCGCGCGCCTCAGACAGGAGTCGATCCCAATCGTCGGGCGGATGATCATCTTCTAGCATCTTGCGAAAAACCCGGTAGACATCATCGCTGCTCTCGTAAGCTCGCTTAGTGTTTTCATCATTCACCCAGGCGTAGACGATCACCTTGCTCGGGGCGTGATAACGGAAAAATAGGCGGTATTGCTGAAAGAACTTTGCACGGAACCAGTGCTTGTGCTCCTCACCAAGAGTATTGCCCTGCCGGTATTCCGGCCTTGCCGGATCCTGTGGAATAACCTCAAATACCAGCTTGGCAATCGCTGCCAGCCGCTTAGCAGCGTTCTTCTTGGTGAAGCCGCCTGGGTCTTTCTGCTTGAGTCCTTCGACTTGCTGAGTTAGCGTATCGAGTTGATCAAGAAACAGCGGATGGGCAAACACCGCCCAATCGTTGATGACTAAGGGGGCTGGCTTGCCCCTGCTCATTCATCATCTTCCGACAATGCTGCGTCGAGATCGACTTCGATGCCACCAACTAGCGACTGAATGCGCTGAGCAAGACCGGTGTCGATAGCCCGGAGCCGTTCCGGATGGCTGGCAATATCGCGCGCCAAAAAACTAAGGAACTGCCCAAGCACCGGATCATCACCTTCGGTGGCAGTAGCGCGCGTGAGCACCACTTCACCATTCTGACGGATGGTGTAATGGATCTTGTCGCGCTTACCGAGTTTAAGCGCACGGCGGACAGTTTCCGGCACCGTGGTCTGATAGCGGTCGGTGAGGGTAGATTCGACTTCGAGCGTAGCAGCCATAACACTCTCCCATGAATAGATTGAATGTATGAATAATAATGCATTTGCATTGCCATGTCAATGCGAGTGCATTACCTATTCACGACAAATCTACGCTACTGCCTAACTTATTGGATCAGGATTAGAGTTTCGAGTCATTTTTAGATAATCAAAGACAGCCCGAGTATTTAGCAAGAGTTTTTTCATCATTTCAGGGATTGTTTCACTTTGCTTCTTGTTTTTGAGTAAGCCAATGGCAAATCGTCGTAACCGGGTGATGTTTTCAGGTCCGAACCCCGATCGAATTTGACTACGGTCTTCGTCGTAATTCCAATCGATGATGTAGTGGCGGCTTGCTATGCTCCAGTGGGCCTCGGTTATCGCGAATGATCTGTTCTGGGGTAGCATGACTCGCGGGTACGCTTGTGATGCCGTAAACGATCTCTCGACTGATTTTGCCGGTCTTTTTGTGAATGAATTCTCTCTCGATCATAAAAGCCTGACAAACATAGGGAAAGTTAAGAATAACTATTCAGCATAAAAAGCAAAAAAATACTTGACAAGGTTTCTGTATAAAAAATTGTAGTGGCGTTGTAGGTTAAGTTATCGAATAGAGTCTATCTATTAGCCTACCAAGACATGTTCTAGGGGAAAGAAGACATTCGGCACCCCTGGGAGAGTCCGCAATATTATTTTGCTGTAGAGCGCGTTATGAAGGCAAAAAATTGGTTTTCAAAAGTGGGCATACAATAAGCTATTAGCTATTGAAAGAACGTCGCTAACGGTATACCAAATTGACGACCAATGATATTGATGTTGAAGCCACGATAAGAAAGGTGCAAGCGCTTTTGCCGTGCGCGTAGCTATCTTTCTACCTGCAGAAAGAATAATGTGTCTGCTTCCGAAGCGCTTACCCTTCTCTTCTCAGGTAAATTGCCAGATTTTATCTCGCAGTAAAATCGGTCATAGCCTACACTGAATAGTTGCATTCAATTTTGCTATTACGCAATATAAAGAGAGTAGCGGTGATGCGCTATTTTGCGGGAAAATCCCGTGATGTGTCTTACCCAACCCGCGCCGGGTGGTATCGAATGGATCGCCGCCAAACCGTCATTAAGCCGCATCGACTCGCACCCTGGTATCTTAACCCGCACGGCGGGAATGGCTGAGCTAAATGCCAAAATTCTGGAACGGCCGTTTTGACGCATTGGATGCAATGCTTTTAAAAGGACACGACACAACGAAAGGAAATAACGATGAGCACAACACCGATTGATGCCAAACTGGACCTCGTACTTAAACGGGAACTGGCTGTCCCTGTAGACCTGGTCTGGCGCGGCCTGACCGAACCGGAACTTGTCAAGCAGTGGTTCTGCCCAAAACCTTGGCAAACAACCGAATGCCGTATTGATTTACGTCCCGGCGGCGAGTTTTACACGAACATGCAAGGGCCAAATGGTGAGGTCCATGCTGGCGCGAGCTGCTTTTTGGAAATTGTGCCGCAGGAACGGCTGGTCTGGACGACCTCATTACTGCCTGGATACCGGCCTAAATCTCCGCTTTCTGTGGACAGCAGCTCTTGTGAGAGTATCAACTTTACATGCATCATTACGTTGAAAGTAATAGAAGGCGGCACGGAATATGTCGCCCATGTCATGCACAGTACACCAGATCAGATGAAAGCGCACCAAGAGATGGGTTTCCACGAAGGTTGGGGGACAACAATCACGCAACTCGAAGAATTGTTGAAACAAGAGAAGGCATAACTGGTGGCCGCAAGAAAGACAAGTAATGACAAAAAAAGAGATAGCCGGCGGTGTGGCGCATGAACTGCCGGCAGATTTAAAAAAGCCATGATTACCAATCCTGAAGCCCTGGAAACCTGGGAGGATATCACCCCGCTTGCTCGCAATGAATGGATATGCTGGGTTGAATCCGCCAAAAAATTAGCAACGAGGAATAAGAGAGTCAACCGGAGACTGCGAAAGCCTGAGTGAAGGTAAACGCCGCCCTTGCTGTTGGTCTGGCTGCCCGCACCGATAAAATGATCAAAAGGAGAATATCCATGCAGAAAATTGCAACATGCCTGTGGTTCGACCACGGCGAAGCCGGTAAAGCGGCAGAATTTTATGCCGCCACCTTTCCCGATAGCCGTGTGGAACGGGTGAACACCGCACCCAGCGATTTCCCCGGTGGACAGGAAGGCAGTGAATTGACCGTTGAATTCACCGTGCTTGGGCGGTCGTTTATCGGCTTGAATGGCGGCCCGAATTTTACTCCTAACCAAGCCGTTAGCTTTATGGTGCTGACCAACGACCAGGAAGAGACCAACCGCTATTGGAACGCGATCATAGAGAACGGCGGCAGTGAGAATAACTGCGGCTGGTGTCAGGATCGTTGGGGTTTTTTCTGGCAGATTACGCCAAGGCGGCTCATGGAGCTGACGACAGGACCTGACCGGGAGAAAGCGAAACGTGCTTTCGACGCGATGATGACGATGAACAAGATCGACATCGCTGTGCTTGAAGCTGCGGTGCGCGAATGAAAATATCATTCAGGCAGGTGAAGACACACGAAAGAAGGATGGATACGATTTATAAACCACGGAAAAGGATTTTTGATTATGACTTACGTAGATGGATTTGTTTTGCCCGTGCCGGAAGACAAAATTGACGCTTACCGGGAAATGGCTGAAAGCGCAGGAAAAATCTGGATGGAACACGGTGCACTCCAATACAAGGAATGCGTACTGGAAGATGCCAGGCCGGAAATACCAGAAGATGCGCCTGCAACCTGCAAAATAACGCCATTCGGCGAACTAGCGGGGACAAAAGACGGAGAAACCGTTATTTTTGCCTTTATCATTTATAAATCCCGCGAACACCGGGATGAAGTAAACAAAAAAGTGATGGCCGATCCGCGCATGAAAGAAGCCTGCGACGAAAACAATATGCCGTTCGATCCCTCTCGTATGACCTATGGTGGATTTGAAGTCCTTGTGGATTTATAGATGATTTCCAGAAATGAAGACGGCACACTTACAGCAGAATGGTATTAAAAATACGCAGTTAATAAATTTGAACTTCTATCTTGACACAGCTTGTACAAAGTCATTCCGAAATATTGTAAATTGTATCGAGCTAGTCAAACAACGTTTACTCCACCTCATGAATATGACTGTGGCATTTGTCGTGAAGGGAGAAGATTTTTTTGATACAGACCTCGTAATAATTCGAGGCTGGTTACTTTGTACTGCCTGCAATTAGGAACATGTAGGAATTCAGTGTTTTTGGCTTTCCGGTAAATATCCCTATCATAAATAACACCTAATCACCTCACTTGACTTTACCCGTCAATGACGGATAATTGGGCTATGCTCACCATCGTTGAAACAGAAGACTTTGAACGACTCTGGCCGCATTACTGGACGGAGCAAGAATACAATGAGTTCATTACTTTCACCAGATATAGGTGATGTCGTCAAAAGCTCAGGTGGCATGCGGAAAGTTCGCTGGAGTCGTTCAGGTTCTGGAAAATCCAGTGGTGTACGTATCATCTATTTTAATCGCTTAACTAATGGTGAAATCTGGTTAGTGTTCATCTACGCAAAAAGCAAGTTGGATACCACTAGCGCTAAAACATTGAAGGAAATCAAACATGAAATCGAGAAAACCATTGACTAATGAAGAACTAGAAGCCTGGGAAAACAGCAGGGACATGGAAGCTGAATTACTAAAATCGGTAAAGCAAATGGTTGCAAAAAAAGGCCATGTGGTGATGTCCCCCGTTATTTCTGCACGTAAGAAATCGGGTCTTTCGCAAACTGAATTTGCCAAACTGTTAGGTGTGTCAGTACGAACCCTTCAGGAATGGGAACAAGGCCGCCGTCAACCCAGTGGTGCAGCTAAAACCCTGATTGCCATTGCTGAGCGCCGCCCTGATGTTTTGAAGGAAATCGCTGTACTGTATAGTAATTTGCCTTTAGCAGACCATGGCACATCAAATATGATCTGTTAAAAGATTAAAGCATAATCGTTTCTATTTTCGATCCATCTCTAAAATACAATCGATTGACCCTTCCTGCATAACTGACAATCGAGTTTAATTAGTTCTATCAAGTGGCATGCTGAGTAATAGCCAAGCAAAGCCCGTATATCTGTTTAAGCTTTCACAGAAAAATTAATAAAGAAACCTCTCACCAATAGTGGACGCTCTACCAGTTAAAAGAGTCGACCGGCAGTACCAAATAAAGCGAAAATTAGTACCAAATAGCGCGAAAAGTTACAATAGCTTACTAAGGGAAATATATACAAAAGCCACAACAGGGTTATTTTTCGGTGAGCGCCCCATTAGCGCCCCATAAAGAAAAAACGGCTTAGGTTATTAAGCCTAAACCGTTGATTTTACTGGTGCTGTTGAGAGGAGTCGAACCTCCGACCTACTGATTACGAATTCTAAAATATACTGTTTTATGTTGTTTTAGAATTTTTGAAACTCTATTAATGTCATTGTTTTGTATTGATTTTTACTGCCATGTTGTTTTAAACTCCACCCCATAGTTTTACGCCTACTGTCTACATAGTGTCTACATGGCGTCTGCATGAAAGGAGATTGAAACAATGACATCCCAAACGCCTCCGCAGAGAATCACAAAATCCTATGTAGACCGATTGTCTACACCAGCAACTGGTCAAGCTTTTGTGCGTGATACCGAGCTTAAAGGTTTTGCTGTGCGCGTCACTTCTTCCGGCGCAAAATCATTCATCCTGGAAAAACGGATTGATGGCAAGGTTAAACGACTAACCCTTGGCCGCTATCCCGAATTAACCGTTGAGCAAGCAAGAAAAGAAGCGCATAAGTTGCTAGGCCACATTGCTGTCGGTCGCAATCCTGCCGCCGAGAAAAAGCAGGAAGCCTTGCAAGGCACGACACTGAAAAAAGCTTTTGATGATTTCGTCAAAACCCGGAAAAATCTCAAAGAGCGAACGCTCTACGATTACCGACGGCTGATGAATGTCGTGTTCACCGACTGGCAAGACAAAGCAATGACCAGTATCAGCAAAGATATGGTCAGCAAACGCCACAATAAAATCGGATCAGAAAGAGGTGAAGCCTATGCCAATCTGGCCATGCGCTTTTTGCGTGCGCTGTTTAATTTTGCCATTGCTCAATATGAATATGGCAACGGGCATTCTATTCTGCGTGAAAATCCAGTGATGCGCCTTACCCAAACCCGCGCCTGGTATCGGGTAGATCGCCGCCAAACGGTAATCAAACCCCATCAGCTTACCCCTTGGTATCAAGCAGTTATATCACTAAAACAAGATCCAATTTCCAGTCAATCTGCGCTGGTTGCCGATTATCTTTTATTTCTTTTGTTTACGGGCCTGCGGCGTCAGGAAGCTGCAACCCTGAAATGGTCTGATATTGATCTGGATGATCGATCTTTCACATTGAAAGATACCAAGAATCGAGAACCTTTGACATTACCGCTCACCGATTTTGTTTTCAATCTGCTGCAAAGCAGAAAAGCTGTAGAAAATTCTGAATATGTTTTTGCCGGAGAGGGTAAAGCAGGCTATCTGATTGAACCTCGCCGCCAAGTGCAGAAAATCATTCAATTATCCGACGTATCGTTTACATTACATGACCTGCGCCGGACTTTCATCACCATTGCCGAAAGTATCGACATATCCGCCTACGCACTTAAACGGCTGGTGAATCATAAAATGACCAATGATGTAACGGCTGGTTATATTGTCAGCGATGTAGAACGTTTAAGAAAACCCATGGAGCAGATATCTATTCAGCTATTACGATACTGCAAAGTTGATGAAGAAAAGAAAATATTGCAGTTCCCTATACCTCGGCACACTTGAATATAATATTTTATAACTTATAATATGCGCGAGTCTTACAATCTATTGATACGATCTCAAGCCAAGAAGAAATTGCAAAACTTGCCGCGATCAGATCGATTCAGGATTGCCGAAAAGCTGGCACAGCTTGGTCGCAATCCTGATGATAGCTCGCTAGATATCAAAAAGCTCGAAGGTGAGCCGTATTTTCGATTAAGGGTGGGTAACTGGCGTATTATTTTTGAGCGGCACGATATGGTTAGGATTATCACCGTCGAAAAAATCAAGCCGCGTGGAGATGCTTACAAATGACACTGCAAAAAATAAAATCCATACACGGTAAAGACGAGTATGTCTTAATACCAATGGCAGTTTATCGCACTCTGAAAGAGCAGATCGAAAAAGAATTGGCAGCTTGTAAAGCCAACCAGGATGCCGAGCAAGCCTATGAGCCATTTGTTCTTGAGGATTACGTCGATAACCCTGTGGCGTTAGCACGTATCAAGGCAGGGATTACGCAAGAAGAGCTTGCACAGCGCCTTGGCGTCAGTCAAGCGTATGTTAGCCAAATTGAACGCCGCAGCCAGGTAACCAATAAAATGCTTGAGCGGGTACACATCGCTATTCATGGGCAAAATGAAGGTAAAAAATAAGGCTACCTTGTACCTTTCATTATCAATGGTGAATTGCTGACACCGCGTAGCGGCTTGCTCTTGATAGGTTGTTACCACCCAAAAAATATAATCCCAATTCCTAATAGAAAAGTCAATAATTTTGGACATATAACTCATTCCCAAGAATCGCGATTCACTCATGTCAATGCAAGGAAATACCCCCACCACATAAGTGATTCGGTAGAATTAGAGCTATCGAAACTTTCACCTATA
>NZ_QAOO01000049.1 GCF_003051105.1 Nitrosomonas nitrosa | reverse complement strand
CCAGGCATTCAAAGCTATTGTGGCAAAACGTCATGCAGCGGGTGAAAAAGTCACGGTGAACGATCTGTATACCGCTGTGGCACAAGGCGCAGTAAGCCGGATACGCGCGGTGATGATGACCATCGCGGGCAGCATCCTGGGTTTGTTGCCCGTCATGCTGAGTACAGGCACCGGCTCTGAAGTGACGCGACGCATTGCTGCACCAATGGTCGGAGGAATGGTCACGGCCACGGTATTAACGCTGATCATCTTTCCCGCGGTCTATGTGCTAATCAAGGAAATTTCAATTCGTCGCTCATTTACAATAGAAAAAACCTGAAATTTTTTAATACAAGCTAATTAATGAATTTTTCCATTGAATATTGATCACGCTCCAGAACAATTTCTAACGAAAACAAAAGGCCAATTTTTATGAAGAAACAATCCCAATACATTCCCGCGCTTCATTTTCATTGGTTGACACGTTGGTACGATCCAATGATGAAGTATTTGTTTCATGATGAGACATTAAAGATGGCCTTGATGAACCAAACTTACATTCAACCTGATCAGACAGTACTCGATATGGGTTGCGGAACGGGTACGCTCGCGCTCATGATCAAACAATTGCAACCAAACGCAAAAATTTACGGACTCGATATCGACCCTCAGATCTTGGATATGGCCAACAAGAAGGTTCAACAGACAGGAAGCCAGATCGATTTGCAGCAAGGATCAGCGACTTGCCTACCTTATCCAGACCAAAGTTTTGATCATGTATTTGTCAGCTTGGTACTGCACCATCTGACGAGGCAAGACAAGCAGCAAGCGCTTAAGGAAGCATTTAGGGTACTGAAAATTGGCGGCGAATTGCATGTAGTGGATTTTGGAGAACCCCACAATGCAATGATGTGGTCAATCTCGTGGCTAACGCGTTGGTTTGAAGAGGTTTACGATCATGTTCTCGGGCTGCTGCCCGTTTATACAGAAGAGGCTGGCTTTCAACCAGTAGAAGAAATCACAAGTTATCATTCAATACTTGGCACGGTCGTTTTATACCATACCAGTAAACCCTGAGCTAATAGGCAGAACAAGATCCATAAGCGCTTGATAAGATCATGACCTGTTTGTTCCAACCAATGGGGTATTACCATTTTCCAGCTTTTTTTAACTTGTTTCTGAGGCCTGGCAAAGGAAAATCGAGAGCATAAGCACTTTCAGCATGCATTCTAGATTTACCGTAATCTTTCTTATCGAAATAGAGTAATCCCAAATTGTAATGAGCTGTGGCGTTATCTGGTTGTAATTTAATGGCAATCTCTAATTGCTCAATGGCTTGGTTAGGTTTGCCAGTTTTTGATAAATAGCCGCCATATATCATTCGAACAATACCATCATCTGATCTGAATCGAATAGCGCGCTCGAAGTAACATTCAACAGGGTATTTTAAACCAGGAGGATGAGTAGTTTTATCTCTGATGGACAGTTTTGCTAAAGCGGTCAAAGCCCTATGGTGATTGGGGAATGCGTGTAGGGTGTAGCTCAAATCTCCACCTATCGTTCCCGTTCTTCCTCTAACTAAGTTCTCTATTTCAGGTGTAAAGTGCATTCCTTCAACTAGATCGAGATGTTGTTTTAAACTAAACCTATTTAGATAATCGTAAGGCCCGTATATGTCAGGCCCTCTTAGTTCTCCACAAAAATTTACTTGCCTCGCCATCAAGAACGTCGGAATGGACATCAATAATATCAGCAATATCAGCACACCAATTCGAAGCATTTTTTCCATTGATATCTTGTTAAAGGGTTTATGTAATCAATTCGATTATTTCAAGAAATAACAAGGTTAGGCACTTGATCTAAAGAAGTCAGCAAATCATTACTTATCCACTATTTTAGGATGACTGATAAACTTTTAGTTCTCATAAATCAAGCAATAAAAATATAAATTACTTATTTTTCTATGTTTTTATCGACTATTTTGTAGCACACGATGCAATGCACTTTAACTAAAATAAAGACGCTTTTTTGCTCTATCGTTAAGTTTATGCCCAGGAGGCTGTTAGAGAATAGACCGATCTACTGCGGAGGAGCCTGGTTAGCCGGATTTTCCGATCCTTTTCGTTGAATAGAGCAGCTATTCGCCTTAAATGATCGAAAAATCCAACTCAACTAAATTCACCCTCGCTACGGCCACTTTTCTCGGACAACCTCCTAGTTTCTAAATTATTGGCTTTGATCATACTTTTAATAGTCTCTAAGCTTTAATGAACGTATTAACCTAATCTCTTGGCATTCAAGGGCATCATAGCTAACAGAGTATCATGATGATAATCGAATTGTGTACCCATGATACGCATTCACCCTGATTTTTTACACTATCAATAACTAGGTCTCCAACCAAGGCTACTGATGGGTATGTATGCAAGGTATTTCAGATTAACAGGAAAAGTGAACCAGGCCTTTAGAAATGATCTAATGGCTATTTTATGATCATTTGCTATTAAATGATGTAACCCAAATTCAAAATGATACTTTGCGAGCTGTTTGCGAAATTGCCAATTTGTCAAGCAGTTCCCGTTAGGGCTGCACAGCCCCCATTTCTTTTTTGCATTAATAAGTAAAGTCGTCCGATAATCAATAGGGCGAATTTTTCGATTACCCTGTCCAGGGTGCTGTCGATAAAGTGTTGTAGAACGATGTAGTTTTAGGAAGGGATATTTTCTTGCGACTCGTAACCACAAATCCCAATCTTCACTGTAAGGTAAGTTCTCATCAAAATCACCGCATTCATCGAAAACTTCTGCTCGAATCATCGCCGTGCTTGTCAACACCCAGCTATCGAGGAGCAATAAATGATATATCCATCCAGAATAATAATTATCAATTTCATCATTGACTAATTGATTGCCAAAAGTATCGGGGGATGCAAAAGTGCCATCAGAGTTTGATTTCCACAAAGTAAAGCTGCTATAAACAATGCCAATCTCGGGATGCGCCATAAATTCCGCTACCTGGCGTGATATTTTGTCTGGAAACCAATAATCATCATGATCCATTAAACAAATAAATTGTCCAGCGGCTTCTTTTATCCCTCTATTACGCGCCACACAAACGCCTGAGTTATTTTGAGTAATCAGTTTTAGCTTATCTTTATAATCAGAAATGATATGCCGAGTTTTATCAGTCGATCCATCATCGATAATAATTAACTCAATTGAAGGATAATCCTGATTTAGAACACTATTAATCGTTTCGGCAATATAAGACTCACAATTGAACGTAGGAATGATAACTGATACTAGTGGCTGCATGTGCGGGCTTATACGTCTTTACCAAGCAAACGCTCCAAGAAACGGACTGGTTTACCCATCATCCACGACCTGGAACGCATAATTTTATTCATGGTAAGTTGTAGATTTGAACGAATTTTATTGATACCAAGAAGTTGTTCTACCAATAATGGTGGAAATTGCTGCAACGCCTCAACCTGTGATCTCAGCTTATCCAGATTTACTGGATCTAACTTATTTTGCGAGCCTTTTGCTAATGAAGACAGCTCATTATACAAAACTATCGCATACTCAACTAATTTCGACTGTTCATCATTATTAAGTAATAAAGTATTGTGATGAATCAAGTCTTTGGAAATAAATTGTTTTAGACATGTCTCGGCTTTACTGGGCGATATCGGAAAATTAAAATTAAGATCATGCTCAATTTTTGAAAATTCATATACAGGATCACTCACTAGATTATCAAAAGTAACAAATGTACGCGATAATCCTCGCGTCCAATACTCAGCTTCAAGGTAATGTAATAGCCATAAAAGGTAAGATTTTTCCTTGGAAAAACCATTACGCCGTTTGAGGGAGAGATAAACTTCCTCGGGTGGGCGAATTACAAATACAAATTTGGCTTTAATTTTCTCTTCCGTCAGAATATTCAACCACCAGGGAAGCAAGCGGCAAATTCGTGGATCTTTGACCGCCCACATTGTTGTATCAGAGAAATCTCTTCTCAAGTAATGCCTAATTTTTTTGGCATAGTGCTCTAAATCCTCAGATTCCCACCAGTTACTCGATTTTTTTAAGATATCATCCCATGCAGAATTAAGTGCCAGTAATGCTTCATCATTCGTATCAGCAATATCGCTGTGTTCAAAATAACCTTTAGCATTAATATGAGCGTGCCCGGCGTAAAGTTTTTTTCCGAGCTCCACTCCTAAACAACGCAGCATTCCTGCCGTTGCCGATGTGCCACTTCGATGCATGCCCAAAATAATTAGGGAAGAATTATTCAAAATAAATCCTTATATCAAATAACCTATTGTTATTTCTAATTTAAAAACACGGTCTTAGGCTGAAGCTGGAACTTTACCTCTCAATTAATTTGCTGTCCATCAACAAATTAAACACATGTGTTTTAAACCAAAGTAAGTCTGAATAGAATAAGCCATTTTATATTCTATATAGGGCAAAATAGAGAGACATTTGTTGTGGTTCTCTATAAACTGGACAACCTGAGAATAATTAAGCTCAAATACAATTAACTAATCAGGTTGAGGCTGTTTGAGGAGATACTTTATTTGGGTAGTAGGCTTTATCAAGCGATAAGCTATTAAGGTTCTTATGAAAATACGCCTTAGTATGTCATTCAAAATCAAATAATTAAGCTTCTCTTAACCTCCTGTACATTATCTAATTCCCGAGTATACAGCTGCTCATACTTTACCGTTTGCCATAGCGTTCTCAAGAAACACCTCCCAAGCAACTGATTTAATGAAGCATATTTTTCCATGATCTGGCTACTCTGTGTTTCTTCGGCGCGATTCGCGGCGTCCGGCCGATTACTTCGCTATTCTCGGACAGCCTTACCTAGTGCTCAGCTTCTTTGACCTCATCTTCAATGAACGTGCATCGCTCAGTGCCAACTTTATCACTTATTGCAATCTGGCAATTAAGCAGACCTCTTTCATGTAGTTTTGAATAACGTGACTCTATTGCGGCTTTGACACGCCGACAACGTTGTATCACACGTTCCCGGGCACCTGGCACCCGGGAAGAGTAGTGATAGTGCACGAGTATAGGGATTGCCAGACCGTGCTTGATGTTAAGCTCAGTAAATATCTTGACGCCCACATCTAAGTGGACTGCAGCCTCTTCGACTGTGTTGAGGTGAGCGAAATAATATTTATTGCGCAAATGTAATTCATTCATGGACTCTCCGGCGCAGATAAAACGCTCGTTGTGGCCAATCACCCGATAACGCCCAGCATGATATTGGATTACAAATTCAATTTGCGATAGGTTGGCTTCTACGAGCCCTACTACCAAGCTTCGCATGCCTGCTGCCATCTTTCCTTTCTCAGAGCTTAACCCACTTTCTGCTTTGTCCAATGCATCTGAAATATACATCCGAGCAGTTTCTTGATCCATTCCAATCGACTCTTGATAGATTTTGCCACTATCAATATAGCGGTCAGGATTAATATCACCACTTGCATTTGGGAAATGAACGCGAATGGAATCTATATCGGTATCGACACCAATTAGAAGAATATCTGGCGCGGCTCCGCGACCATAAGTATTATTTATAGCGGCGCGTAACTCATTGAGTCTTTCCAGCGCGGATTTGAGTGCTTTCTCAGTATCGCTACCATGTGCGGCACAGCCTTGGTGAGCGGGGTTCGAGCTGCTGTAGTGATATACGGCAATCTTTAAGTAATTTTTATCTTCATCTCCAGGAAGGCCACCCGTCAACCGCTCGAGTTCACGATGCGCCCAATTAACAATATCTTCTTCGATATTAAACATTGCACCAGCATAGGACTTGACATAAATAGACTCACTGGGCACGAGACGGAGTATGAAGGATAATAATCCTTGTAGTCGACCATCCGCACAGGAACTAATATTGACAGTATGGTAACCGCAGGAATGGATGAAACTTGTATGTAAGGCAATGCGCTCACGCCAAGAGGCCTGGTCAAAGCGCGCCTTTGCGACACATTCTTTAAAACTGCGAAAGATACAGTATGAGTGCAGCGCACGCAGGTTTAGACCAGACACCCAGGAATCTTCCAGTAAACTCAAAGGTAACTCATAATGTAATTGATCAAGTGCAATACGCTGCGCGCGAGTGACGAAATCAAGTTCATGTTGATAAATGGAAAGTGTTTTTAAAGTATTTGTAATTGCTGAAAAGCGACTGCGAACCAGCTCCTCATAAATATATAAAAATTCATTCAACTCTGGATCAACGAGTGAATGCTTGGAAACTTGATTTGATCCTGCCGCACTGATGGGCTCAACGAGCGGCTCGGTTTTTACCATTAAATTTTCAGTCATATTCATAGCAGCTATTCACCCCCGCTCAGCAAGTTGTGTTTGTTAATTTAACTAACTCTCAAGCACGTGCACCATAGGAAACAGTCACGGCTACTCTTTTTGTTGCATTTTCAGCGGAGCCAGTAATACGGCTCTCTAATACAGAGGTCGCTCCACTGCGCACTGTGAAAAAAGATACCCGTTCGGGGATCCCGAGTTACCTTAGTGACTAAGAGAAGTTGAAAAAGTAGATACGTGGCAAACTACACTAATGAATATATAACTCATATAGGTACAGCTTCATAAAGCTGCCAGTGTATATATAGATTGGTCTAGTCTTAATATTCACAAAAAAGAGTAAGTCAACCTCCATGAAATCAACTTTTCCATTCATCAAGTAAAAAAATTCTAGTCCAACAGGTATAAAGATTTCGTGAAAAATATGTTAATTATTTGTAAATTTTGAAAAAAAATGAGCGCTATGATTGTTTCCGGTATATGGCAAATAGTGACGATTTTGGTAATGTTGCCGTCGATCTGCAAATTCTTGGTTTTACAGGTATCTAATTATCAGCCAGCGTCAATGAAGTGAACAGTGCTTTGGATTGCCGCGTCGCTACGCTCCTCGCAATGACGGATTTGTTTATCTTTATCAAAAAGATGGATAGCAGCAGTAATGCCAGTGCCATCAGCGAAAAGAGTCGGGTCCTGAGTCGAGAACATCCACCCTCACAAACAATAATCCCAACTGCCGTTGGCTGCAATTAAATAAGTTCTTTGGTTTCCTAAAGGCCAATATTTGGATCATGTAATTGGCTACTGCCCTTGCCGCCACTGTTACTCATAGCCCACCTCTTTCAGTTAGACTAATATTTCGAGACCCAGTGCAGTAAGTTGCTGCGTGTACGGCAAGTGGTGGCGATTTTGGTAATGTTGCCGTCGGTCACAGCAAATTCTTGGTTTTGCAGATTTTTAATTCTTGGCTGGCGTCAATAAATGGAGCAGTGCTTTGGATTGCCGCGTCGCTATGCTCCTCGCAATGACGGATTTGTTTGTCTTTGCCAGAAATATTGGATAGCGGCAGGAATGCCATCACCGGACGGTTGTGCGCCAGAATTACTTTTAGTTCTGGGTTCTTGCGTACATTAACGCGTTGGTTATAAAAATCAATTGCCTCTAATTCCTCGCGCAAGGAAATAATCGCTCGATGCATAACGCGTATTTCGTCGGATAGTTCCTGAGAGGCTCGAGATAGCCATCTGTAGCCATGATCATTCTCCAATTCTATGGCGAATAAAAAGACCAATTGTTGCGTTCTATGAATCAATAATGCAACACGTCTGCTCAGATAAAGTCGCTGACAACAAAGATGCTATCTCCTTCAGGATGTGTTCGCTACGGACGATACCATAATGATCGGCGTCAATCTCAATCGCGTGGGTTTCGGCAGGACTGAGTTGCCGTTCGAGCATCAGGCGTTCATCATACGCGCGGTTCGCTGCCCACCAGCAAATCGTCTGTGTTGTCAGTGGTTTCAACGCGGGGATTTGCAGCGAGAGCTGTTTCAAGTGACGAGCCACCATAAAGGTATGTGCCAACTCTTCCACTCCCATTGCGGCGTAGTCTGGAAGGGTTGCATCTTGCCCGGATTGCTCATGCTGCTGACTCAGTGTGCATGCCTTTTCCAGTAATGCCATTACTTGCGCGTTTGTTTCCGTCAGTTTAGTCTGCCCGAAAATAGTTGCATGCAGGGATGAGTCAAACTCGACGCCGGGCAGCACAGCAGCAATAAACTCCAGGAAATCCTGCCGCCAGTCGTCTTGCACTGGTTCGGATGATTCGATACCCGGTACATAGGAATCAATCAGGCCGAGAAAAGCAACCGTTTGTTGTTGTGCTTCCAAGATAGCAGTCATCAGAGCAGCCAGTGCGCCACCCAGTGACCAACCCAGCAAATGGTACGGCCCCTGCGGCTGGTTAGATCGAATCATGCGGCAATAATCCTCGGCCATTTGCTGCAAGGAGCTATCACGATGGGCGCTGTCAGCCAGCATCCGACATGGAATGCCATACACCGTGCGCACGCCCTGTAGTTGCCGCGCAAGCGGTTGGTAATCGAATACAGTACCCATGCCAGCATGGATACAGAACAAAGGTTTGGCCTTGTCGTTTTCTAAGAATTGATTGAGCACCAGTAAACCATTGGGCTTGGATAGTTTATCCAGCCCAAGCAGCTCCGCAATCGTCGGGCGTTGCACTAAATCGCGCAGTTTGAAATCCAGTTTTGCGTCGGTCAGATTACGAACGCGCGCCATCACCTTGAGGCTCGACAATGAGTCCCCCCCCAATGCAAAGAAATTATCGGTTTCACCGATACGATCCACACCCAGTACCTCTTGCCAGACACGCGCCAGCAATTGGGCTTCGGATGTCGAAGGTGCGCGATAAGTATCGATTGACGACATCCCCGGCTCAGGTAAACGCTTTCGATCCACCTTGCCATTCGCATTCAAGGGAAGATTGTCCAGTACCACAATCGCCGAAGGCAACATGTAATCAGGTAGGCTCTGCGCGAGCACTTCCCGCACTGTAGGAGAGGTTACCGAATGTTCTTTATGCAGCGAGACATACGCCACCAGTCTTGCACCGCTCGG
>NZ_QAOO01000048.1 GCF_003051105.1 Nitrosomonas nitrosa | reverse complement strand
TTTACTCTATTCCCAAGAAAACTTCGTCTCTAAAAATAAAATGTAACCTTTTGTTACTTATTCAATTTATGAGTTTTCGGGCTGACACTATTTATCGAGAAACTCGGTGCACGATAGCCCACTACAGGATTGCCCCCTCTATCCTCAAGCAATTTTTTACTTTTAATGAGATCTTCACGGAACAGAGCGGCACCTAATTCGTAAACACGGTGGTGATTACAGCCATGACTGGCAAGCTCGTGCCCACTATCAGCAATGCGTTTGATCATACTTGCATAGCGTTCAGCAACCCAGCCCAAGGTAAAAAAGGTCGCTTTTATATGCTTCTCATCCAGCAGCATCAGAATTTTATCAATATTTCTTTCTACCCTACAGGGGATACTTTCCCATGTATCTCTCGATATATGAGAAGCAAATGCCGAAACCTGGAAATAATCTTCCACATCTATTGTCATGGCGTTACGAATCATCACTTCTGCTATCCCCCCAAAAACCATTCTAGGCACAATAACTTTGTCGCTCTCGATTTGGCGTTATTGATTTACCAAACTCGCGCTGATTCAAACCGTATGTGTATTTAATTCGTCTGGCCCTAGGTCAGTATTAACAGGTAAATCAAATTCCTGTTGTATATCCTGAATGACTACGTTCACCTCTTCCTGGCCTATCGTATGTAATTCTTCCAAGCATCCCATTATCAACAAACGATCACACAGCGTATTGATTTTGCGAGGAATACCGCCTGTAAAGCTATAAATCGCATCAAAAGCGTCATCTCGTATCAAAGGATCCCCAGACCAACCCGCCGTGATTAATCGATGTTCAATGTAAGATTTAGTCTCAGTGGCATCGAGCGGTCCGAGATGATAGGTTGCAATCACTCTCTGTCGGAGTTGCTGCATACCGCTACCAAGCAGGGTCTTTCTGAACTCAGGCTGACCGAGTAAAAACGTCTGGAGTAGGAGCTTATCATCCGTCTGGAAATTTGAAAGCATTCTCAGCTCCTCAAGTGCGCTCGTGGACAAATTCTGCGCCTCATCCACTAAAAGCAATACTCGCTTTCCTTGCTTATCAGACTGCCGGAGAAACTGCTCAATCTCTAATAATAACGTGGCTTTGGTAGCATTCAAGTGGGGTAATCCAAAAGCGGCCGCAACCATCCTTAAGATATCATCTGCTTCAAGATGGGTATTGACCAATTGCGCGGCTATGAATTGATCTTTTTCTAACCTTTGAAACAAATGGCGCATCAATGTCGTTTTACCTGCACCGACTTCACCTGTAACAATGATAAAACCATCTTCTTGTGACAAACCATATTCGAGATAAGCCATAGCGCGTTTGTGCCCTTTGCTACTGAAAAAGAAACTAGGGTCAGGCTTTAACTGGAATGGTTTAATCTTAAGGCCATAGTAAGATAAATACATAATATTTAAATCTTTATAGGTTAGAAATTCATGTTCAATGAAGCTGTGATCGTATTTGAACTGAAATCAGCCCCCCTTTGATTAGAATCACGCCGATTATGAAAATAACCAATCATTCCATTCACATTAGGTGTGATTTGTTTATTAAGACTAAACATGAAGAGTAAACTATCGTCTAGTCTATCGCTAGTTAGAAAGTCTATCTTCATGTAACTGAAATTAAAATTTGCGCTGGTTCTAGCAGTTAGCCTGTGATTCCAAGACACATTACCCCCTGTTTGAATCGTATTTCTCATTAATAACGCATTTGCAGCCCCGATTAACGAAATATCCTCCTCATCTCCCGTATAGGCCCGTCTTGACATATTGAATCCTCTGAATATCACTGTATTTTTTCGACCATTGATAGCGAGTATCCCTTCCAGGCGTTTTTGTAAGAATAGGCGGTTAGTTAAAAAATTATTAGGGTCAGAAAAAGCAAAAGGTATACCCTGATTAAGAATAGCATCGCTATTTTGCATACCAGACAGTAATTGGCTTAGAGACGCTGCGGTAGCAAGGGAAGATCCGAATAGCGCCTGCTGACCAAAAGTAGTAATATCCTCATTGTAGCGTAAAGACCATGTCGTCCTTCGTGTGCGGTGATTAAATGAAGCCAGATAAGTGTCACCAAAAAACCTTTGTCCCGCTGCAAAATCGATTTCTGTCCTTTCAGTCGGCACCCATGAGAAACCTGCTGTCCAGGTTGGACTAGAGGATTTTCCCCTAATTGAAATGAAACTATTTCGCTCGTAACCTCCGGTTGCGATTAAATCAAACTGAGGTGTAAGCCTATAGCGTAGAAGCCCTGTAGAGCGCTCTAGCTGAATCGTCCTAAGTTGATCCCGATGAATTTGTGTATGACTATAATTAAGTCCCCAACCCAATGTTCTAAAAGCAGAGCCGCTATTCACGCTAGCGATCGCCGAATCGCTCGTATTATCAAAGAAACCACGCCCACTCGCATGGACTTCACCATAGACATAACGTAACTCGGCTGAAGCAAGATCCTTAAAGCGATGCCTAAAATAAGGGCTGATACTATACCTGCTGATACTTCTTCTATTGATGGGATTAACGTTATCTACTGCTTGTGGCTCGAATAAGAAAGCATTTTGTTGAGAAATTAATGCTCGACCATCTACAAAAAAACGATCCTCGATGAGCTCGGCAGTTGCATTGGCGTTGAGCAAATGCCTTATTCTGGAAAACTCACTATTATTCGCATAGATGAGGTTATTCATCATGTAATTGAGATTGGTGTTAAAGCGGCGCCCTTCTCCGATTACTTGAACACCTGGGTTGATCTGAGTGATAAATTCACTCCCCCCTTCCCTTAATCTCAATCTATCGGTATAGCTCTCTATGATATTTAATCGAGGCTCCACCCTCCAATCACCCGCGGCAACAGGAAAAACCAGTAAATTTCCGGTAATTAAGAATATAACTAGGAAAAAAAATCCACATCGATAGTTATTACGGTTTGATGAGCTCATGAATAATAATAGCCATAATACCCCGCACCGGGAAATGCTCTCGCCTTGTTATAAACAAGGTTGACAACATCGCAAGACTCAATCTGTCGCAAAGCTTCCTTTAGCGTTTGATGCGTTGTTCTCTCTGCTTCCACCACCAAGACAATTTGCCCCATCTGACTAGCCAGTACCCGCGCTTCGCTGGTCAAAAGCAATGGAGGTGAATCAAAAATGACTATGCGATCACGATATCGCTGTGCAAGTTCCGTCAAGATTGCTCCCATACTTTGACTTGCCAGTAATTCGGTGGCATGGGGGTGACGTGTCCCGGCAGAAATAATCGTTAATTTATCAATATTGGTCTTTATTAAAACATTGGAAACATCGAGCTGATCATCAAGTATGATATCTAATAATCCTTTTCTTTCTGGATTGAAATCAAGAATCTTGGGGATAGAAGGACGTGCCACATCCGCATCTACCAATAGCACTCTATGATCCATTTCCATGGCAATACTCATGGCCAGATTAATGGAACAAAAACTCTTCCCTTCACCTGCCAGGGAACTCGTAATCATGATTAAGTTACCATTCTTGATTCCGGTATGTTGATTAAAAGCATTCACCAACAAAGGCCGTTTAATCAGGCGGAACTGCTCGGCAATTTGAGTTTTCCCATGCATAGGGGTAACTACACCTAGTTGATGTAGCCTATCAAGGTCAATCAAAATTTGCTTTTGGGTCGTCGCTACAATATCAGATTTAATTTGCTTGTTTTCAATGATATCGTTAGATGACTCTTTATTAGCCCCCTCTTTATCAGCCTCCTCTTGTTTGGCCTCAATCTTGGCCTCAACTCGTTCACTGGGTAGACTTACATTGATATCCTCTGTTGTTTCAGAAGTACGTGCCGTTGCTGTATTTTTCCCAAGCCTATTTGCAGCCCTCTCTATGATGCTCACTTTTCCCTCCGATAATTTATTGTCCTCAACATCATTTTGCTGAGAAAAATACATACATCATAATCATAAAATTTGTATATCACCTTAAAACGGTCTGCAGGAAAGGAAGTTTTACGTATACCATCAATAATGCATAGAGGCTCATTAACAATAACAGCGACAAGCTGAACGCCAACAAACGGTTTCTGCGCTTAGATTTTTCTCGATCCGTCCATATCATGGGTACGGTCCCTAGTATTGCCAATCCAGTGATTTGCCGTAGATCTGATTGACTATGGAATGTCGGTCGAATTTGACTAATCACAAAAGAAGCCCCAACTCCCGCTAGTAATGCAGCAATGAAAACAAAGGAAAATAATCTTCTACGATCCGGACCTGAAGGTGCCTCCGGAACCGTTGGCGGGTCAATAATTCTAAATGACATCAACCCTGTTGTTGAAGTCAGCTCTCCAGATATTTCAGCAGATGCCCGTCGTTCCAGCAGCTTCTCATAATTAGCTTTGTTAACATTATAATCGCGCGTCAATTGTGTCAACTCTGCCTCAACAGCAGGAATCATAACACTCATTGACTTTAGCCGTTCAAAGCGGGCGGTATATTCAGCCACACGTGCTTGCATGGAGGCAACGATCGCCTCAGCTTCTGTCAAAGCGATATTCAATTGCTGCAGCATTGGACTGTAATTCTTGCCATGATCCTCCGCAGACCCCAACAACGCTGCTTCTTCTCTTTTACGCTCTTCAAGTTGAGTAATCAAACGCTGGGTTGCAATCACATCCGGATGTTGGTCGGTATAATTTAATCTTAAATTATCTAAATTTAGATTAAGCGACTGGATTCGCGCATCGATTTCTGGATTGACTATTCTCCCGGAAATCGAATCCTGCGTTTCGAGCAGGAGTACTGTCTCATCACCCGTAATTTGCCTTTTAACCGCATCTCGGGCTTTTTCAGCTTCCGTCAGCGCAAGCTTTGCTTTCTCGAGATTTTCCAATGCATTTGTTAGCTGGGTATAATAGTCCCCGCCCTGCCCAGGTAATAATCCGATATTCTTTTGTTTGAACGCTGTCAATGCATTTTCTGAAGCAATTAGTTTTTCTTCATATCCGGCAATCTGCTGATCTATAAAACGGAGCGCCGAAGTAGAATCCTGTTTTTTACCTTCGAGCCCGCCCTCTACAAAAATTGTCAGCAGGGACTGGACAATTTCTCTGGCAAGTCTGGAATCTTTATTACTATAGGAAATAGTAAAGAGATTATCCCTTCCCGCTGCCGCAAGCTTAATATCTTTCATCAGCGAAGTGACCAGTTTGTCATACGCAGCATCATTTGTGACTTTTACATCCAAATCGACCATACGGATGATTCTTTCTACATTTGGACGGCTAATGAGGGTACGACTCATTATTGAAACTTGTTGCTCAGGATTAGGAGAAACAGTCATCCCAGCCATAAGTGGCCTGAGGATATTCTGAGTATCCACATAAATTCTTGCCGATGCTTCATAATTATCAGGTAATCGATACACTACCGCCCAACCCACAATTGCAATAATCCATGCAACAGCTATGGCAACCCAACGGTATTTCCATATACCTTTAATATAAACTAACAGTTGAGCCATTAACTCATCCATGGTGCATCACACTCCAATTATTACAATTCATTAATTAGATCAGGATTGATTCTTCCAGGATTACCAGATCATCAAAAGAAACTTTCGGGTATCACCAGGATATCACCCTGATAAACCGGAACATTCGCCGTGATATCACCATCCCGGATCAAATCGTTTAATCGAACCCTGAACTGCTGTTGTTTTCCGTCTACCGTTCGAATGATCCTCGCTCGATTACCCGCAGCAAAATCGGTAATACCTCCAACGGCGATTAGTACGTCCATTAACGTCATATGCTCGCGATACGGAAGCGCTTGCGGATTCGCAGCCTCTCCTATCACTCGAATTTGTTCACTAAATGGACCGACGAAGCCTGTTATGACTACTGTTACGACAGGTTGCTGAAGATATTTAGATAACGTCTCTTCTATATCGCGTGCCAATTGTGTAGAAGTCTTCCCACTTGCTGGTAAATCTTCCACGAGGGGTGTAGTAATCTTGCCATCAGGACGAACCGGCACCATCATCGAAATTTCGGGATTACGCCATACGATAATGTTCAAGCTATCGCCAGGCCCGATCAAATAATCGTGAGGAACGCGCTCTCCTTGATTAGTCAGTAATGGATAGGTTGTACAACCAGTGAATATGAATATTGAAAATACACTAAAAAAACCAGTCAACCAGCTAGCAACACTAGTATGCAGAATATTCACTTGAATTCCTCATTCTAAAAATTAAAGATATCCAGATATACAAACCTGTTTCGAATATTAATATATAAATTTAAATTTCATATGCTATAAATTGGGCATTTATATAGAGGTATTTCAAAAATTGAAATCGATACGCCGCGCCCATAGCGTTTTATGTTGAAAACCAGTCTATCGCTTCTAAAACTGTCTTTGAGTACATAATGGGCTGGTGGTAGAAAATATTTCTTGATCGCCTAATTACCTATCAAAGATATCTCAGAGTAGTAACCAGTCTTCTCAACAAACACATTATTTTTAAAACAAAAAGGCAACACATCGATAAAATTAGGCGGAGCGCAGTCTAATATCAACCTCTTCTCCTCTTTCTTTGAAATCACTTGAATATGATCACACATCGCTTCGCACCCAAAGACTGGTAACAGGCGATTCAGATCATCACAATGGGCTTTTGTTTCAATTAAAACACAAATTAATTTCAGTTATACACTTTAATATTATTTACCTCAAACTCCACTCAAACGAATAAAGTTTGATAATTACCCCTCCACGCTACTTTAAGGTGATCAGATTTCCACTTATACGTACCAAAAAACAAAATAATTTTTTTATTATCGTTTAACTCGCTAAAATGCCCTAGCTTGATCATAAGGGAATATTAATGGAGAACAAAGAACGCAATACCTCTGAATTACTCCTACAAGTTGTCGTCCAAAGTACCAACGACAAAATGAGCGTCACTGAAATCAAGAATTCTCTTCACGAACGAGGATTTGGTATTTTACTGGCCATTGCTGCTTTGCCTATCTGCCTGCCCATTCCCGTCCCTCCAGGCTATACCACTTTTTTTTCCATTCCTCTTTTTATATTTTCTGTACAAATGATATGGGGGATGAAATCGCCTTGGCTTCCCGAATGGATAGGTAAAAAAGAAATCAGCAGAAAAAGCCTTGAAAAAATGATTGAGAAGGCAACGCCGTGGTTGCGCAAAATTGAAAGCTACTTACATCCTCGGTTGACCTATATTAGCGTACATGCCTGGGAGCGAATCATTGGTATTTTTGCCTTTATTTTTACGATCTCTATTTCGCTTCCTATCCCATTGACAAATTTTCCACCGGGTTGGGGGATTCTTATCATGTCGCTCGGTTTGCTCAACAAAGATGGATTGACCATAATAGTAGGCATGATCGTTGGCACAATCGGCGTAGGCATAACTTTGATTATTCTTACGCTAATTTGGATGGGTGTATCCATGCCATCTTTCTATTAGCGATAGCGCCTGAATTTCCCTCTAAGCCCTTCCTTGTGATTGCAAGATAAGTTTTATTGTAGGTAAGTCAAGTCGGGATCAGGAATTGAACTTTCCCCAAAATCTCATTTATAAACTTTTGGCCCCGACAAATTAGGATAAACAGCTTTGAAACTAAAATTAGCTTACGAATCGACTCCCTCTTATTTAAATCGACATCGCTATTGAAAATAGATAGCAAGATTACTCGCTTGCTCTTTCCTATTTCAACTTTCCATGACATTGCTTATATTTTTTCCCGGAACCACAGGGACAGGGATCATTGCGCCCCACTTTATCGCGCTTACGAACAAAAGGCTGAGGTTTTTCTTGAGTTTCTTCTTGCTTCTTGTCTACGACCTCTTCATACGATGCATGGTGATACTCTACCTTGAGCGGTGCTTGCGTCACCTCAGCAGCAGTCTCGACTTGCTGCTCGTTTCTGATTTGAACGGTCATAAGTATTCTGGTTACCTCAGTCTTGATCTCCTCAAGCATGTTGGCAAATAACTCAAAAGCTTCCCGTTTGTATTCCTGCTTGGGGTTTTTGTGCGCATAGCCACGTAAGTGAATACCTTGGCGTAAATGATCCAATGCGGCAAGATGTTCCCGCCAATGCGTATCGAGACTATGAAGCATCACAGCGCGCTCATACTGGTGCATCAGATGACTGCCCACTGTTTCTGACTTAGCCCGATAATGCTCGCGGGCCGCTTCCATCACTCTCTCCAATAAAGTTTCGGCGTGCAAATCCGGTTCTTTCTCTAACCAATCTTGAATAGGTAAATGAAGATGATAATCGCTTGCTAGCGCTTTCTCTAATCCGGGCACATCCCACTGCTCTTCAATACTCTGAGGAGGAATATGAAGATTGAAAAGGTTGGTGATTACACTTTCCTGGATAGCTGTTATTGTGTCTGAGATATCCTGCTGCGCTTCGAGCAGTTCATTACGTTGCTGATAGATCACTTTACGCTGATCGTTAGCAACGTCATCAAACTCTAGTAATTGTTTACGAATATCGAAATTTCTCGCTTCTACCTTGCGCTGTGCATTTTCTATCGCACGGGTTACCCAAGGGTGTTCTATCGCTTCTCCTTCTGGCATTTTGAGGCGAGTCATAATACTGGCCACTCGGTCTGATGCGAATATCCTTAACAGCGAATCTTCAAGCGAAAGGTAGAAACGACTAGAACCCGGATCGCCCTGCCTCCCTGCACGCCCCCTCAATTGATTATCAATTCTGCGTGACTCATGCCGTTCCGTGCCGATAATATGTAATCCACCCAATTCGATTACTTTATCATGCCTTTCTTGCCAAGCCTTCTGCACCTCAGCGATTCGCTTTGCTTTAGCTTCTTCATCAAGCGATTCATCCAAGCGAATTTGTTGAATTTCCGGTTCTGGATTGCCGCCCAACACAATATCCGTACCCCGGCCAGCCATGTTAGTTGCGATCGTAATCATTTTGGGCCGGCCTGCTTGCGCAATAATATCGGCCTCACGGGCATGCTGCTTTGCATTGAGCACCTGATGAGGGATTTTTTCTTTACTCAAAAAAGATGAAAGCAACTCGTTGTTCTCAATGGATGTCGTTCCAACCAGTACGGGTTGTCCACGTTGATAACAATCCTTGATATCTTCCAGAATAGCCTGATATTTTTCCTGTATGGTACGGAAAACCTGATCCATCCGGTCTTCACGGATCATCGTTCGGTGCGTTGGAATGACGACAGTCTCTAATCCATAGATTTGCTGAAACTCAAATGCTTCGGTGTCCGCTGTTCCCGTCATACCCGCAAGCTTGTGATACATGCGAAAATAATTCTGAAATGTAATCGATGCGAGGGTTTGGTTCTCTTTCTGAATGGGTACATTTTCTTTTGCCTCGACAGCTTGGTGCAACCCCTCTGACCAGCGTCTTCCCGGCATTAAGCGCCCAGTGAATTCATCAACAATGATAACCTCACCATTCTGTACCACATAATGCTGATCACGGTTATACAATGCATGCGCGCGCAAACCTGCATTCAGATGATGAATCAAATTGATATTGACCGGATCATAAAGGCTTGAACCTGGCGCTAATAAACCCGCTTTGGCAAGCAGTTTTTCAGCATGCTCAAATCCCTCCTCGCTCAATAATACCTGTTGCGCTTTTTCGTCGACACTATAATCACCCGGCCCTTTCTCGATTTGTTGTCGACTCAGCTCCGGTATCAACGCATTGATGCGCACATAAATCTCGGTATCGCCCTCTGCCTGACCTGATATAATTAACGGAGTACGCGCCTCGTCGATCAAAATCGAATCTACTTCATCGACAATGGCGAAATTAAGGGCGCGCTGTACACGCTCGGCTGGATGACCCACCATATTATCGCGCAAGTAATCAAAACCATATTCATTATTAGTGCCATAAGTGATATCGGAAGCGTAGGCTGCCTGTTTCATTTCATGCGGCATCTGCGAAACAATAACGCCCACTGACAAACCTAAGAATTGGTAAATTTGCCCCATCCAATCTGAGTCGCGCTTAGCAAGATAATCGTTTACCGTCACAATATGGACACCTTGCCCGGTTAATGCGTTGAGATAAGCAGGCAATGTCGACATAAGGGTTTTACCCTCACCCGTCCGCATTTCAGCGATTTTCCCATCATGCAAAACCATTCCACCAATGAGCTGCACATCAAAATGTCGCATTCCCAGCACACGCTTACTCGCTTCACGCACAACTGCAAACGCTTCTGGCAGCAAATCATCAAGAGATTCACCCTCGGATAAACGTTGCTTAAATTCTTGAGTTTTATTACGCAAATCGTTATCGGCAAGAGCTGCGATATTTGACTCCAACTCATTGATAGTATTCACTATCTTATAATATTGTTTTACAAGGCGGTCATTGCGACTACCAAAAATCCGTTTAAGCAAATTGTTTAGCATATGAAAATATTTTAATTTAATAACTTGCGGTTTCCGAATAATCCATCTAATTTTACTGGAAGCAGTGGCTGGAGATTTCGAAAGGAGACCTTATCAATCCAGTGTTTTCAAGAGTCAGGATCTCAAAGAAAAATTTCTAACGACACGTTTTGATTTTCCGTTTGATAATTTCTTTAACACCTGTATCCTAGGAGGCTATCTGAGAATATTGCACATCTTACCATACTCAAAACAGCAGTCAGAGCAAACACCACTAGCGCAGGTAGAAAAGTTACTCATCATTTTACTTTTCTCCACTGGATCAAAGTAAATAAGATTATAGCCAAGTGATTATTTTAGCTTTATCTTCTAAAACTGAACATCATATCTAAGAAGCTACCTAAATTAATGAGGAGGCGCTCATAAATGGGTAAAGCCTAAGAAATTAGGCACCGAAAGGAGTATTCTTCAATACTATTAACTAAAGTTTCGGAGTTCATTTTTCCTCTTAAACTAGAGATATCATATTGATTTATAGAGTCTCAAGCCTTATTGTTCTGGGATCGAGTTGC
>NZ_QAOO01000047.1 GCF_003051105.1 Nitrosomonas nitrosa | reverse complement strand
TCCCGAGCATCTAGGCATAATCCCCTCTACTTCTTCTACTCCTCAAAATCACTTAACAAGCCTACTTTCTTATCCATAGCCATGTCAAGGTTTTTAATACAAGAAGCATTCCACTTCAAAGCGAGACTAACGGTTTCTTGAGAAAGTAAAATAGTAATTTCCGTCTGTATTTTACCCTTCATGGCCCAGTCATTCCATAAAAATAACAAAGAATCACATTCTACGAGATATCATTATTAGTAGAGACAGAAGATTCTTCGCTCATTTCTGCTACAGCTTTCTCAGATAAACTTATTCCTGTCTGAGTATTTGAAAGTAGTCTTTGCTTCTTACGGATACTGTGAAAGGATAATCCAGTACCTGCAGGAATAAGTCTGCCAACGATTACATTTTCTTTTAATCCACGTAAATCATCCCTTTTCCCCATGATTGCTGCTTCGGTTAACACCCGGGTAGTCTCTTGGAAAGAAGCGGCCGAGATAAACGAGTCAGTTGAAAGAGATGCTTTCGTGATACCCAACAGCATATATTCATAAGTAGCGGGCGTTTTATTCTCAGCAAGTAATCTTTCATTCTCAGCCAAAACATCGGCGCGTTCTACCTGCTCACCTGGAATAAAAGCCGAATCTCCAGCATCCGTAATTTGTACACGACGCAGCATTTGCCGAACGATAACTTCAATATGCTTATCATTGATTCTCACACCCTGTAAACGATAAACATCTTGTACTTCATCAGTGATATAGCGTGCTAACGCTTCCACGCCTTGCAATCGAAGTATATCCTGCGGATCAGCAGGTCCATCAACTATCGTTTCACCTTTATTGACGACTTGACCATCATGTGCCATGACGTGCTTGTCTTTAGGGATCAGATACTCATGCGAGATATTATCTAGATCAGTGATGACGAGACGCTGTTTTCCTTTTGTATCTTTACCAAAAGATACGGTTCCAGTGACCTCTGCTAATAACCCAGCATCTTTGGGCGATCGCGCTTCAAATAGCTCTGCCACGCGAGGTAATCCGCCAGTAATATCACGTGTCTTTGAAGTCTCTTGCGGTATACGCGCCAACACTTCGCCTACACTCACCTGCTGTCCATCGCGTACCGAAATGATAGAACCAATTTGGAAAGTAATACTAACTGGCAAATCACTGCCCGCCACTTTGATTTCCTTTTCTTCTTCATCCAAAAATTTAACCAATGGACGCAATCCCTTAGATTGAGCGGCACCACGGCGCTTTGGATCAATTACGACCAGGGTGGATAATCCGGTTATATCATCAATTTGCTTGGCTACGGTGACACCTTCTTCAACATTCTCAAATCGTACCTTACCACTATATTCCGCAATAATAGGTCGTGTATGCGGGTCCCAAGTTGTTAGTACTCTGCCGACTTTAACCGCTTCACCATCGTGAACTAACAGGGTTGCGCCATAAGGTACTTTATGGCGCTCGCGCTCTCGACCATTCTCATCATAGACGATCACTTCTCCGCTACGTGAAATAACGATTAGCTCTCCACGCGCATTTTTTACATAACGCATGGTGTGCGAATAGTGAATGATGCCATTTGACTTGCTCTCAACCTGGCTGACGACCACAGTCCTAGAAGCGGCACCACCGATATGGAATGTACGCATAGTTAATTGTGTGCCAGGTTCCCCGATCGACTGTGCCGCAATTACACCTACTGCTTCTCCCACGTTTACCGCCGTACCGCGCCCTAAATCACGTCCATAGCACATGACGCAAAGCCCGTAGCGTGTTGCACAGGTAAGCGGAGTACGTACTTTCACCTCATCAATCCCGTAAGCTTCAATTTTCTCAACGGCATCTTCATCAAGCAATACGCCCGCAGAAAATACAACTTCTTGGTTCTCTGGGTTTATGACGTCTTGCGCAGTGACGCGGCCAAGTATCCGTTCCCTCAGTGCTTCAATAACCTCGCCACCTTCGACCAGCGCTTTCATCACCACCCCGTTATCGGTACCACAATCTTGCTCGGTAATAACGAGATCTTGAGTTACATCGACCAAACGGCGAGTCAGATAGCCAGAATTTGCTGTTTTAAGTGCCGTATCAGCAAGTCCCTTACGTGCGCCATGCGTCGAGATAAAATACTGGAGAACATTTAAGCCTTCGCGAAAATTAGCTGTAATTGGTGTTTCAATGATCGATCCGTCTGGTTTGGCCATGAGACCCCGCATACCTGAAAGCTGACGAATCTGGGCTGCCGAACCCCGTGCTCCTGAATCAGCCATCATATAGATCGAGTTGAACGATTCCTGCATAACGGGTTTGCCATTTTCATCTTTTTTGATTGCACCCGTTGCTGGATCGTGAACGGGTTCCACACTTAACTGATCCATCATCGCCTTAGCAACCTGATCGCCAGCTCTCCCCCAAATATCAACCACTTTATTATAGCGCTCACCTTGTGTTACCAGCCCCGATGTATATTGAGCAGCTATTTCTTGTACTTCTTTCTCAGCCTTGCTAATGATATCGGTTTTCTGAACTGGCGTGAGCAGGTCATCCGCACAGATCGAAATACCTCCTCGTGTAGCAAAAGAAAAGCCCGAATACATCAGCTTATCTGCAAAAATAACAGTTTCGCGTAAACCGCACAAACGGAAACTAGCATTGATCAGTTTTGAAATTTCCTTTTTCTTTAATACCTTATTGATCAATGCAAAAGGCAGTCCGTTCGGTAAAATTTCTGACAATAAGGCGCGCCCCACTGTCGTTTCATAGCGTACTATTTTTTCTACCTGCGTCCCATCCTCTCTTGCCTTCTCGATTTCTTTTATCCTGACGATTATTTTGGCATTGAGCTCAACTGAATGATTCTCGTATGCGCGTGATACTTCTGCCACATCATGGAACATCATGCCCTCACCCTGAGCATTGATTTTTTCTCGGGTCATATAGTAGAGCCCAAGTACGATATCTTGTGAAGGGACTATGATAGGATCACCATTTGCAGGCGATAGAACATTATTCGTAGACATCATCAGGGTACGGCATTCCATTTGCGCCTCAAGCGATAATGGAACATGGACTGCCATCTGGTCTCCGTCAAAATCCGCATTGAACGCGGCACAAACCAGCGGGTGTAATTGGATCGCTTTACCTTCAATCAATACGGGCTCAAAAGCCTGAATGCCCAAGCGATGCAACGTGGGGGCCCGATTGAGCATTACGGGATGCTCTCGAATTACGTCTTCTAATATATCCCATACCACCGGGCTCTCATTTTCCACCTCACGTTTTGCTGCCTTAATAGTACTCGCAATACCTAACGCTTCAAGCTTATTGAAAATAAAGGGCTTGAATAACTCAAGCGCCATTTTTTTAGGTAAGCCGCATTGGTGTAATTTAAGCTGAGGGCCCACTACGATCACCGATCGTCCAGAGTAATCGACACGCTTACCCAATAGATTTTGTCGGAATCGCCCTCCTTTACCTTTAATCATATCTGCGAGTGATTTCAGCGGACGTTTGTTCGCACCGGTCATCGCTTTGCCACGGCGCCCGTTGTCAAGTAACGAATCGACAGCCTCTTGCAACATCCTTTTCTCATTCCGCACAATGATCTCTGGTGCTCTAAGCTCCAGTAAACGCTTTAATCGATTGTTTCGATTAATCACTCGGCGATATAGATCATTTAAATCTGAAGTTGCAAAACGCCCACCGTCCAATGGTACAAGTGGTCGCAACTCAGGCGGTAATACAGGTAAAACTGTTAATACCATCCATTCAGGCTTCATCCCTGATTTGTTAAACGCTTCGAGCACTTTCAAACGCTTTGCAATTTTTTTAATCTTTGTTTCAGATCCAGTACTTTGCATTTCGCGGCGAAGTGATTCAATTTCTGCCGTAATATCCATATTGTTCAACAAATCACGGATACCTTCTGCGCCAATACTTGCGGAGAAATCATCTCCATATTCTTCAGTCTTATTGAGATAATCCTCTTCAGTCAATAATTGGCAGCGAGAAAGGGGAGTCATACCAGGTTCCGTTACAACGTATGCTTCGAAATAGAGCACTCGCTCAATATCTCGCAATGTCATATCCAATACCAAACCTAATCGTGATGGCAATGACTTCAAGAACCAGATATGCGCTACCGGTGAGGCTAACTCAATATGCCCCATGCGCTCGCGTCGAACCTTTGATAAGGTAACCTCTACGCCGCATTTTTCGCAAATCACCCCTCGGTGCTTGAGTCGCTTATATTTCCCACATAAGCACTCATAATCTTTCACTGGACCAAAAATCTTGGCGCAAAACAATCCATCTCTTTCTGGCTTAAAGGTACGGTAGTTTATTGTTTCGGGTTTCTTTACTTCACCGTACGACCAAGAGCGTATTTTCTCTGGAGAGGAAAGACCAATCTTAATTGAATCAAACTCTTCTTTCTGAGTAACTTGTTTAAATAAATCAAGCAACGCTTTCATCTGTCACTCCCGTTAATCTATAGGCCAGCCTAAAATAATTTCAATCTAAATTTCAATGTTGCTCTAAATCAATGTCCATACCCAGAGATCGAATTTCTTTTACCAACACATTAAATGATTCTGGCATTCCCGCATCAATTTTGTGATCTCCCTTGACGATACTCTCATATACTTTAGTACGACCATTTACGTCATCAGATTTGACGGTCAGCATTTCCTGCAGTGTATAAGCAGCACCATAGGCTTCCAACGCCCAAACCTCCATTTCACCAAAACGTTGACCGCCAAATTGGGCTTTACCGCCCAATGGTTGCTGAGTTACTAAACTATAAGGACCGGTTGAGCGGGCATGCATTTTGTCATCAACCAAATGATGAAGCTTAAGCACATGCATGTAACCTACGGTAACTGGTCGATCAAAAGCAGCGCCTGTCCTGCCATCATAGAGGGTTACCTGCCCTGATCTTGGCAAACCAGCCAATTCGAGCATATCTTTTATTTCATCTTCGGTGGCACCATCGAAAACTGGCGTAGCGAAAGGAACCCCGTCGACCAAATTTTTTGCGAGCTCACGTATTTCGTCATCATTCAATGACGTGACATTCTCCGATTTACCGCTACTATTATAGATTTTATCGAGAAAGGCCCTAAGCTCCGCAACTTCTCTTTGTTCACGCAGCATGTCATTAATCTTCTTACCTAGCCCTTTGGATGCCCACCCTAGATGCACCTCCAAAATTTGACCAACGTTCATACGTGATGGAACACCGAGAGGATTAAGTACAATATCAACGGGTGTGCCATCGGCCATATAAGGCATATCTTCTACAGGTACAATTCTTGAAATGACCCCCTTATTTCCATGGCGCCCAGCCATTTTGTCGCCCGGTTGTAGACGGCGTTTAACAGCGACATACACTTTGACCATTTTCTGCACACCAGGCGGCAGTTCATCACCTTGCGTGAGTTTCTTTTTTTTCTCGTCAAAAGCCAAATCAAACATTTTTTGCTTTTGCGCCATACTATCTTTTATTTGCTCTAGCTGTACGCTTGCATCTTCGTCGACCAAGCGGATATCAAACCAATGATGTGGGTCGATATTCTCCAAATACTCTTTGCCAATCACCGTTCCTTTAGCGAGCTTCTTGGGTCCTCCCGTTGCAGTCTTACCGATAAGCAAACGCTCAATTCTCGTGAAAGCATCTGCTTCCACAATACGCATTTGATCACCTAGGTCTTTTTTGAAGCGAGCTAACTCATCATCGATGATCTTCTTAGAGCGCTTATCCCGCTCAACACCTTCCCGTGTAAAAACTTGAACATCGATGACGGTACCCGAAATACCGGATGGAACACGTAATGAAGTATCCTTAACATCTGATGCCTTTTCACCAAAAATAGCGCGCAGCAATTTCTCTTCTGGCGTTAATTGTGTTTCACCTTTTGGCGTGACTTTGCCCACTAGCACATCACCTGCTTCCACTTCAGCACCAATATGGACGATACCAGACTCATCTAGGCGTGCGAGCTGCCGTTCGGATAAATTCGGTATATCGGCGGTAATTTCTTCTGTTCCTAGCTTGGTATCTCGGCTGACTACCGATAATTCCTCGATATGTATGGAGGTAAAGCGATCATCCGACACGACGTGCTCGGAAATTAGAATGGAGTCTTCAAAGTTATAGCCATTCCATGGCATAAAAGCGACGAGCATATTTTGACCCAATGCCAGCTCACCCAAATCGGTAGAAGCGCCATCCGCAATAACATCATCCCGCGCCAAAACATCTCCGACTTTCACCAGAGGACGCTGATTAATATTGGTATTCTGATTTGAACGGGTATACTTGATCAGATTATATATATCAACGCCCACTTCTCCCGCGCGCGTCTCGGCATCATGGACACGCACGACAATCCGACTTGCGTCAACGTAATCTACAATCCCACCGCGAATAGCGCGTACGGCTGTACCAGAATGGACTGCAACAACTCTCTCAATTCCAGTACCGACCAGCGATTTTTCTGCACGCAAGCAAGGCACTGCCTGACGCTGCATATTTGAACCCATTAGCGCACGATTAGCATCATCATGCTCTAAAAACGGGATCAATGAAGCAGCTACAGACACAATCTGAGCTGGCGCCACATCCACGTACTCTATCTGATCTTTTGGTGCCAAAGTAAATTCATTCTTATGGCGACACGATACAATTTCATCCACGAAGCACCCATTCATATCAAGCCTGGCATTGGCTTGCGCAATCATATACTGGCTTTCCTCGATCGCAGATAAATATATGATCTCATCCGTTACCTTACCATCTATTACTTTTCGGTAAGGCGTTTCAATAAATCCGTATTCGTTAGTTTGTGCATAAAGCGCTAACGAATTAATTAAACCGATATTCGGTCCCTCTGGCGTTTCAATTGGACACACGCGACCGTAATGAGTTGGATGGACATCACGCACCTCAAATCCAGCACGTTCACGCGTCAACCCTCCTGGCCCCAACGCAGAAATACGTCGTTTATGTGTAACTTCTGATAGCGGGTTTGTTTGATCCATGAATTGAGATAATTGGCTAGAGCCAAAAAATTCACGAGCAGCCGCTGATACGGGTTTGGCATTAATCAAGTCGTGCGGCATTAAATTTTCTGATTCCGCCTGACTCAGCCGCTCTTTAACGGCTCTTTCAACCCGGGCTAATCCAGCTCTAAATTGATTCTCAGCGAGTTCCCCTACTGAACGTACACGGCGGTTTCCCAAATGATCTATGTCGTCGATTTCGCCACGCCCATTGCGTAATTCAACCAAAATCTTGATGACATCAATAATATCCTGATTGGATAAAGTTGAAGAACCTGTGAGTTCTGAACGACCAACACGTCTGTTGAATTTCATGCGCCCCACGACTGACAAATCATAGCGCTCAGGTGAATAAAACAAACCAGCAAATAAAGCAGCGACAGCTTCTTCAGTAGGCGGCTCCCCAGGGCGCATCATCCGATAAATCGCCACCTGCGCAGACGTCTGATCTACCGTCTCGTCTATTCTCAGTGTCTGAGAAATAAATGGCCCGTAATTTAAATCATTTATGTACAGCGTACTTATTTTATCGATCCCAAGCTGCTTGATTTTTGTCAGCAGTACCTCGGTGAACTCATCGTTGGCTTGAGCAACGATCTCCCCCGTTTCTTTGTCGATAATATCCTGAGCTAAGATTTTGCCAAGCAAAAATTCCTCTGGCACAACGATCTGTTTTAAGCCAATTTGCTGTAATTCGCGGACGTGTTTTGCCGTGACCCGCTTGTCCTTCTGAACAATCACTTTACCTTTATCATCCACTATATCGAAACTTGCTGTCTCCCCACGTAGACGTTCGGGCACCAAATCAAATAAAATTTCGTTATCGGTAAAATAAAAGTGATCAAAAACAAAAAAATCAGCAAGAATCTGCTCTGGGGTGCACCCCATTGCTTTTAATAAAGTCGTCACCGGCATTTTTCGCCGACGATCAATACGGAAATAAACGTAGTCTTTAGGATCGAACTCAAAATCGAGCCAAGAACCTCGGTAGGGAATAATTCGCGCAGAAAAAAGTAATTTACCAGAAGAATGTGTTTTTCCGCGATCATGTTCAAAAAACACGCCAGGAGAACGATGTAATTGAGAAACGATTACACGCTCTGTCCCATTGATGACGAATGAGCCGGTATCGGTCATCAGAGGGATTTCCCCCATGTAGACTTCTTGCTCTTTAACTTCCTTTACTGTGGGTTTAGAAACTTCTTTATCGAAAATAGTCAACCGTACTTTGGCTCGTAGAGGAGAAGCGTACGTTAACCCACGTTGTTGACACTCTTTTACATCAAACGCCGGCGCACCTAGAGAATAACTTATAAAGTCGAGGCGTGCATTCTTAGAATGGCTTTCTATCGGAAAAATTGAATTAAACGCAGCCTGCAACCCTTGATTAATGCGCTTATTTGGCGCAACATGTTCTTGTAAAAATGCTGCATAAGATTCAAGCTGAGTAGCTAGAAGAAAAGGAATAGGAAGAACACTAGCACGTTTAGCAAAGCTTTTTCGGATACGTTTTTTTTCGGTGAACGAATAGTTCATCAATTTTCTCCAGGCGCAGAAGATTGAAGATTAAATAGCCAGCTTGTTTTTTATCTATCTAAACAAACATTTACAAACCACCGCTGTAAATGAATAGAATTTTTTAGATAAACGATAAAATACAAACCATAAAAGAAAGTAAAGGCCGGCAGCACACTTCCTCTCTGCCAGCCAATATCTTCTATCAGAATAGTTACTTGATCTCGCAAGTTGCTCCGGCTTCGGTTAGTTGCTTTTGAATTGCTTCGGCATCTGCTTTGGCAATCCCTTCTTTTACAGCTTTTGGAGCGCCATCAACCAAATCTTTCGCTTCTTTCAAACCTAAACCTGTTACAGCACGAACAACTTTAATCACATTCACTTTGTTGTCACCTGCAGCGGTTAGAATAACAGAAAATTCTGTTTGCTCTTCTGCTGCCGGAGCAGCAGCGGCAGAAGGTGCTGCGACAGCTACAGCAGCAGCTGCTGCCGAAACACCAAATTTTTCTTCCATGTTTTTGATTAACTCAGACAACTCTAACACTGTCATGTTAGCAATTGCATCTAAAATCTCTTCTTTGGCTATAGCCATTTTTTTCTCCTAACAGTAAATGATATTCTGGATAATTTTAGAGATACTTATGAATCGTTCTACATAAATTTGTAATCGGACACATTATTTCTGGTCACAGATTGCCGCTAATCCGCGTACAAATCTTGTTGGTACTTCATTAAGTGTTCTCACAAATTTGGTTATAGGCGCCTGTAGCGTCCCCATCAGTTTGGATAATAATTCGTCCCTACTTGGCAAACTAGCCAAAGCAGCAACTTCTTTACTCGTCAATACAGCCCCTGCCATTGCGCCCGCTTTGATGACAAACTTATCATTGCTTTTTGCGAACTCATGTAATACCTTGGCAGTGGCTACTGGATCAGATCCGATACCATATGCTAAAGGCCCCACCATCTGATCAGATAGGCCAGAATAAGGTGTATTCTCTACAGCACGGCGCACAAATGAATTTTTGATTACTCGAAAATAGATTCCGTGCTCACGTGCTTTTGCTCGCAACTGAGTAAAGTGACTTACCTCCAATCCTCGATATTCGGCAAGAATAATCGCCTGCGCGTTCGCAAGTTGAGTACTCACTTCAGCAACTATCGCCTTTTTCTGTTCAAGATTAAGACTCAAGATACATTCTCCATATGAAACGCATAAGAAATATCGGAATAATCGCGATATCCTCCATACTATAAAAATCGGCGATCTTAGTCAGGAGAAAAAAAACCTGCTCTGGATACGCCATCTGCGTTGGGTATCTTCGTGGATATACCTAATAAACTTCTCTCATTGAGAAAATTTGGCAACTCACCGACAATTAAGCTTCAGCTAAATAAATGAACATAGCGCCCTATCTATGATAGCCTACCCGCCCCAACGGTCTTTGATAACCTATTGACTAAACGTCAATAGCCCAAAGCCTATAAAATCAATGCGCTATGCCTACATGATCAACACGCACACCCACCCCCATAGTGCTGGATAGGGTTACTCTTTTTAGATATACCCCTTTCGATGTAGACGGCTTAGCTTTATTGAGCGCATCAATTAAAGCCATGATATTGTTTTTAATGGCATCCACCCCAAATGAGGCTCTGCCAATCGTACAGTGTACAATACCCGCCTTATCCGCTCTAAATTGCACCTGCCCTGCCTTAGCATTTTTTACGGCAGTAACGACATCCGGTGTAACCGTACCCACTTTCGGATTAGGCATAAGACCCCTTGGCCCTAGTATTTGCCCCAATTGACCGACAATACGCATTGCATCTGGGGTCGCGATCGCAACATCAAAATTAAGCTCACCAGCTTTAATCCGCTCTGCAAGATCCTCAAAACCAACGATATCAGCCCCCGCATCTTGCGCTTCTTTAGCCTTGTCTCCTTGTGCAAAAACAGCCACGCGCACAACTTTCCCTGTACCTTCAGGTAAAACGACCGAGCCACGAACCGCCTGATCAGACTTTCTTGCATCAATACCTAAATTAATCGCAACATCAACGGATTCATCAAATTTTGCTGTTGCTGTTTCTTTTATTAGTGATATCGCTTCAGCCAATGCGTAAATTTTATTTCGATCGACCTTATTATTTATTGATTTATATCGCTTAGAAATATGCGCCATTTTATACCCCCTCTACCTCTACACCCATACTTCTCGCGCTACCTGCGATCGTTCTAACCGCAGCATCTATATCAGCGGCAGTTAAGTCCGGCATCTTTAATTTAGCAATTTCTTCTGCCTGACTTCGCGTCAATTTACCCACTTTGTCTACATGTGGCTTAGAACTTCCCTTACTTATACCCGCAGCTTTCTTGATCAACACCGATGCCGGTGTTGTTTTCATAATAAAAGTAAAGCTTTTATCTGCATAAGCAGTAATAATCACAGGAACGGGTATACCCGGCTCCATTTTCTGGGTAGCCGCATTAAATGCTTTGCAAAACTCCATGATATTAAGCTGACGCTGCCCAAGAGCAGGGCCTATAGGCGGGCTTGGATTCGCTTTTCCGGCGGGTATTTGCAGCTTGATGTACCCTATAATTTTTTTTGCCAAAATTATTCTCCTGTTTGGGTCTTATCGAGCGCCTATGGCACTCTCCCCTCTAAATACAAACAATAGTAAATAACAATCACTCTGACGATTGTGATCTTTTCTCAATAAATTTAAGATTTTTCGACCTGATCGAAATCCAGCTCAATAGGCGTAGGACGACCGAATATCGACACAGACACCCTTAATTTACTTTTATCGTAATTAACCTCTTCAACATTACCATGAAAATCTGTAAACGGACCCTCTTTAACCCTAACCGCCTCACCAATCTCAAATAGAATTTTAGGTTTAGGCTTTTCAACGCCTTCTTGTATTTGATTGAGTATTCCCTGCACTTCCTTTTCACTGATTGGCGTAGGTTTCATCAACGACCCCCCCACGAAACCACTTACTTTAGCGGTATGCTTTACCAAATGCCAGGTATCATCCGTCATTTCCATTTCAATCAAAACATACCCAGGAAAAAATTTTCTTTCACTAATATTCTTCTGGCCACCCTTAATCTCCATCACTTCTTCTACTGGAACCAAAATTTGGCCAAACTTATCCTCCATTCCAGCACGGGCTATCCGTTCTTGCAGGGCACGCTTAACACTATTTTCAAAACCGGAATAGGCATGAATTACATACCATTTTTTACTCATTCTATCACCTGGATCATTTCACTTACCCCTCTTGATCCATCACATACCTTACTATTGCCATCAAACCCGCATCTACTAGCCAAAGAAAAATTGCCATGGCCACAACAAACGCAAATACAACAGCGGCAGTCTGCATGGTCTCCTTTCGATTAGGCCAGACCACCTTCCGTGTTTCCTCTACAGATTCTTTGCTAAAAACATAAAACTGCCTACCTTGATCGGTATACCAAGCTATTACAATTGCTAAAACAATACTGAGCAGCAATACCAGAACGCGAATAACCGTTGCACTGTCGCGCAAATAGTAAAAACCCACCACACCTGCCATCACTGACAGAACAGCCAGTATTAGCTTAATTTTATTCACTCAAACACCATCCTAGACAATAGAAGTCCGCTATTTTTTCAGTTTCGACAAGGAATTTAGATAGATCGCTAAGAAAATCTCGAATATTCTTGAGAAAAAAGATCCACTTCCAATTTTTTTCAACCCAAACCCATCATTCCTAATGAGCCAGCTGATATAGGGCAGGCCAGGAGGGCATCGAACCCCCAACCTTCGGTTTTGGAGACCGACGCTCTGCCAATTGAGCTACTGGCCTATTTTTTACATACCAACACTTCATTCTTAGCGCTATCTTTATAGACAAGACACGTGAATTATACCAAGAAGACTAAAAGATCATTGCTACTCGATAATTTTTGCAACAACACCCGCTCCAACGGTCCGACCGCCTTCACGAATCGCAAAACGCAAACCTTCTTCCATCGCAATCGGTGCAA
>NZ_QAOO01000046.1 GCF_003051105.1 Nitrosomonas nitrosa | reverse complement strand
TCATCTCACCCGAAATATGTTCCATGGTGAATGGAACTACAGGATTGATCCACGTCCAATCGTCGGTTGATTGTTACACTTATTAATTAACGATTCCTTAATTTCTTATTCTGATAATCTCATTTTCAATAAGCATGCGGACAAGTGCCAATGAAACTCCCCGAGATTGACAGAGAGACTCTATTTCTTGGCGGGATAACGTACAAAATCAGCTTCAGCTAATAATGCTTACCTGGTCTTTACGCTCAATAGTCACAATCTGGTTTTATACTGTGGCTGTTCGCCAAAAATTCTTGCTTATATCGTTCAAATTGCTTTGACTCGATAGCTGCCCTGATCTCAGCCATGAGCTGTTGATAATAGTGGAGATTATGCAGCGTATTCAATCGTGCGCCGAGGTTCTCGTTTGTTCTTTGCAAGTGGTGAAGGTAAGCCCGTGTGAAGTGACGGCAGGTATAACAAGCGCATTGCTCATCTGGTGGGGCGGTGTCCAAGCGGTAGCGACTATTTCTCAGTTTGATGATGCCGGCTCGTGTATATAACCATCCGTTGCGCCCGTTACGTGTGGGTAAAACACAATCAAACATATCGATACCGTGTGAGATGGCAAACACGATATCTTGTGGTGTTCCTACCCCCATCAGATAGCGTGGTTTATCAGAAGGTAACTGGGGGGCGGTATGTTTGAGTATGCGTTGCATATCCTGCTTGGGTTCGCCTACCGACAACCCTCCGATAGCGTAACCATCAAACCCGATTTGTTGCAGGCCAGCGAGAGACTGATCACGAAGATGCTCGTGCATGCCGCCCTGCACTATGCCAAAAAGTGCATTTGAATTGGCTTCATGTGCGCGCCTGGACCGCTCCGCCCAACGGAGGCTAAGCTCCATAGAAGCTTTTGCGATCGATATGTCGACAGGATAGGGCGTGCACTCGTCGAAGATCATAACGATGTCGGATCCAAGGGTTTTCTGGATACGCATGGATTCTTCGGGTGTCAATAAACACTTATCGCCATTGACTGGTGAACGGAACACAACTCCGTGCTCGTCGATTTTACGCAGTTTGCCGAGACTAAAGACTTGGAAGCCACCGGAATCGGTAAGAATCGGACCATTCCATCCCATAAAACGATGCAGACCTCCATGCGCCTCGATGACATCTAGGCCAGGCCGTAGCCATAAATGGAAAGTATTGCTCAGAATGATATCTGCATGGATTTCTCTTAGCTCTGCCGGGGAAAGGGTTTTGACGGCGCCATAAGTACCTACCGGCATAAAAGCCGGTGTCTCAACAGTGCCGTGAGCAAGTGTGAGTGTGGCTCGTCTCGCGCCCCCATCAACCTGATGTAGTTCGAATCTCATGTTTTCTTTTCGATCAGCATGGCATCGCCATAACTGAAGAAGCGATAGCGCTGTGCGACGGCATGTTGATAGGCGTGACGAATATTTTCTATTCCTGCAAAGGCGGATACCATCATTAACAACGTAGAGCGAGGCAGGTGAAAATTGGTGAGCAAGCGATCGACAATATGAAAATGGAAGCCGGGGGTAATGAAGAGATTGGTTTCACCATAGCCCGCTATTAGTTCCCCTTCATGTTTATGGGCGCACGCTTCCAGGGCGCGGAGGGAGGTGCTGCCCACTGCGAGCACGCGCCCACCTGCATGCTTTGCATCATTGATCGCGTCGATTGTTTCTGCCGGTATGTGATAAATTTCTGTATGCATCTGATGATCCAAAATGTTTTCTACTCGGACAGGTTGAAAAGTGCCTGCTCCGACATGTAGGGTGACATAGCGGGTGGTGACACCCATGGCCTGCAAATTCTTGAGCATGGCATCATCGAAATGCAAGCCTGCTGTAGGCGCGGCAACGGCGCCAGGTGCTTTTGCAAAAACGGTTTGATAGCGATCCTCGTCGAGATGTGTTGCTTCCCGTTCAATATAGGGTGGTAGGGGAAGGCGGCCATACTGCTCCAACAATTCGATGACAGCCTGCTCATGTGCTAGCTGCAGTATATAGAAGTTGTCAGCATGTTCCTGCACCGTAGCGCTGATATTGTTCTCTAGCAATAGCCTGGATCCAGTTTTAGGGGCATGACTCGCCCGTATCATCGCCTGAACATGATGATCATCAAGCACCCTTTCAACTAAAACTTCGATCTTGCCACCAGTTTCCTTGACGCCTTCCAACCGTGCCTTGATGACGCGCGTATCGTTCAGAACGACAACATCGCCTTTACGTAGATATTGCGGTAAATCACGAAACAAGGCATCTTTGAAAGAATCGCGTCTGCTATCCAAGTAGAGCATGCGACTATCCGTTCGTTGCTTAGGTGGGAATTGCGCGATTAAGTCATTGGGCAGAAAATAATCGAAATCCTGGATTTTCATGCCGCGTATTATACCAATGCGTCTGGTTTCATGCTTTCTGTCGGCATATATTTTGCATCGAAAGAACGAGAAGGTGCGTGTTTCTGATGGCAGAATGCAGGACAAGGTTGCCGTGCCCGCTATTTTCAGTAATAATTGCGCCTCGCTCAACTAAAATTAATAACAAGAAGAGCTGCCGGGATGGCGGAATTGGTAGACGCACGGGACTCAAAATCCCGCGAAGGTGACTTCATGGGGGTTCGATTCCCCCTCCCGGCACCAATCCCCAAGATTTACAAAAATATTAAATATTTTATTTTTGCGGAACGTTCCGCAAAAATTCATTTAGTCGGTTTTACCTTTTCCCTTTTCTGCTGCTCCGCCACTCCTTATAAAAAGGGATCGTCAATACTCAAGAACTCTTGAACTTGCGAACAATCGTTCCAATCGTCGTTGGGTGCAATTGATAAAATACCCCTATTTCTCGCTGGCTGTATGTGCCTGTTTTGTAAGCAGCAATAATGGCTTCGTTACGATCTTTGTATTGTGCCGCAATCTCAACCAAGGGTTTTGCAATTGGCCGCTTTTGTTGCCTGGGGATGTTGATATCGTCTTTATCTTTACCAATTCTTTTCTGTAATTCAGCAACGAAGGCTTCATCCCCTAAATAAATTTGGCCCTTTAAATTCGACCAGATTTCAGGTTGATGCTGCACGCCATCCAGCACAAATTGCCGGTATCGTTTCATTGCGATTTTTTTTCGCTTACCGAATAAAGATAGTATCCAGTCCGTTGTGAGCCATTCGGGTTTTGACGCATCACCTACCATCGCCAGATAACTGCTCCACGGCCAGTCTTCAAGCCGATCGATCAACCCTTTGGCTCTGAGCGGATTCAAAACGACATAGCGGGAAAGCTCGAGTAAGTAACGATCTTTATCCACCAGAATAGCTTTATATCGTCCTTGAAAAAGATGGCCACTTCGCCCATGCCGACGATTGGACGCCTGCGTATAAACGCCATTGAGCTGCCGCATGCCCTTTGACAAATTACCTTCAAGTGTTTCAATGATGAGATGATAATGGTTATCCATCAGACAATAACCATGGCACAGCCAATTGTAATCAGTCACAACCATTCCTAAGATCTCTAAAAACTTTAAGCGATCATCATCGTCTTCATAAATATTTTCGCGACGATCGCCACGCGATGTGACGTGATAAAGTGCATTTGGAAATTCTAAACGAAGTGGTCTTGACATAGGTTGTAGCGCAACTTACACCAAAATATCATTCTTAGGCTTAAGGGCTTCAGGACGGTCTGGGTCGTTGATCAGTTCAAGCAGATTGATTTCGATGTTACGCGAAATGGTAGTCAAGGGTAGATCATTCGGTTGCAAGCCAAACGGATTTTCAATTTCATCGCCAATCGCATCGAGTTCAAAGAAGGCATACGAAATCATCAATACAACGAATGGTGTCAGTATACCAATCGATTCAACTAGACCGAATGGCAAAAGCAAACAGTAAGTCGCGACAATGCGGTGGATCAATACAGAATAGCTGAATGGTATGGGCGTATTTTTGATGCGTTCACAGGCACCGAGGATATTGCAAAGTTCATTTAGCTGTGCTTCCATGAATGGATAGCTAAATTGATTCAACCAGTGCTGATTGCGTGCGAATGCAAGATCACGCCCTAATTGTTGCAAAATAGTAAGTGGTCGGTGGGTGGATTGAACAACTTCGTTCAAATCCTTTGGTGATAGAAACTTTTTTATTTCCTCTACGGGATCTTCATTTCGCAAGTGACAGCGTAGTGCATGCACAAATGCAATGACCCGTTTGACGAAAGCTTCTCTTAAACGTTGTAGCTCCCCACTACTTTGCGCAGAATCCAGCATAAAGCAAGCTTGGCGTGTCAAGCTGCGGGAGGTGTTGACTAGGGCGCCCCAAAGTTTGCGGCCTTCCCAAAACTTATCGTACGAGGCATTGTTGCGAAAGCCAAGGAACACACCCAGTGCAACGCCAATCAGCAAAAAAGGCGTCGTAGTGAGTGTATACGCTTGAATATTGTAATACAGCTCAACAAAGGTGATGATTATCGCAGCCACCGTCACAGTGAGAATCCGCGGCCATGTTTCCATGATACTGCTTCCCCGCAAGTGAAAAAGCAGCCGTACCCATGAAACTTTTTCTTTTACAATCACTTTAGCGATATTCCCTTATAGATAAGACGCTCCAATTTCTTGCTCACTGCAAGCAATGGCACTGCCAATTGTGATCAGCAGCATTTTGTCCAGGGCTATCTGAAATCTAAAGCTGATCATCACCGATTTCATGCATGGTTTCGGTGAAACCTGCATGAATTTGCATGATAAAGTGTATCCAGAAATTCTAAACGGACTGGTCTTGAATGGGGTGGATTATACACATGTTTTTCATTATTCTGGACCTGACCCCGAATACACTGATGAAATGTGTAGATCTAGTGTTCAAATCCATATTATTCACTACCTATTATGGGTTTAGTGGGGAGAAACTGATGAAAAAAATGAAGCAGCTTTTATCTCTAGCTTTAATTCTAGCAATAGCGCCTAATACTTTGTTTGCCTCACCAACTGATCTTGGCTATAGGTTTGCACACAAAACTAACATAGTTTTTAGAAATCTTGCGCCAACTTATAATGATGCATACACCCCAGCAGCTGTAGATTACGGCACAGCAGGTTTTACCTTCGTTGCCGGACCAAGTCACTTAGACCCTCCTTATTCCAAAAATGTAGCCTTCCATGAAGCCAATTGGGGTTGGACAACTTTGAGGGCATTATCTCTAGCCTATAACTCGAATGGCGACATATGCATAACGGAATCAGGTGTATGGACTGGTCACTGTAATAAAACGACCAAGAAAGCTGACTTCGGTTATATAAAGATCAACAATGCATATACAGGCATATCTGCTTTCCCCAATCCTCCAACCTTAGCCAATAAGAATTTTCTTATTCGACATGAGTTTGGACATACATTAGGTTTGGGTCACGCTGTTGTTTGTAACAACGCTAACACCATTATGGTGCCAGCGGTTAATTGCTCGCCTTTGTATACTACCCTACAGACATCAGACTTCACTGTACTCGGTGCATGGTACCCCTAAGAATGGCGATCTATCTCGATATAAATAGTATTTCTGCTATTAATCTTCGGAGGAAATAAATAATGAAAAAAGCACGCCATCTTTTATATGTACTCATATTTCTATTTTCTGGAACCGCTTTGTCTGGCATTGCTCTTCATAGCCCACCACCAGAAAACCTTGATGATCTTATAGAAAATTCAGTTATCATCGTTGTGGGTACATTCGGTGAAATTGCTGAATCTGGAAATTTCTATGGCTATGGAGACGATGCCGCATTGCTAGCCGAGAAAGATAAAGAAACCTTCTTTTCAATAGGACTGCCTAAGATTGATATTCCAATCTATATCAAAGAAGTGATCAAAGGTGATGATCTATTTTATGCAGGAGATCAATCAATGATCATTTTTAGATATTTTGAAAATTTGGAAAGTGCCACAAGTGAGGAAGCTATAAAGGATAGAGAGGGTGAAAAGCTCTTCTTCCTGGGTAGAAATCCGGATAATGAAACATATGGGATCGGTACCATAGCAAGCTTGATACATTTGGATGATCCAGAAAGTGGAGGTTTGACATATACCGAACCATATGGTGTTACCTTGAGAGGTGAAAGGATAAAAGTCCCATATATTTCTGGATCAGCATCAGCTCAAGAACTTTTAACTGAAATCAGGAATCGCGTGATCAATTGAAAACTTGGTAAGTTCACAGTCTGGCACACATAAATGCGTGCCAAGGTCAGGTTATACAACCTCTTTTTTAAAATATAAAGTAGGCAACGTTATGTTTAAGTACTTCATTAAATTAGCGCTTCTAGTATTACTAATCTTGCCATTGGCTGCATTAGCCGAAGAAGAACGTGATCTAAGTTTCATCGATGGTATTTGGCAAAGCTATGGCCCAGTTCCTGGTGCAATAGAAGATGGAGTGATCGAACCATTAAACAGGTATTACTCACTCCATTACGATAAAAATAGTCAAACGTTGGTGTTTGTGGATCTACCAACAATAGATGAGCAAGATATTCCAGTCCTAATGGCTAGCTTTATAGGAAAAGAGGAAAAAGATCCAGGAAGTGGGACAAAATATTTTGGATTAGATATGGTTGCTTATGATGAAGTTATCGGTACCAGTAAAGAATATCCTTATCATAGGCTTCATGTAATTTTTCATTCCGAAACAGAAGCTGAAGTGATAAGGTGGTCGCCACTAATCATGTTTGCTGATGGAAATTGGATTATGAGAAAGATTTTCAAGCATAAACATTGAAACCATATACTACCTTGAAGCATATTTTGTATCAAATCTGGGCTAAACATCCTTGGGACGCATACAAGATACATCCCTAACCTATTAACTCCATCCGCCCGCAACCCACCGGCGGTCTTCCTTCCGCCTTATTCCACCCCATGTCTTCCGCCATCATGGCGGCATGACACGACAAATCAAAAGTATCATCATTCACTGCACGGCCACACCGAACGGCAAGCATTTTTCTGTCAGCGACATCGACCGCTGGCACCATGAGCGTGGATTCAAGCGCTCTGCTGAATTCAGACAATGGCAAAACCCGGATCTTGCCGCCATCGGTTACCACTTCGTAATCTACACCAATGGCACAGTCGCCACCGGCCGTCACCTGGACGAGGTGGGTGCGCATGCGCAAGGCTATAACAGCAAGAGCCTGGGCATTTGTTTAATCGGCACAAACAAATTCACACTTGAGCAATGGGTAGCCTTACGGGACAACGTCTGCAAACTGCAAGAGCATGTCATGCTCTTGCAGGGCGATAGCCACCCGCCCATCGTGCTGGGCCATCGCGATCTGCCCAACGTCAAAAAAGCATGCCCAGGATTTTCGGTGACCAATTGGCTAGGTAACGATATGCAGCCGTTGCCCGCGCATGTTCTGGGTAATGAGGAGATTGCCGATGATGAATAAGCGCAATGCCTTGATTGGCCTATCCGCTGCCGCACTGGTAACGATTGCCGGGTTCGAGGGCTACCGTGGCAGTGCCTATGATGATGGCGTCGGGGTGCAGACTATCGGCTTTGGCACCACTGAAAACGTCAAAGCGGGCGACAAGATCACCCCCGAGCGGGCACTGGGATTGCTCTACCGCGATGCAAACGACATCGCGGCCCGGATAGCGGGCTGCGTCGGCGATGTGCCGGTCTATCCGCATGAAGCCGATGCATTCGTCAGCCTCGCCTACAACATCGGCGCAGCAGCCTTCTGCAAATCCACCCTGGTCAAGAAATTAAAGCAAACTCCGCCGGATTACGCCGGGGCGTGTGCTGAGATTCTGCGTTGGAACCGCGCTGGTGGGCGTGTCATGGCTGGACTTAAAAAGCGCCGCCAGCAGGAATATGAACTGTGCACGCAAGGCGGCGGCAAATGATTCCGTTGCTTTCACCCTGGTTCTGGTTAGTGGTTTTGCTTGGTGCACTCACGCTGCTTGGCATCGGCTACCAACACGGCCATGAAAATGGCAAGAACGGCTGTCTGGCCGATCAAGCCTCCACCCTCGAGGCCGCCATCAAACAAGCGCAAACCGAGGCCATCGCGCAGACTCGAGCCGAGCTGCAAGTCTCCCGTGAATTTGAAGCCACACGTGAACAGGTGCGCACCGTCTAGGAAGATAGGGGTCAGGTACAGAATAAAGAATTTTCTGATTTACCGTCAATCGTTTTCTTGGCTTAATATCGTATGCGCCAGTGCCTGATATCCTTTGTGTTTGTCCAGTCACAAAAGAGGGCGACAGCACTTTGGCCAGATAATAAATATCTTCTGGCATTGCCTGATCTGTAGCATTTGCGCCCGGCGTATTGTGCTGAAACGGAATAATCGGGTATCGATTTCTTTTTCGTGATGTTCGCACCTTCAGGTTGATATCGAGCATACGCTTCAGATCCTTGGGCAGGCGGCCTTGCTCGATTTCTTCCGCGTACTTGTAATCAGCCCACACCAGTGCTTCAAAGTCGTTGACCATCTGCCACTGTCGTCGCTTTGTAAGCAACTTTTTCTCCCCGCCATATTCAGGTGTGTTCAACCGATTCCAGCCAGTCGATTCTTGTTTGTTGGGCAACGGCATGAACCGCCTGATTGAGCAATGGGAATATCTCGGCAGTGATAATACCTTTGCTTGCAGCAATCACTCCTGATAAATCAACGCTAATCTGAACTCAGCCATTCGACAATCTCTTGAATGACTTTATTCTCAGTTCACGAGCCGATTGCGTCAAATAGAGGATTCTGCTAGTTTTTTTGCTACCAAAGCATTCAGGCTCAGTCCGGCGCGCGCAGCTTCAATGGCAAGAGCACGATGTAGCCGTTTATCGATGCGAATATTAAATTGTCCGCTGTATTTGCGTCGAGATGGTGCGGTAGGTATTTCCTCGCCATTGGCCAGGTAGCTCTCTTTAGCTAATTCCCACGCAACCTCAAGCTCTGCCAAAGCTTTTTCTGGAGAATCGGCAAAAGCCGAAATACTGGGCATTTCTTCAAGTCTTGCCAGCCAATCATCATCCTCATCTAAGAAAATTTCCACTGTGTAACCATCGAATTTATCGCTCAAATCTTTTCCTCCTGGTCATAAATTTTGAGAAATTGTTTTACCTGATAACCCTTTGCCTTTGGCCCGTTGGCTTGAAGGGGTAATCTTGCGCCCTTTGGCGATATCCATAATCTATGGCTTCCCGATTGGCGATCGAATTTCCATCCCAGTCGTGCGAGGGCGGCTTCAAAATCAGTAAAGCCGATCCCATTCGGGCTGTTGCGCAATTTCTCGATAAGTTTGTCTGCTTTGTTCATGGTGTAACTATATTCAGTTACAAGGAGTGGGTCAATATATTTCTCTGGCGTGTCGTGATGCCATGATTGCAGCATCATGAATGGATTCATTCAGCCCACTGCATTCGGTAATGCAATTCGTCTTCCGCTCAGTCCCGTTTTGGGCGCTAGCAAGTGGCGCGTGTTACGTAAAGAAAGCGATGATTTTTCAGGGCACGACGATCCTAATGCATACCTGGTTTATGAGGGTTATTTACAAAGGGTCGGAAGTCTAGATTTTATTTAAGGAATTTAAAACCATTTCCGATAATTAAATGAAATAAGAATTAAGAATAATTTATCAAGGAGAATTAAATATGGATCTGATTGATCAACTCAAAGAGCTTTCGCTTCGCATCAAGAAAATAAAGGATACGATACAAACAGAAGAAGCAACTAAAACCGCTCTCGTTATGCCTTTCATACAGATACTGGGCTACAACGTATTCGATCCCACAGAAGTGACTCCTGAATTGATCGCAGACGTTGGAACGAAAAAAGGAGAAAAAGTTGATTACGCCATTTTGATGAATGGCAAACCCATCATTTTGTTTGAATGCAAGAAAAGTGGCGGCGACTTGGGCATAAACCATGCATCCCAGTTGTTTCGTTATTTCCATGTTACCGAAGCACGATTTGCAGTGCTGACAAATGGTGTCACTTATCGCTTCTTTACTGATCTTGAGCAACCCAATCGAATGGATGAAAAACCATTTTTCGAATTCAATATTCTCGATTTCAAAGACCAGCATGTTGATGAGTTAAAGAAATTTACAAAATCAGCATTCGATGTCGAATTGATTTTGAACACTGCAAGCGACCTCAAATATACACGAGCAATTCGTAATGTTCTTGCTGATTGGATGGCGAATCCTTCTGAAGATTTTGTCAGAGTTGTGTGTGCCGAAGTTCTAAACGGCAAACGAATGACCCCAGCTATCAAAGAACAATTCACTCAAATCACCAAGAATGCCTTTCAACAATTTATTGGTGACAAAATCAACGAGAGATTGAAGATGGCGATGGAGCCTGACAGAGAATCTAAGGTTGATGAGTCGAATGCTACTGCAGAAGTAAGCGAAATCAATACCACCGCTGAAGAATTAGAAGCATTCCGTATCATTCGCGCGATACTGCGTGAAATTGTCGATCCAAAGAGAGTGGCTATGAGAGATGCAAAAAGCTACTGCGCAATTTTGTTCGATGATAATAACCGAAAACCTATTTGCCGCCTGAGATTTAACAATCCAGCAAGATTGACTATTGGTTTATTTGATGAAAAAGAAGAAAAAATAGTAACCATTAATGATCTTTCTGATATCTACCAATACGCAGATCAGCTTAAAAAAGCAGCTGCTATGTACATCAGACAGGGTGAGCCTCCGCTTCAGACTAGCGCAACCGCTTAGCCCGAAAATATGAGGTGTAACACGAATGCACTACGTCGCCGCGATACTGCCCTAGAGATTCCAAACTTACCGTGAATCAATTTGACAAAAATTAACCTATAGGTTAATAATCGCAAAATGAAATTAAAAATATTGGCGGAAGACCAATATATTATCTCAGCAATCATGTGCGATGATTGCTGTCCAATAGAAGATGCATTTACAAGAAGCGATTCAAATTATGAAAAGAACTACATCGGATTGCTTGATATGCTTGATAGAGCCGCAAAATGTGGTTTGCAATAATTTTCAAGCGAGCAATCGCATTTAATTAATTCTGACCCAAAGATATTTGAATTTATTCGTGGCAAGTTACGCCTGATTTATTTTCATGGTAAAGGAAATATGATTGTCGTATGCACTGAAATTATCGTAAAGAAAACACAAAAATCGAATAAAAAAGTCGTCAATAAAGCGATAAGTGCATACAAAGAATATTTTGAGTCTATAAAGAAAGACTCTTTGATAGAAGTGAGGGAGGATTAAAAATGAGAATGAGTAAATTCATGCGTGAGATATTGGATAAAGCAAAGAAAACCGATGAATTTTGGATGGACTCAGCGAAGCTTGATTTTGCTCTAGAACTTGAGCGCCAACGTAGAGCTTCTGGGAAAAGTTATAAAGATATAGCAAAAGCGCTCGATACCAGTGCCGCTTATGTTTCCAAGATCTTCCGTGGTGATGCCAATTTGACAATTGAAAGCATGGTTAAATTGTCTCGTAGCCTGGGATGCAACTTATATTTAAATCTAAAACAAATCAGCGAGGATAAAGAAACCATAAAAGTAATAGCTAATAAGCTAGCACAAGATGATATGCAAGGTCTCAAATTTGACGGCAATCAGTCGACTACCCGTGTTATGAATCGTCATAAAACAGCTTTGCACTTGCAAGATGCTGCCTAGTTTCATTCAACTTATAAAAATATGTTTCGTTGGCATTAAGGTATGGCCTCACGATCCAGACAGGCCAACAGTTCAAGATGCTACTTCGTTTGATTTTAATGGAGTTGAGATTCAAGAAGGATCAGAGACACATATATTAAATAATGACGAAGATCAGTCGTTTTATCGAGTAATACTTCGTGTCTCAATTGCAAATCGAGTTGGAAAAATTGCGCCCTACGATGTTGACGTATGTGTATATGGTGACTTCCATATCAATAAGAATGTTCCAATAGAGGAGCGTGAAGATCTTATTACCGTGAATGGCTGCTCTATGCTTTACGGCGCGATTCGCGAACAAGTAATGACTCTCTCAGCCAGATCTATTCATGGCATGTTAATTTTGCCAACTGTACATTTCAGAGACAAAATTAAAAAGAGAGAAGAACCACCTTCTCGAAAACAGCCTAAAACAAGGAAACCAAAAGCATCGGGATAGGGGCTCAGTATACCTGACCGAGCCCTTCCCACACCACCCAACATGTGGGTCCGCACTAGGCGGTTTGAGAAGTTGAGGTCATGAGAGACGAGGCAAACCAAGCTTATCGAAATAGGCAATGGTCAGCATCAAGATAGGGGTCACCCATTAGCCTGCCTCTGTCAATAATCTAAATAACACCCTGCCGCTAAACAGCATAAACAATTAACTGCTGATGATCAGACGCTAAGCGCAGTATTGCAGATTAGATTGCTTTACCATACCCATATCATGCAGATCAGTAGTAACTGTTACCTGTTAGAAGGAAAAATGACTGCGAGTGTTTTACCAACCGCTAATACAACAACAAACTAACCAATGAAAAAGTCAGGGATGGGTTAAGGAATTGTAAATAAATAACTGTAACAAATAAGTCGGAAAATAGTATAGTGTCTTCATGATAATTGAAGATGACATCATTGAGCCAATACGAATCAGATTTAATAAACTTGCATGGACATTGGATGAGCGCATGAGGCGGTTGTTTGCTGCCGCTGAGGCTTCGGCATTAGGGAGAGGC
>NZ_QAOO01000045.1 GCF_003051105.1 Nitrosomonas nitrosa | reverse complement strand
CGGCAAGAACAAGACCTTATTCAATAACATATAATCGTTATAAATCAGTATCTTGCTTAAGGTGCAATGGCGGAGAAGGCGGGATTCGAACCCGCGGTACGGTGATAAGCCGTACACACGCTTTCCAGGCGTGCACCTTCAACCACTCGGTCACTTCTCCTTTTTTAACAATAGGCTGCCTATCGATGACAGGGAGCAAAGGATAAACTAGATCATGCTTAGGAGCAACTTTTAGTCCTTTTCTAAGTAAGAGCAATTAAACTGTATGGATTTCTAGTAAACCAACTGTTTGGTTTTATATGAAATTTGGGCGCTACAGGAGGCTAGGAAAGTGAATCCTGAAGTAATGTAGTAAATTTCTGTCGGCTTTACCGGGTGATATTAACTGGCGTAATCTGTACTAGGAGTACGATTACTCTTTGAATTTAATATTAATTTGATCATCAGTGACTTTAATGTTTTCTATACCTGCTGAAAAAGACCGCCAGAATCCAGGATCGACACCAAATTCACCGACAAGATCGATATTTTTCAGGTCTCCTAGCCAAGCATTGGGGATGGGAATACCCATGAAACTTATACCCTTGAGTACTATGACGGGTTTGTCATGTTGGTAAGCCATTCCGATGCCGGCATTAAAACGAAGTGTTTTACCACCCAATACCGGAAAATCTTCTTCAAGCGGAATGAGCAGTTTTGCGCTAACCAGGTCAGCGGAGAGATCAATAGCAAGTTTTTGTGCAAGATCGGTATTTTTAGCCAGTATCGCATTTAACTCCCGTTCATTGAAACTTATTTCGCGTATTGCATTTTCTTCAGAATAGGGCTCAGGTTTTAGAAAACCATTCTCATCAAGCTCGTCGCTTTCGTTCTTCGGGGATGGGTGCTCGGGTTCATAGCCGAGTGCATTCAATTTGGCTTCGAGGATTTTCTCTTCTTTTGCATTGAGCGTTACTGGTGTAAAGGCTGAAGTAAAAAAATAGGTTTTAAGTATCCAGTATGTTCCGGTTATGGTTATTAGGATGGTGAGTAAAACAATAAGCAATACGTGTGTCCAGCGCATAGAATAGGCTTTTTTGTGTGTATTCTCAGTAGCATCCATAATTGCCCTTGTTATAGGAATGTCAATTAACGCCGCCCGTCGTACCAAATCGATAGCCATTTCTTGTCATGCAATGTTCGGTACGGACGAAAGATAAGGCGCATGAACTGTAAGAATACTTCTCGTCCACTGTAGAGCTGTATTTTTCTACCTGATGTTTCGAGTGGATGGGAGGATAAAATCTTAAATTTAAGTTTGCGCGTTTTTCCCCATTTTTTGAGTTTTTGGCTAAACTCAATTTCATCGGCTGCATAAAGTGCCAAGTTAAAGCCACCAATTTCTCGGAATGCTTTGGCATTGCACACCATTAATGCACCGGCTGCCCATCCGAATAAGACGGAGAGCATCGTCCAAAAATTTAATATGGCTTGAGCCCACCATGGCAGCCCAGGCATCAGTAAGGTACTGCCGGCACCAACATGTTTGCCTTCCTTGATCAATTGGAAGATATCGGCTAATAATTTCTCGTTTAGCACGCAATCTGCATCGAGAAATATAAACCAGTCACCCGTAGCAGCAGCGGCACCTGCAGTGCGTGCTCTTGCAATATGATTGATGGGTTCGAAAATCACGCGTGCTCCAGCCTTTTTTGCCAGAACAGCGGTATTATCAGTAGAATTATTGTCCACCACAATAACTTCATGAGTAAAACCAAAATCTCGATTCGCCGCGATTGCCTCGAAAACTGATTGCAAGCACAGGCTGATCAAGCGCTCTTCGTTATAGGCCGGAATAATGATTGAAATATGCATAGCAAACTAAGCTCACTAGAGATGGACATACGTTGGATGATAACAAGATTTATAAACACGGTTTGCGATATTAATTCATAGGGTAGTTATGATCTGGAAGCCTAATGTCACGGTTGCAGCCATTATTGAACGTGCAGGCAAATATCTGTTGGTTGAGGAAGATCAGCAGGAATGGGGGATTCAATTAAATCAACCTGCCGGTCATTTGGAGCCAAACGAATCTATCATCCAGGCATGTGTTCGTGAAGTGCTGGAAGAAACTGCCTATACTTTCATTCCTCACTGGCTGGTGGGTATATATCATTGGCATTCTAATAAAACAAATACAACTTTTATACGTTTTGCTTTTAGCGGTACTGTGACTGAATTTGATGCTGGTCGAATGCTAGACAGTGGAATTTTGCGTGCTGCCTGGTTTGATCTGAGTGAGATTCGCGATCGTAGAGACTGTCACCGCAGCCCGCTTGTTATGCAATGTATTGACGATTATCTAGCTGGAAAACGTTATTCTTTAGAGATTTTTACGCATTACGACTAAATTCATGAAAAAACAACGTGTCATCGTGGGAATGTCAGGCGGAGTGGATTCCTCAGTCTCAGCCTTGCTGTTGAAGGAACAAGGCTATGAAGTCTTAGGTTTGTTCATGAAAAATTGGGAGGATGACGATACCGATGAGTATTGCTCCTCGCGGCAGGATTTTATTGATGCAGCTTCCGTAGCCGATATCATAAATATTCCACTTGAAGTGATCAATTTTTCGGCAGAGTACAAGGAACGTGTATTTAGTTCGTTTCTTGCTGAGTATCGAATGGGGCGAACGCCTAACCCAGATGTACTGTGCAATGCTGAAATCAAATTCAAAGCCTTTCTTGATCATGCGATTGCCCTCGGTGCTGATTATATTGCGACAGGCCATTATGCCCAGGTACGTCATGTCAATGGGTTGTATCAGTTGTTGAAAGGTGAGGATGGTAACAAGGACCAAAGCTATTTTCTCTACCGTTTAACTCAGGAACAGCTTGCAAAAACACTCTTTCCAATTGGTCATCTATACAAGCGAGAGGTGCGACAAATTGCGTTGATACACAACTTACCTAATTCTTCTAAGAAAGATAGCACGGGTATCTGCTTCATTGGTGAACGGCCTTTTCGTGAATTCCTCAACCGATATTTGCCGCATGAACCCGGGGAGATACAAACTCTGGAGGGCAAGGTGATCGGTAAGCACATCGGTCTTATGTATTACACTCTCGGCCAGCGGCAAGGACTCGGTATTGGTGGAACCAAAGACGGCAATGAGAAGCCATGGTTTGTTGCTGGTAAAGATACTGCCAACAATGTGTTGATCGTCGTTCAGGGACATGATCATCCCGCATTGCTCAGCGCGGCGCTATCCGCTACCGATCTCACGTGGATTAGCGGGAGGTCACCCCACTGTAATTGGGTTTATGCGGCGAAAACGCGTTATCGGCAGATTGATGCGCCTTGTGCTATTACAAACATTGATCAAGATAACTGCCAAATTGAGTTTGCTCAGCCGCAATGGGCTGTGACGCCTGGTCAGTCTGTTGTGGTATATGAAAGCAATGTGTGTTTGGGTGGAGGAGTCATCATGTGATGATGTGGCCGATCAGCGGGTACGTTTTTGGAAAACTTTACCCATACTGAGCAAAGTATTAAAGCTTCCTATCGATCGAAATCCTAATTGATCTTCGATCGATCAAAGATGAAGGCAACTTAAGCGATTGGGGTAATGGCTAAACTGACTGACTAATCAAATTATTCCCTGGGTGCTGTACTGATGAAGGATTGTCGCTGTTCCAATTTGTCAATCAACTTGGTGAGATTGGGGTAGGATTGACTCCATTCAGTTTGAAGGTTACGAAATGCTAAGTAACCAATTGCACAACCTAATGCGATATCGGCTAAAGTTATTGTTTCTCCTGCACACCAGTTATTGCTGCCTAATTCCATAGCTGCGGCTGCTAAACTCAGTTCAATTTTCTTATGCTGACGTGTGATCCATTCTGGACTTTGTAACCCCTCAGGCCGTTTGCGTTCATAATAAACATTCGCTGCCGCTTCACAGATACCATCCGCAAGTGCTTCCCAGCGTTTTACCAACCAACGTTGAGGCCCCGTCGCAGGAATAAGGTGTGAAACCGGGTTAGGGTTATTAAAAGTATCCAAATATTCAACAATGACACGAGAATCGAACAGTGTTTTACCGTCCTCCATGATTAAGAGAGGGACTTTTCCTAGGGGGTTGTAATTAGCATTATGGGTATCTGTGCTCCAGGGTATGTCGATTTCAAAGTTATAAGAAATCTCTTTTTCAGCAAGAACGATACGGGTCTTACGTACAAAAGGGCAGGTAAGTGATCCAACCAATTTCATCGTTTTGTCCTTGTAATTATACTTTCAGATGCCGATTATACGATTGAGCATCCTCAAGGGGATATCGGGCTGTGCTAAAATGGCGGCTAAAACTAGGATAACAATTGATGAGCTTTTCCCCAATTTACGCACTTTCTCCGCTTGATGGTCGATACTATAGCAAGGTTGCTGATTTGCGGCCTTATTTCAGCGAATTTGCGTTGATTCGTTATCGTGTGCAAGTCGAGATAGAATGGCTTAAGTCGTTAAGTGATGAGCCACTTATTACAGAAGTACCTGCTTTTTCTCCTGCTACGATTACACAGCTAGATCTTTTAGCAAAGAATTTTTCAATTAGCGATGCTGAAGCAATTAAAGCGATAGAAAAGCATACCAACCATGATGTTAAAGCGGTCGAATATTGGTTGAAGACATCCTTGGCTAAGAATACTGAGGTGAGTCGCGTATCTGAATTTATCCACTTTGCATGTACTTCGGAAGACATCAATAATCTTTCGCACGGACTCATGCTGAAGGATAGTAGAGATCGAGTGATACTGCCAATGCTCAAGCGGATCATTGGTAATTTGATGGGATTGGCTCATCGATCGATGGATGTCTCGATGCTTTCCCGAACGCATGGTCAACCGGCTACACCTACTACGATGGGCAAGGAGATTGCTAATGTGGTGTATCGCTTACAACGTGGCTACGAGCAAATTGCGAATGTGGCAATTCTTGGGAAAATCAATGGTGCAGTGGGAAATTACAATGCACATACCGTTGCTTATCCCATGCTGGATTGGGAGAAATTTGCGTGTATTTTTGTTGAAAAACTTGGTTTGGTTTTTAATCCCTACACGACCCAGATAGAGCCTCATGACACCATTGCAGAGTTATTCGATGCAGTCGCACGCGTGAACAATGTCTTGTTGGATATGGATCGTGATATCTGGGGGTATATTTCGTTAGGCTACTTTCGGCAAAAAACCAAGGAAGGGGAAATTGGTTCTTCTACGATGCCGCATAAGGTAAATCCTATCGATTTCGAGAATTCGGAAGGAAATCTAGGAATAGCCAATGCATTACTCAGGCATTTAAGCGATAAATTACCGATATCGCGCTGGCAGCGTGATTTAACGGATTCAACAGTACTGCGCAATATGGGTGTGGCACTAGGACATACGTTGTTAGCCTATGATTCCTGTATAAAAGGATTGAACAAGCTTGAAATTAATCATGTGAAATTACAGCAAGATTTGCAAGATGCATGGGAGGTGTTAGCTGAACCTATTCAGACGGTTATGCGCCGTTATGGGGTAGCCAATCCTTATGAGCAACTAAAAGCACTCACACGCGGAAAAACCAATATTACTCAGGAAACCTTGCATTGCTTTATTCAAAGTCTCGATATACCGGAGGCCGAGAAAAATCGACTATTGAAGCTTACCCCGGAGAATTACACCGGTTTGGCGGCACGGTTGGCGGAGAATATCGGTAATTAGATATAACTGTTTGATATTTTTCTCCACAATACAGTATTGAAGAGTAGATGCACCACCTAATTTGGATTGAGTATTTTTGTTGTTCATATCGATTGAAATCAGATTAACTATCCCAATATAACTATTCCAAAACGGGAGATGAGTATGCAAGAATCAAATAAACCACAAGCAGAAGAGCAAGAGTTAATTCAAGTCAGCGGAGAAACGAATGAACTAACGACAGCCAAGGATGGCGATGAAGCAGCCTCGCAAAGTGAGATGACACCCAGTCTTGAGCAATTGTTGAAGGAAGCTGAATTACGTGCTGCTGAACATCATGATGCTTGGTTACGTGCTAAAGCAGAGGCCGATAATATCCGTAAACGTGCTCAGTCAGATATTGCCAATGCACATAAATACGCCATTGAGAAATTTTCTAGCGAATTGCTGGCTGTGATGGATAGCCTTGAAGCTGCACTCGCAGTAGAAAATGCAACGCTGGAAAATTTTAAAAATGGTGTGGAACTAACGCATAAGCAGCTTGTTGCCGTTTTCGAAAAATTTAATATTAAAGTGATCAATCCTGTCGGTGAAAAATTCGATCCTCATCTACATCAGGCAATGTGTATGGTGGAATCGGAGCTTGCTCCGAATACGGTTACGCAGGTTTTGCAGAGAGGATACCTGTTGCATGATCGGGTGATACGCCCGGCGATGGTGGCAGTCGCAAAAGCCAAAGATGCTTGAAATTGGAGTAAACATCTCCACTTCGGAACATGTGATAAGTTTTTAGTTATTACTTAAAAGGATCGAGTAAATATGTCAAAAATAATCGGTATTGACCTGGGCACGACTAACTCGTGCGTCGCTGTAATGGAAGGTGGCAAGCCCAAGGTCATTGAAAATTCGGAAGGTACGCGTACGACGCCGTCAATTGTAGCGTATACGGAGGATAATGAAATTCTTGTCGGTGCATCGGCCAAACGGCAAGCTGTAACCAATCCCAAGAATACTTTGTTTGCGATAAAACGTCTCATCGGCCGCCGTTTTGACGAAGAAATGGTCCAGAAAGACATAAAAATGGTACCTTACAGCATTGTGCGAGCAGATAATAATGATGCTTGGGTCGAGGTGCGTGGCAGAAAAATTGCACCACCTGAGATTTCCGCGCAAGTGCTAATGAAAATGAAGAAAACCGCGGAAGATTACCTGGGAGAACCGGTGACAGAAGCGGTCATCACCGTTCCGGCCTACTTCAACGATTCCCAGCGCCAAGCAACAAAAGATGCGGGTCGCATTGCTGGTCTCGAAGTCAAACGGATCATTAATGAGCCAACTGCGGCAGCGCTAGCATTTGGCATGGATAAAAAAGAAGGAGACCGCAAAATCGCTGTATATGATTTGGGGGGCGGTACCTTTGATATTTCTATCATTGAAATTGCTGAAGTGGAAGGCGAGCATCAGTTTGAAGTACTGGCCACAAATGGTGATACCTTCTTGGGAGGTGAGGATTTTGATTCGCGCGTGATTGAATATCTAGTCAGTGAATTCAAGAAAGAAAGCGGTATTGATCTGAAGAAGGACATACTTGCGCTGCAACGTCTGAAAGATGCGGCAGAAAAAGCCAAAATTGAATTGTCATCCAGTCAGCAGACAGAAGTCAATTTGCCTTATATTACGGCGGATGCTTCGGGGCCAAAACACCTCGCCGTTAAGATTACTCGTGCCAAGCTGGAAAGCCTCGTGGAAGATTTGATCCAACGCACAATCGAACCTTGCCGGATAGCAATCAAGGATGCTGGCCTATCTTTTTCCGATATTGACGATGTCATTCTGGTTGGCGGACAGACCCGCATGCCTAAAGTACAGGACAAAGTCAAGGAAATCTTTGGCAAGGAACCGCGCAAAGATGTCAACCCCGATGAAGCTGTTGCAATCGGAGCGGCCATTCAAGGAGGCGTCCTAAAAGGTGATGTTAAAGATGTGCTGTTATTGGATGTTACGCCTTTGTCGCTTGGTATTGAAACGCTAGGGGGTGTCATGACCAAGTTGATCCAGAAGAATACAACGATCCCAACTAAAGCGCAGCAGGTATTCTCGACTGCGGATGATAACCAGACTGCAGTAACCATTCATGTGCTGCAAGGCGAGCGTGAAATGGCATCGGGTAACAAAAGCTTGGGACAATTTAATTTGACAGATATTCCACCAGCACCTCGTGGTATGCCGCAAATTGAGGTGACCTTCGATATTGATGCGAATGGCATTTTGCATGTATCAGCCAAGGACAAGGCGACTGGTAAGGAAAATAAAATCAAAATACAAGCGAGTTCAGGCCTGTCAGAGGATGAGATTCAGCGCATGGTCAAGGATGCTGAAGCGCATGCAGAAGAAGACAAGAAAGCGCTGGAGCTTGTCAATAGTCGCAACCAATGTGATGCCATGATCCATTCTGTCAGAAAATCGCTAACAGAATACGGTGATAAATTGTCGGATGATGAAAAATCAAAAATTGAATCGGCTCTGAAGGATGCGGAGGAAGCGCTTAAATCGAATGATAAAGAGGTAATTGAAGGTAAAACCAAGGCTTTAACGGAAGCGTCTCAAAAGCTAGCCGAGAAAATTTATTCACAAGATCAAGCGCAATCAGCACAAACGAAGGGGGGGAGTGAATCGGCTTCTTCTAAAAAAGACGAGAAAACGGTAGAAGGAGAAGTCGTTGATGCTGAATTTGAAGAGGTGAAAGACAAGAAATAAATTTAAAGTTTTACAATAAAAAAATATCAAGGCGCAGAGGTGCAGGGATAGAGGAAAAACCTTGCTTTCTCTGCGTTTTGGCGTCTATCTATATTTAAGTCAGTAATTAATTAAATTGAGCTGTTTTGATTTACATCCTGACCGCAGGAAATTTTTATGAGTAAACGCGATTATTATGATGTTCTCGGTGTTGGCAGAGATGCTGACGAGAATGAAATTAAGAAAGCTTATCGCAAGCTAGCGATGAAATATCACCCAGACAGGAATGGGGGTGATGCCAAGGCAGAAGAGCGTTTCAAAGAAGCGAAAGAAGCTTACGAGATACTCTCTGATTCGAGTAAACGTGCAGCTTACGATCAATATGGTCATGCAGGTGTCGATGCGAGCGCAGCCGGTGCGGGAGCCCATGGATTTGGCGATGCCTTTAGCGATATCTTTAGTGATATTTTTGGCATGCGTAGTGGAGGAGGGCGATCCAATGTTCATCGTGGGGCTGATCTGCGCTATAACTTGGAGATAACTTTAGAGCAAGCTGCACGTGGTGCTGAAACTAAGATTCGCATTCCCACCATGGTGATGTGTGAGACCTGTCATGGTTCTGGCGCTAAACCAGGCACCTCGCCAGTAACATGTACAACATGTGATGGTCATGGTCAAGTTCGAATGCAGCAAGGTTTCTTTTCTATTCAGCAAACGTGCCCAAAATGTCATGGTAGCGGAAAAATCATTACTTCACCTTGTTCGACTTGTTACGGTGCGGGACGTGTTAAGGAGCACAAAACGCTGACTATTAAAATTCCAGTGGGTGTTGATGAAGGGGATCGCATTCGTATATCCGGTGAGGGTGAGGCGGGAATCAATGGTGGACCGCCTGGAGATCTTTATGTAGTTATCCACTTATCAAGTCACTCGGTGTTTCAGCGAGATGGTAACGATTTGCATTGCGAAATACCTATCAGTTTTGCAACGGCTGCCTTGGGTGGAGAGATCGAGGTGCCCACTTTGGATGGTCACGCAAGAATTAAGATTTCACCAGAAACACAAACCGGAAAGATTTTCCGTTTACGTGGTAAAGGAATAAAAGGTGTGCGGGGGCATACTATTGGTGATCTCTTGTGCCATGTTATTGTAGAAACCCCTGTCAATCTGACGGCACGCCAAAAAGAGCTGCTGCAAGAATTGGAAGAGCTGAGTCAGAAAGATAACTCTCGCCATAGCCCGCGGGCAAAATCTTGGATGGAAAAAGCGCGTGAATTTTTTTCAGATTAGAGCGATGGCTTGACTGGTATCGATAGTAGATTTTTGCTCGTTTTTTATTAGCTACAAGCTGGACTGGTATGAGTGAATCCTTTAATTAAAAAAGTGAATTAATATTTGATTGTTAATTATCAGCGGAGTAGAAAAAAGAATTGGTATATATACTCAGATCCCCTGCCGGATTGCTATTCGCTGTAACAATCATTATGTTGTTTATTGCAACACACCCAGAAAATCTCCAGGCTAATAATCTTAAAAACTTTCTTAGGAATGGCCGATTAGAGGTAGGAGGATGGATTAACGGTGGCGCAACTTTTAATCCTAGCCAGTCCGATGGCTATAATGGCCCGGTAATTTTTGCTGATCAAGCCAATCAGTTTCAGCTTAACCAGCTTAATTTGTTTATGCGCCGCTCCGTAGTTTCGGTAGGTAGCGCATGGGATTTCGGTGGTCGCGTTGATTTCATGTTCGGGACAGATGCCATTTTTACCCAGGCTTTTGGTGTTCCAACCTTCGATGTCAATACAGGTGAGCCATTAAATAGAAACAACTGGGATCTGGATTTATGCTGCTCTTCTACACGAACTTATGGTATTGCGCTTCCACAAACTTATTTGGAAGCCTACGCACCCATTGGAAATGGATTCAATGTCAAAGTAGGTCATTTTTATACGCCGACCGGTTTTGAAACAGTCCCAGCGCCTGACAATTTTTTTTATACACGCGCCTACACCCTTAATGTGGGTGAGCCTTTTACCCATACGGGTATCTTGGCAAACTATCCCCTCACTGAGAATCTACTGGTTCTTGGAGGGGCCGTCACTGGCAGCGCAACGGGGGGATGGGATGGTGGCTGGGATAAGGAGTTGGGTAACTGGAGTGGCTTAGCGGGATTTACCTGGACGAGTGATAACCGGGCAACTATCTTTCATCTTTCTGGAACATACGGGGAAACTTCGACAAGGAGTAGCGAACCCTGGGGTTTTTATAATATTGTCTTACAACACAAAATAACACCTAAGACGCTCCTTGTACTCCATCAGGTATACGGTCATGCGGGAGGCGTTTTACTGAACAATCTTAAATATAATAACGTCACAAAAGATGCGGAATGGATTAGTTTCATAACACATCTGTACTACGATTTAACTGAAGATCTATCGCTGGGTATACGGGGTGAATGGTATCGCGACGCCGATGGTTTTCGTAACCCTTCCCCTTTCCGGATAGCTGCAGCGACCAATATTGTAAATGGGGTTCCTATCAGTTTTGCCGGCGATATTAATGCAATTACTATTACGCCTGCTGATTATTACGCAGTCACGATTGGATTGAACTGGAAGGTGGCTAAGACATTAAAGCTTAAATGGGAGTCGCTACAGAAGCTCATTGTTCGCTCTAATATTCGATACGATAGGGTAGATGCTTACAAAGCGCCTGCATACAGACCTTTTGCTGGCAATAAAGATCAGATCTTATTTTCTCTTGATTTTATACTACCCTTTTAAAAGCTAAATTCACCATTTCAATTCAAGGCATATTTTTCGGACTAACGGAGAACTCATGCTCCCAGTCGCCAATATCGGTAGACAAGGTAGGCGACTCGCTTGTGTCAGCAGCAGTATCGCGCTCTTTTTGCTCATTTGCTAGTCTGTAATGAATGGCGGCTTTTCTTAAGTTTTCTTCCACTAAATTTTCATAATAACGAATATTGGCTGAGGTATGTGATCTTAGGTCCTGCCCTTTCGCTCCGTAAAAATAGCTGCGATCTTCATACTCTTTGAGCAGTTTCTTTTGTTCTTGTAATTTAACTTGTATTTCTTTAGCCAGATACTCGTGGTACTTCGCTATCGCTTCGTTACTACTTGGCTCTACCTCAAACGAAGCGCTATGATGCCTAGGGTTATGCCAAGTATTACCGATAGGATTCATTTGTACGCAAGCAGTTAAAAAAATAGGCATCAATCCGATTAACAAAAAGAAATTGGTTTTCATGATGATACCTCCACTTAATAGCCTAAACCCTGCGCTTTTCTTTTAATTATTTTTCTGGATTTAAATTAATAACCCCTTTATCAATACGTTCTTTACGGGAAACAAAATATCACTAATTTTATTGTCCAATTTATTGCTGCTGTATTCCTGTTCGTTGCTACTAAAATTAAAAAAATTAGGACTATTTGCAGTAAGGTTATTATTTTTAAGCAGTTTGTTATATGTTGATTCTGTGTTTTTATACTATAGCAAATTGTTAGCGTAATAATAGCGAGCAATAATATAAAAAATAAGTACCAATAAGAGAAATTATTTGTAGTTAATATGGATACAATTAATTGACCTAAATTCATAAAACTGCTGAAATCGATTGAAATCTTCTTTATAAGAATAGTGGACGTAATTAAATACTTTCCATAAGATTGCTATATTCAAATCTTGCTAAATCAAGCAAGGTAGAGTGGCAAAGAAGGAGGGGCAAATGAAGAAATGGCTGATTTTCTCGATCTTGGCTGTGTCATCGATAGTATGGTGGAGTATCGCGGCCCCCCGGGAAGAGATACGGTGTTGCGTTGCAGGATCCATTACCATTAATCCCGCTACGGCTCAAAAAATGGATGCAGTAGACCGCTCGGATGATTTTGCATCTAACTTGGAGTCAATTTCGCTAGAATTACCTGCCTATGATGATGCTGTCTTCTTGAGAGAAGGCAATGTCGCTCTGGTAACTGCACATGATGGAAAAATTTGGCGGGTAAATTTGGCAGACAATACTGCCGCACCTTTGGCTGATGTACCTTTGATGGCTTGGGGGATTCATGAAGATCCCGGCAGTTCCGCTCATGTTTACTTTTGCTCTGCAGGTTCTTATGAAAATAGACCACCACAGGAAGTAGCTGGTTTGTACCGGCTTGATCTTGATAGTCTCGCGATCGAACCAATCGTTCTGCAAGTTCCTGATACAACCATTAATCTTCAGCAACCCGTTGTATATGCTGACGGCGATCCTAAAGCACCCGAGCTCCAGGCTGATGGCGGTGGCGGGCCCAGTCGGAAGATTGCCGTTTGTGACAACTTAGAAGTGAGTGAAGACGGGCGTCGCATCTATTTCTCAGAGCCTTTTTACTATGAAAATGCTTCTGCTGATGATGCAATTGATGAAGCCATTGCACTTGCTCCTAACGGCCGTTTATGGCGGTATGACCTCGATACGGGTTCAGTCCGGCTCATTGCCGAAGGTTTCCATTTTATCAATGGTGTACTCTATGACCCTCATCCGGGAAAAATGCGTGAAGAATCGGTGGTTGTTACTCAGACATCTTTATTTCAGGTAGTGCGTTTTTATTTGAATGGACCGAAATCAGGCAGTTATGAGGTTGTGATCGATGGGCTTCCTGGTATGCCAGATGGTATGGATCGCGATGCACAAGGGCGAATCTGGCTAGCAATGTTTACGGAAAGAAGTCCATTGCTGACCTGGGTACATCAGAATGCATGGATTAAACCGCTAGTGATGCGGTTGCCAACGTCACTGCTCTTATCACAAACACAGAAAACGGGAGTCGTAGTTCTAAGTCCCGATGGGAGCAAACCACTTTACTCGGCGTTCTATAAGGGGCCGTTGCTTTCCTCGATTGCTTCGGCAGTACCTGCCTCAGATGGTATTTATTTAGCCAATGTCGCGCTTAATAATACTAATCGAGATCAAGCAAAAGGCATTCAGCGCCTACCATGGCCATCAGAGCTGCAATGAAGCCATTAATGGCTCTTCAGGAAAATTTGTGGGTAATGCTATAACGAATATGTAACAAAGGCGCTAGTTTTTTGGGTTTTTGAGGTAAGAGGTGTGCATCCTGT
>NZ_QAOO01000044.1 GCF_003051105.1 Nitrosomonas nitrosa | reverse complement strand
AACTGTAATTTTTGTGACAGGATTCATGAGTGTTCTATTAGGAGTTAATAATATTTCTAGGCAAGCAATATTATACCCTTCTAGAACACTATTGTCTTTATATATCAATATGTTATTGATGTTACGCGAACACCGAAACTTTAGTAATGAAAAATGTCAATTCTATTGAACCACATCAGATGTCGACTTAAACAAAAACTGCATTCATGTCCGGGTTGCTAAAGTACGCGGCCACCTCAAAGGCACTAAAACCAAATCAGGCACTCGTGAAGTTACGCTTCAACCCCAAGCAAAAGAAGCCCTGCTCAACCAACAAACCTACACAGCAAATGGGTCATAAGGATTGGGGGCAAATCAGAAAAATCTATGGTCGATGGACTGATCCATCAAATTAATTGTCAAAGTCCCGTAATGGGACTATTATTTAACCCATGAGAGTAATCGCTCTGTCTACTTTGAAGGCATTCTGGGAAAATGATCCATCCTACGCCGATGCAATTCAACCCACACTTGCTTGGTATAGACATACATTAAAGGCCTGCTGGTCATCCCCTGTAGAAGTCAAAGCAGATTTCAAGACCGCCAGCATCCTCAAAGATGGCAGAGTCGTATTTAATATCGCCGGAAATAAATACCGGCTGGTGGCATGGATTAACTATGCTTACAGCATTGTATATATACGCTTTATAGGCACCCATGCCCAATATGATCGAATCGATGCACAAACTATTTAACCCAAAAAGATTATGCATATCAAACCAATCAAAACAGACGCCGACTACCGCACAACATTAAAGGAAGTTGAAACGCTCATGACAGCCAAACCCAACACGCCAGAAGGCGACAAACTAGATGTTCTGGTTACACTGATTGAAGCTTACGAACGGGAACACTTCCCGCTTGATTTGCCTGACCCCGTTGAAGCCATCAAATTTGAAATGGAACAGAAAGGTCTAACCATCAAAGACCTGGAACCCCTGATCGGAAAAAGCAACCGCGTATACGAAGTTCTAAACCGCAAACGCTCCCTAACCCTTAAAATGATCCAGAAACTACACCAGGAACTAGGCATTCCCGCTGAGTCTCTGATAAAACAACCAACCCAGACACACATTACATAAGTAATTTCTCTTTTTATTTCCTGTGCTAAGATCAATTGAAAGATGCAACCGATTATGAAGATCAGGTGCAATTCATAAAAACCTATAAGCGGTAGATTCCGTAATCGATTAGGTCAAATAATCACCCTACTTCCTCAGGATTTATCGATCTCAAACTATTAAATAGCAAACGTGCATATGTCATTAAATAGTTTGAGCGTCTTTGAAAAGTGTCGTAATAAATGTCAAAAGGAATTGGTATGGGTGTTTTCTTTGGTACTTCAAGTAAACTGATTATATTGCTGTGATCTTTCACAAGTTCGGGGTCAGGTCGCGAATCAAGAAAAACAAAAGCAGGGTCTAGAATTATGAATTCTTATTCTTGTGAACCATAGCCCGATCGTTACTCTTATTCTACTTGATTCGCGATCCATGTGGCGTAACCCCTATGTGGTACTAGGTACTAGGCGAACGCTGATGGGCAAAAGACATATCATGTGCATGTGAGGCGTCAGAATAAATGGAGCCAATCACGTGCTCCATGGATCACACGAACAACCTCAATTCCATCTTGTACGGTGCGATACAGAATCAAATATTTGCCCACTGCAAAATAGCGAAGCTCTGGGGCAATTTCGGCTCGCAAACGACCCATTAACGGATTGTTCGCAAGCGCATCGCATTTTTCTTCAATGTCATCGAGCACACGATCAGCTGCTCTGGGATTATCCTGGGCGATGTAAATCCATATTTCAATGAGATCTTCCTCTGCCTGCGCTGTCCTTTTGACTACCGGCATAATTTTACCGGTTTAGCTCTGATCCATTTCTTGGGCCAATACCCGTTGTCGAGCTTTTGCTTTGATCTCTGCCATATTGGTCAAATGACCAGGACCACTCTCCAGCCCAGCTTGCCAAAGACTTCGTAGCTCTCTCATTTCATTTTGTTGAATAGAACGCTTGAGTTTCCAATCGCGCAAAGCTTCCCGGATAACTTCGCTACTGCTGGCATATTCACCACTTTCGACACACTGACGGATAGCTGCAGCCATTTCAGGTGTCAGAGCAATACTTAATTTTTCAACATGTGCCATGATAAAACCTCCTTGCGTTATAGTAGTAATATTTACTACTCAGAGCAACAGCGTTGACTGAAAAATAATTAGCACAGTGATCACAATGATGTAAGGAAAAATACCCTTGTACTTCGCATACCTCCGTTATGTTGCCGTGGAATAACGTGGAGTGAAAAATGCACATGACAGGGTCAAGTCGCGAATAAAGAAAAAACAGATTCGTTCTGTATAAAAACAAGAGACACCTATTATCTTGAAATAAATAACAAAATATACAATCACTGGTAAAGGTATCAGCACTGGGGTAAGCTGGTTTTCATGAAGCGAGGTTTATTTCGCTGTTCGAAGTTTCTGCCAGAACCACATCTGAAAGAACCTCAAAAATACTCGCATTTCACCTATCCACGAAATTAGCTCACCCCATTTATCGTATCCTCCACCACCTTCAGGAAGTGATCGCCGTAGCGTGCCAATTTGGCTTGTCCCACGCCGCTGATGCGTTCCAGCTCGGTTAGGCTGCTAGGGCGTTGGTTGAAGATCTCCAGCAGCGTGCTGTCGTGAAAGATTACATAGGGGGGGACGCCCTGTTCGCGTGCTAATTGTAGGCGCATGGCCTTGAGTGCTTGCCATAGCGGGTCTTGTTTGGCATCGGCAAACGCCTCGCGTGTAAGCGAAGCACGCTCGGCACGACTGACGATACGTCTGCCTATTTCGTTGTCTCGGCGCAGCCATAGCTTAGTTTCACCCCGCAACAGCGGGCGTGCCTCTTCGGTCAGGTTCAGTCCGCCATGCCCCTCCATCTGCACCTGAAGCAGGCCAAGCGCGACCAGTTGCCGGTAAACGCTGCTCCACTGCTGGGATGTCAAGGCCTTGCCGATACCAAAAGTGCTAAGTTGCTGATGCTGAAATTTTTCTATCTGTGGTGTGTTTTTACCCAGCAGCACATCGATCAGGTGACCCGCGCCAAAGCGCTGCCCGGTACGGTAGACACAGGATAGCGCCATACGTGCTGCCTCGGTCGCGTCCCAGGTGTCCACCGGGTTGAGGCAGTTGTCGCACTGGCCGCAACGGCCGGGGTGCACCTCGCCAAAATAGCGCAAGATCGTCTGATGGCGGCACGTGGTGGCTTCGCAAAAACCCAGCAAAGCATCGAGCTTTTGCCGTTCTACACGTTTACGTTCTTCCGGGGCATCTCCCGCATCGAGCATCTGCCGCATCGAGACCACATCGCCCAGACCGTAAACCATCCAGGCATTGGCAGGCAGGCCGTCGCGGCCAGCGCGGCCGGTTTCCTGATAATAGCTTTCCATACTCTTGGGCAAATCGAGATGCGCCACAAACCGGACGTTGGGTTTATCGATGCCCATGCCAAAAGCTACGGTGGCCACCATAATGACGCCCTCCTCGCGCAGGAATCGGCTTTGATGCCGGTTACGCGTTGCGGTGTCTAGCCCGGCGTGATAAGGCAAGGCATCCCAGCCGCGCGCTTTCAGCCAGATCGCTGTTTCCTCCACTTTTTTGCGCGACAAACAATAGACGATACCGGCGTCGTTGGCGTGTTCGGCTTCGAGAAAGGCTTGTAGTTGCTGGCGTGGATTGTTTTTGATCGCGACGCGATAGCAGATATTGGGACGGTCGAAGCTGGCGATAAACTGCCGCGCCTTTTCCAACGCGAGACGCTCGACAATCTCCGCACGTGTGGGTGCATCGGCCGTCGCTGTCAACGCGATACGCGGCACAGTAGGAAAGCGGCGATGCAATACCGTCAATCCGCGATACTCTGGACGGAAATCATGCCCCCATTGTGAAACGCAATGAGCCTCGTCAATGGCAAACAGCGCGAGGCCAGAGTGTGTCTGCAAACGCTCCAGCAGATTCAAGAAGCCTTCTGTCAGCAACCGTTCGGGCGCAACGTACAGCAGTTTGAGTTCGCCATGCAGCAAACGATTGATCACTTCCCGCGCCGCCCGGGCGTCGAGACTAGAATTCAGAAATTCAGCTTGCACGCCAAGCTGATTAAGCGTTTCCACCTGATCCTGCATCAACGCAATGAGCGGTGACACCACGATACCGACACCTGGCCGCAGCAAGGCTGGAAGCTGATAGCACAATGACTTGCCCCCGCCGGTCGGCATCAGTACCAGCGCATCGCCTCCGCTAGCAACATGCTCGACAATATCCTGCTGCTGCCCCCGAAAAGCCGAGTAGCCGAAAACTTCATGAAGGATTTGTTCAGAGGAAAGGCGGGACATCATTTGAACGAAGAAGCGTATCGATTCATTTCCAGACAGATTCTTGTTTTCTGCATTATTATAAGCCTTATTCAGATAACCGAATGCCAACAGAATTCGGATCATTGCTTGAGTGCATGAAAATCTTGCTGCACGCCAGTTTTCAGCTATTTTAACGGATGCCGGCGATTCAGTGCTCAAGTCGCTAACCCAGCCCTCAATTCCTGCTAAAACGGCATCGGACAAGCTTTCCGCACTCGTGAATGCGCCAGATAGATGGATTTTATGGGAAAATGCCGTGGCGTAACCTGTCTCAAACTTACTGGGTATCCATGGCAAAACAAACTTACGACGAATCTTCAATCCGTGTCCTGCGCAAACTGGAACCGATCCAGTTGCGGCCAGGCATGTACACCCGCACCACAGATCCAACGCACATGGTGGTCGAAGCCATCGACAACGCCGTCGATGAGGCGATGGCCGGGCATGCCAAGCACATCGAGGTAACCTTGTACCGGGATGGATCAGTCGCTGTCGCTGATGATGGGCGCGGTATTCCGGTCGGACTGCATCCGGAAGAAAAAGTCCCGACCATCCAGGTCGTGTTTCAGGTTATTCATTCCGGCGGCAAGTTTACCAAAGGCGAGGCGGACAGCGGCTATAAATTCACTGGCGGCTTGCACGGCGTGGGTGTTTCGGTAACCAATGCGCTCTCCTCCCGCCTGGAAGTCGAAGTTAAACGCGACGGCACTCATTACCGCATTGTTTTCGCCGAAGGTGAGGTGATCGAGCCGTTAACCGTGATCGGCCAGTGCGGCGCACGCAATACAGGCACGGCGCTTCGCATCTGGCCCAATGCAAAATATTTCGACTCTCCCTCAATCCATCGGGGAGAGCTGGAGCACTTGTTGCGCGCCAAAGCCATGCTGCTGCCAGGCGTCAAAGTATTGCTCAACATCGAAACGGCAACGGAATTCGATGTTAAAGAATGGCATTTCAGTGGGGGAATCGCACAGTATCTCGACCAGATGATCGCCGAAGATGAACCAATCGCCCCCGTCTTCTGTGGTGAAAAATATCTGACCGCCAATGAAATTTTCACCGACGGCGAAGGTGTGCAATGGGCGCTGGCATGGGTTGCCGGCTCAGGCGGAGGAGAATCCTATGTCAATCTGATCCCGACGATGGGCGGCGGAACGCACGAAGCAGGTTTGCGCGATGTGGTTTTTAATAGCGTGCGCACTTTTGCGGAACAGCATGGACTGATGCAGCGCAACGTGAAACTGGCGGCTGAGGATGTGTGGGCCAAGCTGCGCTTCGTGCTGGCTATCCGCATGGTTGATCCGAGCTTTTCCGGTCAAACCAAGGAAAAGTTGTCTTCGCGCGAAGCGGTCAAGCTGGTGGGGGCTGCCATGCGGGACGCGCTGGATTTGTGGCTCAACGCGCATGTGGCAGAAGCCACTAAAATCGCCGAGCAGGCCATCAAAAACGCCATCGCTCGTGGCAAAGCGGCTAAAACGGTCGAGCGCAAAAAAAGTACGGGTGTGGCGGTGATGCCAGGCAAACTGACCGATTCCGAATTGACTGGCCCCGATGCCGAGCTATTCCTGGTGGAAGGAGATTCCGCTGGCGGTTCGGCCAAGGCAGGACGTGACAAAGAAACCCAAGCTATCCTGCCGTTGCGCGGTAAAGGCATGAACAGTTGGGAAGTGGCGCAATCGCAGATTCTCGCGAATCAGGAAATCCACAATATCGCAGTATCGTTGGCGATCGATCCGCACAAGCTCGATAGCGATGTGGATATGAGTACCCTGCGCTATGGCAAGATCATCATCTTATCCGATGCCGATGATGATGGGAGCCATATCCAGGCATTGCTTTTAACCTTGTTCTTCCGGCACTTCCCCAAGATCATCCAGCATGGGCATGTCTATATTGCCCAGCCCCCGCTGTTCCGGGTGGATGTACCGGCACAGGGTAAAAGCAAACCGCCACGCAAGCTGTATGCTCTGGATCAGGCAGAGTTGGATATCCTGGAAGCACGACTGCGCCAGGAAGGCATCAAGGAAGGAAGCTGGGCCATTTCTCGATTCAAGGGACTGGGGGAAATGGATGCCGTACAGCTTTGGGAAACGACATTATGCCCAGATACACGCCGACTGGTGAGAATCAGCTTGGGCGATGTCGCGGCGACCGTTGATGCCTTCGATACCCTGATGGGCCGGTCACAGGCCAGCGCACGCAAAGAGTTGATCACGATTCATGGCAACGAAGTGGAGGCAGATATTTAAAGCATGAAAAATTTGGATTTGTTTGATGCGCTGGATTTGCCCTTGCCACAGCAAGAGCAAACACCACTCCCCCCCGCTCCCCCTGCGTCTTCTCAAGGTGGTGACAACAGCGATGACGGTAGCTTCGATCTAGCCGAGTATACGCATCAGGTATATCTGCGCTACGCGATCAGCGTGGTCAAGGGACGGGCGCTGCCGGCTGTGTCGGATGGCGAAAAGCCGGTACAACGCCGTATTCTGTACGCCATGCATCGCTTGGGACTGACCCACGGAGCAAAAGCGGTTAAGTCGGCCCGCGTGGTCGGCGATGTTATCGGTAAATACCATCCCCATGGTGACTCGGCTTCCTATGAAGCGATGGTGCGCATGGCGCAGGATTTTGTGCTGCGCTATCCCCTGGTCGATGGCCAGGGCAACTTTGGCTCACGCGATGGCGACTCTCCTGCAGCGATGCGCTACACGGAAGTGCGGCTTACCCGCTATGCTGAGCTGCTGCTGTCCGAAATTGACGCAGGCACCGTCGATTTCCGTCCAAATTACGACGGCTCGGAGCAGGAACCTGTAGATCTGCCAGCACGGCTCCCTTTCTTGCTGTTGAATGGGGCATCCGGCATCGCGGTTGGCATGGCGACGGAATGTCTGCCGCACAATATGCGCGAGGTGGGCAATGCCGCCATTGCGCTGATGCATAACCCATCGATGGCGATCGATGAGGTATTGCAACACATCCAAGGACCAGATTTTCCCGGTGGCGGCCAACTGATTTCCAGCCCCAGTGACATAGGGGAAGCCTATGCGACCGGCCGGGGCAGCTTCCGTGTGCGCGCTCGCTGGAGTATAGAGCAGCAAGCGCGCGGCCAATGGCGCATGGTAATCCATGAATTGCCGCCAGGCGTCTCGGTCAAAAAAGTGCTGGAGGAGATTGGCGACTATGTCGATCCGCAAATCAAAGCGGGCAAGAAAGATTTGTCGATAGAGCAGAAACAAATGAAACAACTGTTTCTCGATGCACTGGAAACCGTGCGTGACGAATCCGGCAAGGATGCGTCCGTTCGGATCGTGCTGGAACCGCGTTCATCGCGTATGCCGCAGGAACAATTTATCGCCCTGCTGCTCGCGCATACCAGCCTAGAAGTTACCGCACCGGTCAATATGGTCACCATCGGACTGGATGGCAGGCCGAATCAGAAAAACATCCTGGAATTACTGGCCGAATGGGTGCAATTCCGTATCACCACGGTCACCCGCCGCAGTCAGACGAGACTCGATCAGGTGCAAAAGCGGCTGCACATTCTCGCAGGTCGTCAGGCGGTGCTATTGAACATCGATGCAGTGATCCGTGTCATTCGCGAGGCGGAAGATCCCAAGATTGATCTAATGGCACAGTTCGGCATTTCCGCCCTTCAAGCAGACGATATTCTGGAAATCCGCTTGCGCCAACTGGCTAGATTGGAAGCCATCCGCATCGAGAATGAAATGAATGCGCTGAAAACGGAAGAAGAAGGGTTGAAGAAGGTACTGGCTAACGAAACCGCCATGCGCGATCTGATTATCAGCGAAATCGAGGCCGATATAAAAAAATTTGGCGACGACCGCCGTACGCTGATTCAGGCAGCGGAGCGAGTCGTAGCTAAAGCAGTGTCTGTAGCGGATGAGCCCTGCACGATCATCCTGTCTAGAAACGGCTGGATTCGGCAGCGCACAGGTCACGACATTGACATAAACACGCTCTCGTTCAAGGATGGTGACCAGTTACTGGCTATCGAACACACGCGCACCACTTATCCCGTGGTTGTGCTGGATAGTGGTGGGCGTGCCTACAGCTTGTCCACAACTGATATTCCCGGCGGGCGTAGTGATGGCGTACCATTAGCTTCCTTGCTGGACATGCCCCCCAAGACGAAAGCGGCTGCAATGTGCGCCGCGTCGCCGCAGACTCGATATCTATTCAGCTCGTCCGGAGGATATGGCTTTATCGCTTCACTCAAGGACCTAGTATCGCGCCAGAAGGCTGGCAAGGCCTTCATGACCCTGAATAAGGATGACCGCTTGCTGCAACCAGCGGATATCGCTCATGGCAACCTGGTCGTGGTACTAGGCAGCAATGGCAAGTTGTTATCATTCCCGCTCAGTGAAATGAAAGAATTGTCAGGTGGCAAAGGCGTCATCCTGCTTGGTTTGAAGGAGGGCGAAACGCTGATTGCCACGGCGGTGCTCCCGGAAGGCGCGCCACTCCTGATCAGCGGAACAGGCAGAGGCGGCAAGCGATCGCAATCGGTATTGACATGGGAAGAATTGCAACCGTTCGTATCACACCGTGCACGTCGGGGAACGCTAGCACCTGTCAAGTTCAAACCCGAGAAAATTGCAGTAGTGTGCACTGGATCTCACTCGATAGAAAAACTGCCTTAGAGTGCCCACCTCACACACTGCCCATGAGCTGACAGAGCATGGCGCATCGCATCTTTTAAAAAATTAAAGAAAGCATTTTTTACGCCGATAACATCCATGTAACATTTTTCTTGTATTTTCCCTCTGTCTAAAGAAAACCCTCGCCAGAGACTCCTCCTCCTCGATCTGGCGGGGGTTTTCCATCTCGACTCCGGCTATTTCAAACCTTATGCACACTTTTCACCCCCTTTTGGTCCCCAGAAAACAACCCAGGTAGAAAAATCATCTGAAAAATTCTCGAATCGATGCTCAACATGCGCCGGCACAAAAAAGACGGTGCCCGCCTCGAATGAATGACGATTACCTGCCATAACAAACTCTCCGCACCCGGTGTGGATAAAATACAGCTCATCCTGATCGTGCGGTGTTTGGATATCCGTGCCTCGTGGAGCATATAATTCGACAGACATCGAACCATGCGCAAACGCGAGCGCGAAGGGCTCGCCCATCGGCCATTCCTCAGTGACTTTGCCGGGAATACGTTGTAAAAGATCAGATACAGTCGCTTTCATCAGTTAGGCTTAAGCTCGAATAGAAAGTTAGTATTGTGCGGATTGACTGTTAAATCAGCAATTCCTTCCGGCTCACTATCATCAAATGATTGAATTAACCACCCATCATTCGTCAGCACCCATCAGCTCTGTTCTAATTTTAAGCAGCCTTGCATCATCGGGCAACACCGATTCAGCCCTTTGCAGATACAGTTTGGCTTCATCCAGTCTGCCATCCAATCTTGCCTTGGTGATAAATTGGATATACCGGTCGACGATCCTCTGCAAACCAGCGTGTGCCTCAGTATTATCGGGATCGATCTCCAACACCATTTGATAATATTTAAAGGCATTGTCCCTCTGAGGTGTAGTGAAGCGTACGGCCCTCATGGCTTTTTCAGCTGCAGCCAGGTGTGATTCAATTAATCCCTCATCAAATGTTTTATCAGGTGCAGTCTGATGCTGCGGCAGCGAAGTTTCGGGGGTGATCACCGGTTGTTCTTTGCTGGATTTTTGATCAGTTGCCATTACGGCATCTTCCTCTGCCGCTGGCTGGTTAGCCGGGGAACTTGCAGGAGAAGGCGCGCTGTCCACCATCAATTCTGCCGTTGGTTGGCTAGGTTCGGTATTCGCCATAGCAATGGACGTATCTTCCGGTGTTGCCGGTGTCACGAGTGGCTGATCGCTGATGCCAGTGTCCTGCTCTAATGCTGACTGGGTCGCCACACGCTCTTGTTGATCCTCCAGCGATTCCGCTGTTTTTTCACCAAACCATAACCCAACAGAAATCAGCGCAATAATGCCAAACATGACACCTACGCCTACGGAAAACCCGGTAACTGGCACACTTTTTTTCTCGTCCGATGTTGTTTTTTGCTGTGATGACGAGGGGGTGGATTTACCTTCCTCGGGTTGGGAGCTTGATTTAAGCAGTGACAAGATCTCGTCCGTTGATTGTGGCCGATCGCTATAATTGGGCTGCAACATCCAATCGATCGCTTTCAACCATTCCGCACTATAGGCAGTACCCGCCGATTCAGCAGGTAATATCATCGGATCGGGCTCTCCCTTGCTGATCGCGATAATTCGATCATGGGGCGCAACCGGCTGATGATGCGTCATACAATAATAAAGCGTTGCGCCTAAAGCATAAAAATCACTAGCAGGCCCCGGTTCATATCGCTGTTCGTACTGTTCCGCTGGCGCGTAACCCATGGCTAACTCGGTATCGAGTTGAAGCATGCGCGCAGCCATAGCCAAGCGCGCAGCGGCAAAATCAGTCAACAACGGTTCGCCATTCTTGCCGAGCAGAATTGTCGCTGGTTGGATACCACCATGTATTAATTTGGCTTCATGCACTCTCTGCAATGCGCTCAAGATCGAAGTCAGAATGAACCTCAGCTCCGTTTCACCCAGTGAAGCGGGTGGCTGAGCCACCTTGGAAAGCGAAGCCCCTTCTGGATGAGCCCTAACCAGGTAAGCTGTGCCATTCAATTGCAGGACATTCTCGACAGCAACGATATTGGGGTGTTCAATTTGTGTCAGCAGTTCGGCGTGATCAACAAAAGTCTTTAGCCCATATTCGAAATTTTCTTTGTCATTTGGAGATTTCGGCTCAACACCGAGTCCACCATTTGTACGCACTGCCAGTTCATGAGGAAAAAATTCCTGTATATCGACCCTTTCTTTAAGATGATGATTCCATGCATGATAGGTGATATCAAATGCGCCAACTTTCAGAACACCCTTGATTTCGTAGACACCCAACTGGGTTCCTGTGGGTAAAATTTGATCGTGTAGGTGAGTCATGCTATGTATTACCCCTTTCTCTAATCATGTTTAATGGGTTGACGAGTAAACCGTCCCTGTATAGTCACTTTTATAAAATGCCGTCTTGCAATATCAAGCGCTAAGTAATACTAGGAGACTGTCTGGCAAGTGCATCATACAAAAATAAAGATTTTCTATGAGCAATCCATTCAGCTAATCGTTTTACAGATAGTAGAGCTTTTCGACTAAATTATCACCCAATTACTACAAACAGACTCGGGACAATATTGAAACCACTCTCCGCCTCTTCACAAATCTTCTGATGTTGGAGTGCCTGACTTCTGGGATCGATCAACCATAAATTTTGTTTAAGTCTCCGACTTTACGGATATTTACCCCATATATTCCCCACTTTTCAACCATTCTAGTACTTTCCCGGTTTTGCCTAAGAGGCTGTCCTTCATGCTCAATCTGATGAGAGTCTTGTCTTGCCGCGTAAGGACGATCCCTATAACCGTATATGTTTTACCAAGTCTTGCTGCGAGACATATGTTTTCAATCCTGATTTAGCGCTTACAGCAGATAAGAATGGGTCATTATTTATAATTTCTTAGCTACAGAAAAACCAGAAAACCAGTATTGTAATCACCAAAACTGATCGTGCCTAATCCTCTGATCTGAAGTAATCAACTCAAAATTATATCGACTGCCTGGTCAGTAATTCAGCGCAATGACGATTCACCCTCCGCTTGCAAGCCATTGCTATGAATGGGGCGGCTGAGAATCTTGTGGCGGAAATGTTTCGAACACTGAAATGGCATAATCCAGGAAAAGCTCAATTTTCCGCTTGAGATCAGCAGACATCGTAATCCGCTTTGAACGCAAATCTTGCGGGTCTGAGTGTTCAATGAGAAAACCGTGATCGATTGCAATCTGAACATATTTGACAGCGGTTCGCTGGCTAATATTTGGCATGAGCCGATATAGCTCGGACTTGTGAAAAGTATCGTCGTGCTGCAACCACATTTGCGTGAAGAGGTCATAGTAGTTCAGATCATGGAAGAGTTTGTTTCCCAGAATTTCCATCCAATATTGATCCGTACGATTAATAAGCTGAATGAACTGACGGCGCCTAAGGTTCCCGTATTTCTTGGGTTTACCCAGATTTCTGATTTTCATTTGCATTTTTGCAATTCAATCTTATCGATTCAAAATAAAATTATATTATTACATGCAAATTTGCATGTATAATTACACATAGAGATATTTCTGTGGATTCAAGGATACGCCAAAAAGGAGGCTGCTCGATATGATTCATAACATAGAGAAAATCTGGTTTCGTAACAAGGGCGGTTTGCGTCCAACCATTTCAGCGTTGCTTTATTGCCAACTAGCTTATTTTGGGGGCGCAGCGCTTATTTTATCCTTGAATCCAACTTTTATGATTATTGGTACGCTCGCGATGGCTCACGGCATGGTCATTGCCGCTTATCTGATCCACGAATGCGGACACAACACCTTATTCAAGTCGCCGCATCATAATGCCATGCTGGGAAAGGCATTAAATTGGCTTACTGGTGGTTGTTATGGAACTTACGAAGATTTGCGCACCAAGCACATGCAACACCATGTGGATAACGTGGATGTCACTATTTTCGACTACAGAAGCCACCTCGCGCGCCATCCAATTCAATGCAAGCTGGTACAGACGTTGGAGTGGTTGTATGTGCCCGCCGTGGAATTTCTCATGCATGGCGCGCTCATACTTGCGCCCTTCCTGTTTAAGGACAAAAAGGACCAGCGGTTGCGGGTCATCACAATTATCGTGGTCAGGTTAAGCCTGCTACTGATGGTGTTTTTCTATTCACCAGCGGCATACCTGTGCTACCTTCTCGCCTATACGATCTTCTTGACGGTTTTACGCTTCATGGATGCGCTTCAACATAACTATGGCCTGACGCCAGCATCCGATCATCACATTGATCTAATAAAGCGCAGGGGTGACCGGGACTATGAGGAATCTCATACCTTCAGCAATCTGATTTCAGTCAATTATCCCTGGCTAAATCTACTTACGCTCAACTTTGGTTATCATAATGCACACCACAGTAAGCCCACCGTTCCTTGGCACGATTTGCCAAAGCTGCATCGAGCGCGGTATGGTGACCAAGCAGGTTGTGTTATCCCCTTTAGAAAACAGTTATCGAGCTTCCACAAAGGAAGGGTGGCGCGCATATTCGGCGACGAAAGCGAGGCGGAAGGAAACCGATTTGCACAACGCCTCCAAAACGGCTCTGCGATAGGCGCGAGCGGCGTATCATTCTTAACACCGTTGTAAACGACAAGGTAGGCGGCAAGGTAACACAAAGGGGTCAGGTACAGAATCAATAACACAAAGGGGTCAGGTACAGAATCAAGAATTTTTATTTTTGCAGAAATGGGTAAAGCCAAACTTGATAACGCTGACTTCGATTAAAACAGGAAGTTAATTAACTAAAGTTTCGGTGTTCGCGGAACATCAATAACATATTGATATATAAATACAATAGTGTTCTAGAAGGGTATAATATTGCTTGCCTAGAAATATTATTAACTCCTAATAGAACACTCATGAATCCTGTCACAAAAATTACAGTT
>NZ_QAOO01000043.1 GCF_003051105.1 Nitrosomonas nitrosa | reverse complement strand
GCCCGGATGAACACCAGGCAAATATCCTGCGCGCTTTGGGCATTACGTTTCCCACTAAACCAAAAATTAGCAAGCGCACAAAAATCAACAAGCATGCCGCGTAGGCAGCAGCCATTTCAGCAATATCGTCATTTTTTAAAGTAAAAACATACAATTACAGCATTAATGCGTTTGCTAGCCGGGGGAAGATCCGTCAGGGCGCGAGAAATTATTAACCCTATCGCTCAGAATCCAGCTGACCCATTTCCCCCATCTGCTTCTCCAGGCAGCAAGTTAGCATCACATTACAAAAGTAAATCCTAATTTTTCAAAACAAAATAAAAAGGCTGTAAAGCAATGACACGGGCTGGCTGGCCATTTTGCACAGGTGGTGTGCAACGCCATGTTTTGACAGCTGCAATGGCAGCCTCATCGAGACGATCATATCCGCTGCCATTAACGATTTGCACCTTCTGCACAATACCTTTTTCATCCAATTCCAGCCTTAGCATCAATTCACCCTGTTCACCCAGTTGGCGTGATATATGGGGATAGGATGGCATGCTCATGTCCGGACAAATAACCGATAGCTCTGAAGAGAGCATTACGGGGTCCGCAGGCATCTGTGTCGAAGAAGGGTCCTTTGATGTCTCGACCGCATCGTTGGTCTGCATAGCGGATTCATCAGTGATGGCAGCAGATTCTAGTGACGTTATTTCTTCCTTGGGCGTGGCATGGGGGCGAGCAGTGGGTTTAGCCGGGAGGGAAGCAATTTTATGTTGCGTAAGTTCTTTTTTGGGCGGGGTCGGTTTTTTATCGGGTAGAAACTGCGGCGCTAGAGGAGATGGTGACGAAGATCTGTTGGGTAGCGACACTAATCTAAACGTAATCTCCGCTTCTTCGGCCCGCTGATTCTTTTGGGAAAAGTTTACGGGCAGCAAGGTGACCGCGCCATGTACAAGGCAGGCTGCCAAGACTGGAATAGGCCACCCATTCAATTGATTCATGGCGTAGCACCTTGCGGCGCTTGAGTCGCAATACTCACTGAGGTAAAACCAACTGCCTGCGCATCGCTTAGAATTGTTACCACCCGCTGCACCGGCACCGACCGATCCGCTACCAAAAGTACTGTTTTGTAACGAGATGCTTTCGATTGCAGTTCTTGCCGAAGCTCGCTTAATTCGACCTTCTCGCCAGCGACCTCGATCGCGCCCGTGACCGGAATGGTAATCACCAAAGATTCGATTTCTGCTTCGTTGACAGATTCTGCTTCCGGGATGAATACATCCAGCGTTTGAATGCGGTGAAAATTAGCGCCCAACACGATGAAGATGACGAGGATAAACACGACATCGATCAAAGCGGCTAAATTGATCGTGGGTGTTATGCGTTGACGTGTTTCAAATTTCATTCGCCCCCTCCGTCTTGGTTTCGCTTCGAGGGGCTGCGTAGAGGACACACTGGATAATATCGCTCAGTTGCAAACGCACATCGTCCAGGCGGCTAGTTAGATAACCATGCGCTGCAAGTGTCGGTACCGCAATGGTCAGTCCAGCTGCCGTCGTCACCAATGCCTTCCAAATACCTGAAGAGAGCTCCGCGAGATTGATGCTGGCATTGCCTGACCCCTGCAGACCAATGAACATATCCACCATGCCGAGCACTGTCCCAAGCAACCCTAGCAGGGGCGCTATCTGCGCGATAAAAGAAAGCAGAGCAAGGTTTTTTTCCAATTTTTGCAATTCGAGACTTGCCACACGCTGCGCTTCAGACTGTACCAGATCGGGACGCTCTTTGAGCGCCTGCGCCATGGCGCATACCACCGGAATGGCCGGATGCGTATGTTGATTACACGCCTCGTTTACTGCACCGAATCTTCCCTGCCTGATCAGTTTCAACGCACCTTCATACCAACTCAGATCAGACAAATGAACTGCGCGGTATTCCATCAGTTTACGTAGAAACACGGCTAACGCCACAATCGAACACGCATAGAGCGGCACCATCGTCCAACCACCTTGGGCCAGAATTTCTCCGAGCAATATCACCGTATCATCACTCACAATCCCTCCTTTGCTACTAGTCAACCAACTTCAGTCGTTGCGAGCATCAGTGCATTTCTCTCACTTCCCCTACTTCTTCTTTCGACAGTATATTGAAAAAACATTTCAGTAAACAAGAAAAATAATGATTACTATTTGCGCCAGCAACAAAAAAGCTAGGCGAGGGTGTGTTTGGTTGAATTGGATTTTTCGATCACTTGAGGCAAATAATCGTTCTATTTAACGAAAAGGATCGAAAAATCCGGCTAGCCGGGTTCGTCCGTAGTAGATCAACCTATTTTCGGACAGCTTCCTAGCATTCCAACGATTCTTCAAACTTGCAATCCCCACACTATTTATAGAATATGGTCTTTCCATCATCTCAAATATATATTCAAGATAATTTTATTCATTCCGATTATTAACTTATTTATTGAAGTTTGATAATTCAAATGGTAAAAACAGAACGCCTGTCTCGTTGGATATTTTCTGAACCAACCTGGATGCCTCATGCCCAAGGTTGCGGTGATTCGTTGATCGAGTTTTTGGCTACCAGAAATACAACGAATTTCTACTGTGCTATCACTCAGGCAGCTGTTACCGATTATTTCAGAACTGAAGACTCATCAATAGGCGCATTAATTACGTATAAGCAATACGCCGATCGAATCCACTCTGTAGCGGCTAAGCTTATTAATCAAGGTGATGTTCATTCAAGCGGCTATTACCTGATTACCACAGAACTTGCGAATCGTTACCAGCTTTAAGAAATGATTTCTAATTAATAAATTATAAAAAATAGGGAATATTTTTTAAAACATGGGGCCGAAATGTCACACATAACAGAAGCCGAATATAAAAATATTTTTCATTCTTCTCCAAACCCTTACGTCTTATTTACACCCGATTTGATCGTTGCGGATATCAATGAAGCGCACCTACAATTGACTGATACAAGACGGGAAGATGTTATTGGAAAATACTTATTTGACGCTTTCCCTACACCTCAACAAGAAATTGCCGATCTTCTTCAGTCCTCATTCGATCGCGTAAAAAAATTCAAGGTTGAAGATACCATTCACCTCTTGCGTTACCCTATACGTTACAGCAACAAGGATGGGAAAGGCTGGAAAGACCGATATTGGATAGTCAAAAATAAGCCAATCTTGAATCAAGATGGTTGTGTTGTTTTCATTCTGAACAATCCGACAGAAGTAACTCATCTAATAAGCTCAGGCGATATCGATCCTAGTTGGATCAATAATAGTGATTTCATGAGAAATGCCAACATTGTTCGTGAAATCAGCAAAGTTGAAAATGAGCACAGGAAAATGCGCGCATTGATGGAGCAAGCTCCGGGCTTCGTATCAATTTTACGTGGTCCTGATTTTGTTTTTGAACTAGCTAATAAAGCTTACTATCAACTAATCGGCCACCGCGACATCCTAGGAAAACCTGTACGAGAAGCACTGCCAGAGATTGAAGGACAAGGCTATTTCGAACTTCTGGAACAAGTATATCGAACCGGTGAACCCTATATTGGACGGGCAAAACGCATCCATATGCAACAAGAGCCCGATTCTGATCTGGCCGAGCTTTACCTGGATTTTATTTATCAACCTATCTTTGAAGACGATGGATCTGTCTCAGGTATTTTCGTGCAAGGTCATGACGTAACGGATGCGCATAATCTCTCTAGAAAGCTTAGCTACCAAGCATCGCATGATTCGTTGACCGGCCTCTTCAACCGAAGAGAATTCGAACTTAGAGTCGAAAATGCCATAAAAGAAATGCTGGTAATACCCAACGTACTATCACTGCTTTTTCTGGATTTAGATCATTTCAAAAATATCAATGATGTATGCGGGCACCGTGCTGGCGACGAATTTCTTCGTATGATCAGCATGGTGCTTAGTTCACGTTTGCGTGCCACCGATACCCTCGCTCGTTTGGGGGGAGACGAGTTCGGTCTTTTATTGAAGGGGTGTCCAGAACATGTCGCCATGAACATTGCGCAAGATTTACGGCAAGCGGTGAGTGAAGTGGAATTCGTTTGGCAAAATCGCAGATTTAGCGGGAGTGTGAGTATTGGCGTCTTTTCATTCAATGATATCAGTATAACCATAACCGATGCATTGAGCGTCGCCGATGCAGCTTGCTTCCTTGCCAAGGAGAAAGGGCGCAACCGCGTTCAAGTCAATCGTAAAGAGGATGACGAGCTCATTAACCGGAGGCAGGAAATTGATTGGATTAGAGATTTAACGGAAGCGTTAAAAGGCAATACCATCGAATTATACTGCCAAAAAATACAAGCATTAGAGCATCCTGCCAAATACCCGAATCGCTATGAAATATTGATAAGGCTCAAAAACAACGATGGCGATATGATACCCCCTATGGCTTTCATTCCGGCTGCAGAGCGATACGGATTGATGCCTGCAATTGATCGGTATGTCATTGAAAAAACCTTTCTGCACATCGCGACTACGTTCAAAGATCATACCAGCTTATTGTCAATTTCCGTCAATCTTTCCGGCGCCTCACTCAATGACGATACCTTTCCAGAATTTATCAGGAATATAATCAATGTTACAGGCATCGATCCTACGCAGATATGTTTTGAAATAACAGAAACAACAGCAGTAGCCAATCTTGCAAAAACCTCTAATATAATACGCGATTTGAGAAAGCTAGGGTTCCGGTTTGCATTGGACGATTTTGGTAGTGGCATGTCTTCATTCGAGTATCTTAAACACCTACCTATCGATTATTTGAAAATCGACGGCGCATTTATCCGTCAAATTCAATTTAATCAGTTTGATGCAGCCATTGTCGATGCCATTGTCCGTATTGCAAACGCTATGCATATCGAAACGGTAGCGGAATACGTCGAAAATGAATCAATGTGGCCATTACTGATCAAAATTGGGGTCAATTACGGGCAAGGATATAGTATCCATCAACCTACCCCACTTAAAACACTAAAACCAGAGTGAAATTCGATCGCATCGGTGTGCGCTAACTTGAATTTCCTCCAGCTTTGCCATCGTGCAGCTTTTACTTTTTTAAGCGAATTGTTTTCTCCGTCGCAACATTCCAACTCAATCACTTAGTCTAACATCGCTAGTTTCTGCGAGCCCTGCCACCACCAGCGGATTTACTACCTTAGATAACCAAAAATAATCAATTTCAATACCCGTCACATCAGCAAAACGATTAAAGGCAATAAATAGTTCCAGGACACAAAATACTTCCAGCAATTCAGATTCATCATCCCCAGATCGCGTAACGCTTTAGTGCTGACTTCACTGATTCTGTATAGCTCGTCACTGTTTTATCATCCCATTGTTATGATAAGCTTTTGTCATGCTAAGCTTGTTATATCCACTCATTTTATGTCAAGATTGATCAAATCTACCATGTAGCTTGGTTAACAAGGAAACTTAAGTTTTATTATATGGGAGACTTTTATTAATTATTAAACAATTATTTATCTCAATTTTCTATCAAAAATAGAATAACGATACTTGATAAAACCTAGATTGTATTACTCAATAAGAGACCAAAAAGTCTTTCTATTCTTCTAATTCAACATGCTTAAATCTTTTAGGCTTTGTATTTTGTTTTTAAATTTGAAGGAGGAATATGGCAGCAGAATCTTTACTCAGCAATTAATTATTAAACAATCATCAAATTATCAATTATTTATCTCAATTTTCTATCAAAAATAGAATAACGCTACTTGATAAAACTTGGATTGTATTACTCAATAAGAGACCAAAAAGTCTCTCTATTCTTTTAATTAAGCATGCTTAAATCTTTTAGGCTTTGCATTTAATTTTATAATTGAAGGAGGAATATGGCAGCAGAATCTTTACTCGGTGGACTGTCAGATTCAATAAGCCCCGATACTAAAAATCTGTTGGATCAGTATCTGATCGATACAGTTGAAGGGAGTACAGAATTAACCGAATTAGGGGATGGCTCTGTGTTGTTAGTTGGCAAAGGCGCTAATGGAGAAACACAAGGTGCAGTTGTCGCCAGCAATTTTGCAGTGGTCACGCAAATTAATGCAGGAGCAATGGAACTCGCGATACAGCTGCCCCCAGGAACGAGCATCGCTTTCGAGGGATTGAGCGAATTAGCCACACCTGAGGAAATCGAAGCTTTCGTTGTAAGCCAGATTGATGATGCACTGCCGTTGAACAGCACCGACCCTGCAGTCCTGGCACTCAATATCAGCTTGAAAAATGCACTTAGCAATATTACTAATGCATTGATTAGTCAAGGTATTGGTGAGAGTGTGTTAACGATTGTAAGCTTTGCCGATAATTCTGGCCCAGATGCGGTTGGAATGCAGATTCTTAACTCATTGGCGGCTGAAGTATCGAATACGACGAATGAAACGATTGTATTTGATGGATCTGGCGCCCAAAACAACGAGGTCTTTGCACTCCTTCTGAATGGCATTCAACAAAGCGAAACACTTCAACTTAATGCTGTCGAAAATGCAATGCTGGTCGGTTCTGGAACCGTAGAGGTTGGTGACAACACTGATGTCAATCTACAAGGCGATATCAGCAACCAACACATTACTGGTGGCGGTGGAAACGACACCCTGGTTGGCGGTGGCGGAAACGACACGCTGATTGGTGGCAGTGGTGATGATGTCATTGGATTCAACTCAATTGGGGACTATACCGTTGAAATCGACGGAGCGGATAAACTAGCCTTCCAATTCGATGGCATTAATACGATAGAAGATCTACTACCGTTTGTAACGGGTGTATCCGAAGCAGATGGTAACGTAACCTATGAGTTCCTGAATGGTGAAGCATCCATTACACTGGTGGGCATGACAGCCGATGAAGTAACTGCAGACATGGTTATTTTTAATTTGTAACATGCCGTTAAAAACGGAAAGCCCACATAAAATGTGGGCTTTTTTATGATGCCCTCTCCGAAAGGTAATAAAGAACCGTATCTTTCTCCCATTATTGTGCAAAATGGGCTACTTAGAGGCTACGCCTTTGTTTCGGACACAGAACTGCCTCAGGTCGCCGTTCTCATTAATAACAAACCGCTGACCAGGGTTTTCTGTAAACTCCCCGTACCCAAGTCTTATCAGAAGAATGCAGCGCATAAATTTGACGACCGGGCTAAAGGGTTTCTGGTACCGCTACCGGCGCAAGTATTCGATGGCGCGCCTCATGAATTGACCATTCGACTTTGCCTGCCCAGACAATTCGCTGGTAAATCCGCTACCGGCAAACCAAAACAGGACTGGCTCATCGAAAACAAATCAATATTTCAATCCGGCGACAGGCATGGCCGTGTCAATTATGTTGATCACCATTTTCAGGGTTGGGTAGCTTTCAATCAACGCCCCATTCCCCTCCCTCAACTAACCCTCTGTGATCAGCGGGGAAACTATCTCAAGGAAATTCCCCTGGTTCCACTACCCGTCGCTTCCGGGCAACCCGGAAAATATCTGGCTAACTTCCGCATACCCAGTAAACATTTGCCCATTCCTCTGCGGATTCATTGTGGCGGAACCGAATTGATCGGATCACCCTGTGAACCAGCAAAAAAACGGGCCGGTCTTCTTGAAACATTCGATAAAAAGGCAATTCGTGGCTGGGCTTTTGACATGAACAAACCGGCTGACCCGGTTGAACTGACTTTAAAAATCGATAACAAGATTTTTTCTTTTTTTCGCCCTAATATCCGTCGCTTTGATATTGGAAGGTATTTGAAATTAGCAGATGAAGAATTGGGTATTATCGGTTTCCAGATAACCCCCCCCGAAATTCTTTTCGATGGCAAGCCACACCGCATCAGTGTCGAATTCACCGATTCAGGCCACCCGCTGCGTGGCAGCAACCAACTGGTACAAATACCCAAAAATTACCTGACACTGGATGAAATTACGCCTCATGTGAAGCTGGCTCCGCGCTCCGCAAAAATTGCGCGGCCCAAGGCTCCACTCGTTTCTGTCATCATTCTGAACCGCAATGGAGAATTACCGCTTGCTTCACTGTTTGAAAGTTGGAAAGCAAAAAATAGTCTCACCAATATCGAATTCATCGTCGTTGATCACGCATCCGAAGATGAAAGCCTTAAATTGCTGAGTCAATGGCAGTATCAGCTTCCTCTGCACACCATCCCGCTCCCACTTAACGATTCTTTCTCCGCATCGTGCAATCGCGCTGCCGCAGAGGCTCGCGGCCGGTTCCTGCTATTCCTGAACAATGACATCGTATGGCTGCAGGATGCGCTCCCACCGCTGGTCGATTCCTTGGAAAAAGACCCGAAAATCGGTGCACTTGGCCTGAAACTGCTCAAATCAACCGACGATCACGAACAAGCGTTCATGCAAGCGCCCGTACAGCATCTGGGCGTGCGCTTTAAGCTCTCTAATGGCGCTTATTGGCCCTATGAAGCCACCAGCGATGACAAAAATGAAGCCGAATATTCCGCTCAAGAAGTTCCAGCTGTTACCGCTGCCGCCATGCTCTGCCGCAAGGCAGATTTTTTCCGTGCCGGGCAATTCGATACCCGCTATTTTTATGGCTTTGAGGATGTTGAATTTTGCCTGCGCCTCAGCCACAAACTCAACCAGAAAATCGTCTGCCGAAACGATCTAGTGGCGTTGCACTACCATGGGCATACCCGCTTATCGGGCCGTGCCGTGGATATCTTCGACCGTCTGATGAACAACGCAAATATCCTGCAAAAACAGGTTGGGTTATGGTTAAAACGCAATTACTGGACAAGCCTTTTCAGCAACGATAAAAACCTCACCACCGAGAAACTGACTATCGGTTTTATTATAGACGAAGCGCCAACAAAGGATAGCACCACGCCGTTATCCACCGATGCGAGCAAACTGGCCAGACAAGTGCTCCGGAATTATCCGCAAACTCGAGTCGTTTTTCTTCCGCCAAGCCGTGGCTGGTACAATGCTCGCAACCTTCATGTCCTCATCGTCGGGCATCCGGAATACGACATCGACAATCTGACAGCACACCGGGAGGATTTGATCACGCTGGCCTGGATCAGAGATAATTCGGACCTGTGGTGTCAATTACCGTGGTGGTCACAGTTTGACGGCTATCTTGCGGCCAGTTCAGCCATCGTAAGGCAGCTCGCGCCTACCCTCGCCTGCCCGATTGTAAAAACAAGTGCAGCTTCTCCGCTAGGCCCCCTGTTTAACCCCCGGCTCGCACCACTGCGTATCGCACTACTGCTCCTCTCAAAATTGGCACCTCGGCATAATCCCTTTATCGATGAGCTGCAGCGATCATTAAAAGCGGATGGCGCGATCGTCTGGCAAGAATCGTCTATCTCTGGAGAAAATTCTGAAAGCGGTCTCAAACGGCTAGCCGATGTGCAAATTGCCGTCCACTTCAACAAACACATACCCAAAAACCTGCCTGCCCTTCAGTTTCATAGCTTGAATATCCTGTGGGCACCCCATGGCAGCAAAATACCCCATCCCGACCATGCACAAGGTTGGGTGGTTATCAACGCAATGCCACAAGTCAAATGGCTGCATACCGAAATAGAGAAAGCCCTTGGAAATACTTTTCATTCATCCTAATTTTCCAGGGCAATTCCGCCGATTCGCCGCTGCACTGGCACGTGAACCAGGCATGCGCGTATATGGTGCGGGAGATGCTGGATGGATGGCGGATACCGTACCACTACCGAACATCCCGGTCATTGCCTACCCCACGCCCGAGGAAGTCAGCAAAAACACCCACCCGTATGCCCGAAGTTTCGATGGCGCCGTCAAGCGCGGACAGCAAATTGTTCAGACATTACTCAACCATAAAAGACAAGGACTTGAACCGGACGTCATCATTGCGCACCCAGGCTGGGGAGATGCTTTCTACCTGAGAGATATATTTCCAGGTGCCACAATCATTGGCTTATTCGAATATTACTATCGTGTCCGAGGCGCTGATGTAGGCTTCGATCCAGAATTTCCGATGAATTTTGATGATATCTTCCGCGTCCGCAGCCTCAATGCAACCCAGTTACTCGCCCTTGAATCCTGTGATATCGGCTATTGTCCAACGGACTGGCAACGCAACTGCTTTCCTCCCCATTACCGGCAACAGCTGCATGTCATACATGATGGCATCGATACGCATACAGCTGCGCCTGACGCAAACGCCGCCATTATGCTTCCCGATGGATCAACCCATCGCGCCGGGGAAGAAATACTAACCTTCGTTAGCCGTAACCTTGAACCCTACCGTGGATTTCATAATTTCATGCGGGCGCTTCCGCTTATCCTGGAAGCGCGTCCCGATTGTCAGGTCATTATTGTCGGCAGTGACGGGGTCAGTTATGGCAAGCAACCTCCCGCCGGTCAAACTTACCGCCAACGCTACTTGAATGAAATTGCAGACAGGATCGACCCATCGCGCCTTCACTTCACCGGACACCTACCGTACCCTGATTACCTCAAAGTATTGCAGGTATCCAGAGCGCATGTATATCTGACCTATCCGTTCATTCTATCCTGGTCCATGCTGGAAGCCATGTCCGCCGGTTGCCTGTTGATCGCCTCAGCCACCGCATCCGTGCAGGAAGTCATCACCGACGGCAAAAACGGTTTATTATTTCCGTTTCATGAACCCACTGCATTGGCCAACCGTGCCATTGAAGCGCTGAGTGAACCCGACCGTTATTTGGCTATACGCGAGGCTGCCCGCCAGACCATTATTTCCAGTTATGATTTTGAAACTATCTGCTATCCAGCATTCATTCAGCTCATAAACCAAAATAACCCATAGGAATCGATGAATGACGAAAACAACACTCGCAGCCACACTTAAAGAAGCCGGTATCCTGCTTGAAAAAAGGGAATATTCCAATGCAGAGACCCTCTATCGCAAGGCGATGCAACTGCAGCCCGGCAATGCAGCCGCCGCCATGGGCATCGCCATGATCTACAACCGCGCGGGACATCCCGAAGAGGCGCTCAAAATTCTGCAGAAGGTATGGAAAGCGATTTCTGGTAGCAAGACAAAAAAAAATATCGCCTCCAAAGCCGCCGTTCTTGCCCAAATTGGGTTAGCCCAACAACAAACCGGCCGGATGATAGAAGCGCTGCAAAGCTTTCGCGAAGCCAACGCATTAAAGCCCTCGGCAGAACTTTCCAAGCTCATTCAGAATCTGGAAAGTGCTGTTGAGAACCCTCATACCATCGTGCAGCTAGTCGCAAAAGCAAATCAGCTACAGCAAGGCGGCAAGCTTGATGAAGCCACCAAGCTCTACCATACCGCTTTACAGCTTAATCCCGATCACCCGGAAGCGCTTCATGGCCTCGGGCTGGTGCTCCGCGCCCAGAAAGATCTGGACGGCGCACTCCCCCTGATCCAGCAAGCCATTATATTGGCGCCGGACCGGCCTGACTATTACAACGATTTGGGTATCCTCTTTCAGGAACGTGGCGAATTAGAGAAAGCCATTAGCTTTCACAAGCGCGCGCTAAAAGTCAAAGCAGATTTTACCCCCGCCTACATCAATCTTGGCGTCGCCTACAAGCGCATTGGCAAGCTCGACGAAGCCATAACCGCCTACCGCAAGGCTATTCAGCTGCAACCCAATTCCCCGGCTGCTCACAACAATCTTGGCAACCTTCTGCGCATCCAGGGCGATCTGAAAGGTGCGCGCAAGGAACTGAAACAAGCTATCAAGCTCCACCCCAGCTACCAGGACGCCATTGAAAATCTGGCCACAGTTGAACAGGAGCTTAAACAAATAACAAAAACCACTACCAAAACCAGGAAACCGAGAACCAGCAAAACAGCGAAAGTTGATTCTTTATAGCGAAGAATGACAAGAAACCATGTCCGATGAAATAAAAAAACATTCAGCAGCGATTCGATCACTACCGGGATACCGCTGAAGCGTTTAGCTGCTTTGCCGTTCCTATCGGTATGCTTTTACTTGATAGACGATCTGCATCAGGCTGAACACTTATCCAGATAGGAAATCTGCAAACTTAGAAATCAAACGAATACATTAAAGGTATATATTCATCGCACCTCTAAATTCGGCATCTATACCTTTTCCCGCTGGGAGAAGGTTGAATGAGGAATGATTAAAATCAAATTTTGAGGTGCGAAGCGTACAAAAATGACTGATGCCCCAATTCCAGGCACTGTCAGGCAGCATAATTACTGCACGCAACTACTCAAATGTTAATGGAGATCAATTAACGGATCAGCCCATTTCCCACTTGGTACTGAATTTATCAGGAATATCAAGAGATGGTAATTGATAAATAGCAAAATTCGGTTCCTGGATTGCCCACGCTATCCGGTAAAATACCGACAAAATCACCCCGTCCTTCCTTCATGACAGGCACATCGTATTCCATAGTATAAACAGACCATTCTGCTCTTGTATCGAACCAACGCCAACCTGAATTACCCACCTCATTGGTTGAATAAGCCACTGCAAAGCGTGATTGATCACCACCGGAAGCACGCGCAACGACGCTCAAGGTAATGTGATGACCGCTGGCAGCAGCTTCGATTGAATCAGGAAGGCGGATACTGTAACCGCCCGTGGCCCCCGCGGACACAGCACCCGGATTACCATTAGAAAGCGTAATATAGCCCTTCTCGCCATTCGTGCCAGCATGACTTAAACAAACCATACCAGCGGGCAGGGTCGATGCCTCGCCTGCTTCGAACACATAAAGAAAAGAAGCATCCTGGGCAATTTGGATGCGTAACTGCTCCATTAAACTAATAGGTAGTTCCGTTACTGTTACCGCTTCCTTAGCGCCCACCGCTTCCTTTGTTTCCACTACTTCTTGAGAATTAACGGGTGAAAATGATTTTCGTCCACCGATCTTTTCCAAGAAAAACTTTATAATGTTTTTCATAGCTTTATGTCATATGTTAAATAGATTAACGTGCATTCTTATAAAAAATAGAAAAGATACTACCCTATTTCTAACTCCAGGGCCAACTGAAAAAAGCCAGTAAATAGGGGTCTTTTTTAACTTTACAAAAAGAGATAGGCGATTAAAAATACAAGGCAGAGTATGAAACAAATATAAAACCCGCTTGAAAAAGGCGATATTTTTGATTTATGCTCCCTGAAATCGGCTGTAATAATTATGATATTTTTTGCCAATTTCAATCACAATTTTGAACCTCACAATTGAGTCACATAATATGATTTATAAATAATTTAATTTTATGAGGTTAGCGTTTTGCAGTGGCTTCTTAATATTAAAGTTTTCAAGTAAGCAAGATGACGACTTACACATCTTCACTCTAGCTTATTAATATTCAAAAAATTAATAAAAAAGCATGTACATCCATCCCGTTATCCTTTCTGGTGGCAGTGGCACCCGTCTTTGGCCACTTTCACGCACCAGCTACCCAAAGCAATTTTTGCGTCTAGTCGGTGATCAAACCATGCTACAAGCTACGCTAACGCGCGCAAATAAGTTACCAGGCACCCAGGCACCCATTGTTATCTGCAATAATGAACATCGTTTCTTAATCCGTGAGCAATGTGAAGCGATAGAAATCACACCGGAAACCATTTACCTTGAGCCCGCCGCTCGTAATACCGCACCCGCTATCGCATTAGCAGCATTCCATCTCTCGCAATCGGATGAAAATGCTGTAATGCTTGTGCTACCGGCCGATCATGTCATAGATGATCAAACCGCCTTTGCGGAAGCGGTACAAACAGCGATACTTGTTGCTCAGGAAGGCTATCTTGCCACTTTCGGCATAGTGCCTCACGCACCAGAAACCGGGTATGGTTATATCAAAGCTGGAAAAGCCATCTCGCTTACCTCCCCCACTTCACTCACGCCTTATCATGTCCAATCCTTTATTGAAAAACCGAACCAGGAAACTGCTGAAGATTACCTAAAAGAAGGTGGCTATACCTGGAACAGCGGTATGTTCATTTTTACTGCAAAACGTTACTTAGACGAATTGCAACAACACCGACCTGACATCTACACGACTATTGAGCAGGCCTGGCAAAACGAAACGGAAGACCTCGGTTTCATCCGCCCCGGCAAGGAAGCATTCGTTACCTGCCCATCGGATTCCATTGACTATGCGATCATGCAGGTCACTGACCGTGCCGCCGTTGTGCCCGCACAATTCGGCTGGAGCGATGTTGGCTCTTGGGATTCCCTCTGGAAAATCTCTCCCAAGGATGCGGACGGTAACGTCGCCAATGGGGATATTCATCTTACCGGCACTAAAAACAGCTACGTTCGCTCAGAAAACCGGCTAGTTTCCGTAATCGGACTTGAAGATGTTGTCGTCATCGAAACAGCCGATGCCGTACTGGTCATGCACAAGAGCAAAGCCCAGCAAATCAAAGAAGCCATTTCGCACTGCCAAGCCAATGCCCGCAAGGAACATCTCGAACACCTGCGCATCCATCGTCCCTGGGGTTGGTATGAGGGTATCGACCGGGGAGAACGTTTCCAGGTCAAACGCATCATGGTGAAACCTGGAGAAAAACTCTCATTGCAAATGCATCACCACCGTGCAGAACACTGGATTGTTGTCAGCGGAACAGCCAAGGTAACAGTCGATAATAAAGAAACTTTGCTCAGCGAAAACCAATCCACCTACATCTCACTCGGTCATGTTCACCGGTTGGAAAATCCAGGAAAAATACCTTTGCATTTAGTTGAGGTTCAATCCGGCCCAAGAATCGCGATTCACTCATGTCAATGCAAGGAAATACCCCCACCACATAAGTGATTCGGTAGAATTAGAGCTATCGAAACTTTCACCTATA
>NZ_QAOO01000042.1 GCF_003051105.1 Nitrosomonas nitrosa | reverse complement strand
TATTTATAGCAGGGGATTTTATCAACACCATAAAATCTATCAACTCTTCAATAGCTTGGACTATCATAAAGACCCTACAAATAAAATATTAAAGCTGCAATAAATTATCACCACACCCAAGCCAACACCAAAATCTGGCGATCTTCGTCGGATAAGCACATAGTAAGCTGGAAATGAAAATCAACCCATTATCAGGGATACAAGATAGCTATCACGCAAACTGTGCTACCGAGTGCCTGACGCCCTACACCTTTTAGAGGCGGCGTATAATTTACGCCGCAGGCAAGTCTACGGCGTGATGAAAGGAGATGATTGTCAATCTAGCTTGCCGTTGCTGACCTACCGGGCGAAAACTAAGCCCTGGCTTGAGGCTACGAAACATAGCTTCCGGCGCGATATGTAGGTTATAAGGGTGCTACAGGGGCTGACTGTAACAATTGATTTCGTTGACTCGTAAGTAGACACAAATATGATGAGCAACTGAATCATCAATTGCGCCTCGATTCGTTCCGCCCCATGCCTGCCGCTATCGGCAAGCCTGAATCAAGCCAACAATTTCGACCTGCGATCAGCGGCTAATCCACTGCAAATTGTCGTCCAAGATTGCGTAATGCGATATATATAAAGGGGAGAATTGAGTCAGATAGGACTCAGATAGGGTTGACGCCAGAGAAAAAAGTCATTGTCAATATTTCCGACCAGTCAAACTGATAACATACCTTTATCAGATGGAGACTATTTAACGATTACAATCACACTTCGTTATTTATTGACACTCGCTATTTCTTTTTCTACAAACTTAATTTCATTGATTTCTTAATCGCAAACGCAATCGAACAATAGCCTGTGCATGTATTTGACACACCCGCGATTCACTGACGCCCAGAATTTCACCTATTTCGCGCAAATTCATTTCTTGCTCGTAATGCAGGCCCATCACCAACTTTTCTCTTTGAGGTAAATGTTCGATAGCTGCAATCAAGGATTCGCGCAGATTCTTATCCAATAAGATTTCCAGAGGCGTATTATCTGTATCGCCGCATAAACGATCCAGAAAATGATCTTCATCATCTTCTTGATAATCTTCATAATAAATCAGCTGGCAACCACGCACTTCATGCAAAGCTTCATGGTATTCTTCGAGCGACATATTTAATTCAGCCGCCAACTCTTGTTCGCTAGGCGGACAACCCAATCGCTGCTCAAGCGCTCTCATAGCAATTTCAATTTGTCGCATTTTTTTGCGGAGACTCCGCGGTAGCCAATCTGATTCGCGAAGCTCATCTAAGATTGAACCACGTATACGTTGCGCAGCATAGCTTTCGAATTGGCGCCCATAGGTACCCTCGTATCGGTTTATTGCATCCAGTAGACCAATCATGCCAGCCTGAATCAGATCGTCAACTTCAACGCTTGCAGGCAATTTGATCATCATATGATGTGCTATACGTTTCACTAGCGGAGTAAACTCAACGAGAAATCGCTCTTTATCGACAACTGCGGTTGTTGTTTGCATAAAAAATTTCACTAAAAATTCATAATTAAAAAATTTGTGCAAATCAAATGGGTACAGAAAAAATTTTCCATCTCAATTAATTTATTTTACGAGTTGGTTCAAACCGATTAACTTCACCTCGGTTAGTAATTTCATCAACTTATGCCCTGCACAAAATTTCCATCAAGGATTGAAGAGCATTATCAATGACTCAATTAAGTTTCAATAGATCAAATAGAAGATAATTTCCTCCACTATTCCGGAAGCTTTTGAAACAACGAACAGATCTGACTGGAAAGTTTAAAATTTTTGGAAATTCGCCCATCTCCAAAATTTATGATTTTCCTAAAGCTGTCACTCGGCAGCTTAAGATTCACATCAATTTTGTTGAAAATTCTTTTGCCAAAAAAGATTAAAATACTAGGGCTATCCGAGAAAATAGCGAAATAATCGGCCGTACACCGCAAATCGCGACGAAGAAACACAAAGCAGCCAGTTCATAGAAAAATATACATCATTAAATCAGTTACTTGAGTGGTGTTTCTTGAGAGACTGATCTGCTGCGGACAAAGCTGACAGGCCGGATTTTCCGATCTTCTACGTTAAATAGAACAACTATTCGTCTCAAATGATCAAAATAATTTGTTGTATCTATTGTCGTCACGCTGAAATTCTTTATATAAGAAGCACTACACGCCGAGATTAAAAATGATAATTCTTCGATATACCTCTATTTATCTATCAGATAAATGAATAAAAAAACAACATTGCATTTACTTGAGGAGAATATTGCAAGAGCAGTCGCACTGTTAGAATCGGGCAAAAACGTTGCCTTTCCTACTGAAACTGTTTATGGTTTAGGAGCAGACATTACCAATGCATCTGCGATAAGTCGTATTTTCGAAATAAAAGGACGTCCAACAAACCACCCTTTAATCGTGCATATCGCAGAAATTGACAGACTAGATTACTGGGCAAATAACGTACCTGCCTCAGCTTGGAAATTAGCAGCGCACTTCTGGCCAGGGCCGCTCACGTTAATCTTACCCAAAAGTTCACATGTGCCACTGACCGTGACCGGCGGCCAAAACACTGTTGGTCTGCGCGTTCCAGATCATCCAATAGCGCTTGCACTGCTCAAAGCATTAGGAGCAAATAAAGCCCTCGCCGCCCCATCAGCGAATCGATTTGGTCGCCTAAGTCCCACCTCAGCCAACCATGTTCAACAAGAGCTCGGGGATAAAATTAGCATGATTCTCGATGGTGGCATTTGTAAAATTGGCTTGGAAAGTACTATCATAAGCTTTTGTGATTCGATACCCTTACTTCTGCGCCCCGGTGGTATCCCGATAACCGCGATCGAAGAAGTCCTTAACCAAAAGATTGAGCTTAATAAAAATCTAAAGCACGCTTTGGCTACGCCGGGCACTCATGCCTCCCATTATGCACCTAATACACGCCTCGAAGTTTGGTCCACTGAGTTCATTCACCAACGGGCGCTAGAATTGAGCGCAGAAGGATTGCAAGTCGCGCTTATCATTCGGGCGGATTCTGATCAGCTTATTCACATTCAAAATGATAATATCTATCATATTTTAATGTCTGCCAATCCAATTGAATATGGTCAACAACTCTATGCAACGCTGCGAATGCTAGATGAAAAAAATTTCTCACGTATATTAGCAGAAGCGCCGCCTGATGATATCCCGTGGCTAGCCATTTCTGATCGCTTACAGCGTGCTAGCTTTAAAACTTAAATGACGCCAAAATGAGCCAAAATAAAATTGCCCCACTCTCCGCCGTATTATTCGATGTTGATGGAACGCTAGCTGACACCGAGCGTGATGGTCATCGGCCTGCATTTAATGCCGCATTCCAAGAATTTGGTCTGAATTGGTATTGGGATGTCGAGCTTTACGGCAAGCTACTCCAGATTACCGGTGGGAAGGAGCGTATACGTTTCTACATAGAAAAATATGCACCTGAAGCATTGAACAGAGAGAATTTATCCGACTGGATCGCCGAGCTGCATAAAACCAAGACTCGATACTTTCTTGACTTGCTGGAGAAAGGAAACATTCCATTGCGTCCAGGCATCGCTCGGCTAATTAACGAATTGCGTCAGCAAGGCATAAAAATTGCGATCGCTACAACCACAACTTTGGAAAATGTAACCTCGTTGCTAAAGTTTACTTTAGGCGAAGAGTCTATCAACTGGTTTGATGTCATCGGCGCAGGCGACATCGTCCCACAAAAAAAGCCTGCGCCAGATATTTATCATTGGGTACTTGAACAGCTCGCATTACAACCTCAATACTGTATCGCGATCGAGGATTCTGAAAATGGATTGAAATCCTCCCTTTCTGCAGGACTCAAAACCATCATTACTGTGAGCGAGTACACGCACTCACAAAATTTTCATGGAGCCGCATTAGTTCTTACCGATTTGGGAGAGCCCGATAATCTACCCACCATACTCTCAGGAGATGCGACTATCCTTAACAACAAGTGGATAGACGCCAACAATCTGGTTACTTTAATGGAAAAAGCCAGAAATAGTTAACAGCATACCGTTCAATCCATTAATCAGATAAGAATTGTAGGGGGTCTACAGGTTTACCGCGCTCTCTAATTTCAAAATGGAGCTTCACAGTATCGCTATCTGTATTCCCCATTTCTGCAATTTTCTGACCTTTTTTTACTGTCTCACCCTCACGCACTAAAATTTTACTATTGTGCCCGTAAGCACTTAAGTAAGTATCATTATGCTTTACGATGATTAGATTACCGTAACCCCGTAGACCGCTCCCACTATAGACAACTGTGCCATCTGCAGAAGCAACGACGGGCTGCCCGGGCCTACCAGAAATACTCACGCCTTTAGATTTTTCAGTGTATCTACTCAAAACCTGACCGTTTGTCGGCCAACTCCACTTGATACCGCTACTCCGAATTTCAGATTTCTGAGATACGCCACTTCTCGGAATATTCTCGTTCTCTCTAATTTTCTGCGATGTTGGGGCAACTGCCACAGTTTCTGCTTTGGGGGGCGAAGAAACATTAGGCGGAGGAATATTCTCAGCGCCGCTTAATTGAGCAACAGCCGTCTCAGAGTAAGGTAGTTTTACGCCTTTGGGTTCGGTCACCAGTGCGCCAGCAGAACCTCCTAGATCAGATTGTGGAGCCGATGAAAGTTGCTTGATCTCTGGAGTCCCGGAAGATAGCGCTGGCTGGGATACTGAAAATAGAGTCGGCTGCGCCGCACTGATCTGCTCAGACGTCGCCGTTTGTTGCTCCTGATGAGAAGAAAGCTGCGGCTGCCTGGATGGCACAGCTAAATCAACCGCCTGCCCAATTCTAAGCGCATTTGGATCGACGATTCCATTCCATTGAGCGAGTTCTCGATAATCAATGTTATGCTTGAGCGCAATACCATAAAGTGTGTCACCCCTCTGAACAACATAAATCTGCTTATTTGCTAGCCTGTTAGTCTCTGTTACTTGTGCTGGTTGATTAAGATTTCTTTGAGACTCAACAACAGGAGCCGGGTGTGGTGCAACACAACCCGTTATTAATAAATGAGGAAAAGCTAATAATAAACCAGATAAAATACCTACCCACTTTGATTTAGCAAACAGGCTCATCTTAATCAAACCATCGTTATTATCCAAACTTGCTTTACTCATTATTATGCCCACCATCTTTCTTCTCCCTCGCTATCGCTTTTTACTTACTAATGATGCCAGATAAAATCGGGACAAATCTTACTTCATCAAGCACAGTCTCAACAAAACCTTGTGGAGTACGCTCTATCACACACAAATACTGCTTACGGCTACCTTTGGGATACACCATTCTACCTCCCATGATCAATTGTTCTAAAAGAGGTTCAGGCACCTGTGTCGTTACTGCTGTCATCATTATGCCTTCAAAGGGCCCTGCTTCAGGCAAACCTAGCATGCCATCTGCGTGTTTTAAATAGACATTATTTATTCTCAATTCACGCAATCTGATACGCGTACGAGTTAACAATGGGCCAATTCGTTCAATAGAATAGACTTCATGAACAAGCTTAGCGAGCACCGCTGTCTGATACCCACAACCCGTGCCTATCTCAAGTACCTTTCTAAGCACTGAACTTGCAAGCAGTAGCTCGGTCATTCTAGCCACAATCCAGGGGCTCGAAATTGTTTGTCCAAAATTAATTGGCAAGGCGACATCTTCGTAGGCTCTTGAAGCTAATGCCTCTTCCACAAAAAGATGACGAGGAATCGTGTTCATTACAGCAAGGACTCTTTCATCAGCGATACCTTGCTCACGCAAACGCTCAATCATTCGCATCCGCGTTCGCTGTGAAGTCATGCCAATACCCGAATACCGCACGCTCACAGATTAATATTCCTTTAAATTCTTATTAGTGTAAATAATGTTAGCATGACAATCCCAGCCAATCTTTCAGATAACCCATCTGATCATAGCGCGTAAGATCAATTTGTAATGGTGTCACAGATACACGGTTATTTTGTACCGTAAAGAAATCAGTGCCTTCTCCAGCGTCTTGCACAGCACCCGCAGCACCTACCCAATAGACGGTTTCTCCTCTCGGACTGACAGATTTAATCACAGATTCTGCTTTATGCCGTCGACCCAAACGGGTCACTTCCAGTCCTTGTAATTGCTCTTGCGGGATGTCAGGTACATTCACATTCAGCAGAATCGGAACATGAAATTTTTTTTGTATAAATCCCTTTACGATATCCAGTGTAACATTAGCTGCAGTAGAAAAGTTACCATTGGAGGCGCTTACCAGAGATACAGCGATAGACGGGATACCCAGAAGAAATCCCTCGGTTGCAGCCGCAACCGTTCCCGAATAAATTGTGTCATCTCCCATATTTGCACCATCATTGATGCCAGATACGACCATATCCGGTAAATCATCAAGCATGCCTGTCACTGCCAGATGAACGCAGTCCGTGGGCGTGCCATTAACATAATAAAAACCATTATGTGACTTATGCAAACTTAGAGGACGATCCAATGTTAATGAATTACTGGCTCCACTGCGATCACGCTCTGGAGCCACAACAGTTATCTCGGCTATACTTGACAAGGTTTCCGCAAGATGGGCGAGACCTGGCGCAAAGTAACCATCATCGTTACTGAGCAATATGCGCATTTAAATTAATTTATGGAAAATAATGAAAAGTTAAAATACCCGGAATCCTACTAACTTGATTAGTTATAAATGAGCAGAGTATGAATAAGCTACTCAACCTAGCCGCTCGGGCCAATCAAATCAACATTAGACCTAAAAATTAGGTTGGTCGGGGCGAGAGGATTTGAACCTCCGACCACTTGCACCCCATGCAAGTACGCTACCAGGCTGCGCTACGCCCCGCCGACTTTTTTATTATAGCAAATACATAGCCCAATATTGGGGATACCTACCAAATGTATTAAGCAAGAAGTAGAGATACCACCCCTTTTATTTCATTCCGAAGAAATTGCAAATCTACTTTTGAAAATGAAACTTCAGCGGAATTGGACGGGATTGAGATAGTATCCGGCTGCAAACGACTACGTGCACCATGTATGGTAAAACCTTGTTCATACAACAGTTCACGTATACGCCTAATCAGCAATACTTCTTGATGCTGATAATAACGCCGATTCCCACGCCGCCTAACCGACTTTAATTGGATAAACTCTTGCTCCCAATAACGCAGAACATGCGGTTTAACACCACATAACTCACTCACTTCTCCAATCGTAAAGTATCGCTTTGCAGGAATGGGAGGAAATGACTCACTTGGCGCTGTGTTTTCCATGATAATTCTTCTCTACCATTGACTTCAGTTTCTGGCTAGCGTGAAAAGTCACCACACGACGCGCTGAAATTGGGATTTCTTCACCTGTTTTTGGGTTACGCCCGGGACGTTGCGGTTTAGTACGAAGCTGAAAATTACCAAATCCCGAAAGTTTAACTCCTTCCCCTTTTTGAAGAGCTATTCGTAATTCCTCATAAAAAGATTCGACGACTTCTTTTGCTTCACGCTTATTAAGACCAACATTTTCAAATAAGAGATCGGTTAATTCTGCTTTTGTTAACGCCATGCTTATCTCACCTATATGAACAAATTTTAGTTCGTAAATAAAATTTAAAGTCCCCAAAATACTCACATAAAGCAAATTTTCGATATATAAAATTTATGTGATTCTAGTGCTTTTACTGCTTAAATTTTGCATCAAAGACTGATCAACAAAACACTTCAAATTCAAGAGAAATGGCTAGGGATACTAATATCAATGAAAAAAACCATGCAGGAGAAATGCTAAAATCCTTTCAGAAAATCCTGATTATTACAATGCGCACAATAACTTTAATTCACCCAAAAATTAGCTTCGCAATTTAGCATTATATTTAGATTCTAATACGTTAATCAATTTTGTGATTGCCTCATCTACTTCTTTATCGACCAAAGTTTTTTCCGCATCTTGCAATAAAATACGAAATGCAAGGCTTTTCTTGCCAGGCTCCATCCCTTTTCCACTATAAAGATCAAAAAGATAAATTTCAGAAACTATCGCATTTTTCTCGGCATTCATACTTTCAAGTAACGAATGAGCGCTTATATCACTCGAAACTACGATAGCGATATCCCTCCGCACCGGCGGAAACTTCGACAACTTCTTAATTTTTGGCAATATTCTTGAAGACAAAGCACTCAGACGTAATTCGAACAAGATGGGCGCCTTAGGCAAATCGTACTTTCTCTGCAAGCGAGGGTGTAATTCGCCCAACCACCCTGCAACCTTATTGTCCTTATAAATTTGTGCTGATTTTCCCGGATGCAAAGCTGGATGGAGAGATTTTTCAAAAATAACAGATTCGGGCAGAAACAAAGATTCCAGATCCATTTTGACATCGAAAAAATCGATATTTCGACTGTCAATCCCCCATTGTTCAGGTACCGCATCACCATAACAAAGACCTGCAATATTCTCTATTTGTTGATAATTTCCTTCATTTTTTGTAAAGCAACACCCAACTTCAAATATTCGAACCCTATTCTGCTTTCGGTTAAGATTAAATTGCAGATTAGCGATCAATCCACCAATCAAGCTGCTACGCATAACCTCCATCTGGCTTGAAATCGGATTCTTTAACACAACAGGTGAACTATTATTTGCAAAATCGGTTTCCCAGTTAGCCTCCACGAATGCATAATTGATGACCTCGCGATAATCCCGGTTTATCAGAATATCCTTTAATCGCATAGAAGAAATATCGATTACTTCAGGTTCTGGGAGCATAGACATTTCAGGACGCGGCAAGCTTGTCGGTATATGATCATAGCCATAAATACGCGCGACTTCCTCGATAAAATCCTCTTCTATCGCCAAATCGAAACGATAAGGGGGGGGCGTCACACAGAAGACGTCCCCATCAACAACAAAATCGAATTTTAAACGCTTAAAAATAGCTGAAATCAACTCACCGTCAATCTCAATGCCAAGCAACCGGTTTACTCGACTAGCGCGGACTTTTACTGTTTGACGTTGCGGTAATGCATGCTTAGCTTCAGTAATGGGACCTGCTTTACCGCCGCATATCTTTAGAATTAATTCTGTTGCTCGCTCTAAAGCGTCTCTGGTAGCAGCAAAATTTACACCTCTCTCAAAGCGATGTGCCGAATCTGAACTGAATCCGAGGCGAAATGATTTACCATTAATCACTTCTGGCGAGAAAAAAGCACTTTCCAAAAATAAGTCCGTTGTCTCTTGTTGTACGCCGCTTGGGATTCCCCCCATGATCCCTGCCAATGCCAAGGGCGCATTTTCATCGGCAATTGTCAGCATATCCGGTTCTAATTCAAGATTTATGCCATTGAGCAATTCTAAGCGCTCACCCTTTTCTGCGTAACGAACATAAATTTTTCCTGGATGTGAATTATTAATTTTAGCCAAATCAAAAGCGTGCATGGGTTGCCCCATCTCCAGCATAACGTAATTGAGAATATCGACAACCGCATTAACCGAGCGTATCCCTCCACGCTCTAAACGTTGTACCAGCCATAACGGCGTCACTACATCAAGCGATATTCCTTGTACCACTCGACCACAATACAGGGGGCATGCTTCAGGATTATCGATTTGCACATTCAGAATGCTATCAATTGCACACTCAGCAGGCCTAATTACTGGCAACTTTAAATCAGCAGCAGTGATGGCAGAGACCTCTCTTGCTATCCCGAACAAACCGAGACAATCTGCACGATTCGGTGTTAACTTGAGCGTAAAAATCTTGTCGTCTAGTGCATAAAAATCTCTAAAATTCATGCCATTTGGCGCATCATTCGGTAGCAAAAGCAAGCCATCAGCACTTTCATTAAGCCCCAATTCCTTCGCAGAGCACAACATGCCGAAAGACTCCACACCACGCAAAGTACTTCGCTTGATATCAATACCTGGTAAATGCGCACCAACCAATGCACAGGGCACTTTCACACCCACAGCCACATTAGGAGCGCCACAAACGACTTGTAGCGACTTATCGCCAAACCCGACATCTACTTGACAAACATTGAGGCGATCAGCGCTGGGGTGTTTCTCGATTGACACTACTTCTGCCACGACAACCTTATCAAAAGAGGGGGCCATAGCCTCCACGCTCTCAACTTCGAGTCCGGCCATAGTTAAAATATGCGCCAGCTCATCACTAGAATAAGATGGATTTACAAGGGAACGAAGCCAATTCTCAGAAAATCTCACGACAATAATTTCTTAATTAGATGAATGTTTTTATATTTTGAAGCACGATAAGTATTAATTCAAAAAGCGGATTGACCAAATTGCCAGTCAGCTTCAGCCTAAGGTTAATGCTTAATTAAATTGCTCTAGAAAACGCAAATCATTTTCAAAAAATAATCGTAGATCATTTACGCCATATCGCAACATTGCCAATCTTTCAACGCCCAAGCCAAATGCTAAACCGGTATATTTCTCGTGATCTATCCCCCCATGCTTTAAGACATTTGGATGCACCATCCCACAACCCAGCACTTCCAACCACCCGGTATTACTGCAAACCCTACACCCCTTGCCGCCACACATCACACAACTTATATCCATTTCCGCCGAAGGTTCAGTAAAAGGAAAGAAAGAAGGCCTAAAACGTATTGATAGCTCCTCTCGCTCGAAGAAATTTTGCATAAAATCTTTCAAGATTCCCTTCAAAGCCGAGAAGCTGACCTCTTCATCTACCCACAATCCTTCGACTTGATGAAACATGGGCGTATGTGTCACATCTGAATCACAGCGATACACACGTCCGGGTGCAATGACTTTCAGAGGTGGGCGATGCGCTTTCATATATCGAATTTGCACTGGCGAGGTATGCGTTCGTAATAAATAACCATTATCGACATAAAAAGTATCGTGCATTGCTCGAGCTGGATGATTCTCTGGAATATTGAGTGCCGTAAAATTATAAAAATCGGTTTCTATTTCTGGCCCCGAAGCAACAGAGAAACCAATCGAACGAAAGAGCGACTCTATCCTTGTCAGCACACGCGACACTGGATGCAACCCACCTATGGCTAAACCTCTTCCAGGTAAGGTCACATCTAATGCTTCTTCTTCAAGCTGCGACTGCAAACGCTGCTCTTCTAGATATTTACGGCGCCGATCGAGTGCGTCTTCAACCGTTTTTTTAGCTTGATTGATTAGATTCCCCCTAAGCGGGCGGTCTTTTTGTGGGAGTGATCCTAATCCTTTAAGCAATTTTGTTAATTCGCCTTCTTTACCTAGAAACCGCACCTTGATTTGTTCAAGTTGGGCCACATTCTCTACGTCACTTAACAAAGCAATCGCTTCATTTACAAGATTTTCTAAATCATCCATAAGAAAGAAGTACAAAGGTCATGCAAGAAAAAAGGAGATCAAGCTTATTTTATTCTTGATCTCCCTTACTGTTTATATTCGACTAAATACTAAGCTAGACTTGCTCGAGCCCTTTCTACAATCTTTTCAAAGGCCGCCTTATCAAATACTGCGAGATCAGCCAACACTTTTCTATCAAGCTCAATACCCGCTTTTTTTATACCATTCATAAAATTGCTATATGACAACCCAAATTCCCGGGCTGCCGCATTGATACGCGCAATCCATAATACTCTGAATTGTCGTTTTCGCTGCCGCCGATCACGGTACGCATATTGCCCTGCTTTCATGACGGCTTCTTTAGCTATGCGATAGACATTCTTACGACGTCCCCGATAGCCTTTGGCCAATTTAAGTACTTTCTTATGGCGCGCATGTGCTGTTACACCCCGTTTAACTCTTGGCATTGCAATCTCCTCAGGCGTAAGGCAACATAGCACGTACAGAGGCTATATCGCTTGAGTGAATATTTTCAGTTCCTCTCAACTGTCTTTTATTTTTAGTCGTTTTTTTTGTCAGAATATGTCGCTTAAATGCCTGAGATCGCTTTATGCTTCCACTTGCCCTTACTTTAAAGCGCTTAGCAGCACTTTTCTTTGTCTTCATTTTTGGCACAATTTACTCCTGTTTTATATTATATGATCAAAGGTGCTTCAAAATAATTTGAAAACTTGGAACCTAGAATCACTTGTTTTATCAATTTTGGATAAGTAGTAGCGTGTAAACTAGTTTCAGTTTACACGTCACATAGAGTAGCGATTACATCTACGAAGTAATTGAGGAGGTATTTATTTTATCTTCTTGCGCTGACTCTTTTGATTTAGTTTTTTGGGGTTCTTTCTTTTTAGGTGACAACACCATCACCATTTGCCTGCCTTCTAGCCTAGGAAATTGCTCCACATTCGCATATAACTGAAGATCATCTTTGACTCGCTCTAACAGGCGAATACCAAATTCCTGATGCGCCATTTCACGGCCTCTGAACCGCAGGGTTACCTTAACCTTATCCCCTTCATTTAGGAAGTTAATTAGATTACGCAATTTTATATTGTAATCCCCTTCATCCGTATTGGGGCGAAACTTGATCTCCTTAATTTGAATCTGCTTTTGCTTGAGCTTTGCATCATGCTTCTTTTTACTCTCTTGATAGCAATATTTTCCATAATCCATCAAGCGACATACTGGCGGCTGAGCCCCCGGTGCAATTTCAACTAAATCGACACCATTTTCCTCCGCCATCGCATTTGCAACTGAAAGCTTTACGATACCAATCTGTGCCCCGTCAACACCAATCAAACGCACTTCTGGAGCACTGATTTCTTCATTGATACGAATATTTTTTTCCTGGCTTATGGCAAATCCTCCACTATTTAGATAGTCTAAATCTTCTCTGCAATCTCTCTTTTTAGGAGATTGACCAAATCATGCAATGGCATACGACCAAGATCGATATTTGATCTCTTTCGAACCGAAACCACACTATCTTTAATTTCTGTATCTCCTACAATAATTTGATAAGGTAGCTTCTGTAGACTATGCTCTCGAATTTTATAGTTTATTTTCTCATTTCTCAAGTCTGATTCTGCACGAATGCCATGATTTTTAAGCTCATCGACTATACTCCGGACGTATTCGGTCTGGTTTCTGGAAATATTTAACACCACTACCTGAACAGGGGAAAGCCAGAGCGGCAAAGCGCCTGCATGATTTTCTATCAAAATACCGATAAATCTCTCCAGTGAACCTAAAATTGCTCGATGCAACATAACAGGGATTTTCTTCAAATTGTCTTCCGAAACATAGGTTGCCCCCAATCTGTTGGGCATCGAAAAATCCAACTGTAAAGTACCACACTGCCATACCCGACCGATACTGTCTTTTAATGAGAACTCAATTTTTGGGCCATAAAAAGCGCCCTCACCGGGCTGCAACTCCCATGCCAATGCTTTCTTTTCCAAGGCCATGCGCAAAGCTGATTCTGCCTTATCCCATTGCTCTTCGGTTCCCACTCTTTTTTGTGGTCGAGTAGATAATTTGACTTGCACTTCATGGAAACCAAAATCCTTATATACACGCTGCAATAAATCTATAAATTCTGTCACCTCCTCTTGCACGTGATCTTCGGCACAAAAGATATGCGCATCATCCTGCGTAAAGGCCCGAACGCGCATAAGACCATGCAGCGCCCCCGATGCTTCATTTCGATGACACGATCCGAACTCTGCAAGTCGCATCGGCAAATCCCGATAACTTCTTAATCCCTGATTGAAGACCTGCACATGACCAGGACAATTCATTGGTTTTATTGCAAAATGACGCTCTTCTGACTCTGTGACAAACATATTTTCACGAAAATTCTCCCAATGGCCAGAGCATTCCCAGAGCGATCTATCGAGCACTTGAGGTGTCCGAATTTCCAAATAACCATGCTGGTCCAGTATTTGCCGCATATACTGTTCTATCTGCTGCCAAAGCGTCCATCCTTTGGGATGCCAAAATACCATCCCTGGCGCTTCTTCTTGCATATGAAAAAGATCCAATTGCTTACCTAACTTACGATGATCTCGTTTTTCCGCCTCTTCGATGCGCAATAAATAGGCATCCTGATCTTCCTTTTTTGTCCAGGCAGTGCCATATATCCTTTGCAGCATTTCATTATTTGAGTTGCCTCTCCAATAAGCCCCCGCCACTTTCATCAACTTAAATACTTTTAGTTTCGAAGTGGATGACACATGCGGCCCACGACACAAATCAGTGAAATCACCCTGAGAGTAAAGTGAGATCGTTTCTCCCTCTGGGATAGCTTCAATGAGCTGGGCTTTATAGTGTTCGCCTTGACTCTTAAAAAAATTTATCGCTGTCGAACGATCCCATTCCTTCCGTTCTACTTGTAGATCTCGCTTGCTGATCTCCATCATTCTTTTTTCAATCGCGGCAAGATCATCTGGCGTAAACGGTCGTTTATATGAAAAATCATAATAAAAACCATCTTCTATCACAGGCCCGATAGTCACTTGCGCGTCAGGGAATAATTCTTTTACAGCATGCGCTAGCAGGTGGGCGCTAGAATGTCGAATAACCTCCAGGCCTTCTGCATCCTTATCTGTAATCAACACCAAATCGCTATCAGTCTCGATAAGACTCGACAAATCGACAAGTTTTCCATTTACCTTCCCCGCGATCGCCGCACGTGCAAGCCCCGGACCGATCGATTCAGCAACTTCCTTGATAGTTACAGGATGATCAACAACTTTCTCTGAACCATCTGGCAAGCGAATAACAGTCACTAATTTTCCCTCACGACTAATATTAGGATCATTCAACAATCGATTGTTGCTTTGTACCCAACTTTTACACTTAATCAATTAATAATTGAAATAAAGAAACCCGCGTCGGCAGTAACTTACGCGGGTTTCAAGTTTAGACTCGAGAATGCAAACTTATAATACACTCCTCAAGGAAGCTAATTATTCCTCATCCTCATCATCGGACTCATCGTCATCAGAGTTGTCATCGCTCGCTTCTTCGCTGCTTTCTTCCTCTTCGTCGTCTTCGTCCTCTT
>NZ_QAOO01000041.1 GCF_003051105.1 Nitrosomonas nitrosa | reverse complement strand
GGCAATAATCCCTTTGCGATAAGCCGCTTGCCTGCCAGGCTTCTATATGGTTTTGTTTGTACAGCGCTAACACCATCAATTATCCTCTTGAAATAGGTATGGGGATAATAATGGACTAGATTATCTATGGTTAGATGGTCGTGCTGAACGCTTACACTTTTTCAGGGGCGACTATTTATCTAATAAATCAATATGTTAATGTGTTGCTCACCACCTCTAGTACTATGAAACCCATGTTCTGTTCAAGCAAGCCTGCAATAATTTTTTGCTGCTTCTGAACACTATAAAGAATCGCTACATTCCTTGTTGACCGATAATTTCCAGATTATCGATTGTGCTTGAGTGCCGGAATTTGAAGTGAAGCAAGTATAGTGGCTGCCAACCCTGCGTCATCGGCAAAACCTGCGAATACAGCTTTTTCAAATGCAGATAATCTTTGCATAAACATTTGGCTTAGCCTATGTCCCAGTATCAATGTAACCACTGATAGATTCCTGGCGAGTATCGAACCTAGGACGTCCTCCTACAGATTTTAATACTGATCTGGAAAGTAATTTGTTTCCTGCAATACAGGATGTTTCAGGCATCATCAAGCAGTCTGGGCAGGCTCCACCGCGATGCGTACATAGTGACCCCGTTCCACACTGAGTAGCTTTTTGACCAAGCATTGCCTTTAGCATTGCTATACCGGTATTGCGCCACATTGCGGAAAGATTGCCTAAGTCCATTGTAGTTCCATTCCGGTAAACTACAAATGCCAAGTCTGCTGGGAATATATACTCTCCTAACGATCCAATATCCAGCCCAGAATACTCTGACACATGCTTCATCAGTAGATGAGAATAACTATGCAGAAGTGAATAGATGTAATAGTAAACCGGTGGATTATTCGATTCGCGAAGATTGTCAAGGAAAGACCCCATAGGCTGAGCAGCGGTCAAGATTCCAGCACCAATTTTTTCTCCGTCATTGAGTTTGAACATATCCGAGCAGTTCAAACTTTGAAGCCAAGTCATCACAATGTCAGCTTTTAACCTAACGTATAACGCCTCATTTCCCTGTTGAACAACATAAACAGGGTACTTCATGCTATCGTTGTACTTCACGGGAGGGAAAAGATTTAGTCTTACCGGCATATCCATACCGCGCTTGTCACGCAAGACAGGCGTAGATTCCATACGGGAATAACCAAAACTAATTCGACAAAGGTCAAATTCTCGAATTAGGCCCATATCCTCAAGCCCAAGCTTATCCAAGAGGGTGCGAGTATCCGCCTGGCGAGATTCTATTATATCTCTATCCTCTGGGGCCAAGTCCTCATCCAGTCGAGTAAATGATACATAAAGCTTTTTGCCATTTGCTTTTGTTTCAGCATCAAGTCGTGTGCTTTTTAGAGCTGCATGCTCTATGGCCAAGCGTAATGGATCAAATTTTGGAGCAAACAAGGATTGGCGGTCACGGATATTAGAAACCACCCCAATAGGCAGATCTATCTTTGGAATAAGTATTGAGCGTCTTCTTAAGTCGTCAATGATTCGCCTTTTATGTTCGTAGGCTTGATCAATTAAAAGCCTGAATGCATTTTTTGCCTTTTCAGGAACTGCCTCAAGCAAGGGTTCTGTTGTTTTGATCGAGTTAGATGCTCTCTTGTAGTCCGCCAACTCCTTAAAACATTCAGGCTTGCCTTCGCACGCGGTTTCTATATCCGCATCTGTAATGCTTTTTGCTGCAAAGCCATAAGTTTGAGCGAGAAAATCTTTCAATTCCTCTTCGCGCCCTCGTCGCAATCTGGTCAGTAGCTGCTGAGAACCATCCTTGAAGTCAATAAATTGGTCTAACTTGACGTAATAAGCATTCGAGGCCCTATAAGGCGTTGCTTGCATTCGAACCTCAGTCAATCTATCTGGTCCCATGGCAGATCCGATTATTTCCAAGGTTTTCTTATCGTTCTGCCTCCACTCCTTCGATAAAGGCTTATCGCAGACAGCGCACTCGAAAAACCATTCACCGATGCTGGCAGATTTTCGATTAAGACGGAAAAGCTGGCTACCACAAACACAACGATCACGGCGCTCAACAACTTTTGCCTCTCGGTCACTCCAGTGATATTGGCCTGGAAACGCAGGAGTCCAATTGCCAGACCAATGTACAAAAATTACATCCAGCTGCTCCCAGTCACATTGCGATTTTTTTTTAGGGTTAGGACACCGCTCTGGATTGAGATTTACTAAATCTCTATCCAATTCATTTAGATTTCTGTAATCCCTAAATATCCCACAAGTTCTGCACACAAAGGTCAACGGGGCAGGTGTGTATTCCATATGTGACGGTCGGCAAAGAAGAAAACGATCCTCTCCCGGAAGTTGAAATTCGGTTTTTGTGTGGTGAAGCAATGCATTGTCAACGCATTGCCTTGGAGTAACCGGAGGTTTGTCAGAAGCCCCATCCCTGGCGGAGAGAGCGGAGTTAAACCATGCTCGTCCTAGTTCAGCCATTCGTTCGAATATCAGATCCTTGGTTGCATCAGAAAGTTGAATTGGCTCCCCTGAGGAAGAGCGTGAAATACATGCCCCTATTCCACCTTCAAACGTAAAGAAACTCTCTGGTGCATACGAGGTTGCAAGCTGGTTGCGAGAGCGTGTCATAGATTTAGCTTTGGCCATTTTTATTGTCTCCCTCTTTATTCTTTGGCTTCAGTTTTGCTATCTGTAGCATCAATATCCGCTCCAGATCCACGGCGTATAAAGGTCATGACGCGAGCTGTAATACCATCTCGGACTGGTTTGTAATTAGCATCAAATCTCGATTCATGAATTACACCTGGTTGATCCACATCTCTCAGCGAGGTCATTGGGCGCAGCAGGTTATTTCTTACTTCAAAGAACTTAACCAGCCTTGTGCCGTTAACCAGTCTATCTACGTGCAAGTCTTGTTGATAATGGGCCAACTCCTCTTTGAGGAGTGCCTTATAGCGACCTTTACCTTCTGGTGATGGTGAAAAGCCAAGGCCTAATGCATGCTCCATGAAAGTTTCAGCAGCCTTCATGTTAAGGGGGTTGCTTAAGTAATTTTTGGCATCTGCGGCCATGGAATAAACGGGTACCTTGCGCTTTTTATCGTCATCCGCATTACACAGAGCCGTAATCGTATTTATGCCGCACAGGTACTCCTGAAAGAAACTTGGCATTACTCTTACCAATGCTTTTTCTGCCCAACGATCCACAGCAGCGGGAAGAATCATGCGCTCTAGGAATCTATGGAAGATGTCATGAATCTCTAGGACAAATCTATCTCGGTACCGCTGAGGAATCGGTATCAAAAGAGAGAATCCCACATGGGTCCGACCTACCCGAGAAGATGCTTGAATGTATTCCGCAATGTCTGATGGCATCCCTGCAAAGAACATCGAATTGAATTCTTCCACATCTACCCCATGGGAGATAGCGGAAGTTGCAATTACTGAACGAAGAGTGTCGCTAAGCTCAGGAAAAACCTCGCCAGTTTTAACTCTGGACTCAGCCCTTCTTACAATATCCTGGATATCAGCTGCAGAGACTGCGCCAGAGATCAGCTCTGACGCAAGCGAGTGTCCATTAAAGGCTTCAGCTTTATGAAGCTTCTCAAATTGAACCTTCTCGGTATCAATAACCTGATCACCCCCTTTCTTATTCGTAACATAAGTCAGTGCAATCCGATGTAAATCAACCAAGGTTAGCAGCGTTTCAACATCCGTAGATTCGAGTAGCCGAACGTATTTAGAGTTAAGCCTGCCAGGGGATACCCACTGAATCAGTTCTTTTCTGGCCTGTTCTTGCAGGATAGAATCCCCATTGCGCAATCGCTCATAGAGACCGGTTATTATCAAGTGAAAATGGCCCAAGACTGAAGCCATCGCCACTGTATGGCGATGGCCATTAGTCAGAATGGCACCATAGACACGGGCCCAATGGCTGCGTAGTTCTACCTCTTCTACAGGAATCTCCAGGCGTTCAGTATCCTCCGAATTAGCATCTGGTTGTTTAGGTTCCGCGTAGAAAGAGCGGTAAAGGTCGGGACCGGGGTGCGGAAATTGGACAGTACTGTTGCGCTGATACAGATTGCGCATCTGACGATGAGGATCACTCACCGTCGCAGATGCGGCAATTACCTTAATTTTTCTTCGAACTGTTGAATCAGGTTCATAGGCAAGATGGCCTTTAAAAAGAGGGGTAAGCTCGTCAAACGCAGCCTCTAACGCAGACTCAAAAAGTCCGGCGAACGTCCCTAAAGACTCATCCAGCAAATGGGCCTCATCCTGGATCAGCATTGAAGGGAATGGATCAAAAAAGCGCTTTTCTCCGCTGGAAAAGGATGGGAAGAGTGCTCTGGATGTGACTCCCGGATGGCCGACCCAATCAGTTGCTCTTAAAGGAATATATAGGCGTTCGGTGCCGTTCTCAATCAAGGGAGCAAAACCGAATATCCCAAAAAACTTCCGAATAGTTCCTTGAGATTGGCCGAGCGCCGCTAGCTTATCTACTGTGCCCAACAATACTGAAGGGGCAAGGTCGTAGATGTCCTCATCGACGATATAAAAAGGTAGCGGCGTTGGTCCTGAAAATCGTGCGTTCCAAGAGCATTTTTCTCTTGGGGTGTTACAGAAATGTCCTAGAGTATTTCCACCATTCCCAGCATGTCGACGCAGAGCAAGAGTATGGCCGTCTTTACTACCACAGAAGGGGCAGCTGGTCAGTTTGAGCCATCGTTCACGAGCGCTCTTGTAAGGTGGAGTTTCCTTATAGATTGGTTCATTTGAAGGGGATACCTCAGTTTCTGTTTTTACATCATTGTACCCTTCATCTGAGTGCCAGTTAGGGGTATTGCTGCCTCCGACCCAGAAACCAAGGGAAAACGGCTCTCCAGGGTGACCACGAGAGTATCGAACCTCTTCTGCTGCCCCCATAGTTGAGAAGGTGCGGCGTGCTTGCTGCAATGTAAGTAGTCGCAGTGGGTAACGCATAAGAGCGGACACGCCATGGGACTTGCCTCTAAGTCGATCCAGAAACAGAACAAAAATTAACAGACCAAGGAATGCCTCGGATTTGCCACCACCAGTTGCAAAGTAAAGTAGGGTAACCGCGTTGGAGTGCTGTGATATTTCTGCTGTGTAATACTTGTGGAAGTCAGGAATACGAGTTGCAAATGCTGGAATAGAAGCAAGAATGAAGGCCAACTGAAATAATCGCCATTCCTGGTACCCTTTAGTCTTGGCAACCTTTGCCATCGCTGTGTTCATTGAAATCCACGCTTCGAACGGAATTCCAAGTGGATTTTTCTGAGGTCCCGGACCATTCCAGTATTTTTCTGACTCCTCTAGGATCGCAATGCCACAACGTATTGCGTTGAGCTCAGCGTGCCAAGCATTCAAATCAGCTTGAAGCTTATTCCTCTCTTGCTCTTTAAATTGTTCTGCACTTGGCCCCTCCAACCCTTGATCAACAGGATAATTTTTAACTTCTGTGATCCAATTTTCATATGCCTGGATTAGTGGCTTCAGGCCTTCAATGCAGTTAGGCTGCGCAAGCTTTTCAATGTTGAGAACGACATCGTTTTTTGTAGGAACAATGCGCGGCAATACGTATCGAGGCGACCATGTGGTCGTAAACACATGATATTTCCCCTCAATAGTTTGAATCACACCACCATTAAACCCTAGAGCAGGATAATTTAAGTATTGGTTGTACCTGTAGGAAGGTTTTACTCGGTCAAGCCGCAAAGCCTTATGCGCAGGAGACGGAACCTTCAAAGTAAGCGAAACTTGAAATACTGAAGGTTCCAATTCCCTGAAATTGGTCTTGTTCAGAGGATCAGTCCAATTTTCCAAAGCAACGTGAATTGAGCATCTTTGTGAATCCAAGGGATCATGGGTTGTCTGTATGATCCACTTAAGCTTGATATCTGGTGTAAGAACCTTAAGTCTTGAGGTCCGGACAGAATTTAAGAACGTATTCCAGTCTCGAATATTTGAAGGTCGCACTTGTATGCCTCGACGGTAACCCCAAAGTTGACCTCCATAAGGCTCTTCCTTGCTGATTGCCCAGGCCTCTAATTGTTTTTGAATGGTTGCATTAAGTATCTCTGTCGCCGCTTTTGCATCAGATTCGCATGTCTCGGGAGTAAATTCAAAGTTTGGCAGTGTCAAATCAAGGCGAAGCCATTTAGGAGGTGGTAGGATTGCTTCTGCTACATGGTCCGGTAATGTGTTGCTGACGGTGACCTCTTGTACACCTTTAGTTTTTTCTTCTCCTTGTGGTGATTGCTCATCATCCTGTGCTTCGGCCTCTGATTCAGAAGACTCATCGATAACTTGGCTTCGATCAAGGCCATTATCAAATGGCAAGCCTAGTGCTTCATATACTCCCTTGCGCGCCTCCAAACTTTTGGAGGGCCAGTCAGGATGGTTACTTTTGCCGGGTAATTCTTCTGCAAGCTTGGATAAAGCCTCGCGCACATTAGCGCGAATAGTTGTCCGAATTTCTTTGGTGAGTGGGAAAGTAGCCTCGAGGCTTCCGCCAGGTTTAACCTCGTCTTCTTTAGGAAGAATACGAACATAGACAGCAGCTCTTACGCTGACCGACACCCTGGAATCTATTGACTCAGATCCAACTTGGAAGTCCAAACCATGAGCACTGATCTGAATTGGATCAGACTCCTCGTCACCCATGCGTTCCTCTGGGGGCATGGGAACGATAAATTCAGTCATTAGCGCAGTGCTAGGCTTAGAACCATAAATCAGCTTATAGAAGTCACCTCGCCCTGCAAGCCGTGCAGACAGATTATTTAAAAGACAATCTACGATAGCTTCTTTATAGGCATCATGAATTTCACGTGGACTTTTACTTGTTATAGTCATTCAATTTCTCCCAAGATTTACTGTGCCGAGTCGAACCCATGCTGTATTTGTGGCAGAACCACACGTTCAACACGATAAACGCAACTTAAGGCATCCTGACGAAGTTGATTTATTGTGGAATCAGGCACATTTCTGTAGACACTTGCACTTTCAGGGCGAAAAAGAATCTCCGCATATCGTGCCGATAGTTCTTTGCCAAGATTCTGGTTCAAACGTCTAGCATTTCGAATAAAGTTCCAATTCTGCAAGGCTTGATCGTCACTCATCTCTAAGGCCTTGCAAAAAATTTTGAAAAACTTGGCATCCTTAGGAGCATGAGGTCGAGTATCCCCATCATCTTGAAGATCAAGCCAGTAATAAACACGCCCTGGACGACATTCGCCAGCTTTCGGGTCAATTTCAATCATCCTTGCATGAATTTCTCTGGCAAGTGCAGAGCGTTTTTGTGCTTTAAATAACAAGCCACACCTGTTCTTGACGTCATCATGGTAAAGCTTGAGCAAGGTGCGTTCTGGGTGAACAGCCGAACCTAGTCCATTGACTCTAAGTTGCAAGGCAGATTCAACCTTGTCGCGAAGTTCATCGCTCATTTCAAAGATAAAGTCACCGTCTTTTATTGAACTTGACCTTACGCGCCTAAAGAAAGGATCTTCATTGGGGGCATATTGATATACAAAGCCTGAAGCGTATGCGCATCCCCCTCCTTCAAGTTCAAACTTGTAATATTGCTGATCTGCAGTACTGTCTTGTAGAAAGCTGCCCTCAAGTTTAAAGGTCATTTTCAGCTCGCCCAGCTTGCCAATCATTATCGGATTTGGTACTTCCTTCAGTCGACGATCAATCGCTTGCAATAGGAGGCACAAGCGTCCGCGATAAGACTTGAATGCTTCGAGATCCTTCATGCAGGTAAGTGTCACAATCGCTGAGTCTGCTTGTTTGTATGCAATCAGAACTGTTGTTCCATGGGGGACATTTTTATGCGTTATCAGCAGTCGCAATACATTATGGTTAACCCCGACAAAAAGCAGATGTCGTGTTTTACAGCCATCAGTAAGGGTTTTACCAACCGATGTCAGCGTGTGCCAGTCCATTTTTTCCCTAGCCGTCTCCCAGGCATCTCCAAGTTTTCGTTGCAGGAATCGATGGACGAGCTGAATATATTTTTTATTAGGAAGCACGATAGATAGACCATCTCGACGCTCGACTGCATATTTTCTGACTTCGGCTAGCAATCTAGCAGCCATGGGAGTGGCATCTCCCCAAGCGTCGATTAATTGTTCCGCTTTTGAAATTACCTTTTCAACCTCATTTCTTTTGTCATTCAAGTCTCCAGCTTGGAGTGCTGCCATTAGTTCCAATTTTATTGGGGTCCATGCATTGTGCTGACTGCCAAAATCATTGCCACCCTCAATACCTGCCTCAGCAGTTAGATCAGAATATCCGGCAGGCATGTTTGAAAGCCTTAAGATATAAAGGCAAGCGTCAATCAGGGCGCGATGGCTGGAAGAATCTTCACCTCCTGCATCATTTGCGAAACGTTGGAATGCAAGGGCAACTTGCGAAGCGTCCCTGTCGACGATACCAACACTAAAATTTGCATTAGATCGTTGCTCTGGTACCCAGTCTTTCGAAAACGCATGCTCTGATAGTACGGAATTAGTTCCTTCTGCAGCCCACACATGTGACGTTGAATCTATCTTTAAGCTATTAAGCCTTGATCGAAGAACAAAGAAGGTTTTGGGATCATCTGTAACTATTACAGCCCCTGTATCCTTATAGTTATGGTCTATCGCGTAACGCAGAAAGTCAGGAACACGGTGCACTGCGCTGTAGTTTTTCAGCTCTGCGGCAGATGTGGCGTCCAATAAAAAAACTTCAGGCTTCTGATTGCCTAGGATTGCTCTATTAGCTAATGCATCTCTCCAAACATCTTTTCGTGCTGTGTTGTGCATTACCATTAATGCACCTGGAGCAATCAATGGGTCACCCCATTCAGCATTCAAATCCGCTTTAATAATGCGACGCTGAGCAAGTCTTTCGACTTTCGTTAAGGAACGTTCAAGGGGGCTGCGGACAGTAGTACTCCATGCACTGCATGAAGAATCGTAAATAAATACGGGAAAGATCTCACCAAATGATGGGCTAGCGACTTCGGGGTGGTGTGAGCGTATATCGTTGAGAGCGTTAAGCAGCGCCTCAAATGATCGGGAACGTGTGTGGGCAGAAAACTTGGTTGAACCATCTTCTTTTACGGCCCACAGTGAGCGGTAAAGATCACTAATTTGCGTACGCTCAATCAACGCACCTTGTAGATCTGAACGAGAGTTATAGGTCCCGGGGTACAATAAGACCCTCATTCCATTCAGGTCACCAGCCAAGATTCTCTCAAAGTTTGCCAGTGCATGGAGTTGAACAACATTGTCAAAGCGAGCTGGCCATGCTAAACACAGATGTACCCCACCATTTTCAGCAGCTTGTAGAAGCAAAGATACCATGGCTCTTGCCCATGGTTGTATGCGAAGTTCAACGGTATTATCAGAGCGCGAATAAAAATTTAGATTATCAATCGCTCCCCGATCTATTGCCCACGAGCGTGCAGTTCTTCTATCTTTTTTTTTAGTTGGGGGAATAAGTACCTCAAGGGGAGGCGAGGATGGCTTTCGTTTTTTTCCTGATAGAGAAAGGCCTGTCTTCTTTACACCCAACTTTGAAAGTAGGGATTTTTTCTGCTCATCAGCAGCTTTTTTATCAGCAACTTGCTGTGCACGCTTTTCCTGGGGGGATAATTGCCAAAGGGGCTTTGCCATTATTATTGTTCTCCGTAGGAATCTGGTTTTAATCCGAATCCGATACAGGTGGCTTGTTCAATTGTTCGTCCACGATTTAGCTCTAGCTTGACTAGGGTAGGATCAGGTAGGGGCAGGTTGCCAAGCTCATAAGCAGACACATTTGTTGCGCCGGATATGCAACGGAATAGCCGGTCAAGCACCTTAGTCCTCAGTATTTTGCTCAGCAGCACCGGATCAACCAATACATCGGCTACTGCTTGCTCAAGGAGACAAACATGGTTTTCCCCGATAACCCCGCCAAACCGTGCAATAAATTCCTCTGTAATTGGGGCGCAAATCAATCTGCGAGACTGGTCAGATGACGTTACACGTTGCAAAGCAACAGCAGGTTTTTTGACGATAGAAAAAGAGTCCAAATCCTCCACATCAATGAATCGATCCGGGGCTCTTTTAGTGATGTTGAACTTCAGCTCCCCATCAATACCAATATCCCTTTGCCAAATAAGTGGGATTGTTTTTTTGGCTTTAGTAGCCTTAGGGAAGCTGGTATAACGTTTTCTTTTGTCCCGGTGTACAACCACTGCTCCAGTTCTTGGGACATATCCATACACACTAAGGGTTGGCAGGTCCTTTCTGAATAAGGATATCAGATCAGAATCCTCGGCCGAGCGAGGAACAATCCATGGAGCTTCTGATTTTGGGAGGAATATTTCACCATTTAATACAGCCTGACCCAGCAGTGATAATGAATTAACCTGAGCAGGAGTGTCTTGTGGTTTATCCTTTTCCCAAACAGTTACTATGGCATCTTGCTCAGCCCACAGAAACACTCCTTGTCTGTTATGGATTAAATCGAGTTGATTTACTCTTCCGTGTGCTACCAACTCATACCGTAGTTTTGAAAAGGATTTCCCTGATAGGAAACTCATTGGAGTTAACAATACAGTTTTCCCACCTGCTTTAAGGAGATCTAATGCTCTTTTGATGAATGCCGAGTATAGATTAGGTTGGCCAGAGATAATTGAACTGTATCTATTCAGTAGAGGTAGTACCTCATCTCTAGTCATTTTTCTGTATGGGGGATTCGATAGTACCAAATCGAATGAGTGCAATTCGTTTTCAAAAGCTAATAGGCCATCTGCACATATGACTTTAAAACATGGATCTCTATGAGCAGCAGCAATATGAGGTGATAAAATCATTCGCAAAAACGCACAGGAAAGTTCTTGAAGAAAAGGCTCGCTGTCTATCCCATATAAATTGTTTTCAATATGAGAAAGAATCTCTTCACTAGAAGCTCCAATACTCTCCATATGTTTTACTATTACTTGAGCAGCTGGTGCAAGAAAAGCTGCACCACCGCATGCTGGATCAATAATTTTTCCGGTAAGTAGAATTTTCCCTGCATTAGCTATCATTCGGTTAGATAGAGAAGGAGGTGTAAAATACATTGCTTTTTTTCGGCGATGGTCTTCAGTGATAAGGGAAGCATACATCGAGCTTAACCAAAATGCTCCATTCAGTATTTCAGATTTTTCTAACCATTCTGCAAAGTATTTTATTGATTCGTCATTTATCAATTCAGTGAATGGAGACTCCACTATACTAATAGTAGGTGTAATCTTTTTAGCCCAGATCCAAAGTACTGCTTTAATTACATCTGTTGCAGCAATATTTTCTAGATGGATAAGTTTAGTAAGCTTCTTGAGAATTGCACTAAAGTTCTTTTTATTGCTGGGTAACATAAGGTCGTTTTTTCTTATACGACGTATAATTTATACTAACAATAATATAATTATAGGCATTCTGATAAATACAATACTAATCTCCCAATGCTCTTAATATGTCAGTGTCAGTTTTCTGTTACACGACTTTTCCAAACTCAAACCTTATTTTGCGATTTGATACTTAATGGTTAACATTATAGCTTCATGACAATTGTCACCGGCAATGTTAAATTGACCCACTAACGACAATATAAAACTGACCCACCTGAGGCAAAATTGCCGCCGATGATTAATAGAACAAGGCGGTGTACATTTAATGCTAACTCAGGATCTATTAGTGGAAATCCATGTGTTACACCGACAAGGCAAGAGCATTCGTGCCATTACCAAGGCATTGCAGGTGTCACGCAATAGCGTCTGCGCAATATTGCCATGACACCAAGCTACAGTAAACGTGCTGATCGAGCCTCAAAACTTGATCCCTTCAAAGCTTATCTTAAAGCGCGTATTGATCAGCCAAACCGGACTGGATCCCGGCCACAGTGCTGTTTCGCGAAATACAGGCCAAGGGATATGAAGGCAAGGAAGGTATTCTCAAGAATTATATCCGCCCATTTAAAATCACCCCGGACGAACCGATACGGCGTTTTGAAACGCCAGCAGGTCAACAACTACAAGTTGACTTTACTACTATCCGCCGGGGACGGCGCAAACTCAAAGCCTTTGTTGCCACACTGGGGTACAGCCGGGCTACCTATGTTCGCTTTAGCGAATATGAGCGCCAGGAAGACTGGCTGGCCGGTATTGAAGATGCTCTACATTACTTTGGCGGTGTGCCCAAAGAGCTGCTGTTCGATAATGCCAAGTGCATCATGATTGAACGGGATGCCTACGGCGAAGGACTGCATCGCTGGAATGCCAGGTTGCTTGAGATGGCCAAGGATTATGGTTTTAGCCTCAAAGCATGTCGACCTTACCGCGCCAAGACCAAAGGTAAGGTTGAACGATTTAATGGCTATCTGAAACACAGCTTTATCACGCCTTTGGCTGCCACACTTAAACAAGCCGGACTCGAACTGGATGTGGCGGCGGCCAATGCTCAGGTCGGTCCATGGCTGCATGATGTGGCCAATCAACGCATTCACGCCACGACTGGGGAACAGCTACAGCTATTACTGGATAAAGAACGCTTTGATCTGCAAGCGCTGCCTGATGGCGTTGCCTGTCGCCCGACAAGCACTTCACAAGCACAGCGTCATGCCATGCCGCTGGAAAGCTTGCAACATCCGTTATCGGTATACGACCAGTTACTGGAGGTGCGGCCATGAACCTGCAACAACAGCGCATACAGCATGCCTGCGACCTCCTTAAATTGCCAGCCATTGCCGCCGAGTGGTCCGCAATAGCAGATCATAGCGCGACACAGGACAAAAGCTTTGCTGATTTCCTGGAAAGCATCCTACAGGTTGAACTGGACAGCAAGATGCAGCGCACACGCGAGATGTTGCTGAAAACAGCAGGCTTGCCCGCTATCAAACATTTCGATGAATACGACTTTCGCTTCGCAACCGGTGCGCCACGCAAGCAACTACAGGAACTGACCAGTCTGGCGTTTGTGGAACGAAAAGAGAACCTCGTTTTACTCGGCCCTAGTGGGGTTGGAAAAAGTCACCTGGCAATAGCACTTGCCTACAGCGCTATCATGCGCGGTATCAAGGTCCGCTTTATTACAGCAGCCGACTTGATGCTGCAACTGGCTACAGCAAAGAAACAAGGCCGCCTGGATATCTATCTCAAGCGCAGCGTGTTATCACCAAAACTGTTGGTGATCGATGAAATCGGCTATCTGCCATTTGGCCGGGATGAGGCAAACCTGTTCTTCAACGTTATTGCCAAGCGATATGAGCAAGGCAGTGTCATTGTTACCAGTAATTTGCCGTTCTCTCAATGGTCAACAGCGTTTGCTGATGATCAGACGCTAACCGCAGCATTGTTGGATAGATTGCTTCACCATGCTCATATCGTGCAGATCAGTGGTAACAGCTACCGGTTAAAGGGAAAAAGAACAGCAGGTGTTTTACCAGCCGCTGAAACAACAAACTAATCAATGAAAAGCCAGGGGTGGGTCAAATTTAAATTGCCGCTTTTATTGGTAAGCGGGTCAAAATTAAATTGTCGTTGACAAACCGCTTGTTTGCAAAAGATCAGCTGTTAAAGCTGGTAATGCGCTAATTTTTGTGACACGATTCATAAGTGTTCTATTAGGGAGTGAATAATATTTCTAGACAAGCAATATTATACCCTTTTGGAGCACATTATCCCTTATGTATCAATGTGTTATTCCTATTTTTTTGAACCCCGAAACTTTAGTATGTCAGACAATTTAAAAACTGCAAAAACCGCTCTCGCCAAGCTCCATAATGACATGGAGGCCATCAACAGGTTGGCCAAACCATCCTATCTGAGCGTGATCGAGCAGATGGAGCGCACGCTGGAACCGATCCGTCGTCAGCATTTGGAAATCACTCGCGCTCTCGAAATGGCTGGAGCAGCGACCCGGATACAGGAGATCGTCGGTGCTAATCAACACTGGCAGGTTTTAATAAAACAGGCCACCGCGACAAGTCGTATTGCCGAGAGTCTTTCGGCTGCGCATCAGTCATGGCTTGATACGATCAAACCTATCCAGCACGACTTCTCGCAGCTTTCACAGCTTCAAGCCTCCGCCAAGATGGCCCTGTGTGATACATCCCTTCGGCTTGCCGCCACGGAACGGCTCATGGCGGGCATCGATTTCGAGGCGATAAGGGGTCGTTTCCATATCGAGATGCCGGTCATCTCTGGACTGGAGAGTTCAATAGCCCATGTGGCAGCCTCATATGGAGGTTTGGCTGAGTCGCTGCGGGAGATCTCGGACATCACGCGGCTGCCTGCCTTCGTTTTGCCGGGGGCAGCTCGTGAGATCTACACCACCAGCTTCGCGCTTGAGACCCTTCGCCCCTGGGACGACCGGGATGAGGACGAGACCGAAACGGATATTCAGCTTGTCGCCGAAGCTGAGTTGGAAACATCGGGCTGCATCGCTCTTCTACAGCAGGTCGATCCGGGGCTCGCTCGGCCGTACATCGGCGCTCGGGATGCCCTGTATGGTAACAATGCCGACCGGGCAAGGCACATTCTGAGCTCGCTCAGAGAGCTGTGGAACCACCTGCTTAGGCGATTGGCACCCGATGATCTCGTCGCCGCGTGGATTCCAAGGGTATCCAATCAGAAGGACCTGCTACATGATGGCAAGCCAACTCGCCGAGCCAGGGTACTTTATGTCTGCCGGGAGCTGAACAACGATCCGCTGACCGACTTCCTGATGCACGATACCCGGGCGCTGGTGAAGTTGATCGAGCTGTTCAACCGGGCTCATGAGTTGGAGACTGCGCTGACCGATGAGCAGCTCAGGGCCATTCTCCTCAAGACCGATTCGTGGCTGATGTACATACTGCAAATCTCGTCGGGAAATTTTCACAAGTAGACAGGAGGCAACCATGCCAAAGAAACCAGGATCACATCATGTCGTTCCCAACGCCGACGGCGGCTGGGACGTCAAGAAAGACGGCGCGACCCGTAGCAGCGGCCACTTCGACAAGAAGCAGGATGCCGTTGATGCCGGGCGCAAGATCAGCCAGAACCAAGGCACCGAGTTCTACATCCACGGCAAGGATGGGAAGATCCAGAACAAGGACAGCCACGGGAACGATCCATATCCACCGAAGGGGTGATAGCCGTTTCAATTCGATTCCCGATTTGGGAACCGAACCGATATCGGAAAATCGGGGAAGAAAATTGTTTCTCTGATCGGATTGGCGGGAAGTGATTTCTCGAGATGCTTTATGCGTTTATTATCAAATAATTACTAGGAGCACGGGCTTTGAGACTGTTTTGCGGTAGGTCGCCGTTCCCTCCACCCAATGCCACCACAAACACTCCGGCTTCGCTCCAAGAAGCTTATTCAATTTCACTACTACTAAAAAAACATGCACTTCCGCATTAAATTCTTATCGTTCTAGTCTTTTTATGGGAATCCATCTGAGTCAAATGCGCTTTCTCCCCATCATACTCAATAATCATATCCTTCCCCGCAACAGGTTTACCATCAACAGCATTCAATCGATGCACAATAAAATCCTTCCCAGTTTGCTGATAAAAAACTGCATTTTCCTTATCGACATACATAATCATACCTTCATATCGTTTTTTATCAGAAGGCTGCTTGGCTAGATAAATATTGTAAATTCCGGGCTTGATACCCTCCTCCACTTTTTTGATGGTGCCGGTGGTCTCCCATTCATTATTGACCAGGGATTGAATAATCTTTTGCCCATTCATCACAACAATGCGCAGCTTTTGAGTGGTCATCGTTTTTGTTATTCTTTTAGCAAATAGGCGGTAGAAAGTTTATGTGCATGAGCTATTCGAAATTATTGATGCACTTCCTGATTGGCGAGCTCATCCAGGATTTTGAACAAATCGAAATTTGCCGATCTTTCCGTGCCGTATAAAAATGCGATCAGCTGTAAGGCGCCACTGCCTTTGGCGGAGAAACGCCCATCCTGCAATGCATGGATCGTGTATTGAATGATATTCGAGCAGTTCCTACCTTCTTCAAAATAGCCTTTAACTCGGGTTGTCAGTAGCTTTTTATCGTCTTTGGATAAATCACGTATCAAATCCTGCGGTTTGCGTTTGTCTTTTTTGATCAGGTGGTAAATCGAGTCAAGCAATGAAACCGGCGTGCTTTGTCTTTTTTCATGCTGGCTGGCGGCAGTAATGGATTTATCTTCCTCTTGTTGCGACTGCCCTTCTGTTTCACTGAAGCCTTGCTTTTTCTTCTGCTCCAGGAATTTGCTGAAATGTTTCACATCCAGTCTCGATATCTCTTCTGGCGCACTGAGATTGAGCCAATTGATCACTTCTTCTTTGTTGGATTTGTAAAGTCGAGTTAAATCGTAAATTGCCGTTACATCGGTGCATCTTCCCGATTGATAGACTTCATTGATAGGATCCGGCAAATCAAGCAACGCAGCATGTGTGGTGATATAGGGATTGGTTTTACCGATGCGATTGGCAATTTCAGATTTGGTTTTGCCGGCAGCGAGTTGCCGTCCGATAAAATCGGCGATTTCCCTCGATGTCAGATTATCCCGTTGCAGGTTCTCGATCACCTGATCGGCTTCACTATAATCGGTATCGATAAATGCTGGAATCGTTTTCAATCCGGCATTAATACAGGCGCGATAGCGCCTTGCGCCATGATTGATGATATAAGTCCCGGGTTTATCCGGATTCGGACGTACCGATATCGGCGATTTCACGCCTCTTAACTTAACGGTTTCGGTCAATTCACGCAATGTATCCTCATTAAATTTCTTTCTGGGCTGATGGAT
>NZ_QAOO01000040.1 GCF_003051105.1 Nitrosomonas nitrosa | reverse complement strand
CCTATCGGTCAGACTGGATATGGGTAATGACATAATCACCATTTGCCTGAATGAAGGTAAAAGTCACAACATCGCCTACCTTGATTCCCTGCAGGAGCGTTCGCTCCTTGGTTTTGAAATTCATAGTCATGGCGGGCCAGTTGAGAGAAGCAATCGGACTATGGGCAAGTTTTACGATACCTTTATCTAAATCAATTGCTTTTACTGTTGCGACTCCTCCATGCGACACAGTAGCCGCTATGGTGAATTGCATAGCAACCAATCCTACTAATAGGGAAACTAGACAAATATTGATATAAACAGCTCGTACGTTTCTTTTCATGGTCTATATTCCTAAACAATGCTTTGTTATGTGTAAATCAAATAATCCAAGCAGGAAGTTACCTCCGAGGGGAGGCTGTCCGAGAATAGACTGATCTACTGCGGACGAGTCGGGCTGGCCGGATTTTCCGATCCTTTTCGTTAAATAGAACAACTATTCGCCTCAAATGATCGAAAAATCCAACTCAACCAGACTCACCCTCGCTACGATCGCTATTCTCGGACAGCCTCCTAGATGCTGGCAGGAGATAACGTATTTTCCCCATGGAGGAAAACAACTCGGAAAACGACTAGAGATACGTTCTGAACGCGGATGAATTTCTGCACAAGCCGCGATAGTCGAGCAGAAATTCAATCAGTGATGATCGGGGGGAAGAGGAATAAAAAGACGTAAAAAAAGGAGATACAAAGGTGGCCCGTTAGCGGGCACGAAGGTAGCATAATAAATAGGAGGAGAGAAGCTAACGAGCAGGGCGACTACAAAAGTGATCGCCGGAAGCCCTACAATGATGTCAAACAGAGAAGTTTCACTAACGAGTTTGGGCTTACTTACCGAATATTCGCAATTGGCCAGGCAAACCCGCTCGGTAGATGAAGCAGGCTCGCTACAAGGTCCCTCCATCGGTTCTACCGTGTTCTGCGGTGCTGGCAAATAGGGCATGACGAAACACCCTTCCAACATGATCTTTACCTGCACCGCGAGCAGTGTGATGAGCAATAGACCACTTACTATCCGTTTTGAGTGCCAGATCGAACGGGTGGTAGGGAGATAGAGGGCTAACAGTTTCATGTCGGCAAGCTGCTCTTCATCTGACAATACTCAAGATGATCACATCACACAGCCTATTGATTAAAACTACTTCATCTCGGCAGCCATACTTCGGTGGGATTCGGCCATTTCCATATTGGCCTTTGCAGCATCCTCGTATGAACGGATCAACATCTTGCAGTGTGCCTGCAAACGCTCGCCCAATCTGCCATAGAGGTGCGCATTTGTTTCATATTTTTCAAGCAATTTCTCATGCTCTTGCACTTTTAACTGCATTCTTTTAGCAACCTCTTCGTAATGCTTGGCCAGCGCCTCATGATCGGCAGCGGTTTTAGCATTTTCAATGGCCTGCGTCATATCCATGGGATGAGGTTCTATTATTTCAGCTTGGGCAGCAGAAATAAACAAGCTAACAACGACGACGGCTAACAGATTAATCCCTATTTTCATGACATTGCTCCCTAATAAGTCAAAGTAACAAACCAAGAATGAGTCTTTTTGATACGACTAATTATGTATTGCCTTCTTCTTTTTAAGGCTTTTTTACACGCAATGCAACTTATTTCTGATAAATTTAGATTTTTTTGTGTGTCTTTAATGCCCACTGGCTGGTGACACTGGCACGCGCTGGTTTGTTGCGAGGATCGTTCGTACCACCAACAAAACTGCGTGAGTTGCGCCTGATTGCCCGCCAGCGACAAAAGCTAGTTGGCCAGTTGGCTTCAGAGAAGAATCGTCTGTATAAGGTGCTGACTGAAAGCGGCATTCGTCTTGGCACAGTAGTCAGCGATCTGCATGGTCAGTCTGCCCGGGCCATGCTTAAAGCAATCATCGCTGGACAACCGCCGCATGAAGTACTCAAGTTTGTCAGTCGACGCCTCAGAGCCAGCCGCGAGGAAATCTTCGATGCTCTGCAGGGAGAACTAACGGCAAGCCACCAGTTTGTACTCAACGAACTCATGCAACACATCGAGGTGATCGAAGCACGCATCGCCCGCTTCGATACCACAAACTTCCGGGTGAACTTAAGGGCGAACGGAACACACTGGCGCTGTTGCAAACCCTCCCCTGGCGTTGAGCTCATTGGCGCTGCCATGCTGCTAGTCGAAATTGGTACCGACATGGACGCGTTTGGAACATCAAGCTGACTCTCTTCCTGGGCCAGGTAACCATGAATCCGCTGGCAAACACAAATCTAGGCGTGTCCGTAAGAGCAACTCCTATGTCCGACGGCTACTCTGCGAGTTTGCTCATGCCGCCAGCCGTGCCCGATCGGAATTCAAATCAAAGTTCCAGTCGCTCATCGTCCGGCGCGACTATAAACGCGCGATCGTGGCTATCGGCCACAAAATACTACGCACCCTCTTCTTTATGCTCAAACGGCACGAACACTACCGGGATTCGACCACTGACTATGAAGCGCTTTCTGTCCAACGCAATGCTCCGCGATGGGTTAAGGCTCTAATCAAGTTCGACATCACTAAACCAGCCACAACTTAATAGTGTTTCATCGTATTAGGGCCTTTGCTAGCCAGAGTTGGGTTCATCTTCAGCGCGGGTTCTTTCACGCTAATCTTCCATAGAGATATGCTTATGTTTCATATTTTCTCAAGCAATTTCGCATACTTCTGGGCTTTTAACTGCATCCTTTTAGAAATCTCTTCGTAATGCTTTGTGAGCGCTTCATAATCAGCAGCGGTACCGGTTTCCGATAGCTTGCGACATATCCATTGGATGAGGATCTATTAATTCTGTTTAATGCCACGCCGCTTGCGGCGGGTGTTTTAATTGATTAAGCTTACCTACCTTGAGCAGTACAGCTTGCACACAAAACAGGAGGATTGCTTTGAGTTTCGCCATATTCTCTACTAGCTATATGAGGATTGCTTTGTTCGTAATAGCTATCTTATGCGGTGATGTGGCTTTTGCTGGCGAAGCGCCGACTAGGCTGGACGACTTGGTCAAGGAGGCTCTGGCTAATAATCCAGATATTCGTGCCAGTCTGCAACGTTGGGAATCCTCCAAGGCTATCATCCCGCAAGTGAAAACCCTTCCAGACCCGAAAGTAACAGTAGGCCATCGGAACATTGGGCCACAGCATCAAGTCATGTACGGATTAAGTCAGGAGATTCCGTTCCCCGGCAAATTAGGTCATAGAGGAGAGATTGCTGCCCGTCAGTCTGACCGTATTGAACAAGATTATTTTGCGACTCGATTGGCGGTAATTGCCAGGCTAAAGGAAGTTTTTTATGACTTGCACTTTGTGCATGATTCCATCCGTATTTTGCAGCAAACTAAACTGCTGCTCCAGGAATTTGAACGAACCGCCAATGCGCGCTATTCAGTCGGCCAAGCTGCCCAACAAGATGTTTTGCGGGCACAAACTGAGATTTCACGTGTGCTAGCCCGACTGGCAACGCTGGAGCAGCGCCGTCAGTCTCTGCATGCGGACATCAACCGAATTCTGAATAGACTCCCCAGCGATCCAATCAACACATTAGAAGAAATTCAGTTCACCCCTATGCGCTCCTCGCTGAGCGAGCTGAATGCCCTGCTGGATCAGGCTTCTCCTCTGCTGCAAGGTCAGCAAAAAACTGTGGAACAAAGCCAAGAGACGATTGCTTTGGCCAAGCGGGAATATTACCCTGACTTTGAAGTCAGAGCGCTAGGAATACGCGATACGGTCATGAATGATAATGGTTATGAGGTGACGTTGAATGTTAAGTTGCCACTCTATTACGCCACCAAACAGCGTGAAGGGGTGAATGAAGCTGTGGCTAGCCGTGAGGCGGTATTCCAGGATCTTCGGGCGCTGCGACAAGAATTACTGGCTAGAATCAAGGATAACGTGGCGCAGGTCGAGCGCGCCGAAGAACTGATCAAGTTGTTGCGAGACGCCATCATTCCCCAATCGAACTTGACGCTCGCTGCAGCCCAGGCCAGTTATGCAGTGGGCAAAGTAGATTTCCTGACCCTGCTTAACGCTCTGCTTACTTTGCAAGAAAACGAACTGGATTTTCATAGCGAGATGGCCGAGCATAAAAAAGCGTTGGCCCGTCTGGAAGGGATACTTGGAGTAGCGCCGTGACACCCCGCTTACGCTATGGTTTGATCATTGCTATCGTGGCAATTGCTGCAATAGCAGCTTTTTTATTCATCCGTTCCGAACAGCCAGCGATCAAGGAACCAACCCCGCGTGCCATGGACAGCAAAATGGATGAAATTGCCCGAGACAACCATGAGATGACAGGAGAAGGCAGTTCGCACCATGCTCGCAAGTTGCACGCTGAAAGTGCTGAGAAATCGCTGAATACCACGCTTATTCCGCTGGAGCGGCTGCAAACCATTGGCGTCACCTTTGAAGCAGCAGCAAGACAGCCAGTGGATCATATCATCCGGACCGTAGGGCGGGTAGAAGTGGATGAAAGGCTGCTTTCCCGTGTCACCATCAAACTAGAGGGGTGGGTGGAAAAGTTGTTTGTCAATTTTACCGGCGAGTATGTCAAGAAAGGGCAAGTGTTATTTACTTTATACAGCCCTGAATTGGTGGCCACCCAGGAGGAATACCTGATTGCGCTCAGCAGCAGCCGGACGTTAGGGAAAAGCGAGTTTCCAGAAGTTGCACGGGGTGCGCAAGCCTTGCTGGCGTCATCGCGTCGTAGACTATTACTGTGGGACATTGAACCCTGGCATATTCGTGATCTAGAACAGACCGGCGAAGTTTTGCTCACTTTGCCGATCCACGCGCCACAAAGTGGTACCGTGATCAACAAGACAGCCGTAGTTGGATTGCATACCAAACCCGGCGATAAGCTCTATACCATTGCTGATCTTTCCAGAATTTGGATTATCGGTGATATCTACGAATATGAAATGCCGCTGGTAGAGATTGGTCAAAGCGCTACCGTCACGCTATCCTATGTGCCGGATATGAAGCTGCAGGCGCGTATCACTTTTATTCATCCTACAATCGATCCGCAAACACGCACGGGTAAGGTGCGCTTTGAACTCGACAACCAGGGCGAACGGCTTAAACCGGGCATGTATGCTAACCTGGAACTCAAAATACCACTGGGAGTACGGCTTGTCGTGCCTAGAAATGCGGTGCTGGAGTCGGGTGAGCGGCAGATCATTTTCATCCACCACGGTGGGGGCCGACTCGAATGGCGCGAGGCCAAAATTGGCCAACGCAGTGGCGATTGGCTAGAAGTATTGGAAGGCGTCGCGGAAGGAGAACACGTCGTCACTTCGGCTAATTTTCTGATCGATTCCGAAAGCCAGTTGAAAGCGGCGGTTGGTGGCATGCCGGGCATGAAGCATTGAGGTAACGCTTATGGTCGAAAAACTGATCGAATTTTGCGCCCAAAACCGGTTCATCGTGTTTCTGCTGGTGTTCGGTGCCGCTACCGGCGGTCTATGGGCCATGAAGAATACTCCCGTCGACGCCTTGCCGGACTTATCCGATACGCAAGTCATCATCTATACCAAGTGGATGGGGCGTTCCCCGGACCTGGTGGAGGATCAGATTACCTATCCCATCGTCACTGCCCTGTTGTCCGCGCCTAATGTGACGGTGGTGCGTGGATTTTCGGATTTCGGTTTTTCCTATGTCTATGTGCTGTTCAAGGAAGGCACCGACATTTACTGGGCGCGATCCCGTGTGCTGGAATATATGAACCAGTTATCCGGCAAGCTGCCGGATGGCGTAGCGCCGCAACTGGGACCGGATGCCACCGCAGTGGGTTGGGTGTTCCAATACGCTTTGGTGGACGAAAGTGGCCAGCAGGATCTCGCTTCGTTGCGCTCGTTCCAGGACTGGTATCTGCGCTACTGGCTGGCGGCTGTAGACGGGGTGGCGGAAGTCGCTAGCGTTGGCGGTTTTGTACGCCAGTACCAGATTAATCTCGATCCCACCAAGGTACTGGCTTACAAACTCAATCTGAACGAGATCGTCGACAAGGTACGTATGAGCAACCTGGATGTGGGCGGCCGCGTGGTGGAGTTTTCCGGCATTGAGTACATGATCCGGGGGCGCGGTTATATTAAATCCACTGCGGATATAGAAAAAATCGCCGTGGGGGTTGATGCTCGCGGTACACCGATCCTGCTGCGCGACGTCGCCTCGGTCAGCCTCGGGCCGGAGATGCGCCGCGGCATCGTAGAACTGAATGGCCAGGGAGAGACCGTGGGGGGAGTAGTCATCATGCGCTATGGCGAGGATACGCCCGCTGTCATTGAGCGGGTCAAGGCCAAGCTCAAGGAAATCGAGCCGTCCTTGCCCCAGGGGGTCAAGATTGTTACGGTCTACGATCGCAGCGATCTGATCCACCAATCCATCGCTACCGCTACAGAGAACCTGATCGAAGAACTGGTGGTGGTCAGCGTACTCATTTTCGGATTCCTGTTGCATTTTCGCTCCGCGCTGATTCCGATAATCACTTTACCCCTCGCGATTTTGATCGCTTTTATCCCCCTATATTACCTCGGCGTCGGCCTGAATATCATGGCAATCGGCGGCATTATCGTCGCCATTGGCGACATGGTGGATGCATCCATCATTATGGTGGACAACGCACACAAGCGGCTGGAAGAATGGGAGCAAAACGGACGTAAAGGCGACCGCGAGCGCATTCTGATTGATTCAGCCAAGGAAGTGGGGCCGCCAATTTTTGCCTCACTGCTGGTCATCGCGATCGCTTTCATGCCCGTATTCGTCCTGGAAGCCCAAGAAGGCCGGATGTTTACGCCCTTAGCCATAACTAAAACCCTGGCCATCGCCATGAGCGCAGTGCTTGCTGTGACGCTGATTCCAGCGTTGCTGTCGATCTGTATCCGCGGTCGTATTGTCCCGGAACAACGCCATCCGGTCACCCGATTGTTGCAACGGATATACGCGCCGCTGCTGGCTCTGGCTTTGCGTTACCGATGGAGTCTAACCATCCTTTCCTTGTTGTTAATGTCGAGCATTGTGATTCCATTGCAGCGCATGGGATCGGAGTTTATGCCGCCGTTGTACGAAGGTACGATACTCTATATGCCTACCACCTTGCCGGGTATTTCGGTGACGGAAGCGGGTAAACTGCTACAGCAAATGGATCAGATCCTGAAATCCTTTCCCGAAGTAGAACTCGTGTTCGGTAAGGCTGGGCGCGCCGATACCTCCACTGATCCGGCGCCGTTCAGTATGATGGAAGTAATCGTGGGGCTGAAACCTAAGGAACAGTGGCGCAAAGGCTTAAGTTACGAAGACCTGATTGATGAAATGGACCAGGCCTTGCAATTGCCGGGCGTTACCAATGCTTGGACTATGCCCATCAAGGCACGCCTAGACATGCTCACCACGGGTGTGCGCACACCCGTGGGCATCAAAATTTTCGGGCCAAACTTAAAGACCATCGAAACCATCGGCAAAAATATCGAGATGGTCGCCAAGGAAATTCCTGGTACTCGCAGCGTCTATGCGGAACGCGTTTCAGGTGGCTATTACCTGGATTTTATTATCAATCGTGATGAGATCGCTCGCTACGGCTTCACCGTCATGGACGTGAGCAGAATCATTGAATCGGGCATTGGTGGAGAAAGCATCACCACCACCATAGAGGGACGCGAGCGCTACCCAGTCAATCTGCGCTACCTGCGCGAGCAGCGCGATGACTTGGATAAACTAGGACGACTCACGGTAAGTGCGCCCAATGGCGCTCAGGTGCCCTTGGCCCAACTGGTGGAATTACGCATGGTCAGCGGCCCTGCCATGATCCGCGATGAAGATGGCATGTTGTCCGGTTATGTCTATGTGGACATGGCTGGGCGCGACGTGGGCAGTTATGTGGAAGACTTGAAGCAGGTAGTGCGCGACAAGATCGAGCTGCCCCCCGGTTATACTTTGGCCTGGTCGGGGCAATATGAATTCATGGAACGGGTGAAAGAACGGCTCAAGATTTTCGTGCCACTAACCCTTGCCATTATTTTTCTTTTGTATTATTTCACGTTCCGTTCCGTCGCTGAGACCCTCATTCTCATGTTAGGCGTGCCGCTTTCGCTGGTGGGTGGGCTCTGGTTTTTGGCGCTGCTTAATTACAACATGAGTATCGCCGTGTGGGTAGGTTTGATTGCGCTGGCTGGAGTGGCCGCCGAAACCAGTGCCATGATGCTCAGCTACCTTGACGAAGCCTGCAAGCGACGTAAAGCATTGGGACAACTTAAATCCCTATCAGATCTGCTGGAAACTGTGCAGCAAGGCGCACTGGAGCGCATTCGCCCCATGGCCATGGCGGGTCTGGCTAATATCCTAGGCCTGATCCCGGTGATGTGGGCAACCGGCGTCGGCGCCGATGTGATGAAGCGTTTGGCTGCACCGATGATCGGTGGGGTGGGCTCGGCCATGTTGCTGACGCTGTTCGTGATTCCGGCGATCTATGTAATTTGGCGTTGGCACAAGGAGATCAAGTTTCTGGCAGACCAAACATAAAATAATGTTAATGGACAGAATATCACCATGACCGCATGGCATAACCAATCGACAACCGAACTCACGAATCTTTTAGCAACCGATACGGAAAAAGGACTGACCGATCAGGAAGCTGCTATCCGTCTCACCCAATATGGACCTAACAAGCTACGGAAAGGCAAGCGGTTCTCGGCTTTGACTATTTTTATGGCTCAGTTCAAGAGCTTGATTATTTGGGTGTTGATTGGCGCAGCGGCGATTTCGACAGCGCTAGGGGAGATGGTAGATGGTATTGCGATTATTGCCATCGTAATTTTGAATGCAATCATTGGTTTTGTTCAGGAATATCGAGCCGAGAAAGCAGCCGCTGCGTTAGCGCATTTGGCAGCTCCTCATTGCCGAGTCATCCGCGATGGACATAGCGCAGTGGTGGCTGCGACTGAAATCGTACCGGGTGATATTTTGCTGCTGGAAGGTGGAGACTTGGTCGCGGCAGATGCTCGTTTAATCGAGAGCTCGGTTTTACGCGTCAATGAAGCACCGCTCACCGGTGAATCGCAAGTGGTAGATAAACTCACTGATACCCTGCCTCTAGAAACGCCGCTAGCGGAGCAACAGAACATGGTTTTTCTCGGTACTAGTGTGACTAACGGTTCTGGTCGCGCAATCGTAGTCAATACCGGTATGGAGACGCAACTGGGCCGTATCGCCAAATTGCTGGAGACTGCCGAAAGCGGAGAAACTCCACTGCAACGAAAACTCGATAAGGCAGGGCATTTTTTATTGTGGGCTTGTTTAGGCATAGTCGCGCTGATTTTTAGTCTGGGATGGTTGCGCGGCATTGCGCCATTCGAGCTTTTTCTGAGCACGGTGAGCCTTGCGGTCGCCGCCATTCCCGAGGGGTTACCAGCGGTAGTGACCATCGCGCTCGCATTGGGGGTACAGCGCATGGTGCTGCGCAATGCGTTGGTGCGACATATGGCTGCGGTCGAAACGCTGGGTTGCGCTGAGGTGATCTGTACCGACAAGACCGGTACGTTGACCATGGGTGAAATGACTGCGCGCAAGTTGATTACTGCGGACAGTAGGTATCGCATCACCGGTGAAGGCTACGCTATCGAAGGTGTATTCATTACGGGTGATACCGAGCGTGTACCTTCGGAAGACCCGCAGCTGTCCGCCTTGCTGCGTGCTGCGGCAGCTTGCAACGACGCAGAACTAACCTTTGCAAATGATCGGTCTATAGTGGTGGGAGACACCACTGAGGGCGCCTTGTTGGTTGCTGCCGCGAAAGCTAATATCACCCGGCAAGCGATCGAAACGGAAATGCCGCGACTGGCTACGCTGCCCTTTGACTCCGAGCGCAAACGCATGACCATTATCCGCAAGCAGGAAGAGCAGCCGTGGGCATTTGTAAAAGGTGCACCGGAAGTGATTCTTAGCCGTTGCACCTTGATCCGCACCGAGCAAGGCGTCAAACCATTAAGCGAAGCTGATCGCACTCGATTGCTTGATGCCAATAAATTACTGGCAGAAGAGGCATTGCGCGTGCTTGCCATTGCAGAACGGCCACTGACAAACCCCGGCTTTGAGAAAGGCACGGCGGTAAGTGATAATGAAATCGAAAAGGAGCTTATTTTTCTGGGGCTCATCGGTTTGCAGGATCCGCCACGTGCCGAGGCAAAGGAAGCCGTGGCCAAGTGTAAGCGCGCTGGCATCAAAGCTGTGATGATCACGGGTGACCACCCTGATACCGCGCGGGCCATTGGTTATGAATTGGGCATACTGGGCAAGGGCGACGAAATTCTGGTTGGCAACGAGCTCGATCGGCTGGATGAGGAAGCGCTAAGAGCGCGCATCGCACGGGTTTCAGTTTATGCGCGTGTGACTGCCGAGCACAAGCTTCGCATCGTGCGTGCCTGGAAGGGGCGGGGCAAGGTGGTAGCCATGACCGGGGATGGCGTGAATGATGCCCCTGCGATCAAGGAAGCCTCCATCGGAATCGCTATGGGGTTGACTGGTACAGAAGTGACCAAAGAAGCGGCAGATATCATTATCACCGATGATAACTTCGCGTCCATTGTTGCAGCGGTAGAAGAGGGTCGAGGCATTTATGACAACATTGCTAAAACGTTGGCCTATTTGCTCGGAAGCAGTACCGGCGAATTAATCGTGATGTTGATTGCGATTCTACTCGGTTGGCCATTGCCGCTGTTACCGCTTTATCTTTTGTGGATCAATCTGGTAACGGATGGTTTTGCGGCACTAGCTTTGTCGACCGATCCGATTGACCGGGGCGTGTTGAATCGTCCACCACGATCTTCACAGGCACCCTTAATTAGCCGGGATTTAATCAAAATGACGCTCTTTACCGGCTCGTTGACTGCGAGTGTCACACTCGGTGTATTTGCCTATGAACTCTACCTCATGGGTAACAGCCTGGAACAAGCTCGTGATGCTGCGTTCACCGTATTGGTGATTGCCGGCCTGCTGCGCGCTTTTGGAGCACGAAGTGAACAGCGCACTGTTTGGGAAATCAGTCTATTTTCAAATTTACGGCTATTTCTCGTTGTGGCAGCAGGCTTCGCCTTGCAGTTGGCGATACACCATATTTCAGTGTTTCAAGCATTGTTCAAGATCGAACCGATTACACTTGCCCAATGCGCAGGCTGGTTTGCAGCAGGCTTCATTCCGCTGATTGTGTTGGAATTGAGGAAAGTCATTCGCTATCGTTCGGCAAGCATTGGTAGCAAATAAATGCATGATCGTAATTAACAGGAAATGTATCTATGCTAAACAATCATCAAAATGAACAGACAGGAAATCATGTGGAAGTATTTTGCCAGCATTGTGGCAAATTGATTGCACAACAACCTTTTGTATCTAAGGGTAAAACCTATTGCTCCGAACATTGTTTGCTCAAAATCAAAGACGTCTGCGCTAGGCAGGAAGATATGTTTAGCCTGCTGGCAGAAACGCTGGTGAGTGCGCTGGATTTGCGTGAACACGAGACGGGTCTGCATTCCAAGCGTGTTGCTTGCCATACTATGGTGCTCGCGCGCCGTTTTATTGCGGAGTCAAATATGTTGCAGCAGATTTACTGGGGAGCGCTATTACATGACATCGGCAAGATTGGCGTACCGGACGCCATCTTATTAAAGCCTGGTCCTTTGAGCGAGGCTGAATGGAGTGAGTTACATACTCATCCCGAGAAAGGCTACCACCTCATATCGCAAATACCCGGTATGGCAGATGCGGCCAATATCATTCTCTGTCATGAGGAGCGCTATGATGGCACGGGCTATCCGAGGAATTTGCACGGTGATCAAATTCCTTTGGGCGCACGCCTGTTTATGGTGATCGACACCCTGGATGCAATTACCTCCGATCGCACTTATCGTAAAGGTGCAACTTTTGATGTTGCCAAGGCAGAGATTCTACGCATGAAAGGAAGTCAATTTGATCCGCAGGCAGTTGATGCCTTTAGCGCCGAAGAAGCAGTGCTGCGCGAAATGGTGCTGGCAAAATGCCAGCAGCCATTTTCTTAGTTAATGGCAGACTTGTTTATGGCGGATTTTTGTCATTCGGCATGTTACACCTTGACTTACCCAGCGCAGCAGGACAAATATTTGATATCTTTGCTGAAGGTTTGCGCCGCAAGTTTCAACCCCTCGACCATTGTCAGGTAAGGAAACAATTGATCAGCCAGTTCCTCCGCAGTCATTCTGGCGCGAATCGACAGCGCTGCGGTCTGAATCAATTCGCCTGCCTCCGGTGCGACCGCTTGCACGCCGATCAGCCGGCGCGAACCTTCCTCGACGACGAGCTTGATGAAGCCACGCGTGTCGAAGTTGGCGAGCGCGCGGGGCACGTTGTCGAGGGTAAGCGTTCGGCTGTCGGTCTCAATCCCCTTGAAGTGCGCTTCCTGTTCGGACAATCCGACAGTAGCAACCTGTGGGTCAGTGAACACCACGACTGGCATGGTCGTTAGATCCAGCTCTGCTTTACCACCGGTCATGTTGATGGCCGCACGGGTACCAGCCGCTGCCGCAACATAGACGAATTGCGGCTGGTTGGTACAGTCGCCGGCGGCATAGATAAGTGGATGACTGGTGCGCATGCCGTTGTCAACTACGATCATGTTCTGGGCATTGGTGGTAACGCTCGCCACATCCAATGCCAACTCGCGTGTATTGGGTGCTCGACCAGTGGCGATCAGGAGCTTGTCGGCATGTAGCTCGCCGTGCGGGGTGGTCAACACGAATTCATCGTCTATATGCGCAACCTGGCTCGCTTGCGTGTGCTCCAGTACCTCAATGCCCTCGGTGCGAAAAGCGGCTGTGAGCGCTTCGCCGATGACCGGGTCTTCGCGAAAGAATAGCGTGCTGCGCGCCAGCATCGTCACCTTGCTTCCCAATCGAGCGAAGGCTTGCGCTAATTCAACCGCCACCACCGACGAGCCGATCACTGCCAGGCGCGGTGGAATAGTGTCGCTTACCAGCGCTTCAGTAGAAGTCCAGTAGGGGGTATCTTTCAGGCCAGGAATAGGCGGCACGGCTGGGCTTGCCCCAGTAGCGATCAGGCAACGGTTGAATCTTACCGTTCGCTCGCCTCCTTCATTCAGTCGCACGGTCAAGCTTTGACTATCCTTGAAGCGAGCTGCACCCTGTAATACCGTTATAGCTGGATTGTCCTCCAGAATACTTTCGTACTTTGCATACCGTAGTTCATCGACGCGTGCCTGTTGCTGAGCGAGCAACCACTCGCGCTGGATGATAGGCAGGCTTGCAGACATGCCGCCATCGAATGGGCTTTCTTTGCGCAAGTGTGCGATGTGAGCTGCACGAATCATGATTTTGGAGGGCACGCAGCCGATATTGACACAAGTGCCGCCAAGAGTAGAGCGCTCGATCAGTGTCACGCGCGCATCTTGCTCAACTGCTTTCAATGCCGCCGCCATCGCGGCCCCACCACTGCCGATCACGGCGATGTGCAACTGGCGATCTGCGCTGCCATGCTTGTTTCCGGTTGCTGGTGAGCCGAGTGTTTTGTCGTGGAAATTAGTTACCTTGGTGGGCGCGTCGACAAATGACGCCTGGTAGCCAAGTGTTGTTACGGCTGCAACCAGTGCTTCGACAGCTACACCCGTACCCACTTCTATTTCGGCCCGCCCCGCTGGATAAGAGATTCGCACCTCTTGCACGCCGGGAACCTTCTCCAATGCCTGTTTGACATGCTCGGTGCATGAAGCGCAGGTCATGCCTTCGATAACAAGTTCAATCATGGCTTCTCTCCCTCGTCTTTGTGATTGGGTGCGCAGCAAGCCAGCGCCTGGCGGCGTCGCTGCCAGGCATATATCGTGATGATAATGAAAATCGCTAATGCCGGAAACAACACATAGTCGAGCCAACCGACCCAGGCAGATAGACCGAGCACGCCGAGCAGCACGACCAGAATGGGCGTGAAGCAGCAAAGTGCGACGATAATCGAGCCACCGATACCGATCCGCAACCACTTGGTGTATTTATCCATGATTATTCCTTAACCGTCGCCGGGTAACCGGCGTCTCCGGCAGCTTTGAGCAAGGCTTCGACATGGGTTCTGGTATCGTCGAAGGTGACAGTGGCTTCCTGTTTCTTATAGCTGACTTCAGTTTGCTGCACGCCTTCCACCCTCGAGAGCGCTTTTTTCACGCTGATCGGGCAGGCGGCGCAAGTCATGCCAGACACTGACAGGGTAACGGTCTGCATGGCTGTCCAGGCAGGTGTGCTCAGGACGGCGGTCATCAGCAGCAGTAAAACAGTTAATTTTTTCATGATCGATCTCCTGATTAGTAAAAAAGTGGCAACAAATAGGGAAAAACCAACGCTAACAGCACCAGCGCCGCCACCGTCCAGAAAATAATTATGTATGTCATTTTCACTTGCGGGACAGCGCATATTTGTCCTGGCGCGCAATCCACAGCAGGCCGGAAGATCCGGCGCCAGGCGAAGAACAGGGCTACCAGCGCTACGCCAAGGAAGATCGGTCGATACGGCTCCAGCGCCCTCAGGTTACTGAGCCAGGCGCCGCCAAATCCCAGGCTGATCAATACCAGCGGCCCCAGACAGCAAACCGAAGCGAGGATAGCGGCCAGCCCTCCGGCGGCGAGGGCGCCGCGCCCTTGTTGTGGCTCGGTCATATACATTTCTCCTTTTAAAAATTTCAGATGCCGCAGACGGAGTTATGGAAAGAAAGAAAACATGTTTGGAACGGATCTGGATTCCAAGATTAAAATCCAGATCCGTCTTTTTCGCGTGCTAACCAATCTGGCGGCACATATCTGCACATTTTCTGCACATCTCGGCGCATTTTTGACAGCGATCTTCGTCATACTTTCCACATTCTTCCGCACATAAATTACATATCTCCCCACAGAGTGCGAATATTTTCTGGGCAATACTTGAATTGCGAGCCATAAGGCGAGCGCAAAGCTGGCAAATTTCTGCGCAATCCATACATAGACGCAGGCATTTCTCTCTATCCGAACCGATACAACAGTCTACACAATCCTCGCAAGCCATAAGACAAGCCAGGCAAGCTTCAATACAATTTTGATAATCCTTATTTTTCATGATGATATATCCTCATTTTGCAATAAAAATGGATTAGTAATTCAATGATTTCAAGAAATTAAATCGACCATCTATTTCTCCTTTTAAAAATTTAACAGGTGCTGTAAATTTATTCCTGTAGTCAAGTACGGAGTCAAGCGCAATGGAAAATAATTTGGAGAATCTAACCATTGGTGCATTCGCCAAAGCAGCCGGGGTCAGTGCGGAAACGATCCGCTTCTATCAACATAAAGGCTTGTTACCGGTACCGGCTAAGCCCTATGGCGGCATTCGCCGTTACAGCAAAGTTGATGTGCAGCGCGTAAGATTTATAAAGTCTGCCCAAAGGCTTGGCTTTAGTTTGAGTGAAATCAGTGAATTGCTGCGGTTGGAAGACGGCACTCACTGCAATGAAGTCTACTATTTGACTGAGGTCAAACTAAAAGATGTACATAAAAAATTGGAAGAACTGAAGCGTCTGGAGGCTGCGTTATCCGCACTTTTACATGCCTGCCATACACGAAAAGATAATGTCTCCTGTCCAATTATTGCATCGTTGCAAAACTGAGATAAGTTGCGCAATGCGGAGTTAATCGAGAATCGGACATGGCATGACATGCCGATTTTTTTCATTGGATGAATTGAGCCGGTATTGCCAGGAACCGATATCTATTTCACAAAATTGAGATCGAAAAAGTTAACTCGAATGGTTCATAAAACTGCGGGGTAGCGTTTTTTCAGGGGCAATCAGATTCCCTTGGTCGTACACGCCTGATTATGGTGATCGGTACGCTGAATGCAATGACTTCCGACCGCGCTTATCATCGAGGCGCTTCTTTTGATGTCGCCAAGACAGAGATTTTCGGAAGATAGTAATGTCGAAATGTGAGCAGTAGTCATTGGAAACACTATCTACCAGGCGCTGAAACTTGGATCCGCTACCAGGAGGGGTCATCAAGACATACATATAACCCAAATTCCGCGATTGAATTTTTAATTTCTCCCGCGGATGTCCCGAAGCATGATCGCAAAAACGAAAGCGGGCAGAAAACAGTGGATTTGATGGCGTGTATGTACATCACATTGCTATTTTCATTGTTGTGGGAACATTTTAGCTTTTTGAGGACGAGATTGCCCTTTCCGCGGTGAGGCGGCGCCAAGTAGATAAAGGAACGGGTCAGTTACGGAGCGAGGGATTGGGCCAATTGGTAGCTTTTAGTACGGATGTTTTGGAATAACTCGACGGACTCGGTTGCGATCTTGAGTACTAGCGAGCGAGCATGGCGTACGAGCTTGCCTGGCAGATGAAACAGGCGCCAACGTACTGTTGCCACTCGGTAGCGCTGCCATCCGCTGTCTAGGGCAGAATGCTTGAATAAGACGAACAAATTATGAGCGATTACACCGATACGAAAGAAAGCGGCATTGGCCTCGAATTGTCCGCAGGGCATACGCCCATACCAAAGCCGATTTTTAGCTCTTTGATACCGTTCTCGGAGACTTCGCCACGTTGGCGATACCAGACCAACGTATCTTCTGCAGACTCCTGGCGATTGCTAGCAATCACGTGATACTTGGGTTGATCATCATTCAGCTATGGCGCAGTCGGCATAGTACGCCCAATCCGATTCGGGGATGGCTTCGATGGTCTTGAGGGTAGATGCGTCGAGTCGACCACCAATGGCAAAGGTTTTGTTCGTTTCTTCACAGTAATTCAAGATATCCGCCTGATAACCCGCTGAGTCCAGACGAACATGGGCGATAGGATGCCCCTTGGGCAGGTGAGTTTCACAGTCCTTGATGAATTCAAGATTTCTGCTGGCCGGAGCGGTGTTGCCTTCACGGAATTCATCATGAATC
>NZ_QAOO01000039.1 GCF_003051105.1 Nitrosomonas nitrosa | reverse complement strand
AACTTCTGCTGGAACTCTTTCATGCCGCAAAAAGCCTGGTAATAAGGATTCCGCTTCCACTGCAATACTATCGATTCGTCACTCAAATTCTCTAATTGCTTCAGGATCAATAACCCAACCAGCAACCGGATCGGCTTACTCGGTGCTCCTGTCGCTGCTGTGTAATGAATGGAAAATGATTCCTCAAACTCTTGCCACGGTATCGTTGATGCAAGCTTCAACAATGGATCACCGGGATCAAGCTGCATCAACAAATCTGTTCCAAACAGATTCGGTTGATGACAGCGCAGTGCTTGTAGCAGTGAAATCCAGAGCAAAGCAGCGAATAAGTTGCCTGAATTTAGCTTCTCTAATTCGAGAACGAAAATAGTATCTGTTTTTAACATTCATCTCAGCAAGTTAACACACTTTCGTAAGTGCTTAACTTCCTAAGACCCTTAAGCAATTATGATTGGATAGTAAAATAACGTAATATTTTAATATTAAACGATTAGGATAGCAGGATATTAAAAGAGAATATGTCTCTATACTATTTTTAGTTAAAAGAGGAAGCACAGGAAAATCCGCCAAAATTGCATGATAAGGCGCAACTTAAAGCCTTTAATCATCCGCAAAAAGTATCAAACTGAAAATAGTTCATAGGCATAAAATAGAATAATCCTATATAGGGTTGTTATCCGACAGATCTTGGACTGCTGAACGAAGCACGTGAATTGAGTGAGTGCATCATTGATGAGCTTCATGCCAATAGTAACCGGACACAGAAAAAGAAGCCGCGCACTTATCGCGAAATTGCCAGGAAAGCCTACCTCAGCTTGGTCAAGCTGAGACGGCCATCCAACAGAAAACGCCGTGCCGGTATCAGACAGCAATTGCAGTTTTTGCAGCGGAATTTAAAGCATATTGAAGAAATGCTGACGGAATATCCGCTTGGCACGCCCATATCGTTACACAATGGGTTGTTACGCCGCTACTGGGTATTGCCCCATCTATACCAACAACAATATGAGATGTACAAAACCAACACCAGACGTTGCGATGATCGCATTGTCAGTATCAGTCAGCCGTATCTTCGGCCCATTATCAGGGGAAAGCAAGGCAAGACCGTGGAATTTGGCGCCAAAATAAGCGTGAGTCTGACTGGCGAAGGGTTGGCGCATGTCGACAAGCTGCACTGGGACGCGCAACATGAAGGCCATGACCTTGAAGCGCAAGTTGAGGCCTACAAAAAGCGTTACGGCTATTATCCTGAAGGCGTCATTGCTGACACGCTATATGGCTTATGGCTCCCGTGATAATCGCAGCTATCTGGAACGCAATCATATACGCTTCTCAGGCAAACCACTGGGACGTCCACCAAAGATTACACCTGAAAACAAAGATGAATTGATGCGCCTGAAAGTACAACATCGACAGGAATATCGCGAGCGCATTCCGATTGAGGAAAAGTTTGGCCAAGGAAAGTATGGATATCGATTCAACAATATTCGAGCCAAGTAAGTACTTCTTGCGGTTTTTATTTTTCGTGATAAGATAGTAATCAATTACTATATTCTGTGAGACAACCTTGGATACTCATTCAAAGCATCTTCCAGCCGGCGAACGAAGGGCCGTGACCGTTGAAGCAGTGGTTGAGCTGGCGGGTTTGCAAAACCCAAGCGAGATCACAACCGCGGCTATCGCCAAGCACATGAACCTGACCCAGGGGGCCTTGTTTCGACATTTTTCAACCAAAGAGGCGATCTGGCAGGCGGTCATGGAATGGGTGGCGGAGCGTCTCTTGGCCCGTATAGACCATTCTGCGCATGGAATCAAATCACCATTGACAGCCATGGAGGCCATATTTATGAGCCATATTGAGTTCGTGGCTGAGCACCCCGGAGTTCCAAGGATGATGTTTGGTGAACTTCAGCGTTCGGAATCAACTCCGGCCAAGCGAATGGTGCAGACCTTAATTCAACGTTACGGGGAGCGTTTGTATCGATTTATCGAGAAGGGCAAGGCGAGCGGCGAGATGTCTCCCGCACTTGATACTGAAGCGGCGGCCATGCTGTTCATTGGCACGATCCAAGGCTTGGTAATGCAGTCGCTGCTGGTCGGCGACGTGGAACGCATGCGCCGCGATGCACCACGGGTATTTGCAATTTATCGGCGTGGTATCGAGAGCGCTCAATGAAAAATACGCCTTTGCAAAGCCGTACCTTGGCTCTACTTGCTGTCATCATTCCGCTAATCGCGCTTTTTATTTATGTCGCGCTGCGATCCGGACCACTGGCACCAGTAGCTATAACCGTTGCAACAGTGGAATCGCAGGCAATCACACCATCTCTGTTTGGCATCGGCACGGTCGAGGCGCGCTACACATACAAGATCGGTCCAACGGTTGCCGGGCGCGTGAAACGTTTGAATGTGGATGTGGGTGATCGGGTGAAGTCTGGGCAAGTGCTCGGCGAGATGGATCCGGTCGATCTTGATGATCGCATTCGCTCACAGGAGTCGGTACTCAAGCGTACGGAAGCGGTGTTACGCGAGGCGGAAGCACGGCAAGCCTATTCCCAAACTCAGGCACGTCGCTATGAGCAACTGTTTACCGTGCGCGCAACCAGCGAAGAAATCGTCATCACCAAGCGGCAAGAACTGCAAATCGCTGATGCCACTCTATCTGCTGCGCGGGAAGATCTTGCCCGCGCCCGGTCTGATCGCGAGGCATTGATGGCGTAGCGAAGCAATCTGCGCCTGATAGCGTCGGTCAATGGTGTAGTTACTGTACGTGATGCCGAACCTGGTACGACTATCGTTGCAGGCCAAGCTGTGGTGGAAATGATCGACCCCAAGAATCTTTGGATCAATGTGCGCTTCGACCAGATCCGTGCATCGGGGCTCGCAGCGGATCTATCTGCGAACATCGTGTTGCGTTCGCGTAGTGGCCAAACGTTGAAAGGCCGTGTGCTGCGTGTGGAGCCGAAGGCGGATGCGGTTACCGAAGAAACGCTGGCCAAGGTGATCTTCGATAACCAACCAGAGCTCTTGCCGCCAGTGGGCGAATTGGCGGAAGTTACAGTCGATTTGCCGACACTTCCTGTCGCTCCTGTGATTCTCAACGCTGCCTTCCGGCGTGAGGGTGACAAACTAGGTGTCTGGCAGATCGCAGATGGCGATCTGCGCTTCACTCCGGTCAAGCTCGGGGCCTCTGACCTCGATGGTCGTGTGCAGGTGCGTGAAGGGCTCAAGAACGGTGACCAAGTCGTGATGTACAGTGAAAAGACGCTCACCGCACGCAGCCGAATCCACGTGGTTGAGCACATCCCGGAGGTTTCACGATGATTAGCTTGGCCGGTCGCGACATTCTCCATGCCTGGGGAAAGTTCGTCTTCACCGGTGTTGGCCTGGGCCTCCTGATCGGTGTGACCTTGATCATGGCCGGGGTGTACAGGGGCATGGTGGACGACGGCAAGGCGCTACTCGACAACAGCGGCGCCGATCTTTGGGTGGTGCAAAAGGACACCTTGGGCCCTTATGCGGAGTCGTCCAACCTCAACGATGATGTGTATCGCAGCATTCTCGCCATGCCGGGAATCGCTCAAGCAGCTAATGTGACGTACCTGACCATGCAGATTCGTAAAGATGAGAGCGATGTACGTGCCATGGTGGTTGGCATCGCCCCCGGCAAGGTGGATGCTACACCCGGATGGCCGCCTTATCTCGTGGCAGGCCGTCAGATCACGCGGGGTCACTACGAGGTGGTGGCGGACATCACCACAGGTTTCAGCCTTGGGGATCGTCTTACCATCCGCCGTAATCATTACACCGTCGTGGGGCTAACCCGGCGCATGGTGTCCTCCAGCGGTGACCCGATGATATTCATCCCGCTCAAGGACGCTCAGGGGGCGCAGTTCCTCAAGGACAACGATGCCATTTGGCAAAGCCGCCGTCGTACAGAGGCCAATCTGGCGCTCAACCGACCCGATGTGCCGGGCCTGCTAGATGCCGTGATCGATTCACAAAGCAGCAATCCGTTTGTAAATGCCGTGCTGGTCACGCTGAAACCTGATCATACGCCAGATGAGGTAGCCGAATCCATCCGCCGCTGGAAGCACCTGACGGTATACACCCGATCGCAGATGGAAGAAATTCTTGTCGGCAAACTGATCGCCACATCGGCTGAGCAGATCGGCTTGTTTCTGGTGATCCTGGCTATTGTTAGCGCGTCTATCGTCGCCTTCATCATCTATACACTGACGATGGACAAAATCCGTGAGATCGCGGTCCTAAAGCTCATCGGCACTCGCAACCGAACCATCGCCGCGATGATCATGCAGCAAGCCGTTGCGCTGGGGCTGATCGGCTTCGTGGTAGGCAAGATCACTGCAACATTTGCAGCGCCGCTTTTCCCCAAGTACGTACTGTTGATGCCACTCGACTCAATCACGGGCTTCCTCGCCGTGCTTACGATCTGCGTTCTGGCGAGCATCGTTGCCATTCGTATGGCGCTCAAGGTCGATCCGGGCGAAGCCATTGGAGGTTGAGATGAGCGATAAAGGCATCCGCATTGAAGGTCTGAAGAAACGCTATGGCGAGGGCGATACCGCATTCGATGCCCTGAAAGATGTCGATATGCAGGTGGCGCCAGGCGAGGTCGTGGGGCTCATCGGACCATCTGGATCTGGCAAGAGCACCTTGCTCAAATGCCTGGGTGCCGTAATCGACCCCACCGCCGGCCGCATGATCCTGGGCAACGAGGTCATCTATGACAATGCCTGGAATGTGCGTGATCTGCGGGCCTTGCGGCGCGACAAGATCGGATTCGTGTTCCAGGCGCCATACCTGATTCCATTCCTCGATGTCACCGACAACGTCGCATTGCTACCAATGTTGGCCGGCATCCCCAATGGTGAAGCACGCTCGAAAGCGCTTGAACTGCTTACCGCTCTGGACGTGCAACACCGGGCCCGCGCCATGCCATCACAGCTTTCTGGTGGTGAACAACAGCGAGTCGCCATTGCTCGCGGATTGGTTAACCATCCACCCGTGATCCTGGCCGATGAGCCGACGGCGCCACTCGATAGTAAGCGCGCTATGGCCGTCATCTGCATTCTCAATGACATGGCACGCAAGTTCGAAACCGCGATCATCGTCGTCACCCATGACGAGAAGATCATTCCCACCTTTAAACGCATCTACCACATCCGTGACGGCGTGACATATGAGGAAGCGGGCGAAGGACGGGGATTCGGATGAGCATACAATTGGATTCAAGGAGCTTTCCATGAAAACACCTGCGCTCACCGGTTTGGCTCCTGCACCCGTCAACTGTCCTTTTGTTGCCTGTCGAACCAAATTCTCTAATGTCTGGCTGGGAATCCCCAGCACTTTGGCTGTCGCCGCGCAAGATTGACCGCTCTGAACCAATCGAACTGCTTCTAATTTGTATTCCAGTGTATACGATGCTCTCTTAACTTTTTCTGCTGTCATTTCTTCGTATCCTTAATTTGTATTGTAATCTCAGTTAAGAAATGAAATACGTTTTTACAGGGCAAGGTCACCCATTCCAGCACACCGTGGGACTAAACACCTAAATAGAAATTAAATACCGAATAACTGTCAGCGTGTACGACTGTTGCGTTTGCTCAATCCGCCATCTTCCTTCACAAATGTTCTGGGCTTCCTAAAAATCGCGCTTATTTCACCGGGCGTTGACGCAAATAACCCTTCTTCTCGCAATGAACGATAATCAGAGCCCTCTACGGTTAGCACATCTTTTAGTATGCCAACTTCACAGGCTTTAGATAATACCGGGTGTCTGTAATCATTAGCTTTCGTAATGGCAAATACCGTATTGACGCCAGAATTGCGTGCAAAATTTTGTAGTCGTGCCAAAAGCAGATTTTGAGGACGATTCAGTACACATAGAGGTAACTCACTTAACGATAATACAAAACCTGTTGCACTGATACCTATCAAGTTAAAAAACTGATCCCGTTTTTTTAAGGCATGGCCTATCTTTGCCAGATCCTCCGGTGAGGCTATTTTCTCCAAAAGCAGCTCATGACTTTTATAATGATTATTCTGATAACCTCCTGCTTGGTCACCCATCCAATCCACAAAATCGACATGACCGTCTTTATCAATGACACTGTATTGACTGGTATTGATAACCACATGGCCTTTGAAACTCGGAACAGTTGATGCCAGTATCTCTGTGAGCCTGATATCCTGACTTGATGGCGTAGCATTACCCGATGGATGGTTGTGTAATAACCAGTAACCATCTGCTTTAACATGTCGCCTGGTCTTTTCTACCAAAACACCCAGATCGTGTTTGGCATGTCCAATCTTTTCCAAATAGACTGCGCCCGGTAATCTGGAACTCACAGCAGTATGATGAACGATGCGATTCATACGGGTATAGAAGATTCTCAGCGTCTCATAACGCGGATCGCGCAGTATTTGCGCCATTATTGCCAGATCATGGCCTGACTTGATGGGCTGATTCAGAAAAGAGGTTCCTCCTTTTTCTTTGAAATCTTTTGGGAAATCGCAACCCAATAAGGTGCCACCTGCCCATCGAGCATGAGCTTCAAGCAGTTCTGTATAGGCACCTCGCCCTGCTTCCTTTTGCTTTTCGGTAGTACCGGGACGAGTTTCAATTTTTTCATAAAGATCACCTTCATCAGAATTGGATGGGATTCCTGGAATCTTCAGCATAGTATCGCGCATCTTGTAGTCTCCTTAAAAGATTACCTGGCCAATGCCCGTTTTTGCTTGATTTCCTGCCGCTCAGGTTCAATAGGGGCTTGTAACCTCAATAAGCTGTGCTGTTTAGCCTGCTGAGATATTTTTTCAACAACCGATCCAACTTGTCGTTTGACGGCTTCAATACCAAGTGAGCTTTTATTGGCGAGATCATTAAAATCATTTAATTTCTTTGAGTCCTGCTCACCCGGCGCAAAAACCGGAAATACCGCAGACCCATTTACCAATGCTGCTGCTTCAAGCGCTTTTTCTTTGCCGGGGTTTTTGCTAAGGGTAGATTCCAGGTGATGATCATCGTCGCCTGCGATGACGATTGGCTTGTGCGGGTATTTATGATGTAAATCCTGCGCAACTTTGGGCAGATTCCCCGAATCGAATGCGGCGATGACAGGACAATCCAGTGCCTGGGATAGCGTGTCTGCGGTGGCATAACCTTCAGCAATCACAATGGCTGGTGAAGCATCCAGTGCTGTGAGTCCCTGACTCTCGCCACCAACAACATGAAAGTTATTCTCTTTCTTACTACCCGCTGCAAAAAGTTTTGCACCACTTGCCTGTATCGTTTGCACGCTCCAGATTTTTCCATGGATATCTTGTGCAGCTAGCAACAAATCACCGGCTGTCAGCACAATACTGTCTGGATTTTCTTCTCGTAGTGCTTTGACTTCCTGCCAGTTCTGACCAATCCTGATGATTGAGTCATGGAGTAAATCATCCGCATTCTGCGGCACAATTCTCAGGTCACCTGGTCTTGCATGCTTGTCTTTCAGATAAGGATGCTCGGAATCGGCTGCCGGTGCGATTGCGAGCAATTCTTGAATTGCATCAGCAACCTTGATGTGCTGCGTCTGTTGTTCGGCTTTTCTGTTTTGTTGCTTGATGGCTGCCTGGGCGATCAGCTCGGCTTTTTGTGCATCCGTTAACGAATACCCCTTGGCCTTCCAGCGCGTCTCTATACCGGTTCGATTATTCTTAAAATATCCGGCTGGATGACCATCCAGATGTGCCACATAAAAACCTGATTTCTCACCGAACTTGTCGCCTTCAACTTTAATTCTGTGTGTGCTGCCATCCATCACCGGATGATTGCCATCAACCCGGCAACCTTGAGTGCGCAGCAAATCAGCAAATTCACTATGAGGATCGATAGCCGGTTCCTGCTGCTTGGCAACATTCCCCGGCAGCCAACGCTGCAATGTTTGAATATCTGCTTCTGACCCGACATACCAGGCACGGGCGGTTTTGTCCCAGCGAGCCCCAGCGGCCTTCGCTAAATCCTTATCACGATAAGGAACAATCAAATATTGACAAGCATTGTCATCGTTTTGCTCGGTCTTGGCTCCTGATATCGATACTTCAGTACTGATTGGATCATTTCGGATGCGGTTTTCATGGATGTTGGCAAGCTTGGCGGCCTTTTCATGCTCACTTTGTTCTGCAGCGACATCAATGAGTGCAAGCAAATTGGTTAAATCTTGCGCTTCCTGTTTAGACTCGCAGTCTTTCACCCATTGAAAGATCTGATCATCACGCTGCATATACACACCCCAAAATTGCGGCTCTCTATTCAGTGAATCAGCGGATACTATAGACTCAATGTCATTTTCATCGGTTTGAATCACGTTACCCTGCACTTGGGTGCGCCCATTCCAGTCAGCCGGAATGCTAAAACCCAGTTTGTCCTCTGCGACTTCCTCAAACTCCAAGTTATCAATGCCGCCGCCCCTCGTAAATTTGAGTGCATCGGCTACCAGAATGATGGCATCTTGATCCTTTTTTGACATAGCTTGTGTCAGATCATTAAACCGCTTGATATTGTGGGATGCGATGGTGGCCAGATCAGGTGAGAGATTCAGTAAATAAGCTGTGGTGTTTTGCTTGATTTGATCCATCTTGATTGCCTCCTGCGTATCAATTTCTTTTCCAATTTCCTGTTGTTGTGTGAATGCCAGTACAAAATCCTGGATTTTTTCTGCATCAGCGGCGGCACGGAATATCTCTGCCGGATCCTCCTGCAGCGCTTTGATCCATGAACTCACATACGCCACATGCTGCCTCGGATCATGACCAATCCCCAGCTCACCGCTGAGCAGCATGCTGGCAATCTCGGCGCGCAATTCTTCGCGGCCGTAACCTTCACTACCGAATGGATGCGAGAGGTCGCGGTTTAAACGCAACTCATGACCGGTCCAGTGGCCCAGTTCATGCAGTGCGGTTGCGTAGTAACGATCGGGGGTTGGAAACTGGTGTTTGTGTGGCAAGTGGATACTGTCGGTTGATGGCCGGTAAAATGCGCGATCAGCCTCGCCATGACGGATCACGGCATTGGATGCTTGTAATATGTGCTCAGCACGCTCCAGCGGATCCCAGTCAGGGGCTTTAAAAATGAGTTCTGGCAGATTATCCACTTGTTCAGCATTAAATACGGATGCGTAGAACACCCTGGGGCGTTCAAGCCTGACCTGTTCTTTAATGGGCTGTCCCTCAGTATTGAGTACAGGATTCCCAATATCATCTTTTTTGATGTGCTCATCGGTGAATTTCCAGTATTGCACGAGCGTGCTTTTTTCACCTTTGCGCACCTGTGCGCCAAGACTTATCGCTTGCTTGTATGTTAGCCAACGCGGATCAGTATGCGCACGGCTCATCAGGTTCAGGCTATTAATTCCCCGGTAGCGCTTACCCGTTGTTGGGTTGATCGGTAATGCGGCCAGCAGATCACCGGGTTTCCAGGGTTTTTGCCAGGGTGCAATGCCTTTTTTGAGTTGCTCAATCAGATTCTCGGCGACTTGTTCATGAAAAGCTTTCTTATCTTCTTTCATCTTCGGCCTCCGCTACATGATCGATCGTGCTATCCAGCGCATCTTCCTCACTTAAAGCGTCTTCTTTGAATGCGCCCAGCCTTTCAGCTTCTAAGGGATCAAATTCAGCCTGGAAGCCTGGTATTTCTGCATCGAGTAGTTTTTCCTTGATCACCTGATCTTGAATGTCAGGATTTTTTGATTGAGTTTCATCGTCCGTTCTATTCATGGCGCTTACTCCTGTTGGCTAATGACTCCAGGTAAATAAAGGGTATACAACATGTTGAATCTGATCACGCGCAATCAATCCGAAATAGCGCGCATCAAAAGATTGTGGGTTCAAATCGGATAGCAGCAGGTACTCAGCATCATTGAGCACAATGTTAAGCCGGTATTGCGGCAATGGTTGATCCTCAGCATCGGCTGTTAGCTGGGCGCTGTTGGGTAAATGCTCACCATTCACAAAGATGCCTGCCTGATCGATGGAAACCGTATCTCCGGATTGTGCAAACACACGTTTGAGCAACAAACCGTAACCGCCAGCGCAATCCCCTCGATTGATGTAGGATCTATCCTTGGCCATATCAAAAACCACATTCTGCGGTGGGCAGAAAGCGACATACGCACCGCTTACAATGGGTTCATCAACGATTTTGTAAAAACCCACTGGCAAGCTGGGTGTGATATTGATATAAATCCCGCTGATTCGTGCACCAATACTCAGCACAAATAGGCTAACGCTCATTGTCAGAACAGAAACAGCCAGGATTTTTATGGGTTTTTTCATGAAGTTGATTCTCATGCGTGCCAGGTCTTTCACAATCCGGTTAATTTATCGTTGAAGCTCGGGGGATTGACTTGCGCCCGTGCCGTAAAGATCTCATCCTGGAAATACAAAGGCTGTGTGCCATAAATGGCCGGGAAACCGGCCACATAAATAATCATGTCGCCCGGTTTTGTAATCTTGCCTTCAGCATCTTTCACTGGGCCGGGCAGTCGCATACATTCATCCGCCGTTAATAACGCGCGCTGCGTCTCCTGTAGGGTACGTGTCACATGTCCATGCATCATCGATGACCTGCGGCCGCTGGTGGTAATCTGCTCTTTGATGACCGTGGTTTGCCCGGTCAGCTTGGATAAATGCTCTGCTGTTTCAATCCGGTTGGGTGCAAATGCTGTCTGGATATGACAGTTGGAAGTAATGGCTTCATCATGCCCGTAGCCGGTTTCACGGCTTTTGAGTTGATTTAAGTCCTGGCAGATCAGATAGGCTTTCATGCCATAACCTGCGATAAACGCGAGTGATTCCTGGAAGATTTCAAGCTTGCCTAAACTTGGGAATTCATCCAGCATTAATAGCAGCTTGTGTTTGTAATGCGCGCTGGGTTGGCCGTCTTTAAACGTTATTCTATCGGCCAGCTTTCGGATGATCATATTGATCAGAATGCGGATTAAAGGACGTAACCGCGATTTATCATTGGGGTGTGACACGATATACAAACTGACAGGATGCTCATGGTGCATGAGGTCACGGATTCTAAAATCGGAATCACTGATATTGTTGGCGACGATCGGATCACGATACAAAGATAGATAGGATTTTGTGGTTGATAGTACTGAACCCGCTTCTTCCTCCGGGCGATCCAGCATATCGCGTGCACTGGCTGCAATCACCGGGTGGCTCTTACCATCCAGATAATCCTGCATGGCCATTTCCATCCACAGCTCCCTGATATCGCGATCAGGATCCGAGAGCATGGAGTCAACAGTGGATAAGGTGGCGGGAGTTCCTTCTCGCCCTGACTTGTACAAAACATGCAAAATGACACCTACCAGCAATGCCTGGCTGGTTTTTTGCCAGTGGGTTTGTAATCCTTTACCATCTGGATCAACGATTAAGGTGGTCAGGTTTTGAACATCGGCGACTTCCATGCCACTGCCAATCTGGATTTCATCCAGCGGATTCCAATGCGCACTGCTAGTTGAAGCCGGATCAAAACGCAGCACCTTATTTTTGGCATGATGCTTTCTCCAACCGGAAGTGAGTGCCCATAACTCACCTTTGAGATCAGTAATGACTGCACTCTGAGTCCAGGAAAGCAGGGTCGGTATGACGAGACTCACACCTTTGCCAGAGCGGGTCGGGGCATAACACAACACATGTTCCGGGCCACTGTGTTTCAGATAGTGGGTTTTGCCGGAATTATCCCGCCATCCGCCGACATAAACCGCATCGCTTTTGTGATTCTTGCCTGTTGCCAGTAGTCCTGCGGCTACAATGTCCTTCTTATCCGCCCACCGGGCCGATCCATGCAATCCCTGATTGGTTCTGGATGAATTAGCCAGTACCATTTTAATGACCAGCACCAGTATCAAACCGATGCTGGAAAATAAAATACCAATACTTGCCGCCAGATCGAAGATGCCCGAAAATTGGTCATACCATTTGACTGCCCACACCAGAATAGCCCAGGGTTCATAAATATGAAAAAGGTGTGCGCCCAATTGCGGCTGATAAGTGAATTGTTGCGCAAAATACTGAGTTGCGACCTGGAATCCGCCAACAAGACACACAACGGACAATAGCCTAATGATGAGTGTATCCTTCTTAGAACTCCTATTGTTTTGAGATAAAAAACTACTCTTATTCATTAAAGACTCCTTCTGGGAGTTGAGGGTGTGGATCGTATTCCACCTACCGATTGCGCTTTGGATACTTTGTATTGTTTCATTAACTGCTGACGGTATTGTTCCAGTTCCTTGTCATCAAATGTCACGCGCATTTGGTTTTGTGCGGCCACTTCAGCGATCTCAAGTCGAAACGATTCAGTTCCATTGATCGCCAGGTGGCTACCGTACTTCTTCATGGCCACTTGCAAAATATCTCTCAAGGCTTCCTGCGATGTATCCGGCAGAACGATGAGCCGTTTGCCGTCATCACGGATGGTGGTTGATCCTGCTTTATAGGTGACTGTGCCGATTTTGCTGATCGATTCCACCAAGCCATCCTTAAAGTGACTATTAGCGCTTGGGCCATCATGGATTTGCTTAGCCGATACCTGGTTGCCCTTAAATTGACCGGTTCTTCTGGATCGCAAAACACCTAATGTTTCAGCATTGCCGTTTTTTGCCTCAAATGTGAGCCAATCCAGCCACCCCATTCTGGGATGACGGGTTTTAGAGCTTTGATAGGCTTTCTGGTAATCGCTTTTAATGGCAGTTATCGTTGTTTTGAATTGCTGATGTACAGTTGCATACAGTGCTTTTTTGGCCAATCTCCCAGCTTTGATGCTTTTAATAATGTTACGCTTGAGTTTTGCTTCCCGTTGGGCGCGCTCAATGAGTTGATCTCTGTTTTGTCGCAATATTGCCCACTGGCTTGAACGTTGTCTGGCGCTATTCGCTTGCTCTTGCTGGTATCTTGCATAGAGCCTTGAAGTATCCATCCGGTTTTGCAATGGTTTTAGTTGATATTGTTTGGTGTTTGAACGTGAAGGCTGTACAGAATGATCATTCTGTACAAATGCACCCAGTCTTTGAGTTAAATTCCCTTTGGATAAAGAGCGATCAATAGAGCTGGCTTTGACAGCTACGCCATTGTTGGCGACCAATACAAACCCGTTGCCACGCTCTTTAATTGCAAGGCCGTGTCTAGCTAGAACCTTATGTAAATCCTGCCAATTGTCCGACTGCTTCAATTCATCCAAGCACTCTCGCTTGATCCAGCCCAGTAAACTCTCCACGCCTGTTCTGGTTTCAATTTCCTGCGCCACTCTGGAGGCTTTATCACTCACGGTTTCATGATTAACTTTTGTTAAGCCATATTCCTGTTCGATTTGCTCGCAAAGCTTGGCTACTTTTTTGTAGTCATAGTAGGGATTATGGATTGTTAAGTTTCTAGGATGTATCTTGTTGATTGCGATATGCATGTGCAGGTTATTGGTGTCATCGTGCACGACGCTGATGCGTTGATGACCATTAAAACCCAATGCATCACAAAACCGCTCTTCAATAGCATTCAGATCAGAAAGGGATAAACGCTCCCTTTCAGGGAAACTTAATACCAAATGGCAGGTTTTGTCTGATTTGGCGCGAGTGTTCATTTCCTGTGTATTTTGTATCTCAATGAGTGCAGCTATCTGATCGTCTGAATAACAGTTTGATACCTTGATCTGACTGACACGCTCACTCTTGTCTTGAGGATCGGTTAGATACTGTATCAGCGCAGAATAGCTGCTTTTGCGCACGGATTTGATGGGTATGATTTTAGCGATCATCGTATTTAAGCTGCTTAAGTCAAAAAGGACTATTCCGAAAGTTATTTTTAAATCTGAACATTATTTTTTAAGCTTCATAATGACATCCAGCATCGTGCTTTGCGTATTCCGGATACTGTCCAAGGTTAAATGCAACTGCAACTTGCCAATTAATTTTGTACGCTTGTCGTTGGTAAGCCAAAGTTTGATCAATCCACCCAATCTGCCAAGATCACCGTTAATTTTTAGCAGGCTATCTACCTGTCTGCTGTCAACAATACTGGGCACTTGATAACCCAGGCCCAGATTGCGCAAGTACTCGGCAACAGTTAATCCGGCATCCGTTGCTTTATTCTTTATTTCAGCTTCCTCGATTGGCAAAACAGGAACCCTGAGCTTCTTATCTCTTCTTTTTTTCCCGATTGTCTTTGGGTTCTTTTTGGCAATCATTTTAGTTTTCCTCGAAGAGCAAGATCAGCGTTGAGCACAAAGTGCGAATAAGTTTGAGTGGAGATGGCCATCTCCACATATCTTGCCCGGTTATGTGAGTTTTAAGAAATATACTAACACTATAATCGATGTTTGCAAATAGTTTATTTTCGTTATATCATAATTTCAAACAGTATAAAAACACTTGAAAGAAGCTTCATTCAACTAAATAACAGTCACTTGGAAACAAAAATAAAGGATAAGCAATTAAAAGAAACTGAAAGCAACAAAAAGAAACAGAAAGAAACAGAAAGGAAAACAAAAAAACAAAAAGCGGTTTGTACGCCAAGATAAATATTTTTGTGGAAATTGTGTGATGACTAAATCCTTATCAGATCGAATCGCACTTTATGCGGATAAAAACAAAAGTACCGGTAAGCAATTTTTACCGGCATTCATCGCGTTGAAACCTGAAATTGAACAAGCATTAAAGGATGGCTGGACGATTCGGCAGATCTGGAACATTTTGCACCAGGAAGAAAAAATCAAATGTTCTTATCAATGGTTCAGGACTTTGGTCAATCGACATATTGGTGAGGACAGAAAGCAGCATTCTCGCATTGATCAAGGAAAGTCAGCTGGTAATGGTCATGAAGGATTTTGTTTTAATTCTGCAACTGAAAAAGAGGAGTTGGTCTGATGGCTAAAATACATATGATTCTGCAAGGGAAGGGCGGAGTAGGGAAGTCGTTCATATCATCCACGCTAGCACAACATAAGTTTGCCAAAGGCGGCAATCCATTATGCATTGATACAGATCCGGTTAACGCCACTTTTTATGGATTTAAAAAACTCAATGTTAAGCAAATTAATGTGATGAACAATGATGAGATTGATCCGAGAAAGTTTGATGATCTGATTGAACTCATCGCTCAAGCTGAAAATGACGTCATTATTGATAATGGTGCCAGCACCTTTGTGCCGATGTCACATTATCTCATCAGCAACCAGATCCCCGCGTTGCTTTTGGATATGGGGCATGAATTGGTTGTACATACCGTCATCACGGGTAGTCAAGCTCTACTGGATACGCTCAATGGATTCGTGCATCTGATTAAACAATTCCCCAAGGAAGCATTGTTTGTTGTCTGGTTAAATCCCTACTGGGGTGAAATAACCATGAATGGCAAGCAGTTTGAGGAAATGAAAGCGTATGTGGATAACAAAGCCCGAGTATCAGCCATTATCCGAATTCCGCACTACAAGCCTGAGACTTTCGGCAAAGATTTAAGCGAAATCCTGCAATCAAAATTTACCTTTGATGAAGCGCTTAAAAATAGTTCTTTGCCGGTGATGGTACGCCAAAGGTTAACGATTATCCGCAGGCAGCTTTTTACCAATATTGAAAATGTAGCGGCAGTTCTAACATGAGTGCCGACAAATTAGATGCGCTCATTGAAAGAATAGCGTCAGAGCATGGAATAGTTTTGTCGCAGGATGATCCGGTATTGATGATGCATACACTCAACGAAGTATTGCTGGAACAGAATAAAGAGGCCCATGCTGAGCTTCTAAGCAATTACCAGGCGATATTGGAAGAAAACTTTAATCGATGGTGTGAATATTCGACCAAAAAATCCAATGCCATTATCAATGCATCCATGAGTAACGTGCAATTAACACGAGATCAATTCCTGGAAAGCTGTACTCAGCTGATCGATGAAAAGATAAAAAGCGGGGTGGATCAGGAGATTTATGATCTAGCCAGAATTTCCAGGCAGGCGTCCATTATCAATTTACTGTCTGCCGTTCTGGTATTAGTTTCGGTGGTATTGGTCTTTGTAATTTTGAGCTAGAAACAAAATTTTTACATTAATTTAAAAAATAACATGCCCTGAGAAAACTTTTACTGACAGCAACACAGATGACTAGCGCAAACTACGTAACCATTAAAAAATTCTGTGAGGAAACAGGCTATACACCGGAAGCGATAAGCTCTAAAATTTATCGTGGCGATTGGTTATGCGGTAAAGAATTTACCAAAGCGCCGGATGGTAGAATTTTAATCAGCATCAGCGGGTATCACAAATGGGCAGAAACAAATATCCAGGCGTCGCAGCAGGTAGCGCAACATCGATTGCCATCAGCTTCTACTATCGAGGACAAAAATGCCGCGAACGTATCAGGCTGCAGCCCACTCCCTCTAACCTAAAACGAGCTGCTAATCACCGTGCCGCTATTTTGTTGGCCATAGAGAACGGTACTTTTGATTATTCTGTGACATTCCCGAATTCAAAGAATGTTCATAAATTCTCGCCCACACAATACACCGTTAGAACTTATCTCGCAGAATGGTTGGCAAATAAAGAACCAACGATCAAAGCAAGCACATTAAGAGATTATAGAAAAATTATACACAACCTAGTGATACCTCTATTTGGTGAGATGACGCTACACATGCTAACTCGTGCAGATGTGCGTAATTGGGTGGCTAGTATGGATTGCTCGAATAAGAGGATTATTAACATCTTGAGTCCACTACGCGCCGCCCTACAAGACGCTCAACATGATGACCTGATACCGGTTAATCCGTTGTTTGGATGGACGTACAAGCGCAATGAACCGCCAAAAGAAAAGACATACGTTGACCCATTTAATGCAGAAGAGCAAGCGGCAATAATCAAAGCTGCTGCAGGATCAATAAAAAACCAGTGCATTGTGTTTTTTTGGACTGGGATGAGGACTTCAGAACTAATTGCCTTAGAATGGACAGATATTGACTGGAAACGGAAGAAAATAAAGATTAACAAGGCGCATACTTACGCTGCCAAGAACGACGAATCTACAAAAACAAAATCAAGCAATCGGGAAATCGACATGCCTCCACATGTGGAGACTGCACTGATCAATCAAAAGCTGCATACCCTATTACAAGGCGGGAAAGTGTTCTTAAATCCGCGCACCAGCAAACAATGGACTGGCGACCAACAAATCAGGAAAGGATTCTGGATTCCATTATTGAAAAAAGCCGGAGTGCGTTACAGAAATCCGTATCAAACACGTCACACTTTTGCATCAATGATGTTGTCGGCTGGTGAGAATATAGCTTGGGTATCTGCGCAAATGGGTCATTCTAATGTGTTAATTACAGCTAAAACATATGCTCGCTGGATTAACAATAATGAGCAACATGGGGTAAAGGCGGCTGAGATGTACGGACAGCATTTAGGCAACATTGATAAATAGGATATTGATTTTATGCTAAATAATGGCGGAGAAGGCGTCCGCCTAACCCACTTTCTACCCTTGTCTACCTACATCTACCTACGTACCAAAAGCCCATATTTAAAGCCACTTTACAGAC
>NZ_QAOO01000038.1 GCF_003051105.1 Nitrosomonas nitrosa | reverse complement strand
ATACCCGACTGGTCTTCGACTACCTTCGTATGACTTCTAACTCAACACGCACTCGGTCGCTTTGATTAACTCAAGAGGAGAACAAATTTACCGTGTGTCAGCTACAATCCAACCTTCGCGTCTCTCGCTATTGTATCTGCCGCCAAGAATGGCGTGGACTGTGTGGATTTCCTTTGATCGTGATGGCTTCGATCAAACCGGTGGTCGAGCCTGCGATCAAATGTATAAGGCTGCCAGCGCTGATTGCAACCGATTCGCTGCGTATCCCATCGGAGCTGATCGCTGCGATGAGACGGTCGTCGGTATTGATCATGCCATTACTGTCAGTATCGAATTGAGGCGCGGTCAACATTCCTCCTGTCTCGGCATTCAGTAACATGAGCCAATTTTGTCCGCCAGAAGCACAAGGATCGCTGGAAGGAATGAGTGTGGTAAAAATAATCCGTCCGAAACTGAGTTGCGGCATGATGATGCTCCGTTCGCCTTGGGACGTTGCATCTGGCGGCTGGAGCAAATCGAGATACCAACCCTTTTGGGTCGACCAACTGACTGAATTGCTTGAAACCGTGCGTTCGAGCGGTAGTAAGGCCGTTTCGGTCAGAATGGTTTGTTGCCGCAGCGTGCTGCGATCCGTCGTCGAAATACGGCTGCCATTATCCCAGATCCCGTACAAGCTCTGTATGTCAGTATTGGCGCTGTCACCCGATGCGATGAACCGCCCCGTGCCAAAATAGACCATGTAGCCACTGCTGCTGGGATGGCGGCCAATTTCCAGAGGTGAGGTAATGGGTTGAACTTGATTGCTGGCATTTCTGGCAGTAAATAACGGGGCATTTGTGCTGCCCGATTTATAAGCAACGCCCCATTGTCCCGAGTTGCTATGCGATAAATCGAATTTCCAAACATTGCCTTGCAAATCGCCCGCATAAACGAAATCGATGATTCGGTCATCGTCCGTGTCGACCAGGGCCGGTGTAGAGAGACCATTATTCGTGCTGTCATTGGTCGCAATTTTTGCGATCAGCGCGCCGGTCTGCAGATTGATGATATAGAGGTAGGCGCGGTCACTGGTACTATTATAACCGTTGCTGACAATGGCCGCCCATACGCCATTGTTCAGCAACGCAATTTTGGCTTGCCCCGGCACGAACCCTAAATCCGCATCAGAAAATTCCCAGAGTACATTCGCCGCAGAGAATTGGGTCGGATCGGTGATATCGAGCGCGAAAATGCCTTTGCCTCCTCCGCTCAGCGCACCCAGCAATATCGTTCGCCAACTGGGTGTCGCACCGATATAAGCATCCCCGGCATACGCATTGCCGTCAACAAAGTAGCGGTGCGTATAATTGGTGGAAGTCAATTGGCTCAGTTTGGAGAAAACAGTACTCGGCACATAACTGAAAAGCTCAACCCCCGTTTCGGCATTAAAGGCATGCAGCATGCCATCGTTGGCACCTGTGTAGATAACAGGTATACGGCTTTCATTCGTTTGCACAAAAGTGTAATAAGAATCTCGCCCTGCGGTGCCGCTGGGCAGTGCGTCGTAATTGAAGTTAAGTGACTTGACGAATAACAGATCGGAATTGATGATGTCGCCAAGCAGGCCATTGTTCCGATTGCGGAAATTTCCTCCTTGCGCCAATTCTGTCGTCTTGTCGCCGCGTAGCCAGGCGATACGGCTCGCGCCTAAGCCGTCGTTTACGCCATTCATATTGGTATTGAGCGCATTTTGTTGTGCGCTCGATAACAGTGAGAAATTGGCGGCTGTGAATGCCAGTCCGGTCGTTCCGTTATGGGTAAAGATTGCACGGTTGGTATGGGAAGGTAACTTGGAAGAAGCTTCCCATAAGGTCGAGCCCAGCGACCCATCCGGATTCAATGCATAAGCGAAGACTTGCCCGCTCCAGTCGCTGCTGTTGAACTTGGCTTGATAAATATGGGTGCCATTATTGAGCCGACTGGTATTGGTAGTGACTGCGGCTGCCGAACTGACTCTGCTCGTCACATTACTGAGGATATTACTCAAGTTATTGGCAAATGAAATGGGGTCTTGCGCGCTAAAAAAACCACCCCGACTATTGACCGCCGCATGCCATAAATCATCGATCTTGGCAGCGTTACTCGCAGTGGGATCAGGCCAAGATTCTGAACCCGTGGGCAGCGATGACAAGGTGCCTTGAACGCCTAGGCCGACGGTAAAATTGACCATATGTTGCCAGAATGCAGGATCAAGGTTATTGGTCGGCACTTTGTTGTCGAGATCGGGACGTAAATCGTTTTTCCAGTAATGCATCGCAACATCGGCTAGCGTATCGCTATGACTGTCAGAATAGGGAAGTGTAGGGTTATATTGGTAAGTCGAAGGCGAGGCATTGGGCAGGTGGTTGGTGATCGTACTTCCGGCAGTATTATCCGAGTTTCCTATGCCCGTAAAACTGTCAGACCAGTAGCCATCTGTCATCAGAATATGATAATTCTGGCGGCAGGCATATTGCGTACCGCCATTCGCACCCGGCGTTTTCCCCCAGGGGCCTTGATCATCGGTACGCATGAAATAGCGACCTACATCATCCATTGCCCTGCGCAGTGGCGTCCCTGCTACCGGAATGACATGATCATAGAGGTTGCTAAAGAACGATTCCTTGTTTGTGCCGCTAAACTGTCTTACGCCGCTGATAATGGTCTTGGTGGAAACGCCATCGACACTGGTGCTGTCCTTGTTGATCGCACCGAACCCCACGCGCATACCATTACCCTGAGCGGCAAATGCCCTCCCTACGCCTGCCCGGGATAATAGGATGCGTGACCGGTAATAAGTATACCAGTTAGCAAAATTCTGGATCTCTTCCTCATAGCTACAAACCGGCGCAGCCGCGCAGTCTGTTCGTTCTATGCCACCTGTGTAGGAAGGCGTAGTCGATTTGATTTCAACGCGAGTGTAGCTGTTTGCCGAAAGTATTTCGCCGCCGTTATAAATGAAATAAACAGCGGGATAGAATGTCCTCGATTGTGAATTGGATAAGCTGCCGTCGCTATTTAACCAGCGAGCAGTTTGTGTATTGTTGGCTGTGAGATCTCGGCAACCTGCGCTGGTATTTTTAGGGTTGTGCGGGGCGCACGTTGGGGAAGCGTTGCTCATGAGCGAACCATCGGCATTGCTCCACGGTTGATAGCTGATCGTGGGGTTATAATAAATTTTATTGATAGCATTTGAGCGTAAAGCTGCGGCATAAGGGTTGTTCGGATCGAAATCGACCACCCGGTTATTGTAATCGTCAGCACCATATACACTTGCTACACGAGGGAACATGAACCGGACATCATGAAAAATCCAATCGCCAGGCATGATTTCGAATTGCATGGATCCTGAATCATCGAGCGTGAACATGACATTTGGCTCAACGGCGGTCGTAAGGAATAAGGGTACATCCGATAACGTGAGCGCCGCTTGCGTACGTGAGGGACTAAACACAATAAACACAGCAGCCATGCATGCGCTCATGAGAAAACAATTTTTCAACTTAACCTCCACTCATCTACGGTAAGTGCTTTGTAAGAAGACCACGGCCGTTTCGCTTCCGCCTACGCCTCTGGCTGTAATCCTGAACATAGTCGATGTCAATGATTGGGCCGACTGTTGTGCACTTCCACCTGCTATTGAAATACTGTCAAGTTGTTCAATGATGTAGCGTGGTTGGCTTGCCACACCCTGTATCGTTACGTTGATGGTTCGTCCTGAAGTACTCCAGCCTGACCAAGTGATCGGATTGGGAGCGGAAGAAGGATTATCGGGGTTTTTGGGATCATAGCGATACAGCCCGTTTGATCCGTCAAATACCGGTAAGGTAATTTGTTCCAAGAATAATTCGCCTTCTCTAAGTGCCGCTTCCGCCGCTTGAAAAGCCAGATTTTCGTCGCGCAGATTACCGGCCATCCTTTCTTCCAAAATCGTGGTTTGCATTGCAGTTACACCTAATAACGTCAGTATGACCAAAAAAATCAATCCCGTAACGAGCACGACGCCGCGTTGCCGGGATATCAAAGAAATGTTTTGATTAGCCATGATGGCAGGATTTCCTTTGCATTTTTCACTCGAATGGCTCAAGTCGCACGATTGCGTAACGCCACAACCGTGGTGAAAGCCTGGCGCAGCCGGCGATCGGTGGGCGTGACCGTGGTGCCGTTGAAGGTATACGGCTGAGGCTGGCTGGCAATATTGTTTTCTGTTGTCTGCATCAACAAACTGATACGGACGCTGACGACGCTTTGCCAGTTTGTCACCAGATCGGCGCTACGGTAGATATCTGCCGTCCAGTCACCATTGAGATCCTCGCCATATTCGACTTGCATGTCTTCGACGCCTCTCACCAGTTCTTCGGCGTTTCTCGTCCCTATTTTGCGATAGAGCGCCGGCAATCCGTCTATCAAGCGGATGAAATAGGAACGTGTGGAAATTTTGAAGAGCTCCCCGCCCTTGGTAAAATCTTTGCCTAGGTCTTTTGTGGCATTTCCTGGGATACTGGTGCCGCCTGTGTTATGAACGATATTGTCCTGCCCTGACGAAGTATTGATGTTGGTTATTTGAAAAATGGCGGCGTTCTGGCAATTGGTAACTAACACGATATCATCAATCTTGAGCCCACTTTCCACGGTCACTTTGAGATCGGCCGAAGCGGGTGGGCTGCCGCCTGGTTGTTGAGTTACTTTAATGTCGCCACCCTCTACGCCTCGCACCACGACAATATCCCGTCCACCGAGAGGGCTGGGAATCGCGCCCTCGGGCAAGACAGGCGTCCAAGTAGTCGAGCTGGTTGCTTCGAATCCGTCTATCGCCTGGCCGAGTTTCCATAAAAAACTATCCTTATCGTTGAGTGTATTGACCACTAGCGCGCCGTTACCCGCGCAACCGAAATAGCCCGCCATGCGGATATCACGCGAGAGTACCTGAAAAGCGTAGCGTGCATTTTCCTGCATTCTCGCCAGGGCATCATTGACACGATAGACCTGCTGGCTGGAGGTCAATATGGTGATCACGCCTCCCAATAATATTAACCCAATGGTCATGGCGATCATCAGCTCGACCAAGGTAAACCCTTGTTGTTTGGTTGCCATCTGCTTCATGTCAAAGTTGTGTCGTCAATATAAATTGTTGTGCAGCCAAGGCGCCGCGGCTATCGTCCCATTGAACGGTAATCGTGACGGTATTACCATTGACGCTGATGGCGCCGGTCCCGGACGGTAATCGCAAGGACAGCTCGTTCAGCCAAAGGCTCATATCTTGTTCATGAACGGTAGTGCCCGAAGGGATGTCGGCACCGATTGCCACGTTATAACTGCCGTTCCTCGCTTCAGTCCGGTTGGCGCGCATGCTATCGAGGATGCTGTAGCTCATCATGGTGGCGGTCGAGCGAAAGTTCGCGCTCTGGTTGTGGGTTAAGCCCACGGATTGCAAACCAGCTAGGCCTAGTAGACCGATCGATAACACTACCACAGCTACCAGCACTTCAATCATGGTAGCGCCCTGCTGTAACGGGTGTTTGTCGGGGAAATGGGGGGTTAGCATGATTCAAGCCGCTCCAAACGAGGGCGCCCGGTACTGTTGATAGTAATACTACGCCCCTTGGCGTTATTGCATAGCGTAAAGGTGCCATTGGATAACCCACCGTTACCATAACTGCTGCCACTGGGCCGGTATGTAATCCAATTTGAAAAGCTTGTGCCGCCGTTCAAGGTGCTTCCTTTCAAACCAGGAAAAACCCGCAAAATTTGATCTGTACCGTCTACGGTTCCGTTTGGGTCGCTATCGCTGTATACTATCCAACCATCCTGCCAGTTGCCTCCGGTTGTACAGGAATTACCCGTACTGCTTTTACACATCGTAACTTGTATCCCACGTTTGATCGCTTCCGATCGACTGTAATGGAGGGCGGTAAGCAGTTCGTTCGATTGTGTTGACAAGCGTGATTGCACCGCCATCGATTGGTAGCTGGGTACCGCGACAGACGCTAGAATCGCAATAATGCTCAATGCGATCATGAGTTCTAACATCGAAAATCCCTTATTTGCAGACATCTCTCTGTCCTCTGTTTTATGCTTTCGTTTCCACTCTCTTTACGGCTAAATCGCCAAGTAACTTTAGCCAGTGTGATCAGAATGGGGAGGTCACGTTTGCACTCCTCTACATTCTTGCAGGTTGACCAATGAATAAAGCAGCCTCAGATTTTATTGTGATTGGCGCGGGAATCATTGGTCTTGCCACGGCAGCAGAGCTGCTCGAAGCGGGGGCAACCGTCACTGTTTTGGAGCGAGGAGAAATTGGGCGGGAATCATCGTGGGCGGGTGGGGGAATATTATCGCCACTTTGCCCCTGGGATTATCCGAATGAAGTGACTTTGTTAACCGATTTCAGTGCGGCCCTTTATCCAGAGTGGGTAGTCAGACTGCACGCATCCACCGGCATCGATGTCGAGTATGAAGTGAGCGGCTTGCTGGTGTTGCCCCCATATGACATGGCGGCGGTGCAAACATGGCAACATTCCCATAATGTGCCAGTAGAAAGGAAGCGGTTGGGTGATGTCTGCTTTTTTAGCCAAGAACGCGATTTTGCCTACCCGGTCGAGAATGCCCTTTTTCTTCCGCATATCGCGCAAGTGCGTAACCCTCGTTTATTGTCAGCCTTGCGTAGTCATGTAGTACACCTGGGCGGGCGGCTTGTTGAACATTGCGAAGTAAGCAAATTCGCCGTGAGTAATCAGATGATCCATGGGGTTATTTCGACTTGCGGTCGATTCGGTGCCGATTACGTCATTGTGACGGCAGGCGCATGGAGTGGACAAATATTGGGAGAATTTGCGTTGTCGCTTGACATCAAGCCGATCCAAGGGCAGATGCTGCTTTATAAATTTGAGTCACCGCCGCTGACATCGATATTGTTGCAAGGAAGTGTCTATCTGATCCCCCGCCGTGATGGCCATTTACTCGTAGGCAGTACCGTGGAAGATGTTGGTTTTAACAAACAGACAACAAGTGCCGCTCGTGATGATCTCTTTGAGCAGGCACGGAAGCTATTACCGCAGCTTGAGGGGATGCCACTGATTCAGCACTGGGCAGGCTTGCGGCCCGCTTCGCCTCAAAATATTCCAATCATCGGGCCTCATCCGCTATTGAAAAACTTGTTTATCAACAGCGGTCATTTTCGTTATGGTGTCACCATGGCGCCCGGCAGCGCCCAGTTGTTGCTGAATGCAATTATGGGTAAACCTCAGCCTTTTGATATACGCCCCTATCAAAAGGGATGGGAAAATGATTAGTTTGCTTCTCGAATATATTTATCCATCGAAACCGCTTCGGCTTTCGGCAGGGGAAAGACGACCGATTCAACCACGCCGCTCAGCTCTTCTATCACGACTTCATCGCCTGACTGCTTGGCACCAATTTGTTTGAGTCTGTCCAAAACTTGCTGAACCAGTATTTCCGGAGCAGAGGCGCCAGCAGTGATACCGATGCGGCTTTTTCCTAGCAGCCATGCCTCCTGCAGTTGCTCGGCACGGTCAACCATATAGGCTTCGACATTCGCATTGCGTGCGACTTCACATAAGCGATTGGAATTGGAGCTGTTGGGGGAGCCGACCACGATGACGAGATCGCATTGCGTCACCATTTTTTTGACGGCATCTTGACGGTTTTGGGTGGCATAACAGATATCATCCTTTTTAGGGCCGATAATTTTGGGGAAACGCCGCTTCAAAGCTTCAATCACGCGCGCGGCATCGTCGACCGACAAAGTCGTTTGAGTGACATAAGTAAGGTTATGCTCGTTCTTGACTTGCAGTTTATCAACGTCTTCTTCGGTTTCGACCAAATACATCCCGCCATCGCTGCCTTCCACTTGCCCCATGGTGCCTTCTACCTCAGGATGGCCTTGGTGGCCGATCATGATGATTTCTTTCCCTTCTTTGCGCATTTTGGCCACCTCGACATGCACTTTGGTAACGAGTGGGCAAGTGGCATCGAATATCTTCAGCTTACGCGCCGCCGCTTCACGTCTTACCGCATGGGAAACGCCATGTGCACTGAAAATTAGAATACTTTCTTGCGGAACTTCTTCCAGGTTCTCGACAAATACAGCACCTTTTTTTTCCAAATCTTCAACCACAAAACGATTGTGCACCACTTCATGGCGTACATAAATGGGGGCGCCGTGCATCGCTAATGCGCGTTCAACGATTTCGATGGCGCGATCCACGCCGGCACAAAAACCTCTAGGGTTTGCAAGCAATACTTTGATCATTGGTCAATTCTCCATGAAGACATCAACTGGCACTGCCGATAATTAGCTTTCATCTGCCATCGCTTCGCTATCGGCCATGCCCACTTTAAGGTAATTATAAGGTATATCTGGTTAATAAATTTGCGAAATCATCACTGCGCGTGCATTGCATCCAATCGGGCGCATACCAGTCGAGTCGCTTCCAATATGCGCGGGGATTGGCGATGAATCAGGTCCGGGTGAATAAAATAGACGTGGCCGCTTTTTACTGCCGATATATGGGGAAAGCGCTGGACAAAGCCATAGGTGTTGGATGCGAGCAACTCATCCGAGATACTGCTGAAAATGACTGCAGGGTTGGCTGCTAGCAGATTCTCCTCTGAAATGATCGGCATGAGATCCGGCAGCGAAGCGAAGCTATTTGTGCCACCGCACACGTTTATGATGTCGTTAATGATATGTGCGGCACCGGCCGTGATGAGGGGTTGGGGCCAGATTAATTGAAACACGCTTACAGGCTCGTGCGTAGCCCGCTGCTGCTTTAGCCGTTGCAAAGCCATCTCGAAATTCTGCGCGGCAGATTCCGCTACTGGCAATGTTCCAGCAAGCTTACCGATGGTCCGGAGCAGTCGGGGAATATCCGCAAGCTGGGTCGCTTCGGTAACGAAAACGCGCAATCCCAATCGTTCAAGTTGATCGATGCCCAGCTTGGTGTTGCCACTGCGCCAGGCAATCACCAGATCAGGCTCGAGCATGAGCAACCGTTCGAGATCAAGACTAAACGCATCGCCGACACTGGGGATGGATCGAGCTGCGGCTGGATAGTCGCTGAATCGGCTGACACCGACCAGTTTTTCTCCTGCGCCTGCGGCAAAAACTAATTCGGTAATGGCGGGCGAGAGAGAAATTATGCGTTTGGCACGATGTGCGAGCAAAAAAACGTGTCCTTGATCGTCGACAAGTCGAAGCGGGAGAACTTTGCCATCCTGAGCATAGGATGGGAGGCCTGCCAACGACGCGAAGATGAATAACGCCGTCAGTAATATCCAATTTATTCTCATGCTAGTCTTGGCGGGAAACGGCATCGCTCTCGCTGATTGAATCGGGAGTGGACGGCTAATTTTACCCCGCTTCTTGATAGTGTTTGACCATCTCTACCCGTTTCTCGTAGGCCTCACGGGCGATACGCACATCTTCCAGGAAAAGAGGCAATTCTTTGAGCGATAGCGCTTGCGGGCCATCAACCAGGGCTTTGCTCGGTACCGGATGAAAATCGACCAGCACCATGTTGGCGCCAGCGATGATGCCCTGTGCGGTTGCATGCATAATATCGAGCAAGCCGTCAGGTGAACCTGTGCGCATACCTATTGCATGGGAGGGATCGATACAGACCGGCATGCGGGTGAGCCGCTTGACCACGGGTACATGGGCAAAATCGACGATATTGCGATGAGGATCGCCCATATTGGTTTTCATACCACGTAAACCGAATACCACTCTGCGATTACCTTCGGAGGCGAGATACTCGGCTGCATTCAGCGATTCATCGAGAGTAATGCCAAAACCGCGCTTGAGTAGCACCGGAAAATCTTGCTGACGTCCAACGATTTTCAACAACTCGAAATTTTGTGTATTACGCGTACCGATTTGCAGCATCACGCCGGTTGCATTACCCGTTTGATAGAGCGCTTCCCGGATTTCCTCGACATGGGATTCGTGCGTGACTTCCATGGCGATCACCTTGATATTGTATTTGCCTGCCAAGTCGAAAACGTAAGGGAGGCAGTTTTTACCATGCCCCTGGAATGAGTAAGGACTCGTACGTGGTTTATAGGCACCCATCCTTGTACAGCATTGACCTTGATCACGTAAGGCCTTCATCGTCAGTTCCACATGCTCTAGCGTATCGACAGCACACAGCCCAGCAAAGATATTGAGGGTGTCTTGTCCGAACCGGATACCGTTATAGTCGAAATGGCTCGGGCGTTCATCGTTGATATGCCGTCCAAGAATACGATACTCTTCGGAGATACGGACCACCTGTTCGACACATGGCAGAATTCTCATGTCATCTGTTGATAGCGCCTTGGTATTGCCGATTAAATGAATTTCAGTCAGTGTTTGCTCGATACCTACTTCAGTATGAACACGCGTCGTGATACCGGAAAGATTGGCAAGGTGCGCGAGCAATTGCTTGTATTCTGGGCTTTCGGTAGGCGTATTCGGTTTCAGAATGAGGATCATAAATAAGGCTCGAATTAGTTTCTATCTATAAGAAATAACGATGATTCGAAGCCGATTCTAACTGAAATTAGTATGGGTTGCCATGGCCTGTTTGCCGTCATGCGCTTCGCCAAAATAAGCTATGAAAAGATAGTGCGGAAAGTGGTATCGTAAAACGAAATCGAAATACCTTGCTTTTCGGGTTGTGCTAATTTTTCAGCAGGTATCACAGGATGACGTAAAAATGGAACCACGCTATTTTGAGCACGATGCCGATATTGGTATCATCGGTCAGGGGACGACAATCGAACACGCTTTCGAGGCAGCGGCACAAGCGGTATTTGCCATTGTGACCGATCTCGACGCGCTGCAGCCTGCTACGCTTGTGGATTTCACATTTGAAGAGGATGATGTCGAGCTTGCGCTGGTGACTTGGTTGAATCTGTTATTGGGAAAAGCACGTGAGCTTGGCATGGTTTTTTGCCGCTTTCACCTTCAACGGCAGAACAATCAATGGCATGGCGTAGCCTTAGGGGAAAAATGGCGTTCTGATTTGGAGCATGGCACCGAGGTCAAAGGGGCGACCTTGACGATGCTTTCAGTCAAACAAATCGGCATGAGCTGGGAGGCTCGCTGCGTAGTGGATGTCTAAATCGGAGGTATATAGAGATGAATTTACAGCGATTACGTCAGATTCAGCCTTATCTTTGGACGCTCCCTCTTCAGCCGGGTGAAAAGCGTGGTGAGGTGTTGCTCTATGGCAGCGCCCCTTTGCTGGAAAGCATGGACGACAAAGTGTTGGAGCAAATAGCGCATGTGGCTGCGTTACCTGGCTTGGAGGGCGCAGCCATGACCATGCCGGATGCGCATTGGGGATATGGTTTTCCGATAGGCGGGGTGGCGGCATTCGACGCGGAGCGGGGGGGTGTCATTTCCGCTGGAGGTGTCGGTTTCGATATTTCCTGCGGTATCCGCAGTCTACGCAGTAATATGCGTTTGCAGGATGTGACGCCCAAGCTTGCCACACTGGCCGACAGGTTGTTTCAAACCATCCCGGCTGGCGTGGGAGAAGAGGGTGCACTCAAACTCGATCCGAAGCAACTTGACCAAGTGCTGTTAGGAGGCGCACACTGGGCCGTCCAGCAAGGCTATGGTAATGAAGCGGATTTGGACTATATCGAAGAACGAGGCTGTGTAGCAGGCGCCATTCCCGCCAACGTCTCAGAATTGGCCAAAAAACGCCAGCGTGGCGAGATGGGGACGCTGGGTTCAGGCAACCATTATCTCGAAGTTCAGGTGGTGGATCGTATATTTGACGAGGCCGCCGCGCAGGCTTATGGTCTGCAAGAAGGCCAAATTGTCATTTCGATTCATTGTGGTTCGCGTGGCCTGGGACATCAAATCGGCACGGATTACCTCGTGATGCTCGCCAAAGCTGCGAGTCGCTGCGGGATCCATCTTCCTGACCGTGAGTTGGCCTGCGCGCCGATCAACTCTCCAGAAGGGCAACAGTATCTCGGCGCAATGCATGCCGCTATCAACTGTGCCCTCGCTAACCGACAAATCTTGACGCATTTGACGCGTGAAACATTCAGGGAAATTTTTCCTGCCAGCAAGCTTCAAACACTGTTCGATGTTTCCCACAATACCTGTAAGCAAGAACATCACGTGATCGATGGTCAATCCCGTCTGCTCTATGTGCACCGGAAGGGGGCGACGCGCGCATTCGGGCCGGAACATGCCATGCTACCCAAACGTTACCGTGCGGTGGGCCAGCCCGTAATTATTGGTGGAAGCATGGGAACAGGTTCCTACGTGTTGGCAGGGAATAGCGGTAATTCCGCTTTCGCTTCGGCCAGTCATGGGGCTGGCCGTGCATTGAGCCGGCGACAGGCATCGGCGCGTTGGCAAGGGAAGCAGTTGATTGGTGAGCTTGCGCAGCAAGGTATACTGATTCGTACGCGTTCCATGCGTGGCGTGGCGGAGGAAGCACCCGGCGCCTACAAAGATGTCGATAGTGTGGCGGAAGCGACGGAACAGGCAGGGCTTGCACGCAGGGTCGCCTTTTTGCGGCCTAAAGTTTGTGTAAAAGGATGATTTCTCACGAGGACGATTATGTACCAGAAAATTCTTGTTCCAGTCGATGGCAGTTCCACTTCGGACTGTGCACTCAAAGAAGCCATCAAGCTTGCCCGATTGCATCATGCACAACTTGCGCTCATCCATGTATATGAAGATATTTTCTATTGGGTGGATGACAGCTATATCAATTATGCAGAACTGCAAGAAACGATGAGAACGAGTGGCGAGCGGTTACTCGAACGGGCGCGGGCGAAAGTGGAAGAAGCCGGATTGACAGCAGAAATGAAATTATTGGAAGCCAAAAATGAGCGAACCGCAAACATGATCGTTGCGGAAGCCGAACGCTGGCAAGCTGAATTGATCGTTATCGGCACGCATGGCCGAACGGGCTTCAGCCGCCTGGTATTGGGCAGTGTTGCAGAAGGGGTCGTGCGCACCGCGCCTATGCCCGTATTGTTGATACGTGGCAAGTGAACCGGTTATCGATGACTAAGACGATACCCTAATGAACGTGAAGCTGGGAAGCGGAGATGCGCTCGTGATCGTCGATATGCAGAATGATTTCTTGCCGGGTGGCAGCTTGGCCGTTCCCAAGGGAGATACGATCATCCCCGTGATCAATCGCTATCTGCTGCTGTTTCATGATCACGGGCGGCCCATTTTCGCTACGCGAGACTGGCATCCGCCAGATCATTGCTCTTTCCGGCAGCAAGGCGGGCCATGGCCGCCGCATTGCATTGCCACTACCTCGGGTGCCGCATTTCATGCAGATATCAATTTTCCAATCAATACGCAGATCATATCCAAAGCGGCGTCACGAGAGCAGGACGCCTATTCCGCGTTTACTGATACCCAAATGCATGAGCTGCTCCAGCAAGCGGGTATCCGTCGTTTGTTCGTTGCGGGTGTTGCAACGGAATATTGTGTGCTGAACACCGTGAAAGATGCTTTGCAACATCATTACACGACGTTCGTACTTGAGGATGCCATTTGCGCCATCAATCTAAAACCGGATGATGGTGTGAACGCTCTGAAAGCAATGACGCGCTTGGGCGCAACTTCGATCCGGTTTGGAGGATTCGTTGTATGAAGATAAATCCGTTTAGCAGTCCCTTGCTTGCCGATCTTTATCAGTTCACGATGCTGCAAAGCTATCTTGAGCAGGGCATGCAAGAGACGGCAGTTTTTGAATTATTTATCCGTAAATTGCCTCCGGGGCGGAATTTTATGGTTGCTGCCGGATTGGAGCAGGTACTGGATTTTCTTGAGAATCTGCAATTTTCAGCGGAGGAGCTGAGTTGGCTTGCGACTCGATTTCGTCCACCCCTCATCGATTACCTTGAACGATTCCACTTCATAGGTGATGTTCATGCTATGCCGGAAGGCACGCTATTTTTTCCCAACGAGCCCATACTGCGGATTACTGCACCGCTACCTCAGGCGCAATTGATCGAATCGCGTATTATCAATATCTTGCACTTTGAGACCCTCATCGCTTCCAAGGCGGCTCGCTCGGTTCTAGTTGCACCGGGCAAGCTTCTGGTCGATTTTGGCATGCGCCGGGCTCATGGTGCTGAAGCAGCGTTGCTGGCTGCCCGGGCGAGCTATCTTGCCGGGTTCTCGGGGAGTGCGACCGTGCTGGCGGGAGCGCTTTACGGCATCCCTTTGTATGGAACCATGGCGCATGCCTATATTCAGGCCCATGCCGATGAGAGCATGGCTTTCGAGCATTTTGCACGTTCCAACCCCAACAATGTCGTTTTGTTGATCGATACCTATGACACCGAGGCGGCAGCCGGGAAAGTGGTTGAACTCGCTAAACGGCTGCAGACCGAACATATCCACATTAAAGGTGTGCGCCTCGATAGCGGCGATTTGGCCGCGCATGCACATAATGTGCGGCGGATCCTCGATCAGGGCGGATTACAGAGCACCGCTATTTTTGCGAGCGGTAATCTGGATGAATACCGGCTGCAGACCTTATTGGGATCCGGCGCACCGATTGATGGCTTTGGTATCGGGACGGCGCTCGACGTTTCCATTGACGCGCCCGCGCTCGACTGTGCTTATAAATTGCAGGAATATGCTGGCAAGGCGCGGCGCAAGCGTTCGGAAGGCAAAGCGACTTGGCCGGGTAGAAAGCAGGTGTACCGTTATTACGCCCCGCAGGGCGAAATGAGTCATGACGTGGTGGCGCTGGAGGACAGTGATCCGTGTGAAGGTGAGCCGCTGCTTGTCCCCATGATGTTGGCGGGTCAACGTATTCATCGGACACGGCCGCTGCAGGAAATCCGCCAGCAGACACTGGCGCGGTATGTTCGCTTGCCAGAATCGTTGACGGAACTTGAAACCACGACCCATTATCCCGTGACCATCTCACCCGCCTTGCAAGCCTTGGCGAAACAACTCGACGATGAAGCGATGACGCATTGAGTACGCAATCGTTATCAATAATGGCAACGACTGGAACAAGTCTTGTAACGCAGAAAAGCGCGGCCAAAATTATAAGGTTTTCGTCGTTCACCGTTACTTTAGAAAAGAGGCTGTAAAACAGCGCTATTCATCTAGATCGTCGCTCGAGTAATCGGCTGATAATGACTGCTCTGAAATTTACTTTTTCAGGGGCGACTCATTAATCCACGGATCGGGCGAACATGTGCTGTTTGCCGGATCGTAAAAAATTCCTGGTGGCTATCAATCGCAACTCAAAAATTGAGCTGCCGCCTCTATCAACGAACATCAAGCAAATGGTTTTGCCTGGAGAATCGATGCGCACCAAGATCGATCAATCCTGGAAGGCTATGCTGATTACGGGAGAATGTTATGCAACGCATCTATAGTCATATTGCACTCGTCGCGTTTGGCTTATCGGTTTGTGCCAGCACGACTCTGGCGGAGTCTAACCACTTTATGCCAGCCTGTGCTTACCAAACTATCGATATCAAAAAATACGGCTATCAACCCTTCCAGAATCCACCTGATCTTCATGCCAATGAAGGTGTGCTGGATACCCGCCTCAACGTGCAATATACCGATCCGGCTAACACCGCCATTGCAGGCTGCCCGGTAACATTGCGTAGCTACAATGGTCAGTTAGTCGGCCCAACTTTGCGTGTCCGGCAAGGGGACGTCATCAATCTGCTACTCGACAATCAGCTGCCAAAAGAAACACCGGACGAAATTCAGGCCCAATTTGAGCAGGAGAACCAAAATGCTTATCTCGACACCCGGCCTGCTTCTTTCAATACAACCAATATGCATTATCACGGCCTGCATGTTTCTCCTGCGGGCAATAGCGATAATGTACTGCTGGATATCGTTCCGCAGAGCCAATTTCAATATGAAGTCAAACTGCCTGCCACCCATCCGATCGGCAGTTATTGGTATCACGCCCATGCGCATGGCTCTACAGCGATTCAGGTAGGAAGCGGGATGGCGGGTGCGTTGATCATCGAGGACAATCCGCAGACCACCCCGAAGTCGTTGCTGGCAGCGAATGCGCGAGAAAAGATATTTGTGCTGCAGACGATTTTATATGACCGAGCAGGCCGGTTGGACGATATCACCAAGCTGTTTCCGGGCCCGGGCAATCCCAACCCTGACAGGAAAACATGCCGGCAAGCGGGTAACGAGGGGACTTGGCCGTGCTCACGGCGCCATATCACCATCAACGGCCAGATCGTTCCTGTGCTCACGATGAAGCGAGGTGAAGTGCAACGCTGGCGGCTGATCGATACTGCTTTTCGCGAATCGATCGCTTTTGTGGTCGAAGGCCATGATTTGCACGAAATCGCTTTGGACGGTAATTATTTGGGCCGCGTCGATACCTGGAAGGCAGGCACCCCGATCGATCTTCAACCCGGCTACCGTAGTGATGTTTTGGTCAAGGCCAGCATGAAAGCGGGGGATTACCGCATCATCGACCGGCCAACCTCATCGAAAAAATCCCTGCGACAAGCGGATGAACCCGAGAACCTGTTGGCCATTCTGCGCGTCACCGATGAAATCGAGGAGATGGCCTTGCCGACCGATGAAGAAATGGCGCCACTGGCCCCGTTTGGCGACACTGACTTGAGAAAGACTGCTCTGGGTGTGCAGGAAGTCATCTTTAAACTCGGCCAGGACATGCAGGGAAAGAAAAACTATTTCCAAGTCAACTATCGCGCTTTCAACCCAGATCATGTGCGTCAATTACCGCTGAATGCCACAGAGATGTGGGCGCTCACGACAGTGGGCGATCCCAGCGGTGTGCCCGATGGCATTGGTCAACCCCCTTCCTTGCCGCCACCGCATGTATTTCATATCCATGTCAATCCCTTCCAGTGGGTACGTAAAGGGCCGGACGGTACCGATCAACTGGTATGGAAAGATACGCTGCTGGTGCAAGGGCCCGCGGTTACCAACATTTACACTCAGTACCGGGATTATATCGGCAAGTTCGTAATGCACTGCCATATCCTCGATCATGAGGATTTGGGCATGATGGAGGTGCAGGAGGTCGTCAACTCGGCAGATGGTGTAGCGTCTCCCCATAGTCACTGAAAACAGAAAACACGTTGATCTTGATTATGAACTGACGTTCACCAATGCAGTTTGGACGGAAGGGCAACATACCAAAGGATTGATTGATCTCATTAACGCAGATCCATTGATTGGTAATTTCAACAACTTTAGCAACATCGAGAACGCAATCGATAAAGTAACCAACGGATTCGTTACCAACACGACGAATTATACCGGTGGGTCGGGTGTCGACAAAGTCTGGGCTAGCAAATGACACCCTGTTCGGATCGCTCGGCAGCGACATACTCGATGGTGGAGAAGGTAACGATACGCTGTTCGGTGGCTATGGTGCAGATACCCTTACCGGTGGTGCAGGAGCAGATAATTTTATCGTTCGACGTGGCGACTTTGACAAGATTACCGATTTCAATCTTGCAGAGGGCGATAAAATCACTATCTGGTACCAAACACTTGATAACATCGGGGCGACTCTATCGCCAACAGTCACATATGATCAACCATCCGGTACGTTGTTTCTCGATGGCTTGCCCATAGCCGAGTTGTCGAATACACCTCTCAGCATCGGAACGATAGGAACGAGTCCAACTGATAACGTGTTCATTACCTAATCAGAGGCAATTTGTTAGGCAAGAGTTGATCGAAGGAGAACCCTTTTCCAGAAGTAATCTGGAAAAGGGTATACAAGATAAGAGGACCATTATAATTTGTTTCCATAATGGACAGAATGTGCAACATCAAATGAAAACTACTTACAAAAAGGAAAAGAATCATGGCTGACAAGGATGAAATTCATGATGCAAGTAAAATTGCCTCATCGAACGCTAAACATATCAATATTCGCATGCAACAAGGTGAACATACCGGACAACCGATCTATTCAAACTTTACGTCCGTACATGGAGGAGAGGGCGTTATCATTGTTGATTTTGGATTTCTTGATCCACAGACTGTAAATGCTTTAAACCGGTTGGCAAAATCGGGTGAAAAAATGCCTGATGCCATTGGCGCCAGAATGTCCTGCCGCATGGCGATTAGTATTGATGCTGCAAATAATCTAGCGCGTCAATTGAATAATTTGCTGCACGGTAAGCCTAATCAGCCTAGGCAGACAGAACCAGAAAAGAAATCGAATAATGGCGAAACGAAGCTGGAACAGAATCCTTCCGATGAGAAAAATACGGTAGCAGAGAGTCCTCGTGGTTTCCGGCTCCCTTGGTCAACAAAAGTACAATGAGTTCGTTAGGGAGGCCGCATAACAATAATGTGGCGCAACCTTTTGCAAGTTTGACAGACCGATGTACCTTTATTTAACAACATTTACGGACACGTGAGTAGCTCGGGTATTCCCTGCTGCATCTTTGGCTATTGCCTGGATGGTATGTGTTCCAAGTTTTGTACCTTTACTGCGAGTATTCCAGTTCATACCGAGTGTGCTTCCATTGCCGGTTGCTTTGAGTACATTGTCGATATAAATCGATAGTGTAATACCTGCAGCACCACTGTTATCGGAAGCACTGATACTGATGGCCACGTTACCGGAAACGTTGCCAGCAATCGGATTGATAATTTCGACAACGGGAGGCGCCGTGTCTACAAATGGTTGCTGGACTGGATTATCTACTGTGACCTGTACGCGGGAGCTTGTGGTATTGTTGGCAGTGTCGAACACGCGTACAACGAGATCGGTTTTGCCATTGGCAGTTCCGCTGGAATCCCAGCTGAATGCAAACGGCGGAGAAGTATCCACTGCCACATTGGAGTTATTGACCCATAATTCAGCACGGTCGAGGCCGATATTATCCATTACCTCAATATCAACAGGTACCAACCCTGTTACTGTGGCTCCATCCAAGGGGTCCAAAATGGAGACTGAAGGCGATTCCGTATCAGCTTCAGGAATGAAATTCAGGGCAGCATGAACCGCTGCCGCAGCATCTACCCGTCCATAACCATAGTAGGGGTCGCGTCCGGGTGTGCCTAGATCAACTGCAGTAGCAAAAAGCAAGTTTTCGATGTCGTTGCTACTCAATTTTGGGTTAGCTGCCATCATCAAAGCGATGACTCCGGCAGTGATCGGGCTGGCGAATGATGTGCCGCTCACTGACCAATAGTTGCCACCACCCCATCGAGTTGTCCAAATTCCATCACCCGGCGCCGCAAGTGCTACAAAGTCACCGTAACTGGAAAAGTTAGTTTTTACGTCATTGATATCCGTGGCTGAAACAGGAATCATAGTCGTAGTGATTGCAAAATTTTCATTACCAAAGGTATTGCCAGCGGAGGTGGTGACTAACCCACCGTTATCTTTCATGTACTGGGCAGCGCTTTGTACGCTAGGACTACTTGTGATACCTACAAAGCTAGCATTGACGATTCGTGCGCCATGATCAGCTGCGAAGGTTATTCCTTGGGAAATTGTACTGTAATAGCCATAGCCCATAGTGTCCGTGGCTCGCAACGGCATGATTCTTGATTGACCAGCGACACCTGCTACCCCGATACTGTTATTGCTGATAGCGGCTGCGGTACCGGCTACACTGGTACCATGACCTACTACATCTGAAGTGTCTGAATTGTTATCGTAGAGATTCCAGCCGGGCACTATCCTAGACGCAAGGTCGGGATGAGAATTATCAACGCCTGAATCCAATATCGCGATGGCAATGCCATTTCCCTGAGTGATATTCCATGCCGATGGCGCGCCAATTTTGGGTGGGTGCCATTCATTGATATAAACCGGGTCATTGGGGATAAGTGCGGGTATCACCACACGATCTAGCTCTGCAAATTTGAGGTGTGGGTGATGCTCAAGCCTCGTATGAACACCTTCTTCTGTATATTCTGGCAACGCAACAACGTACAAATTACTTCAGACCACCTGATCCCAGCGATTTTAAGATGACCCCAATTTAAAGATCAGACGTAATCCAGATCGGGGAAAGAAGGTTTTGGTAGCATTGATTT
>NZ_QAOO01000037.1 GCF_003051105.1 Nitrosomonas nitrosa | reverse complement strand
TCACTGCGGAAAGGATAAATTCGTCATCAAAAAGCTAAAATGTACCCGCAACACTGAAAATAGCAATGTGATGCACATACACGTCATCAAATCCACTGCTTTCTGCCCGCTTTCGCTTTTGCGATCATGCTTCGGGACATCCGCGGGAGAAATTAAAAATTCAATCGCGGAATTTGGGTCCGGCGCTTATCTTGGAGAAGATGATATCGTGCGGTTTGAAGACCATTACGGCCGCGCTACATAAGTTTCAAGAAAAAGCATCGAGAAATCAATATGAAAAGCATCTGCATCACCGGAGCGGTTCAATCCAACTTGCAAACCGTTGCTGACATTCTACAGCGAGCTGGCATGAAACAGCCGGAACCAGCCAAGCGCGATAGTAACTCTGTCGACATCGAATTCTGGCACGAGCAAGTCATGACCCTGGCAGCAGAAAATGCCAGCGCCGTTCAGCCGATTTCTAATCCCGGCAGACTCTGGGAACAGCTCGCAAGCGATATCTTTGTCGCCAACATCAAATCAAAGGTCTGGGGTTGGTCTAATACGCAAAGTACTTGGTTGCTCGACTATTGGCTCGACTTCGAAACTCACCTCAATTTCATCCTCGTTTGCATATCTCCACAGCAAATGCTTGCGAATGCCATAGCATCTGAATCGAATAGCCTTTCCGTCGACTCAATGATGAATGACTGGCAGACATATCATCAGGAATTATTACGCTTTCATCACCGCAATCCGCAGCGAAGCCTGTTGGTTGATCTCAATGAATGTATCCATTACCCGGGGGATTTGATCAAACGCTGCATCGAACAATGGAAACTTCCACTTGTCACACCAAGCGAAACATCCTGTTATGAGATAGCGCACGATTCCGTAGCCTTTTTCCTGGCGCAGCAACTATGTCAGGACCATCTCCAAGTTGCTAGTCTACAGCACGAACTTGCCGCGACAGTTACCCGCCTCAACGAAGGTAGGCAAATTTCCTCCCTGATGGCGCTTACACCCTCACAAATCATTGACGGTTATCGAGCATTGCGTGATCGGTCTACCGAATTGCAGCAGGTGCAGGCTGCCAATGAAGCGCTTGCTGCTCTCAAAGCGTGTCTTGACGATACCATTGCCGAACACGCGCAGCAGCAGAAGGATATGAAGGTCAGACTCAAAGAGTCTGCTCAGCAAAACGAATTGCTCCAGTTGCAACTTCACAAGGCAAAGGAAGAATTTAAATCAACCTTTCTGAAATATGAATCCCAGCAAGTACAGATCGACACCCTGACCCAGGCCAATGCCACCCTAACCGAAGAAAAATTAGTGCTGGCGGCACAGCGGGATACGTTGGAACAAGAAATCACAGTGCTCACGCAGGCGCGAAACGAACAAGGCCAGCTTGCAGCAGAACGTCAGGCAAAGATCGACGCCCTGACCCACGAGCGTGATAGTCACGCCAGCTATGCTACGGAGCGGCAAGCGCAAATTGACACCCTGACCCAGACCAATGCCGCCCTGACCGAAGAAAAATTGGCGCTGGCGGCACAGCGCGATGCACTACAACAGGAAGTGGAGACGCTCCACCAGACACTGCACGAAAAAACCGGTATTCTCGCCGAGTGCCGAGCCCAGATTGAGCAACTTAACAAAACTCAGGCAGAAAATAGCGAGCTTTTGCTGCTCGAACTCCACCAAGCACACCTGGAAAGCGAACACTATTTCCAGCAATACCAGGACACGCTCACTCTGCTTCAGACAGCGGAAGGCCGTTGGCAACGCCTACTGCAGCGCAACCCAGCGTACCTTGACTACGAAACGATCGAGATCCTGTCCGCCTCCGATGACAAAGAGATAGGCAGCCTAGTCGCATGGCGCCTGACCAATTTCAGCGCCGTAGATCGCCACTTTCCCAGCCTCGAATTCAAAACATTGCTTGAACGTGGCGTTGCAGGGTTCATATTCCCCCGTTTGGAGGGGGATAACGCTCCCCTCGTGCGCTGGCCCGCCTTAGCCAATGAGCAGAACGAGCTCCTCCTCATGCCGACGGCCACGACGACAACCCTCCAGCAGCGTGCCGAAATTCTGCTTGATCTCGCCACCAGCGACTGGAACTTGCTCCAAGCACTCACCACACTACTGATCGAGACGCTTGCATCCTCTACTATCCTTGAGGAACAGACTGATCTCCAGCCGGAGGCCTTCCGTGCCGGTCTAGAAAAATTGAGCCAGATTCTCCAGAAATTTCCACCAACATTGCGCTACGATCATGTTCAACTCAAACGTGAGCAGGTCAAGCCCGATTACGAACATCTCTGGCTTCACTTCGATAACCTATCTTTTGATGGTAAACACTGGCCAGAATTTGAATTTCGCCTCGCCTGCGCGAACGTTCAACCCGACCGGTTTGGTTTCCATCCCAAACTCGAATTCCCTGAAGAAGGTGGTAAAGCACCTTTCGAAGCCTGGTTTGTCGAGTCATCCGACGACTTTGGCGCCAAGCTCGAATTACGCTTCGCGCAACCCGATGCCATGGATATGAACATCTGGCGGCGCCTGACGAAACACGACCGCACTTTCCTTGCAGCACTGATCAAACGTTTGCCTGCAATTCTTGGCACGCTGCAAGGTTTGGATGTACAACTCAAGCGACCGTGGGCAGACTGGAGCAAAACAGCCTGCGAACTACAACGTATCATTACGCTGCGCACTGCCGTATCACCGACACCAGTGTCTGCACCGATCCAACCTGCTGTGCCAGCGGAAATGAGTGCTTCGCCATCGAAAAAACCTAAGCAACGCCTGGAGCCGCTCCCCACGATTAAGATCGCCGAAAAGCCGTCATCCCAGAAACCTGTAACAAAGACCAGAGCCGCTAAACCGGTCATAGCATCAGAAATACGCAAGGTGCAAAAATGATGGTCTCATCCAACATCAAACGTTCGATATCCACCGAACCAGTATCGAAACCCATCCACCTGCTGCAAAAGCTTGCGCCACCGCAAGCCATCATCCACATCGGTGCGGGTACCGGCAACGGCGAAATGCATCAATGGCGGCAATGGGACATTCCCCATGCCCTTATTATTGATGCCGATCAGGACCGTCTCGACTGGGCAAAACCGCTCCTCACCGAAAACCCCGATTGGCACGTCTTGAGTGCAGTCCTTGCTGACACCGAGGGCGAGATCGACTACTACCAAGCCAGTAATCCGGAAGAAGATAGCCTCATTTCCCCGCAGTGCATGAACAGGCTCTGGCCTAACTTACATACCATCACTAAAGATCTCCGCCCTACCCGGCGTCTTGATCATCTACTCGCAGAAGACCGCTGCGCCGCACTGGAGCGAGCCGATCCGACCTGGGTATTTATCGACTGTTTTCCCGCCTTGCCTATACTCAAAGGCGCTGGCACATACATCGATCGCTGGAGCGTACTCTGGTTGCGCGTGCTGCTCCAATCCAATCCCGAAATCGACCAAGATGCAACACTGGAAAGAACCGAAGCCCTCCTTCAACCGCGAGGCTTCCGGTGTATCGATGTCACGGAAAGCAACCATCCTGCTGTCGGTTACGCACTCTTGGTGCGGGATTGGCGTGCAGTATTACAGCCTCAAATTGGAATACTTACCCAGGCCAATGCCGCCCTAACCGAAGAAAAATCAGCGCTGGCGGCACAGCGGGATACGCTGGAGCAGGAAATCACAGCGCTCACTCAGGCACGGAATGAACAAGACCAGCTTGCAGCTGAACGCCAGGCAAAGATCGAAGCGTTGATCCAGGAACGCGATAGCCACGCCGATCGTGCATCGCAGGGGCAAGCACAAATCGACGCCCTGACCCAGACCAATGCCGCCCTAACCGAAGAAAAATCGGCGCTGGCGGCACAGCGGGATACGCTGGAGCAGGAAATCACGGCGCTCACTCAGGCACGGAACGAACAAAGCCTGCTTGCAGCAGAACGCCAGGCAAAGATCGAAGCGTTGATTCAGGAACGCGATAGCCACGCCGATCATGCGGCAAAGGGACAAGCACAAATCGACGCCCTGACCCAGGCCAATACCACCCTAACCGAAGAAAAATCAGCGCTGGCGGCACAGCGGGATACGCTGGAGCAGGAAATCACGGCACTCACTCAAGCACGGAATGAACAAAGCCAGCTTGCAGCTGAACGCCAGGCAAAGATCGAAGCGTTGACCCAGGAACGCGATAGCCTCGCCGATCATGCGGCAAAGGGACAAGCACAAATCGACACCCTGACTCAGGCCAATGCCACCCTAACCGAAGAAAAATTAGCGCTGACGGCACAGCGGAATACGCTGGAGCAAGAAATCACGGCACTCACTCAGGCTCGGAATGAACAAGGCCAGCTTGCAGCTGAACGTCAGACAAAGATCGAAGCGTTGATCCAGGAACGCGATAGCCACGCCGATCGTGCGGCGCAGGGGCAAACACAAATCGACGCTCTGACCCAGGCCAATACCACCCTAACCGAAGAAAAATCAGCGCTGGCGGCACAGCGGGATACGCTGGAGCAGGAAATCACGGCGCTCACTCAGGCACGGAACGAACAAAGCCTGCTTGCAGCAGAACGCCAGGCAAAGATCGAAGCGTTGATCCAGGAACGCGATAGCCTCGCCGATCGTGCGGCAAAGGGGCAAACACAAATCGACGCCCTGAATCAGGCCAATGCCACCCTAACCGAAGAAAAATTGGCACTGACGGCACAGCAGGATACGCTAGAGCAGGAAATCACGGCGCTCACTCAGGCGCGGAACGAACAAAGCCTGCTTGCAGCAGAACGCCAGGCAAAGATCGAAGCGTTGATCCAGGAACGCGATAGCCTCGCCGATCGTGCGGCAAAGGGGCAAACACAAATCGACGCCCTGAATCAGGCCAATGCCACCCTAACCGAAGAAAAATTGGCACTGACGGCACAGCAGGATACGCTAGAGCAGGAAATCACGGCGCTCACTCAGGCGCGGGATGAGCAAGCCCTAATGGTTACTCAGCAAGGAACCGAGCTGGAACAGCTTCAGTTCCAGTTAAAGCAATCAAAAACGCGTATCGCTCAGTTGGAGGATGAACTTGCCAAAAGCGATACCCGTCAACGTCAATTGAATGAAGAAATGATCAAAGCCGAGGCTCAGATCGAACTCATCAAAGACGTGCTGCTGAAAGAGCCGGAGCTGTGACCTTGGAAAACCGCAATGCTAAATTCACCACCATCCGTGCCTACATGCAACGCTGGCTGGGTTTAGCCAAACCAGTAGAAGTATCTAACACAGCAACAGTGGAAACGGCATCCGTCTCAGAAGTTAATGATGAAACGCACATTTCTAACGCGAGCAATATTCCGCCCGCTCCCTACGATCCAGAGCTTCTCGAGCGCAGCCGCATGCAATGGCAGTTTGGTGATTGGAATAGCCTCACGAAAATCGATATTGACACACTGGAACATCACCCGCAGCGCGCAAAACTGGCGCTAGTCGTTGCCTGTGCCTGGCAACAGCTTAACGACCATACCATAGCACGCCGTTTTATCAAATTGGCCAAAGAATGGGGTTGCGACAAGAAAATCATGGCGCAACTGTTGATCGCGGGGGTATACAACACTTTAGGGCGAAGTGCCGCTATCGAGGGTAACGACACGCGAGCGCAAACGTATTTCCGGCTGGCCGTCAAGGGAGGCGGAGGTGACGAACGACTGGCCAGTCACGCCCGCTCTACAAATGAAATTGGCCAGCTTCAGCAGCTTCAGTTAAATAAGCAAAATCAAAACCAAGTAACGGATGGTTTATTGTCACCAAAAGCACCTGCTGATTCACAAGATTCTGCTAGTACATATGAAAATAATACACCGCCCGATGTCAACGACAATCCTTTCCGCCCTGGCATCGTGTCCTATGCACAGAATTTTGAGGACGTGATGTTGTGGCGGGCGCTGGGTCATATTGAAAAAGGATTTTATATCGACATCGGCGCACAGGACCCGGTCGTCGACTCAGTCAGCAAAGCATTCTACGAGCACGGCTGGCGTGGAGTTCACGTCGAAGCCACACCCGCTTATGCAGAAGCCTTACGAAAAAATCGACCGGATGAGCTAGTCATCGAAGCAGCTGTTTCAGACCGCATAGGTGAGATGACTTTTTATGAGATACCGGAAACTGGGCTTTCCACTGGCGATGCCGATATCGCGCTGAGGCACATGGAAAAAAATTTTGAGGTGAAAGAAATAACAGTAGCTTGCACAACGCTCGCTGAAATATTTACCTTAGCGGGAGATCAAGAAATTCATTGGTTAAAAATTGATGTTGAAGGTATGGAGAAACATGTATTGGAAGGCTGGGGAGAAACTGAAGCGCGGCCGTGGATAATTGTGGTCGAAAGTACGCTGCCGAATACTCAGATCGAGACGCATGAGCAATGGGAAAATTTATTGCTTGAACGTGGATACCGTTACGCTTATTTTGATGGACTCAGTCGTTTTTATGTTTCTGAACATCATGTTGAGCTTGTCAAATCATTTCAGTACGGCCCTAATATATTTGACAACTTTATTTTAAGCGGTAGTGGTGGCTCATACTGCTCGTTGCTCAATACGAAGCTTAAACAGAAAGATCATGAACTCACTAAATTAGAACAAAATTTTTTAGAACAGTAAGCCGAAAACGATTGCATTAGATAGTAACTTTGACAATCTACTTAAAGAGAGACCGGATAGTTAAATACCAAATCCATTATGAAATTTACCCGTAAATAAAATGAAATTATTACAACAAGGACATCATGCGCGTATTCTTGAACATGCATTTCGCATTAAGGGTGTGACTGGTCCTGATAGTGAGTTGAAGCATTCTGCAACTGCAATACTCAAGTCAAAGGGTGTCAGGGCCTTATTTGACTTGTTGGATCAGTATGTCGATGTGGCGGAACCATCATCAGAATCTGCTCGCCAAATACTTACCAAAAAAGATAAGAGAAATCATAGTGATAAATCAAGCAGTAACACGCAGTGGATTACTAATTGTGTTATTGATATCTCGGATATCATTAACTATCTTTTGGCTGGTCATAAAACCGTAAGTGGAATTCAGCGCCTTGTGATTGCAACCCTTTCAAGCATACCTAAGCCAGCAAGAGCCTCCAATGTTCTGATATCGATGCATGATTATGAGAAAGACGGGTGTAGAGTTATACCATGGGAGTTTGTAGATTCAGTGGTCAGGTATATTTCGTCGGGTGATGATGAAACAAAGTTTATTTCATCAGTGCAAACTACTATTACAAATTCAGTTCATCTCGATTCTGCGTCGCTTGGAATTGAATCATATACGTTACTTATAATGGGGGCAGCATGGATTGTTCCGGGTTTCCCCACTGCGCATCGCGTGATTGCAAGGAAATATAAGCTTCATGTTGTATCAATACTTTATGACCTCATACCCTATACGTATCCAGACTTTGTGACGCCGGATGCAGCCAGGGAGTTTGTGTTTTATATTAGCTCATTACTAGCTATATCTGACGGGTTGATTTCTATATCGAAATACGTTTCAGACGACCTTACTAATCACCGCGTTTCACTTGGGCAAAATTTGATCGTTTACCCCTTAAATTATTACGCAGAACTGGCACGTGAAATACCATTTAAGGCATTTCAGTCAAGTCGGGTTGGATTGCGGAGTACGATGCGTGAAAAAGCCATCGAATTGGGGATTGAAACCGATAACTTCGTACTAAATGTTGGCTCAGTTGAAATAAGAAAAAATCACATTGGTCTTTTTGTAGCATGGCGGCATTTATTCGCACAGATAGGGGGCAAGTGCCCTCAACTTGTTGTGGTTGGTCGTGCTGGCTGGAAAGCGGAATCTTTTTTTGAGGCTTTGAAAAGCACAAATAACCTAGATGGAAAATTGATTGTATTGCATAGTATAGATGATTCTTTTCTTTCATATTTATATGAAACATGCAAATTCACAGTCTATCCATCTCTTGAGGAAGGTTGGGGCTTGCCCATTGGCGAGAGCCTGGATGCCGGAAAGCTTTGTATTACGTCTAATCGCGCATCAATGCCAGAGGTCGGCCGTGAGTTGTGTCGGTACGTGAATCCATCTGAACCATTAGAGATTGCGAAAGAAATTACGCAACTTCTGGCAAATCCAGAATTGGTTAAGCTTGCAGAGCAAAAGATAGCAGCTTCTAAACCATTAAAAAAATGGACTGAATATCAGTGTGATCTTTCAAATTTAATCTCTGCTATACGATTAGAAAGACCACACCCGGTCAGTAAAATGATGGCTGCCAATTGGTTTCTGGCTTCAGGACAGGTAGTGTCTTTTTACTGGCATCTTGGCAGTGACACATACGATTTACCAGAAGGTCTATCCGGTATAAAAAGATCCTTACAAGGGTCATTACCGTCTCGGTTAATCGTATATACAAAACTTGATCGCTTTGAGTCTGATGGTGCTTGGTGTAAGGAGCCTAAGATTGGCTTAGATTTTTACATTGATATTAAGCAGATAAAATCAAGACATTTGTCTGTTTCTCTTCACTACTCTCTGATTTTTGATAAAGTCAATTCTCTTCAAGAAACCGAAATCACTGCAAAACTCACAATAAACTTTAACGATTTAATTGAAGATCAGCCGAGTATTATGGCAGGGAAGAACTATTTCGAACCAACGGCTGTTCACTTTGTTACAAGTGACTTGGTTACCTTTGAATTTGCAAATATTAAATTTGATGATTGCAAAACTAATGACGACCATCAGGCGATGATGCTCGAAAGTATCCTTATACCAGTCAAACTGGAAATAGAATGGAAACCGGGGTTTAATTTTGTGTGCTCGGCCACTGGGCGTAAATTGGACTGTCTCAAAATAAAAGAATTACGCGTTGATTATTAACTGCAGTCAAAAAATGATGTTCAATTAAATATGTTCATTTTTGAAGGGCAGTTTGTATTTTATAGTTGAAATCGTATTACGTTAATAAACAGGCTGTTGAAAAAAATGTGATCGAAGCAACGATAGCTTAGCAAAAACAACAAGTGACGCAAGCAAAGCGCAGTAAACAGCCATGAGGATAGGTCCGCAGGGCGAGGGGCGGTGCTGGATAAAAAGCGAGGTTTTTATATGATAAATGAGCATTTTGCGCCTGTTTTTAACGTCGCAGCAGCAACGCAAATAATTTTTCAACGGCCTATTAAAGCTTATTTCAGTTAATTAAATAACTGACTCAATGCTGTTATGCCATTTCATGTTTCTCTGGGGGATTAAATGATTAATCTTGTTGGGGCTTCGATTCCTAGGTCAGGCCATCATCTTCTTGAACGTATGTTGCGTTCTGTTTTCGGACCACGTCTTCATTATTGCGAGTATTACAACATTCCGGACTGCTGTCGAAGTATTCCCTGCAAAACCGGTGGATTTGATGTTGTTTTTCAAAAGAGTCATGATTTTGACTTTAATTTGCCGATCATATTAAGTGACTCTGTGCTCTACATAGTTCAATATCGAGAACCTATCGAAACGGTACTGTCGGATAGGGAATTATTTTGCAAATCAAACCCGGGATCAGAAATTAATCGTTTTAATTACTTAATATTCCTCGCGGATCATATTATATATAACAAGCGTTTTTATAAAAAATGGATAACTTCGCAGATGGTTAATTCTATCCATGTTCGGTACGAAGAATTAGTTGGCAATCCTGTGGCGGTGATTCAATCGATTCTAGTTCGTATGCAATTGTCTTCTTATGTTGATATATCTTCCGATAAAGTTTTATCCAATTTGCAAGTTGGAGATGATATGTCTAAGTACAAAAAAAAGAATTACTCATCTTACAAACAATTTGATCGAAACCTAATTTCGCAATATGAATCCATTTTTTACAGGGAAATCTCTGGTGTTACTTATCCTATGAAATTTTCCGATATCTTAGTTTCAACTGATGAGCTCGATTCGGTTCTTTTTCAAAGAGAAGTTTTACTTCAACAGATGGAATCTCTGCAGAATTAACTTGATGTAACTTTTACAAAATGATGCATTTTCTATATTAAACATATTGCTAAGCAGTGGATAACCGCGAAACAAAATCGTGGAACATTTTATCATCAGTGGTGGTGAAACGCGCCATGTAAAAGTTAGATGGAGCAGCATGGATTTCGTGTAAAACATAAGAAAGGATAGAGTTAACAATGATTAAATCACTTATCACAGGCGTGACAGGTCAAGATGGTGCGTATCTTTCCAAGCTCCTGCTTAAAAAGGGATATCTGGTTTATGGTACGTATCGTCGTACCGCTTCCACCAATTTCTGGCGTGTGGAAGAGTTGGGCATCAGAAATCACCCCAATTTTCATCTGGTTGAGTACGACTTGACGGATTTGGGAGCCAGCATCCGACTTCTTCAACAAACCGAGGCTACCGAAGTATACAATCTCGCTGCCCAGAGTTTTGTTGGAGTTTCATTTGATCAGCCTGTAACGACAGCAAAGATTACAGGTATTGGACCACTGAATTTGCTGGAAGCGATCCGCATCGTCAATCCCAAAATTCGTTTTTATCAGGCGAGCACTTCGGAGATGTTCGGTAAAGTACAAACAATTCCACAAGTGGAAAACACACCATTTTATCCTCGTAGCCCTTATGGTGTAGCTAAGCTTTACGCGCACTGGATGACAATTAATTATCGCGAGTCTTACGATATCTTTGGTTGCAGCGGAATTTTGTTCAATCACGAGTCTCCCTTGCGAGGGCTTGAATTCGTTACGCGTAAGATCACCGACAGTATGGCAAAAATCAAGCTGGGTAAGCTAGATGTGCTCGAATTAGGCAACCTAGATGCCAAGCGAGATTGGGGCTATGCCAAGGAATATGTCGAAGGCATGTGGCGGATGTTGCAGGCTGACAAACCGGATACCTATGTGTTGGCTACTAACCGCACCGAAACCGTCCGTGAATTCGTCAGCATGACTGGCAAGGCAGCGGGCTTCGATTTGGCCTTTGAGGGTAAGGATGAAAACGAAGTAGGCATAGATCGCAAGACTGGTAAGACCTTGGTTAAGGTAAACCCCAAATTCTATCGCCCTGCAGAAGTGGATTTGCTGATTGGCAATCCCGAAAAAGCTAAACGAGATCTCGGCTGGGAATCGAAGACTACTCTGGAGCAACTCTGTCAGATGATGGTCGAGGTGGATATTCGACGTAATGAAAAAGGATTGTCGTTCTGATGACTAAAAAATCAAATATCTTTTCTGGACGCGCCATATTCGACCATCTACCCAAAACTGCTGGGCAAGCGATTAATCGTCGGTTAACTAAGGAACTAGGGAGTGGGAGTGGTAGCGTCACCCCAAACCTGATTAGCCGGCATCAAGAGTTGATTCGCATATTCGGTGGTAGGTACTCAGTCATTTCAGGTCATTTAAATTTTCAGAATGATGGCCTTGACCCGCGCTATAATTATATAATTATCCTTCAAGAACCGCTTGATCGGGCGATATCTTGGTTTTTTTATGTGCTACCCGATTATGAATATAAACTAAGGGAGCAAGCTGTGCATTTTGATGCCTCACAAGAAGAGGAGTTAGAGGGAGAGTTTCTGCACCTCTATCAATAATCCATATATGGAACACTTTGCCAGTGTATTTAACTAGATTACCACGAAGTGAGGATAAGAAGCTCGATGACGCTTTAACCGCCATTGAACAATACGATGTGTGGGGGTTTTACGAGGAGATGCCAACATTCCTGACCAACGTGGGGGCTTTGATTGGGATGCCAGCGCCAGAGCAGATCGAGCGGGTTAATGTGACCAATTCTCGACCTGCAGTGAAGCAGATTTCCCCAGAACTACATAAGCATCTGGCGGTGTTAAATGCGTTGGATCTAGAGTTTTACCGTGTGTTACGCGAGCGCTGGCGCAAGGAACGCAACCATAAACCGACTATAACACTTCCCAAATTTTCGCCATGGGTGCCATACAATCAAGTGTATCCAGTCGAAGACGCCACAGGTACACTGACTACCGACGGGACACTGGGTAATGTGGCTACGAACGAGGTGTTCAATCTGCCTCTATTACTGAAAAATGCTTCCGGAGAACCCTGGGTTAGTACAGAATTTCACCCAATCAATCTTTCCTATCACTGGCTAGATCAAACGGGCAATATTGTTGTGTTTGATGGAAGGCGTTCGCCGCTGCCTGCTCGGGAAGTTTTGCCTGGACAAACGCTTACTGCTCAAATGAAGGTAATGGCACCTGATGTACCCGGCCTCTATAGATTGATGCTCTTGCCGGTTCAGGAGAAACATTGCTGGTTTGACAAGTGCGGATTTACTCCAGGTATGCTGGAATTGGAAGTGGTTGCATCAGGTGCTGCGAGATACTTCCCGGCTGCGGATTTAAGACTCTTATCACAGGTTGGGAAGCGAGAAGAGTCTTCCATTATCAGCACTGGGCGTGAAGGGTTTTTACTTTTTGGACCCTATTTGCGGCTCCCTGCGGGGCAATATGTCGCACGCCTCGAGGGCAGTTGTGAGCTTGGAACCCCCGGGATATGGTTGGATGTTTCTTGTGACCAGGCTAAGCGAGTATTGGTGCGGCAGGATATCATCGAGAATGCGAAGCCAGGATTGATAGCAGAACAGTTTTTCGAGCTTGCCGAGATGGTAAATGACCTTGAAGTACGCTTATGGGTAACGGCGAATGCATTAGTCCATATCGAAGCTTTGCGTATCGAGCCTAGCATTTCGAATATAAAAGCGACGGAGCTGCCTGAGATCATAGAAGTTAGCGAGATATCACCGGCAAGCTCTACATTACAATAATAATGTGAGTTTGGCTGGGGTTAATTTCATAAAATAATTATTAAATTCATGTGATTAAGTTACGGCACGAGGGGTGAGTTTGAAAGCGCTGATTACAGGTATTGCTGGCTTTACCGGACGTCACCTTGCATACGAATTGGGTCAAGCAGGGTATGAAGTTTTCGGAGTAGCACATAAATCACCAGAAAAGGTAATACCTGCCAGCAAGTCAGTATATTTATGCGATTTGGATAATACGGCTGCATTGAGCCATGTGATTGAGAAAGTGCAACCGGATGCCGTGATACATCTGGCAGCAATCGCATTTGTAGCGCATGGGGATATTGAGACGATTTATCGAACTAATTTGATCGGATCACGCAATCTACTGGAGGCTATATCGCGCTCGAGTAAACTTCCGGCTTCTGTGCTACTTGCCAGCAGTGCGAATGTATACGGCAATACTTCAGAAGGGATACTGGATGAGTCCACCCCGCCGGCACCTGCGAATGATTACGCCGTGAGTAAACTGGCGATGGAATATATGGCGCGGCTTTATAAAGATCGCCTGCCGATCATTATTGTGCGGCCTTTCAATTATACTGGTATAGGACAGTCAGAAAGCTTTTTGCTGCCCAAGATTGTTAATCATGTGCGTCGTCGTGCGCCAGTGATTGAATTAGGAAATCTGGATGTGGCGCGAGATTTCTCCGATGTGCGTAACGTAGTGCGGTTTTATCGACATTTGTTGGGCACACCTGCAGCCATAGGTGAAACCTTCAATATCTGCTCTGGCCAAGCTTATACCTTGCGGGATGTGTTGCACATGGTAAGGGAGATTTCTGGACACGATTTTGAAGTGCGGGTCAATCCTGCCTTTGTGCGCAGCAATGAGGTGAAGATACTTCTCGGTAGCCGGGCCAAACTGGATGCTGCCTTGACGGAGCGAATACCGGAGATCCCTTTGCATGAAACATTGCGTTGGATGCTTGAAGAGGGTGTTAGCTGAGGGCTAGCAAAGAAGAGGTGTCATCCGCCAGACGCTTGTCAGCAGGCCGTTCAATTATTTGAGCGGATATTTGAAGGATTCTCGCCCATTTTTCGGAATGCGTCGGATAGGGTATGTGATGACCAGGTTTTATTAAGCAAGCTTTGCGAAGGCGTGGTTATCCGTAACAATACACTGCCTTATGAGTTTTCATATTGATTGATCTAAGTACCCTGATTCTTAATTTACGCCCAGACTTGCGTGAGAAACTGGGTTTTGCCCGCGTAGAAAATGCAGATGCTTTTCTTGCCTGGCTAGTAACCAACGGCGTCAAGGAATATATGTCGCTGTATGATGATCCCGGGTTTCTGTCCTCTTTGCAGGCGCCACAAAATCGCCGCGATCATGGCTTGACACAGTTGCAGTATCTCATATGGCTGGCTCGTCCTGATGTTCAGTCCATCTTTTCGTTACCGGATCAGAAGGTAGCATTTTTCCAATGGTTTTACACGCACGGGCTGGAAGAACACGGTTACTGGCCCCTGCTATCGAAACAGGAAAAGCAATACGTGTTAAAACTTCCTGAGCCATGGCGATCCCGAATTCAGACGGCCATTCTACAAAAACTGGAGCCAGCCGGGTCGCGCATTCCGTTCACCCAACGGCCCTTTGGCGTCAATGTGGTCGGTTATGCTTTTGGTCAGCTTGGCATTGGCGAAGACGCTCGTATGGCGGCACGGTCGTTGTTAGCCGTCAAGGTGCCGATGACGATAGTGAATTTTCCACCCGGTTCGGATGTACCGCAAAATGATCAAAGCATGGCTGCGCATGTGTCAGAAGACGGGCAGTTTGCATTCAATATTTTTTGCATGACAGCAGAAGAAAACGGCCGTTACTATGCGGAACGCGGTCGTTCACAGTTTCTGGATCGTTATAATATCGGTTACTGGCCTTGGGAATTAAGCCGGTGGCCTGCTGAATGGGAAATGTTGCTCGATCTGGTAGATGAAGTGTGGGTATCGACGCAGCATACCTACAATGCCTTGGCGCCGGTATGTTCTAAGCCACTGCATGTGATGCCGATGGCGGTAGAATCGGGATCTATAAGACGATTTACTTCCCGAAAACAGGCTCGCAAACACTTCTGCTTACCCGAACGCGCTATATTATTTTGCTTTTCATTTGATCTAAAATCGTCAATTGATCGAAAAAATCCGCAGGCTTGCGTAGATGCCTTTCTTGACGCTTTTCCTAAGGAAAATTTTTCATCAGAGACGGTCGGATTGGTCATCAAAATTCATAAACCAACAAAGCCTAACCGGACATGGAAGCAATTAAAACAGTTAGCAGCCGTAGATAAGCGGATTCATATCATTGAAAACACGCTACCGCGTCCGGAATTACTGGCTTTGTATAAAGCCTGCGATTGTTTTATTTCGCTACACCGAGCAGAAGGTTTTGGTCGTGGCTTGGCTGAAGCATTACAATTAGGACTCCATGTAATCGCCACCGGTTATTCGGGAAATGTGGATTTTTGTCAATCACCCCATGCAGATTTAGTAAATTACCGCCTGATTAAATTAAAAAAAAGGCAGTATCCACACAGTGAAGGCCAAGTATGGGCTGATCCTGACATCAACCATGCTGCTGAACTGATGCGGCGTTTTGTACTCACGAAACGTGCAAACAGACGCCACCACGCTTGGCCAGAGTTTTCCGCAGTCGCTGTTGGCCAGCGCTACAAAACGAGACTGGAAACGATTTATAATAAACAGATCCGTACCTTAACCGATCGCTGAGAGATTGCCTGTGTTGTTGCTAGTCAGTTGTAAACAGGCAGAGCATTTCTCATTATGATACTCATCACACTGCAAAATTCGGTTTTTGTCATCACTCGTCCAACCTTCTCACAGCAGGAGAAGGCATAGGTGCCGAATTTTGAGGTGCGAAGCATGTACTCAGAAAGTGACCTGAGGCCATTCAGATAGTGCTCGACTATCTACTCGCCTTAATGAAACCTAACCAAAGCGCCCCGTAATATAGTCTTCTGTTTGCTTATTCTTTGGTTTGATGAAGATCGTATCGGTAAAATCGAATTCAATTAATTGGCCTAAGTACATATAGGCAGTATAGTCTGATACCCGGGCAGCTTGTTGCATATTATGAGTAACAATGAGGATTGTTACTTTTGTTTTAAGATCCGCGATCAATTCTTCGATACTCGCTGTAGCGATAGGATCTAATGCTGAAGTCGGTTCATCGAACAATAAAATCTCAGGATCGGTCGCAAGCGCACGCGCGATGCATAATCGTTGTTGTTGCCCGCCCGATAAATTGAACGCCAAATCATTTAGACGATCTTTGACCTCATCCCATAACGCTGCATTACGCAATGCATCCTCGACTTTTTCATCAAGCATCGCCCGTTGTCTAACCCCCCTCACCTTCAACCCATAAGCAACATTCTCATAGATCGATTTTGGAAAAGGATTCGGTTTCTGAAAAACCATGCTGATACGCATTCGTACTTCGATTGGATCGATATCTGGCGAAAGAATATTCTCATTATCCGGATATAAAATGATGCTCCCTTCATAACGATTCCCTGGATAAAGATCATGCATACGGTTGAAGCAGCGTAGAAAAGTAGATTTGCCACAGCCTGATGGCCCTATCAACGCCGTAACTTGTTTTTCATGCAAAACCATATCGATTGCTTTCAGTGCCTGAAAATCTCCATAGTAAAAATTAAGATTCTTGACAACTGATTTATATTCACTGGATGAGGTGTGATCAGTCCCAGTTTCCACTATATTATTTTTTACCATTTAATTTTTTGACGCATACGGTAACGAAGGTAAATAGCTAGTGCATTCATTGTCAGGGTCATAACAACCAAAATAAGGCCTGCAGCAGCTGCATTAAATTGAAATTCTTCTTCGGGTCGCGATACCCAGTTGAACATTTGTATCGGCATCACTGTGAATGGTGCCGACAACCATTCAAACGAGATAAATGGAAATTCACTTTTTATTGGCGAAGCAGGTAAAAATGCAATAAAGGTCAGCGCACCGATAGTAATAATGGGCGCTGTTTCACCGATGGCCCGCGCCAAGCCAATAATGACCCCGGTTAAGATACCCGGCGCAGAATAAGGCAATAAGTGATCGGCAACCGTTTCCCATTTGGTAGCACCTAATGCATAAGAACCTTCTCGAATAGCGATAGGAATTGAGCGAATTGCTTCGCGCGTGGCTACGATAACGATGGGTAAAATCAAAAGTGCCAATGTTAACCCGGCAGCCAAAATACTCTGCCCTAATCCTAACTGATAAACGAATAAGCCTAATGCCAATAAACCATAGATGATCGAAGGTACCCCGGCAAGGTTAGTCACATTGATCTCAATTAATTCTGTGAAGAAATTTTTGGGTGCATATTCTTCTAAGTAAACGCCTGCGGCAATGCCTAACGGTACGGCTGATACTGCAGTAACCAACATAACAAGTGTTGTGCCTACCCACGCTGAAAGGATACCGGCTGATTCTGCTCGACGCGAAGGAAACGAAGTAAAAAACTCCCATGATAAACGCGGCGCCCCATCTATCACCATTTGTATAAACAAGGCCATGAATGTCAGGAGCGCGATCATTAAAGCAAGAATACCCGCAATTAGAAAGATCAAATCCCAACGCTTATGCCGTGCAATAATCACACGTAATCTTTCTAGTTTTTTCGCATCATTCATAAATACAGCTGATAAATCTGATTTTGGGTTTATCTTGGACGGCTTAGCCTGGCTATAGTCAGTCACGCATACTAGATCGCACTTATTTATTTTTCGATATGAAGCAGAATTTATTAAAGGATTGCAAACCTTCTAATACATTTCACGATATCGCTTACGCAAGAGATGGCCAAGTATATTAAAAATTAATGTGATCAGTAATAAAGTTAGGCCAGCAGCAAAAATAGTTTGATAACCGATACTGCCGTGAGGTAAATCACCCAAGCTTACTTGAACGATATACGCAGTAATGGTCGCTGCCTGCTCCATCGGGTTCCAGGTTAGGTTTGGTTGCATCCCTGCAGCGATGGCTACTACCATGGTTTCGCCCACCGCGCGCGATATTCCCAATATATACGCTGCTGCAATACCAGAAAAAGCAGCCGGCATCACAACCTTAATAGCTGTTTGAAGCCGAGTAGCGCCCATGGCATAAGAGCCTTCGCGCAAATGCATAGGGACCGATCGCATCGCATCCTCAGTCATGGAGCTGACATAAGGAATAATCATGATGCCCATTACCAACCCAGCCGATAGTAAACTAAAACCGGGTAAATTTGGGAAAATCATCTGGAGCAGCGGTGTCACAAACAACAGTGCAAAATAACCATAAACAATGGTTGGAATCCCACCTAGTAGTTCAAGAAATGGTTTTGCAATTTCCCGTACAGTAAAAGATGCAAATTCGGACAGATAAATCGCAATGATCGTACCCAAAGGTAACGCAACCAGGAGTGCAACAGCAGAACTAACAACGGTCCCTGAAACTAACGGTAATATTCCATAGTGGGCATCATCAAATAACGGTGTCCATTGTGTGCTGGTAAGAAATTCCCAAACAGATACCTGCTGGAAAAATACAATTGATTCTTTTACCAGCATATAAATAATGGCAAATGTGATAAGCACCGAAAAAAAAGCTGCCAGTAATAGCAGCATTTCTATCAGCTTTTCTTTGATATGACGCTTATAGCTATATCGAAGGTTGCCTAATTTATTATGAGTATTGCTTTTTCTCTCGCTTGCGCCCCTTGCATTTTTCGAATACATATCTTCTTTCTAAGATTATGAATTTTTTCTATTTCTAGATAGTAAAACAAAATGGTTACACTAATATGAAAACGATTACACCGCTATTAGGTATTCACAATGCACACAGTTTTACTACACTTACACTGCTTAATTTTGTGCGAATTCATTCCCGGCTAGCAAAAAAGAAACAGATGAAACAGCACTCCCGAAAATAAGCTATTAAGATTTCTATGCTGAATGATAATTTCAAGCTAATCCTCTAGCTTATACATCGTGAACAATGCTGATTATTTTAATTAAAATTACTTCGTTTAAAAGAATTTAAATTTAATAGATTTTTAGAAATGATTCCATTGATATGGAAAACAAACATGAACCAAGACTTAACGACATCCCTCATTTATTATTATATGCCTATGAACCATTTTCAGTAATGCTTCAGACGTAACAATAATTTCCGTCATTGCGAGCCTGCAAAGGCGAAGCAATCCAGAGCGATGTTGATGCAGGTACTGGATTGCCGCGCCGCTTACGCGGCTCGCAAAGACGAAGGTAGCCAGAAGTGTATGGGCAACCAAATAAACCAAACTGAAAATAGTTTAGAGGCATATATTATTAATTTGTTGTGAGTTTTATCATTTATAAAATTTAGCCACCTATTCAGGGTATTAAAATGATGTGAAGGCTTCTACTATTTCACGTATATACATTCACAATGTACCCCACCTTCTAGCTAGTGGGGTACACGTAAGGAAGCTACTTATTCCTCATCCTCATCATCGGACTCATCGTCATCAGAGTTGTCATCGCTCGCTTCTTCGCTGCTTTCTTCCTCTTCGTCGTCTTCGTCCTCTTCGTCATCCTCGTCTTCTTCATCCTCATCCGGCTTCAATACCATCTTTTTGGCTGCCAGACTCGCATTCAGATCGGTCATGGGTACTTCTTCATGCACGAGGTTTTGGTGACAATCTATACAAGTTGCCCCTTCCGTTTCCATCTTCTTGTGCTCCGCTTGTGCACTTTCTCCTGGAGGATCAGGGTTTTTATGACAGGTTCTGCAGGTGACGCTATCCCATTTCTTGAGATTCATCCGCGCATCATGCGCCATGATGAGTCGGCGTTCGTTAAACTTCTCTAGCGTCGAGTAATCATTGACTAGCTCGAGATAAAGTTCTCTTGCCCCATCCACTATGTGCGTATAGACCGCTAGATGAAAATTCTCTATCCCTTGGGGAATATGACAGTCTTTGCAACCAGGGTTAACACCCAGTGCGCCATAGTGCGATGACTGTTTCAGTTCTTCTTGTGGATAAGACATCGAGTGGCAGCTGGTACAAAATTCGTCTGTAGAGAGTGCCGCTTCGCCTCCAAACACAACGGCTAGCAGCATTATCCCCAACAAGCCACCGACTAGCAGCGTGCCGATCGATCCTTTTTGTAGTGTCGTCATTTTAATCTTTTCCTTTTTTGTCGTCTTTTTCAGCTACTTTGGCATTCGCCTGAAATTCGTCGTGGAATTTGAATTTAGGTTCACCTACAAAGACACCATC
>NZ_QAOO01000036.1 GCF_003051105.1 Nitrosomonas nitrosa | reverse complement strand
GTAAAAAATTGAAAAAGGTATCAAAGCAAATAACCTTACTAACGATACGTTCTTTCAGGTTGACAGTTTCCCCTGCTGCCACTAGACCAAAACCATTTGGTGTTGATAAAACATTCGAATCAAGTTTGATGCATTAAAAGATTTAAGCTAGGTAATTTCTTATATATCCCTAATAAAACTAGGGATTAGTTTATCCAGCTTTTGTTTTGATACTTCTATGGAGCGTATATTAAGACTTTCTGCTCAAAAAACTAGCACAAAAATTTGAATCATATTGTATATAAATAGGAAACAATAGAATTGCACACTTCCTATTGGAGAAAATAGGAAGTACTTGGAGGGGGGTTGGTTGCTAATTGAGCACATAAAAACGCTTGATGAATTCGAATACTGACAGGTCACGCCACGACTTATTCGTTCCATACAATTATGGGCGTGGCTCAATAACATTAAACAGGCTAAAGTGCTTATTCAAAGTAGCAGCAACGCAGTATGATCTCGTCGCAGTAATAGATTTCTGATTGACCTTTCAGCTTCTAGCTTAAAATGGATAATGGTCAAAATTGCCTTCGAGAACTCTACCAAGAAGTATTTGCGCGGCACACATTCATTTTTTGAGCAGTTTTCTAACTATTCATTTTCAGTGGCTTAAATTCAAGACAACGACTAGTTAGAATCACACGTTATAACAAAATCATACCCAATCTGGAGTTTATGAATGGAATACCTTAATCAAGCCTGGATCATGTTGAAATTAGGCGGAATCATTATTCTGCCTTTATCTTTGCTAGGTATCATCGCACTGGCGATAATGCTCGAGAAAGCATTTGTTTACTGGCGCTTCGCCCGGCTCTCAAATGATTTACTGAATCTGATTGAAACCTATGGCTTCAAGTGGGAAGATTTGGAAAAAATCTTGTCAGGGCTGGATAAACGCCATTATTACAAGCGTTTCTTTGAAGTGGTAATTTCCAATCGGCACCAACCCTTTTGGTGGACTGAATCACGGGCAGCGGATGAAGCTCAGCTAATCGAAAATTCATTGGCCCGTCGCCTCTGGGCGCTGGAAACAATCGTGACCGCCGCACCGCTATTGGGACTCGTAGGGACCGTTGTCGGCATGATGCGCGCCTTTCAAGTCATTGGCAGTGAAGGTATCGTTAACCCCACCGCGGTGACAGGTGGTGTTGCCGAAGCACTCATTGCAACCGTTATTGGGCTCATTATCGCACTGGTTGCGTTGTTTGGATTCAATTACTTCTCACGCCTACAATCGCAAACCATGGATGAAATGGAACGCCTCGGCACACGCTTAATCGATCATATCCGGCTCGATCAAAAGGAAGACACCCATGAAGCTGCGTAAATCCAGAGCACCCCGAAAAGGTTATATCCAGATTATTCCCATGATTGACGTGATGTTCTTTCTGCTCGCGACATTTATGCTAGCTTCGTTATCCATGCAAAATTTGGATTCTCTGCAAGTCAACTTACCCGAAGGCCAAGCCGAAAAACTCAGCGCTGAAAAACCGATAACTTTAACGCTGACCAAGAACAATGAAATTTTTATCAATAAAGAGCCTGTTACGCTCGATACCTTAGCTACCACACTCAAACCACTATTGCATGACGCAAAGCAAAAATTGATCATATCAGCGGATAACGAAGCATCACAGGGCATTGTAGTTCAAGCGATGCTCCGGGCGCGGAATGCTGGTGTGCAGCATTTCCTGATTGCGGTTCGGCATAAATAATTTCCATACGCATCCACAACTTGACAAAATTCGTTACGATGAACAATTCCAGATCAAGGGAGATTCGTCTTTGGTGGCCGCTGCCGTTGGCTGCATTGCTGTGGCTGATCATGATCTGGATATCTGGTTTTTACCTGACCGAGCCCGAAATTAAAATCAGCATCGATATTCCAGACGCAATTGAAGCAGAATTCCTGGAACTTCCGGAACTGGCACAACCACAAAAACCCGCTCCACCACCCAAAGAGGTTGAGACGCAACCCCAGAAAGAAGTTAAGCAAGCAGAAATAGCACCGGAACGCGTGATGCCGCCTCTTCCGCGCCCCCGCCCCCTCGCGCCACCCCAGCGACCGGTCGCTAAACAAAAACCGACTGAAATGGCAAAAATTACACCACCGAGGGAAGAAACCAGAACTTCTATTCCACAAAAAGAAGATGCCGCCGCACCGGCCGATTTATCGGAGTATATCAATCAGAGAAGAGCGCAACAAAACCGGCCGACAAGCATTTTTGATAGAGTTGAAAACAACAAAAATAGTAACCCTGAGCCACAGCCCTCAGCGGAAGAGATCAGGATGGCGAAAGTAAAACGCAACTTACAAATGCCTGGCACAAGTGGTATTTTTCAAATTATCAGAATTGGCCCACGTTATGCACAGTTTTCTTTTCGTGCCTGGACAACCGGCAGCAGCAATCCGAGGCGAGAACTGATTGAAGTCGAAGCCGGACCAGATGGCGACATTAAACGCGCAATCATCCGCAGGATGATCCAACTCATTCGCCAGTATCACCAGGAAGATTTTAACTGGGAATCAGATCGCCTTAATCGTGTGGTCGTCCTGTCAGCACGACCAGGAGATAGCGAAGGGCTCGAAAATTTTTTAATGCGCGAATTCTTTGGCGATCCTGTCCCACCTTATATGCGTTGAGTCTCACTGTTCAGCTAGGAAGCTGTCCGTGAATAGCGATCGCAGCGAAGGTGAGTCTGATTGAGTTGGATTCTTCGATCATTTGAGGCGCATAGTCGTTCTCTTTAACGTAATGGATCGGAAAATCCGGCCAACCAAGCTCGTCCGCAGCAGATCAGTCTATTCACGAACAGCCTCCTCCTAGGCTCATTTCCTGGAGGACATCATTCAGCAAAGCACATTGTGCAGCAAATCGATAAAACTCCACCAGATCGACTATCACATTTGTGATTGTAAGTAGTTCTGTAATCCGACTTTTTCTATCAGACCCAGTTGTTGTTCGAGCCAATGTGCGTGGTCCTCTTCTGTATCCGCCAGCATAACTTCAAGAATTTCCCGTGTCTGGTAATCCTTCTCCTGCTCACAAACAGCGATGGCTTCACGCAATGCAACAATGACGGAGCGTTCCAGCTCCAGATCGTTTTTCAGCATTTCTGGCACATCCTTACCGATTTTAAGTGGGCTGCGGTTACCCACAGCAGGCACGCCTTCCAGGAGCAGAATTCGTTTGATAAGGCGATCAGCATGCTCTTTCTCATCATCCATTTCATGATCAATACGCTCATAAAGTTTACTGAACCCCCAATCGTCATACATGCGTGAATGCGTAAAATACTGATCCATGGAAGTCAGCTCACCGGCAAGGAGTTTGTTCAGGATGTCGATGATTTTTGTGTTGCCTTTCATAAGATATTCTCCTTATATTACATATGGGATTGCAGATAATTCTGAATCCCTACTTTCTCAACCAGCGCTAATTGGGTTTCCAGCCAGTCGAGATGCTCTTCGGTATGCTCCATTATTTCTTCGAGCAATTCACGACTGACATAATCGTGCACAGCCTCGCAATGTCCAACTGCCTCTTGCAGCTGAGCTCGGATAACCGTAATTAATTCCAGATCCCCTTTGAGCATTTCCAGAACATCCACACCTATCAGCAGTTTTCCCAGATCCTGCAGATTAGGCAGTCCTTCCAAAAAAAGAATTCTTTCGATCAGGTGGTCAGCCTGTTTCATTGCCTTGATAGAAGCTTTATAAATGTGTTCATTCAAACTCTCAAGGCCCCAGTTCTTGTATATTCGGGCATGAAGGAAAAACTGATTGATAGCAGTAAGTTCATTCTTCAACACTTTGTTCAGAAGCTCCAACGTTGTTTTATCGCCTTTCATTGTTGACTCCTTTTATTGATATCGGCACTGCTCTCAGACTTGCCTCATAACTCATTCAGTTGCACATATTATAACGGGTAATCAATATTAATATCAAATATAAGTTATTGATTTATAAATGATAATAGTTCTTAATATTGTTCTTTCTTCGTTTCATGACAACAACAAACCTAGTAATTGATAGGTTGTTTAGCTCTGACAAGATTAAAAAAGGAATTTAATGACGGTGAATAAAAAGCGCATACATTAATAGCGTAAACTCTTAGCAAAGCGGGCACTAACGACGGCACGTTGTAATGAAACAGTTCCGCGGTTAGCAATGCGCTATGATGTTACATCCCATACAAATCAATAGCTGTAAACGGCAACCCATTAAACAAGCTGCGCAGGGAGCAAGGCTTAGGCGATCTTGTTATCGCGGATTGATCTTTTCGCAGAACATTAAATTAGCGCTTGCCTGATACATTGCCATTTTCCAAGAATTTGGTCATGACCCCGGTAAACCTACTCATCCTTTTTGGCAGGACCTGCCCTTATCCCGTCGCACCACTTACGTAAGCCGCCGTGAGGGGGTCAGAAGGGGTTTCGAAGATATGCTGGCAACGGCCAAACTCGACCAGATGGCCGATGCGCTCACGTTCCTTAACCCAGAAAAATGCGGCGTAATTAGCGATACGCCGCGCCTGTGCCAAATTGTGCGTGACGATTACGATAGTGTAACGCCCACTCAGTCGGTTGATCAGTTCTTCCACCACGCCAGAGGCGATTGGGTCCAGCGCGCTACAAGGTTCATCCATCAACAAAATCTGTGGATTGAGTGCCAGGGCGCGGGCGATGCAAAGTCTCTGCTGCTGACCGCCCGACAGGCTCAAAGCAGGGGCATCCAGTCGATCGCACACTTCATCCCACAGACCAACGTCACGTAAAACCTGCTCGGTGATAGCCTGGATATCAGCTTGCCGCGTGACGCCATGCTCACGCAACGGCAGCGCGATGTTGCGTTGTATAGACAGTGGAAAAGGCGTTGGTTTTTGGAATACCATGCCGATACGTTTGCGCAATTGCTGCAGATTACAATGGGCCCCAAAAATATTTTCACCCTCGACATGCACCGTACCGTCTACTCGGCAAGAAGGAACCAAATCGGTCAAGCGGTTGAGCGCAGATAAAAAGCTTGTTTTTCCGCAACCAGAAGGGCCGATCAATACCGTAATGCAGCCGCGATAAATATCCAATGTAACCGTATCGAGCGCACATTTGCCACCATAAAACAACGACAACGCCTTGACCTGAATGACGGGATGAGGAATGCAGCAATAGGGCCCTGCTTGCAACGGACCGAGCGTGTAAGTACTCGGTTGCTCACAAACAGATTGTGTTGAGTGCTTGATTTCGTGAGTTTCCATGGTCATATCGATTTCATTCTGCGTTCAGCTTCTTACGCTGCCATAGATAGGTGAATCGCATCGCAACCAGGTTAATCACGAGCAGCAATAAAATCAATACCAGTGCGGAAGCAAAGGCTGGCGCATCGCCGCCAGGCACATTCATCGATAGATCAAAAATATGCAGCGCCAGCACGCGTCCAGAATCGAGTAATGATTCGGGCATGCGATCGACATAGCCGCTGGTAAACATCAAAGCCGCCGTTTCTGCTGCAGCTCGCCCGATTCCCAGCAACAATCCCGCTGCCCAGGCGGGCGCAGCGACTGGCAGCAGCACATGGAACAAGGTCGCTGCGCGTGACATGCCCAAGGCAACCGCAGACAAGCGGTAACTCTCCGGCACTGCACGCAACCCAGCTTCCGCCGTGCTCACAAGAATGGGCAGCAACATGCACGCAAGAGTCAATCCTCCGGATAAAATGGAAAATCCCAAACCCAGGTAAAGACTAAAAAACGCATAGCCAAACAACCCAAAGATGATGGAAGGCACGCACGCCAACACCTGTAAACTATAACGCACCCACCGACCAAAGGGGCTTTCCGCAGAAATAAATTCGGTGAGCAATATTGCGGTTGCCCAGCTTATCGGCAGTGCGGCCAGCAGTGCGATCAATAACACCAACAAGGTGGAAGCCAGAATAGAGCTGATACCACCAGCACGGCCAGCATCGCGCGGTACATCGGTCAAAAATTGCCATGAAAGGAGCGCGCTGCCCCCGCGGATCAAATCGAACAAAATCCACAAAAAAACTCCGCTCACACATACTATCGCGGAGTAAATCAGCACCTGAATAGTCAGATCACGCAGCAAATAACTCATTTTATCTTTGTTCACGAACAGTTTAGACATGGTGCGTCTTACCAAACCATGCCGCGATGATCGTCAATGCAATGACTAACAATAGCAGCAGTAAGCCTGAAACAAACAGCACTGCTCGATGATCACCCATTGCGTAAGCCATTTCTAGTGCTATATTGGCAGTCAGGGTACGAATCGGTGCAAACAGGCTGTCAGCATGCTGCACCACGTTGCCCGCCACCATCAGCACCGCCATGGTCTCCCCTATCGCACGGCCAGCAGCGAGCAGTATGCCTGCCACAATGCCTTTACGTGCCGCAGGTAACGCCACCCCATAAATCATGCCCCAACGCGACAAACCTAACGCCACAGCAGCCTGCAAATAGTCCTTGGGCACCGCCACGAGTGCGGCATAACTCGTCAATGCCAGAGTCGGCAGAATCATCAATGTCAAAATCAGAATCGACGCCAGCAAACTCGCACCAGGCGGGTGCCATTGGTTGATCAATGGCACCAGTGTGGTCAGCCCCCAGAAACCAAATACGACTGAAGGAATACCAGCCAGCAATTCGATCAGCCGTCGATAAAGCACCGCCGTGCGGGGAGTCGCATAGAAAATCATGAACAGCGCGGAGGCAATCCCCAGAGGAATGGCCAGTAGAAGTGCGCCGCTACTCGCGTATAGAGTGCCTGTCACCATCGGAAGCAGATTGTATTGATCTTCCAGCGGATGCCAGGCTTCATCGGTAAAAAATCGCATCAGTGCGATATGCCGCAATACCGGCCAGGATTCGAGTAATAAGAACAGTAGGATAAATAGCATTATCAGTGCTGCCAGCAGTGCACCGATACGCAGCGCTGCACTGAACCAACGATCAATCGACGCTGACAGGAACGAAATACTGTGCTTCCACCAGATCATGTGTCTGCTTCGAGCGAGCAAAATCGATGAATTGTTTGACCAGACCGGTTGGTGGCAACCGGGTGACCAGGTTAAGCGGACGGGATAAGGGATAAGTTCCGTTGCGCACATTGGCAACTGTTGCGGCCACCCCATCCATCGTCAGTAGCTTGATAGGCACGCCACGTTGCGCGTCATAGGCTGCGGCGCCAATGGAGACGTAGCCGATTGCATGCGGATTGCCGGACACGATTTTGATACCCTGCTGATTGTCGCCAATAACGATGTGCGATTTGATTTCACTATTTTTCAGCTGAAAATAAGCTAGGAACGATTCCAAAGTAGAACGTCCCTCCGCCTTGTTGACTAAGGTTATACGCGCATCATGCCCACCTACTTCCTGCCAGTTTGTTATCCTCCCGGTAAAGATACCAACAATCTGCCGGTTCGTCAGGGTTGTGACGGGATTGCTGGCATGCACAATGATTCCGACGCCATCAAGTGCGATTGCAAAAGCTTGCAAATCCTGCTCAGCTGATTTCAAGACACCTGATACCATACCGATATCGGCCACACCCTTGCGTGTATCGTTGATACCTCGCGAAGACCCTCCTGTTTGCACATCCACGCGTACACCTGGATGTAATGATTCAAACCGGCGCCCCAGCTCAATCGCCAACGGCGCGATAGTGCTCGATCCAGTCAACACCAGTTTGTGTGAACTGGCGAAGGTAGAAAGAGTTAAGCTCATCAGGACCAGCATAATCGTTGCTGCGCCGATCGATTTCATCCAGCGCATCACTTGCCTTCCCTCCTGCGGGCATGATAACGCTCTGCCCAATTTAGCAAATAGGATGAAACATGCCGACGCCTCCATTCTCCCGCAACATATTTGTTAGCTTCCGACCAGGTCGGATAGGTGTGGATCGTACCGAGAATCTTGTTAAGTCCCAGGCCATGCTTCATCGCGAGCACAAATTCCGCCAATAGATTGCTGGCATGTTCAGCCACGATGGTCACACCCAGCACCCGGTCCCTCCCCGGTACCGTGAGTACCTTTATAAAGCCATGTGCAGCCTCATCCGCAATGGCACGATCGAGCTCTTTCAGCTCATAACGCGTCACTTCATAGGCGATCTTACGCGCTGTGGCGTCTTGTTCGGACAAACCCACGCGGGCTACTTCCGGATCGGTAAAGGTTGTCCACGGCATTACGGAATAATCGACTTTAAAGCGCTTAATGTGGCCAAACAGGGCGTTGACTGATGCATACCAGGCTTGATGAGAAGCCGCGTGGGTGAATTGATAAGGTCCGACCACATCGCCACAAGCGTAGATATTGGGATAAATCGTTTGCAATCCGCCATCCGTCTCGATAGTGCGCCTTGGCGTCAATGGAATACCCAGTTCCTCCAACCCCAGTCCTTCCGTGCGTGCAACCCTTCCGACTGCGCACAATAGGGCATCAAAGGGCAATGCTACTTCTTTACCCGTTCGATCATGCACGATCAATCGTTGTTCATTATTTTTCTTTTCACAACGCAGGGCCTCTGTCTGCGTCAATAGTCGTATACCATCCGCTTGCAGAGCAGTTTCAACCAATGTTACAACATCTTCATCTTCCCGCATCATCAAGCGATCGCGCTCGACTTGCGTGACCTGGCAACCAAGCCGGGCAAAGGCTTGCGCCAATTCGCAACCGATTGGGCCGCCGCCCAGCACCACCAGCCGTTCAGGCCGTTGGGTCAGTGACCAGATGGTCTCTGAAGTGTAATAGTTCACATCTTCCAATCCCGGAATAGGTGGAATAAAGGGTCGCGCACCGGTAGCGATGACGATGGCACGCGTAGTCAAAGTTTGCTCATTCACCATCACGGCCCAAGGTGAAATAATACGCGCTTCGCCTTGTATCACCTCCACACCCAGTTGAGTATAGCGCTCCACAGAATCATGCGGCTCGATGGTACGAATAATGCGATGCACTCGCGCCATTACGTCGCCGAAGGCATAACGGGCCTCTACTTGCTCTATCCCCAATGACTGAGCATGCTCTGCTTGCTTGATAAAATTGGCGGTGCGTATCAGTGCCTTCGAAGGCACGCAACCATAATTCAAACAATCCCCTCCCATTTTATGACTTTCGATCAGCGTCACTTTGGCGCGAGTGGCGGCAGCGATATAGGAAGTCACCAGACCCGCCGCCCCTGCACCAATCACTACCAGATTACGATCGAAATGAGCTGGCTTGGGCCAGCGTGCATACAGCCGCCGCCGCTTGATGATGTTGATTATCCATCGCGCCAGCCACGGAAAAAGGGCTAGCAACAAAAAAGACCCGATCAATGCAGGTGATAAAATATCGGAGAGACTGGCAATCGCAGCAAGCTGAGTACCCGCATTGACATAGACCGCCGATCCGGCCAGCATTCCGATCAAGCTCACCCAGAAAAAAGTGCCGACTCGAATCGACGTTAGCCCCATCAGCAGATTGATTAGAAAGAAAGGAAAGGCTGGCACCAGGCGCAACGAAAACAGATAAAAGGCGCCGTCGCGTTCTAAATTTCGGTTAATGACTTCGAGACGATCGCCAAAACGACGTTCTACCGCATCACGAAACAGGTAGCGTGCCGCCCAAAAAGCAAGTGTGGCACCTAGCGTGGCTGAGATTAGCACTACAGGGACACCGATCCAAAAGCCAAATACCGCCCCGCCCGCCAACGACATGACAGCAGCGCCTGGTAAAGAAAGCGCTGCCATGACGATATAAGTCACCGCATAAAGGCCGATCACTTGAATAGGCTGCGCACGATAAAACTGAACAAACTCATGCTGGCTTGTCTTAAGTGCATCTAGGCTAAAGAAACGCCCCAGATCGAAAGCAAAAAACAATCCGATCAATACCAACAAGAATCCGAGTAACCACCAGCGTTTGTTCATACTTTTCCTTGGGCGATCTACATTATTTCAGTTCGCTACATGAGGCTCCAAAGCGGAAACAACTGTAACACCGATGATGCTTCATACTGACCGGCACTTGCAAGCTGTCCGCCAACGTCTCCGCCAGGGCGTAATCGGGGTCATCATCCACCAGCGTACAGGCATACACTCGCATTCTGCCATTCATTTTAACGACCATCCTGCTAAACGCGCACATAAACTGTTTGCGACTTTTTTCCGTTTGATAGGTGATCATACACTGTGTGGTAATCTGCGGAACGGACACGTCAGCTGCGGGAGGATGAAATTCCGGAAATTCAATACGCGGCAAATCAACCGGTAAATCGGCTGCTTGAAAGATATCACCGAAGCGCATAGCCACCTCAGCCGCATCCATCTCAGGAATGACTTGATGAGCAATGGAAAGCGAAAAACCCATTTTATAGAGACTTCGCATTCCTTCCAACGCACGTGCAAACATTCCCTGCCCTCTGCCCTTGTCATGTCGGGTTGCATCGAAATGATCGAGGCTCACCCGAAAGTGCAATGGATGAGGTCGTTCGAGGAGAGGTTCTAATTGCTTAAGCCGTTTACTAAGCGGCTCCGTAGCATTGGTGAGCACCAAGCAAGGGCGATGCTCTAATGCAGTATCCAGTATGCGGACGATATCCTTGTTGACAAATGGCTCGCCACCCGTGAAGGAAAACTGCTGCACTCCGAGCGACACCGCTTCGTCAATGAAGGGTTTTACATCAGAAAAACGGATTAATTGCAGTCGGTTGTCGCCCGGTTTCGAGCCCTCCAAGCAAAATGGACACGCCAGATTGCAAGCGGTACCGGTATGAAACCAGACTTCTTCTAGTTCATGAGATTGGATAAAACCGCGGGGCTCTCCTTCTGGTGTGCGATACCATTGCTTAGATCGCTCGAATCGTTCCACTGGCTCTGTCGCATGAGGAATAGCCTTGATGTCCATTTGTTAGCAGCATCCACCGCCAGCCTTGCCGCTACCGTTCGTAACCGCGCCATCGAATGGCAACCCCATTCCACAACCCGGGAATATGCCAAAATGGCGATCAAAGTTGCCGAAAAAATCGAAATATTCCCTAAAGCGCGTGTCATGCAACATACGCAACGTATTACCACAAACTGGGAACTGCCGTCCTGTTTCGATTGCATGATGCTTATCGAGGATAAAGAGATGGGGGTGATGCGGAATCGTGCCACGATACACGACCGACTGGCCATGGTCTTCACAAGCTAATTCTAGATTGTCCAGCTTAAACAATCGATAGGTTGCCGAATAAAAACGGATATTACCGGTGCGTTCAGCGAGCTGGGCATTACCTAATGTCACGGGACGATCCTCGACCAGCCGGGGATCGACAAAACCACAACGACGGGCAAGCTGCAAAAAATCATTCCAGTATAATGCCCCCCCCAAGCATTCACCATAAAGTACCGGATCACGCGCCAATACGGCTGGGATACGTCGGTCACTATACACATCCGAAAAATAGAGTTCACCGCCAGGCTTTAACACCCGCCAAGCTTCACGTAGCACCGCCGCTTTATCGGGGGCAAGATTGATCACGCAATTGGACACGATCACATCGACACTCGCATCGGCCAACTCAAGCTCATGCAATCGCTCGATGTCGCCATGCAAGAATTGCACATTACTATTGGCGTAACCAAATGCCCGGCGATGAAACTCTTCATGACGGCGTGCCACAGTCAATTGTTCCTCAGTCATATCCACACCAATGACTTGGCCTTGCTCCCCAACCAATTGGGACAGCACATAGACATCCCGCCCTGCACCACACCCGAGATCAAGCACCGTCAGACCATCCAGCAACTGGGGTAACACCAGACCACAGCCATAATAACGACGCAGTACCTCATCATGCACTTTTGCTAACAGAGGTTTCGCATACTCAGGTAAATTGGTGTCCGTACAACAGGCGTTAGTTTGCAAATCAGATGAATCTGTTAGGGTTTCGCCATAGTATTTCTGAACGATTTCTTGCATGGATTCCTCCTATCCTAAAAGTTGTCACGGACGACGAGCGCGATAATGCTGTGCTAATTTATCAGGCGACGTGCCGCACGCAAAACGAATTGCCAATTTACGATTATGCCAGGTACGCCGCCACCACCCCTCATGTTGCCAGCGGCGTGGGTCAACCCATATCGGCTCCAGTAACGGCTGAAAATGTCCCAAACTACGCAACCCTTTTACCAAAGGTGCTTCTTCAAACAATGGCCAGGGGGCATGCCCCCCTGCCGCGAAATAGGTATCCCGTTTAACAAATATGCCCTGATCGCCGTAGGGCACACCGAAACGGCTGCGCAACGCAATAGCCAATTCCAATATCGATGCTGGCCAAGCACGCGGCTCGTCAAATTGGAAACGAAAATAGCCTCCCACTGCGCCTTGGGTCAGCACCTTGGCTATAATCGTTAATGGATCGGCAGGTAAACGAAGATCGGCGTGCAAGAACCAGAATGCATCCCCTTGCGCCTTTTCAGCCCCCTCCAGCAGCTGCCGCCCTCGACAGGGCTCACTTCCCAACCATTGTGCGCCATATTGAGTACATATCTCAAGGCAAGTTTGACTTCTTCCACCATCGACTACGATGATTTCCAGCGGCGGATACAGCATTTTTTGTAATTGTCCTAGTAATCTCGCCAGCTTCTCATCGTCGTGATAGCAAGGAATGATAACGCTCAAATTCAACATGCTTCAATTTCCGTTTTGTCGATAAACTCACATACCAAGGTATAAAGCTGCTGCCGAGCAGACCGCTCATCATTTCGCAACAGCGCCACCAATCTCAGGCAATCTGCCATCTCATCCACGTCAGAGCGCTGTTCCAGCAACGCTACCGACCACCCTGCCCTGCGGCAGCAATCTGCTAACGCTACGCCCAAACGATCGGTGCTCCAAGGAAGTTCGGCCAATTCGGGCCAAGGATATCGGCTTGCCATCAATGCAACACCACCATCGGATGCCGGTATGAGAACGGTATCATGACGCTGCAGGGCATGACGGCATGCCTCATAATCTGACTCTGTCAACGAAGGCGCATCACTCCCGATGAAAATCAGTTTTTTCAATCCATCCTGTCTCAGTGTGCGATCAAGTTCATTGAGGCGCTGCCCGAGGTTACCGCTGGTTTGTGGCTGTATCTTTACTTTCTTTGAGAGGGGTAATAGAGAAGCTGCCCAGTCATGATCCTTATACGATGCGGGCGCGATGACCACTGGCCCATCCCAGCTTACAGCATCTTCCAGCGCACAGTTTAAAAGTGCCTGCGCAATCTTTTGTGTTTTTTCCATCCCAAAATGCGCAACCAGTCGTTGCTTGCCAACACCCATCACAGGCCGTTTGCATACCAGAACTAGCGTAATCTCATCCATGACTTCTGATAAATCATTGCTCAGAAAACCACATATCTCCATACCAAGCAGTGGCTACAGCACCGGTATTATCCGTATCGGTCATGATTGCCACAGCATCTACACGCCCCGGCTCCCCACCAAATAGACGCCGATAATCAGCACGCACGTCGCGCTGTATTCTCACCCATTGGCCGACCCTTTCTGAGCCTGATTCTACCGCGATCATCTGGGCATTCCCCGTAAAAGCGTTTGGCCAGCTACTTCCGACTGGCTGCGTGTTCGACCAAACGTAATTGATGGCGCGTGTCCGCCAAAATGCCAAGCCACCAGAAAAGACCACATAGATTCTAGCCGGATAATCATCGCCTGGACGGCTGCGCTCATTGTTACCTGCCAAGATGCTGTCAACCTTCCATGTCCAGTTAAGTATAGGTGTCTTGTCAAGATCGACTTTTATCTCGCGATAAAGCCCCGAGGCAGCTGCATGACTGTCAGCACGCAAAACGATTTTTCCATTATTGTTTTCCAGCGCATAATGCGTTTCACCTGCAAACACTTTCGACTGCCAGCCGTTTAAGTCGCTGTTAGAAAAGCGGGCGATATCGACACGCTCTCCCCCCGCCCATGACAAAAACGGTGAACAGAGCGCTATTCCGCACAAGAATTTTTTCATGCTCTCAGCTAATTGATACAAAGTTGGTGAGGTGCGCCAATAGAGCATACTTGCCATTAGTTGATAAAGCATAAACTAGAAATCAATCTCAATGCCCATCACATCAGCGAATCGATTAAAAGCAATAAACATCTCCATGACGCCGAATGCTTCCAGCAGTTCAGACTCGTCAATACCTAGATCGAACAATTCTTTGATGTCGGTCTCGCTAATTTTATGCCAGTCATTATTAGCTTTGCGTGCAAATTTGATCAAGGCCATTTCTTTTTCGGTAAAAACTGGCGACAATACATTTTGCAGCATACCAGCAATTTTTTCCTCATTAAATCTCATCTCATGTAAAACTGCTGTATGCGCAGCCCACAATATTTACACTCATTATCGTGAGAAATCAGCAACGCCATTACTTCTTTAACCTCGCGCCGCAATTTGCCAGCAAGCATAATTGCCTTGAATTTATTCCAGCTCGCTTCCAGCAACGGCGGATATTTAGCATAAGCCTGGAAAAGGTTGGGAACCTGTCCTCTGAAAGTTTGTTCAATTTCAAATAAAATAGCTGAAGCCAGATCAGATGGTAATTGAGTTGATTCTGATAATGCTTGTGACATTTGGCTACACTCCCTCTTTGGTAATTACTCAAAAATAAACGGGGGCGATGCATCAATACCCACACCTTAGTCGGAGTCAATATGAAATCCTTACAAATATCTTCATTACTCAAACCATCTATTACTTTAGCTAAGAATCATTTCTGAATGTTCAGGCTTCAGGCTTGATAACTTTGCCTACAATATGACTGGCAAGCAGATTACTGGCAAAATAAGCATTTCTGCATATTTTATTGTGCCCTTTCAAATAACGTATCGATAAGAAAAGCATCGTCAAAATGACGGCGACCAATAAAAGCAGTTGGATGGCGTCCCCATTGGCGCATTGCACCTGGCGAACGGACACCCATTGGCCAGAGAAGAAAACGTTCAGCTCGCTCTGTTCCGGGAATCAGCCCATACGTGCCGAACAGGCTGCGATATCCTCCTGAGTAAGGAAGAGAGCGTAGGGCATCATAATCTTCCCATATCATCGGTTGGCTTGCCTGCATTGCATAAGGTGAGCCATTCAGTGCGCTACTATCATAGTAAATTCGTTGGATAAAATGAGTACGGTGAGCAATACGCAGCACCAGTGGTTGTTGATCAGGTGCTGCTTGTGGTAGCAGTGGCGATTCAAAATAGAAAGAAGGAAGATCCTTGCGCAAGCGTAGCCGATGGCTTAGGAAGAATTTATGGTAGCAACCGCAATTATGAATAGTATCGTAAAGCCAGGGTTCGCCATCAGGCCCTAAAGTTACCCGCCAGTTGATGCCATCAAGTTTACCGGCAAAAATGTCCCTGCCTGGTCGCGCTGGGAACCAGACAATGTAATTAAGCTGGAGCAACACCTGATTGGCAAAACGGGTATGCGAAATCTTGCGATAAAGTGTCGGACGTGCAATGTCTACTACTGGCCCGTTTTCCCAGCGTATCCTGCCAATACGATCATTTTCATCCACCACATCTATTTCCCATATCGGAGCAAACTTGTTAAACAACTGATTCAGTTCAGCAGCCGTGGGTAACGGAATACCTAGCGGATCGCGCGAATGGTGAAGAATTTCACCGATCTGCCGAGCATCGAGGGATTTATCAGATAATGAGGCATTAGTCGCTGAGATAGTAGATTCCGGATGCCAACGCACCACTTTGCCTGTAACCGGCAATGATGCCAGCGGCGTGGCGAAGACATCATGTGTTCTTTTATGCCATGCAGATATTCCGACTGCAATAAATGGCGCAGTGAGTGGATAAAGACCGACCACTCGCCACCAAGTAACATAATCATCCGGAACATAGGCCATATCGCGCAATCGAGCACGCTGCTCTGGTTTTGCGAGATCGATCTTTATCAATCGATCGCGACAAGTGTTGAGTTCATCCAGCAAGGCTTCTTTTCGTCCTTCTATCGTTGAGGAAGGAAGATTGCGCAACTCTATTGCTCGTGCCTGAGCGTCAAGATCAGCCATGTGGCCAATCCAAGCTGACCACTGCGGTGATTCATCATTTAATTCGTGACTGAATGAAGCCAGGAGGCGTGTCGTGCGGAGGTATGGAAACTCCTGAATCCGCGATGAACCAAGATCGCGTATACCGATATTGTCAACCGCAGCATCGATTTCTTGATATAGTGCTCGGCAGGACATCGCCATAGGATCTATTGGCGCACTCAATCTGGGCTCAAGTGCAATGCAGCCTGTTAGAAGCAACATGCCGGAAATGAGTGTTATTTTGGTAGAGGTCACGGCAATACAGACTAAGCTGTTAGAATTATTCATAAATTTCACCCTTGTTCCTCCTGTTTGTTGCTGTTTTAACGGCGCTGCAGAAAATATACCCAGTACAAAAGGCTCAGCTACAAGCGGGTAAGTTCTAATGATCTTTAACCGTTGTTTTTAGTTTTAACGTTTTAGCTCACATTATTCGACTTGGTAGAATTAGATGACTTAAGTCATTTGCAATAGGTCGCGTAAGCTCATACTTTAGTTAGAGATGGTTTAGTCTGTAGCTACCCAATCGGACAAGGTTTCCTTGCCTGCGGAATCGACATACTTTTTCACGCTAGCCAGCGAACGAGCGATCATGCTTTTCTTAAACATATCTTCAACAAAAATCGGAATATATTTCAAGGAAACTGCAAAGCCGTAGCGTGCCAATGTTTTGCCTTGACCATAGGGATAGAAACGCCAGAAACCGCTCAGTTCCAAACAGTCACCATCGTGTTTTGTATCTAGACGCCAACAGAAATTAAGGCCTTCTTTATCAAAGGTAAGGTTCACGCGGCAGATAAATGTCATGAAGGCGAATTTGGCTTTGAACTCAATTGTGTCACGCAGAAAATTCCTGGAGATGACTTTGGCTTCCTTGATCTCCTTGAGGTATTTGACTTGATCTTCAGCACGGTGAAGCAGATTCCAGGTCTGTTCAGGCGGCTGATTAAAGATAACGGCTGCTTCGATCAACCCTGAATGTTCTTGTTTCGTCAATTTGGTAAAACTAAAGACAATCTCGCCGTTAACTAGTCGTTGTATTTGTTGGCCATCCAGATCTTTGAGGCCATTGGAACCAAAATCAGATACGGCGGCAAAGCACAGCGTAGAGGACAAGCAGAATATTGCAAAAGTGCTGTACATGGCTGTTTTTACCATGTCATCCCACCTCCTGGAGTAGACTAGACTTCCATATGATTGCAAACTACCTAAAAGAAAAGTGCATTACAAGTATATATTTGCCACGGAGCCTTAGCTCATGAATTCTTCCTCGATAACCTTCTATCTCTGGTTAAGTCATTGTCGTTGTCTTATTTGCCTCATTCCAATCCTATTTACCTTAGCATGCAATCAAGTATTGGCACAGATCGTCATAAGTGACACTGAGTTTCTTGATTCCGATCGCCCCGAAGCATGGGCGATGAATTATTTCACCTCGGTCACACTCCTCTCCGGACTCAGCGTGCCGCACAGTAGAGCGGTTGGCTCAATCGAGCTAGGGGCCGAACTAGATTGGGTTCCTCAACTCAGTCGTGCACAACGGCAGGTTGGTTTCAATGGTGTTAAAGAAGAAGACCTGAACAAAGCACCCATTTTTGGTCGACCGCGTTTCACCTTCGGACTTCCCGGGCGATTTGCCTTGACCCTCTCCTATGTGCCGCCTATCCGAATTTTCGGGGTCAAACCCAACCTGCTCGCATTCGCACTGGAACGCCCTTTGTACGAACGTGATCGATGGATTATCGGCTTGCGATTGTATGGACAGGTTGGTCATGTAGAAGGTGCATTCACCTGTTCCGGCGATGTTGTCGAATTCCCCCCCGGTTCAGCAGAAAATTTGTTTGGTTGCGAGCAGAAATCAGCGGATAAAGCCAGGCAGCGCTATGCAGGGATCGAACTCAGCGGTGCCTATCGTATCGAACAATTAAGAGGATTAACTCCTTATATTGCCATAGCCGGCAATTTTCTTGATACACAAGTTCGTGTCAACGCTCAGACTTTTGGAGTCCTCAATCGTAACCGTATCCAGGCTGAAACCTGGACGTTTTCAGCTAGCGCCGGTGTTATTTATCCCTTGACCAATAAGATCAAGCTGAGCGTTGGAATGTTTTATAGTCCGCTAGGGGTGATACGCCCTCCAGCAACCTCTAGTCAGAACGATCCACTTATCAATGTTCGTGCGCTGCTCACGTATCAATTAAAATAGGCAGGTGCAGGTTGTTGAGATGTGTGATGCGATAATCTGGACAGGAAAGGCGGGCACCATGACTCATGATGACAAGTACCACGACACAACCACCTTGTTTGCTGCTCTCAATGTCCACGAGGGAACTGTTATCGGTGAATGTCTGCCAAACCATCGTAACGACGAATTCCTCAAGTTTCTGAAGAAGCTCGATACACAAACAGACAAGACCTTGGACGTGCATTTGATTGTCGACAACTACGCCACCCATAAGCATCCGAACGTCAAAGATTGGTTGGCCAAACATCCATGCTTTTACCTTCAATTCACTCCCACGTCAGCTTCCTGGATAAATTTGGTCGAGCATTTCTTCCGGGATATTCCCGAAGAGCAGATTCGTCGGGGTGTATTTCGCAGTGTTGATGAACTAAAGGCAGCAACCCAGCAGTACCTAGAACATCGCAATGCCAACCCTAAGCCAAACCAATGGACCGCCTCTCCAGAGGCAATCTTGGCTAAAGTTAGCAAAGCTTAAGAAACGTTGAGGACGTTACACTAGCTTGCTGGTGTGGAGACAGCCACCATCACCCATATTATGGATTACCTATGTGTTTAAATCGTTCATTTGATCAACATCCAAACTCCCATCCCTATCATCATCAAATTTTCGGTCAAAGAAACGAAACCGAGCGGTACATTGCTATTGCCACCAACGCAGGCACATTTCAGTTCACGCTTGTCGATATAAACGGCCTTTAGTACCGAAATTGCCCCCACTGTGCCTATAAACAGTGCTATAGGTGAAGACAACCAAACAAGTGCACCCGAGATCATCAGTATACCTGCCAGCGCTTCGCCGAAAGGATAAAGATAACCGTAACGCACCCACTTCCTGGCCAGCAGATCATAATTGAGAAACATGGTCGAGAAACTTTCGACATCCTGCAATTTCTCAACTGCAAGCAAGCACATGGCAATGGAAATAAACCATTCAAAAGTACGGACGGTCAAAAATGTCTCGTAAACTTCCCAACTCATAGCGAGTGCCATCAAAAAGGAAACGGCAAATATGGCGATTACCGGTTTATAGCTGGCTCCATCACCGTCTTTTACCCCTTCGCCGAAGTATTCACGCAGCTCATCGTACCCACCAATGCGTTTGCCATTGATCCAGGTTTGGGGTGTTGTATCGACACCGTGTTTTTCCTGAAAAGCATCGGTATCTTCGCGTGTCTTAAGATGATGGTCTTCAACATTAAAGCCCTTACGCTCCAGCAAATCTTTTGCCTTGAGACCATAAGGGCAAACATGATCTTCCATCACCATGCGATATAATATCGCCTGTTTTTGGTGGTTTGAGTTCATGACTACTCTCCTGTAAATCAAATGAGATCAAGAATCGTATAGCATTGTGCCACGCTCAGGGGATTTGCTTGTTCGCAAAATCAGCAATTACTGATTTATAATGACGTTGACGACCAGCTAAGGTTCTCAGTAACCCTTGAAACGGTTGTGTTATTGATGATGACTGGCTGTGCCCATGGCTATTGTCTGATGGAGAATCATTATCCTCTCATCACTTACACATTTAACGGCAACTTGTCAGGAGAACATACGCCACCCGTTCAATGGCGTTTATATTCAGGCATCTAATCACCGAGCCGGACGAAACGGACATCTGTTCCAGTGCCGATGAAGAATTTGGTTTAATATTTGCCATAATAAGAATTATGCATTCTGTACCTGACTCCATTTGTGCTGACCCCTTTAGTACGGGATCAACAATAATATCAGTATCACTAGCGCCATTAGTTCCCAGCTTTGCCAGTGACTACTAAAGCCAACCACTTGAAAAAGGTCTTCGAAGTAAATGAGACCTTCTCCTCCTGCAAAGTTCAACGCCATCTGATTCGCCCGCTACGCAAACAAGGCAAGCATTTCCATTCCTGTAATATAAACAAGGCTCTTCAGGAAAATTTATGGGTAATGCTATAACGAATATGTAACAAAGACGCTAGTTTTTTGGGGTTTTTGAGGTAAGGTGTGCATCCTGTTGTTCTTCTGAGAAGATGGAGGTGTTGTGAACAACCATCAACCAGAAGGAAAGGAACAGGATGCACATCAAGACTATCCTCAATCGTGTTCAAAAATTCAAGTCTTTTGTATATGGAAAAGTCTGT
>NZ_QAOO01000035.1 GCF_003051105.1 Nitrosomonas nitrosa | reverse complement strand
GCAACTCGATCCCAGAACAATAAGGCTTGAGACTCTATAAATCAATATGATATCTCTAGTTTAAGAGGAAAAATGAACTCCGAAACTTTAGTTAAAAAACACAATTAGGAACATATTTGAAGGAATAATTTCATTGCACTTCTAGGAAGTGCTTAAAAATTAGGCAGCTCACTGTCGAAAAAATGGGGTTTTCGGGCTGACACTATATACGAAAAGGGGGCTGAACGGTTGATCATAGGCTCGGGCCACGATGGTAATGTCACGCTCTCTGAGGAGGCGGCAGCGTATTTCAAGAAAAAGGATGTCCAGGTTGATCTCTTACGCACGCCTGCAGCCGTTCGCCAGTGGAACAAGGCTAAAGGGGCGATCATCGGGCTTTTCCATGTGACTTGCTGACCTCAAATCCCCTCATGTCTTTATATTTCTATGTTTTAGCCCTTTCTACCCAAGCGTGACCCATTCAGCTATTACCATGAACAATTATCCCATTATTAACTGGCACGAAGCGGGTGAGGAACGATCAGCCCACTGGTGTTCTGAGAAAGCCATGCCGCCGCCCAAGCGTGTGCTGGTCATTGATGACCGGATGGCAGCCGATACCGCTTACCGTCTGGTTTGCGAAGGGACGGCATTGCTGTGGCGGGGTGATTTTCACAATGCGGGGCAATTGCTGCTTGCGTTGGCCCGGCGTATTGATAAAAAACGATTGGAGCGCAAAGCAAAGCGGTCAACTTTATCGCCTGCCGAAACCTTTCATTTGAATCGCCAGGCGCAATCGCAACGTGCCAGAATTTTAGGCAGTCTGTTGATTCCTTTCAATGCGGATCACAGCATCCCTTTATCCCGCGCGCCCGATGTACGCTTGGCGTGTCTTGAAGTATATGGCCCAGGTACTGAAGCTTATATTGCCCCACTGCGTGCATTGCAGGGATTGATCGGGGCCTTTGAGTGGCGTAAGAAGGGTATTCCTGTTCCAGCACTGGGGGCGCGTATCCACCCGCATTATGGAGTTTTTGCGCCGATCCGCAGCGAATATGTCGAGTTGGTCGCAGAGGCACCCTTGCCTGAGCTTGTGACCACACAGCCAGTTGCGTTCGATATTGGTACCGGAACGGGCATACTCGCTGCCTTACTGGTACACCGTGGTATCCAACGTGTCGTTGCCACCGATCTGGATGCGCGCGCAATTGACTGCGCGCGTGAGAACTTGACCCGTTTGGGGCTGGCAAGTCAAGTTGAGCTGGTGCAGGTGAATCTCTTTCCGGAGGGGCAAGCGGCGTTAATCGTGTGCAATCCCCCGTGGATTCCCGCACGACCGAGCTCACCGCTAGAACATGCGATATTCGACCCAGAAAGCCGGATGCTGCGTGGTTTTCTGCATGGACTGAGCACCCATCTGGCACCCGGGGGCGAGGGCTGGTTGATTCTCTCCGACTTTGCCGAGCATTTGGGCTTACGTACGCGTGCTGAATTGCTTGCCATGATCGAGGCAGCGGGTTTGAAGGTGCTGGGAAAGACAGATATCAAACCACACCATCCCCGCGTTGCAGATACCGATGACCCGCTACATGCAGTACGGGCGGCGGAGTTGACCTCGTTATGGCAGCTTGTACAGCGGAATGAGCGGAATGATCAGTGAGTTGAACAGGTAGCGACTATAAATCGGTGTATTTTTTGGCCACCCCTTTGGCTTTTGCCACAGGATACTTTAGCGCGTTTTTTTCAATTTTCTCGAGCACGATGCGCTTAACATCCAAATCATATTTTTCAGCTAGCAGAAAAGCGAAGGCGAACACATCGGCAAGCTCTTCTTTCACCTTGTCGATGTCGGCTTGCTCAGAAGATTTCCAGAGATAAGCTTCCAACAGCTCGCCGGCTTCGATATTCAGCGCCAGCGCGAGATCTTTCGGATTATGAAATTGTGCCCAGTCCCGCTCATCACGGAACTCAAGCAGCGCCTGGGTAATTAGCTCAATGTCATTCACTTGTAGTCGGTAGCGTTTGTGATTGATGAAAGTGTTTCCTTGTTTGCAGCCAGGATAAAGCGCCCAATCCGGCTGCACGGCCACTTGCTAAAGCAGCGGTGAGGAGATAGCCTCCGGTGGGTGCTTCCCAGTCTAGCATCTCTCCCGCACAAAAAACGCCTGGCAGTGTTTTGATCATTAATTGAGCATCCAGCGATTCAAAACAGACGCCACCCGCAGTACTGATTGCCTCATCTATCGGGCGGGGAGCAATGAGCGTTATCGGCAAGGCTTTGATTGCAGCAGCTACCAGGGTTGAGTCAGCAAATGCCGTGGTGGATAAATGTTCGCGCAGCAAACCCGCTTTCACCCCCTCAATACCCACCCGGCTACGTAAATGATTGGCCACAGATTTGGCGCCGCGCGGCTTCGCCAAGGCATTAACCAGATTGGGCAAGGATTTGTCTGGGGCGAGATCGAGAAAAAACGTCACTGAGCCCTGGACATTGATCGTATCACGGAGTGGCGCAGATAAGGCATATATCAAGCTGCCTTCTACTCCCGTTGCGGTGATCATTAGCTCCCCCCGTTTTTGATAATTTTTTCCGGCTGCATCGGTAAACGATAGGCTCACCGACTTCAACGGTTGTGCAGCAGAACGGCTGCTAAAATGCGCGCTCCAAAGTACCTCGAATCCGCAATTGGCTGGCTGCAGTGGAGCGATGAGTACGTTTTTTTCTGCCAGTAATGGCAACCATGCGCCGTCGGAGCCTAATTTTGCCCAGCTACCGCCGCCTAACGCTAAAATCACCGCATCCGCCTGAACCCGCTTTTCACCCTCTGGCGTTAAAAATTTTAAGGCCTGATTTTCGTTCCAGCCATACCAGCGGTGACGAGTATGAAACATTACGCCAGCCGTCCGTAAACGGCGTAGCCAAGCTCTTAATAAAGGAGCCGCCTTCATTTCCAACGGAAAGACGCGTTGAGATGAGCCTACGAAAGTTTCAATACCTAAATCGTGTGCCCAATCCCTTACCATTTGTGGCGTGAAACGCTTGAGTAGCGGCATGATTTCCGACTGTCGAGTGCCGAAGCGCACAACAAAATCGTTGAAAGGTTCGGCGTGAGTCAGATTGAGACCACCTATGCCTGCCAATAAAAATTTACGTCCGACCGAAGGCATCGCGTCATAAAGATGAATTTCTAAACCAGGCTGACTTAACACTTCTGCCGCCATCAATCCGGCAGGGCCGCCACCGATGATGGCTATGTTGGGCATGTCTGTTAGCGATTAAAAGAAAGCTAAAAAAGCGATCAAAAATGGGGTGCCTATTGTGTGATTAATCGGGTGCGCGTATCAAATCCATAAAATCTTTATGAATTTTGATTCATACATAACAAGGAGAATTCTTGAAACTGATGAACTCTTACTACGCTAATGAGGCTATTTTTTTATATTGTTGAGCATTTTTGGATGGGTGCTTAATGTAGTAAGGATAACAAATATCGATAATCGCAGCTATTTTAATGCTTACTTGAGACATTTGCTATTCTGATTACCAACGATCCGCTTTACTATTCTTGATAAGAAATTACCTTAAAAATCATATTTTTGATTAGGTAAGGAAGCCAGCTTTAAGGTGATAATATCGATTTCCTAAAACTCGGCATTATTTTTGCAATAATATTCAGAGACGATGCAGTTACTTGGAAATTCAGGATCGATCGGAGATATTGGGATTTAGGAAAGTGACCGCTTGCTATGCGTCTGGTGACTGGACAGTTTATAGTAAAAGTTACTAAATGTTACGTTAAACATTTGTCGAGATTTACTTCTTTTTTGTGTTTATTATTGTGCATTTGAAGAGAATAATGCTAAGGCTGTGGTGTACTATCCTCATTAATAGATTCTGAAGCTATTGATTGCTAATTTAATTTAGGATACAGGATCCAAGGAGTGATGTATGAGAAAGATTATGCTTATCGGAATAGGACTAATGATGCCTATTGCTGCACTGGCGGATACAATCGAGGCCAATATCTCGTCGACAGCAAAGCCACCATCTTCCCTCACAGGTCAATTTGGAAAGGCATCTGAGCGGAATCGGAATATACTGTTACCCAATCAGCAAGGGAGCGATTTGAAATTGAAGAAAGGGCATGAAACGCCGTTTCCGTCGCGCCCTACTCAATCGAGCCAGCCTAAAGCGAATTATCCGAACAGCCATAGCTTCGGTAATCAAATCTACCGCTATGATCAGGAGGCTGAGACTAATAGAAATGGATCACCGCTTGATCAACAGGGTGATAGTTCAAACATGAAGAGAAATCAACGCGCACCTTTAATACCTAATCATTCCTCTGGCTATCGGCCTTTTAATAGTGGTTTCATTAATCAGAATTATGGGAATAGTCCTAAACTGAAGCAAGGCAGAAACATTTTTACCGGGAGAGATCAGAGTAAATCAAATCATGATAATGACCGGCGTAGAGGCTATCGTCACTAAGCAGAGGAATGCATATCTCCGGTAGCTAAAAGTTGGATGGAGATAGCGTTCGATATGGCTTTGCTCTTCTAGCTAACCCTCATGCATATACTGACTGATATCACGCTTCCGATTGAGTGGGCACCATGCTTATAAAAAAATTGAGCAACCTCTCGATAAATTTGTTAAAATTTAAAAGGTTATCTACACTAGGAATAACCAAGTGCTGTAGGTGTCCTGAGAGCTGTAAGTTGGCTGAACCGTCTCCACATCTACAAAAATCAAAGATGGGGGTAGATTCACTCAATTCCTTCGTCTGGGATCGTATCGAAGTAACGAAAAATGTATTTATAGAAAATAGCGCCCGTAGCTCAGTTGGATAGAGTACTTGGCTTCGAACCAAGTGGTCGTGGGTTCGAATCCTGCCGGGCGCGCCAATCATGATCACATTCTGTTCACCTGTTCGCGAGCTGCATTGTGGCTGTTTGCTTTTCCCCCCATGATTTGATAACGGCGTAACTCGTGCAGGAGAATCTTAATACGCCAGCGATTACGAGTTGTGCGAGTGATGCATGATTTCCTCCCTAAAAGGAGTAGCGACTCCACCTGTTCTGGCTTAGCCAGGCCCGAAATGTTGAAAAATGAGTTGCGTCGCCAGTTTTTACCTTGCATCGGCTACCTTGACTACGTTTTTCAACGGCTTGTTAAAGGGTTTTGAGGTATTCGAGCAATGCTTTTTTCTCATCGGGAGAAAGTGTGGTGCCAAATTCATGGCCGCAACGGCTATTTCCGGAATTTCGGTCACTGCAATCCGTCGTCTGTAAGGTATAGTCGAACTTGGTCTGCTCAGTGGCGAGCCCAACGTTAACGATATCGTAAGCTGGGCCGATTTTGAATGAACTTACCCGTTCGGCTGCGGGTTTGAGCAATTCCGCCAGTGTGGGTACGGAGCCATTATGCAGGTAAGGTGCTGCTGCCCAGATCCCCTCGAGCACGCGGGATTCATACGCATAGGATGGGTTCTCTTCGCTTGTTGTTGGCGCAATGTACGCTTCCTTGAGCGATTCCGTTTCTGGCGGGAACGGCGACTTCAAACCGATCGCCTGCGCGACATCCTCGACTTTCATCAGGACGGGTACGTAATGCTGGAGAATCGAGCCCAGGACCGCAGTTCCCAGTACGTTGAAAGCGGTATCGACTGGTTTGAGTGGAGCTGCGAGAAACGGGATTTTTGCGCCTTCGAGCACGCCGGTTTTGACAGTGCGGCTGAGCACTTCATATTCTCTGGAATCTGTACCGACATCTAGGATCGGTGTATTCCATGTTTTTTGATCGAGAAACCGGGTTTTGCCGGGAGTAATGCCATGGCATTCGGCGCAACCACCATCCTCTGTTTTACGAGCATAGATCGCTTTGCCTTTATCGGCAAGCGCTTGATCTATTGCCCATGGCCATTTGGGGGGGCCAATCTTTTTTATCAAATCTTCCAGTGCACTCAACCCTTGAAAATTGGCCGAATTATTGGCTAGATAGTCAATGCCGAGCAGACGCCACGAATCTTTTTTGGGATGGAAAATGGCAAATACGCCATAAACTTCACCGAGATTTCGGGCGAGACCTAAAATATCGTTGCCATTACTGGCAAAGCCTGGCCATTGCGTTTTGTCCTGGATGGCGGCATTCCAAAGAAATGGGTAGCGTACCGGCGCGATAGCCGGCTGGATGTTTTCAGGAATCATGTAGGTTGGAGGCGGACCGATATCGAGTCCGGCTAGGCGGTTGAAAATCATCGATACGGCATCCAGTCTTGCAGGGCCCCAGGGTTGTGCCGGAAGTGCACGCGTCATTAAAGTATGGTAGGGCAAATGCCAGGCTGCTACTGATTTTTTTAGTTCATCCAACGCTTGTGAGGTGGGTGATGGACCGAGCACTGCGTGTGCGAAATCTGTAAACGCTTGCTGGTTCGTCAAGACCGTGTTCACTGCGACATCGAGATCGGCAAGGAAGCTCTGAAAGTCAACGATCCCCGGCCCGCCATCGATACGATACCTAGTGCCTGCAACCTCGATCTGACGGGTATGGCAAGCGGCGCAATTCATGCCGATTTCCTGTCCGTTTTGCCCATTGGCAATGGTAAATCCGATGGGCATTCCAGCCGGATGGCTGGTTTCATTTGGCAAATAACCATATCGACCGAGATTGTCAGCCATGAATGGTTCACCATTAGGTTGTTTTAAGGCGATGATCCATTGGAGTGGCAAGAGGCGGGAGCCTTGGTCGCGGCTATAAAAATCTTTTCTATCTGTGTCTGTCCACTTTGTGCCTTGGTCGACGATGACGGGTTCAGCGGCAAATGATAGGGTGGGCAGTAATAAAGCGAATGCTGAGACGATACCGCCAATCCGGGATGTAAATCCAATTTTCGACATGGGGTTTCCTCCTTGAAGGATGAATCGGAGTGCTCGTGTGATCTCCGCATCCCTGCTCGTCTTAATCCGATAAACGGTTTATTTGCGAGCCATGGGTAGTTCACGATGAGGGCGCATAAAAGAACTTTCGAAACACTCCGGTTGCAATGAATCGAAACCAGGCACACAGATGATCTTGCTATGTGCGGCGGCGTTCGATCGCTAGATGACACGTGTTGCGTGCTGCATTATTTTGTTAGAATATGCAAATGAAGTATAGGATGCCTCAACGGTACCAAATGGTGAAAAAGGGCCGTTTTTTGCCCGTTATTTAAGTGCTGGATTGGGTTGAAAGACTGATAGGCGGATCGTTTTAAGCGAAAGGTACGGTTAACGCGTGGCTGCTTTAATTCTGTAGAACTGCTTTCGATGGGTTGCGCGACGGTTGTGTATCGCGAACCCACCCTATATTTTTCAATGCCGTTAACGCATCTTCAATCCTTTCAATGCGTCTTGCAAGGCTGCAAAAGTACTTACGTCATATTTTTCTTAAAATACTTCCCATGCACGCTGTTCGAAAGTGTATCGACTATGCCCATATAGGCTTTGTATCAACCACGTAACATTTCATTCACTGCTGCAAGGTCAAAATGCTCTGGATCGAATGGCTGTTTTATATCGCCAGTTGCCCATTCCAGCATGCTATCGTGCTCCGGATGAGCAGGATCGGCAACCGCTTCCAGAAAAGCCCTGTATCCCCAGATTCCGCCAACGTCTTCCGGGGGGCAGGCGCGTTTACCTGTCAAGCATGTCGGTAATTGGGTGTCTGTCTCGAATGGCAGGATTTTTTCCAGCAGAATTTCGTGCTCCCAGTCGTCGCCAAAATCATAGGTGTAGAGCAGCTTTTCTTTTTCTTGCTTCAATACCTGATTAAGCCGGTACTTGGCTTCGTCGCGCACAGCCGAAGGGAATTCGGCATCGTGCATACCATAGCGGATATCATCCTTGGTAAATTCGTGCAGATGGGAATCGGCCCATCCCATCACAATCTGCAAAACCTGATGGAGGTCATTCAGGCTGGCGGTGCTTGCGATCAAAAATCTGCGCCATATTGGAGGGCGTAGACCTTTAAGGCTGACTTTGAGTTGATAGATGGATCGTAACGCTCTGGTTGTCATATGTATTTCCCCTGATATTATTCTTTATTTCTGGGCTAAGGGACTACCATAACCGGTGTGTGATAAGAAAAACCGAATAGACTGTTCATGCATTTATGTCATTCGTTTTCCAGTTATATTGCCGTCAGTGATCTAATCTCTGAAATTCTGGTATTGCAGCGGAAAATCGGTAATCGATTTCTTGACAAAGGCAATGCATTCCTGTAAGTCATCACGATTCTTGCCCGTCACGCGCACAGATTCACCCTGAATGCTGGCCTGTACTTTCAACTTACTTTCTTTGATCAGTTTGACAATTTTCTTTGCAAGCTCTGTTTCGACCCCCACTTTGACTGTGCAGGAACGTTTTACTTTGTTACCGCTGACTTTCTCAATTTTGTCACCGATTTCAAGGCTGCGGATATCGACACCACGCTTGCTCAATTTCGTGTTGAGTATATCTTGCACCTGGCTCAATTGGAATTCGTTGTCAGCAAATATAGTCAGTGCCATTTCAGCTTGCTCGACCCGTGCATCAGAGCCTTTGAAGTCGAAGCGAGTGCCAACTTCTTTGTTGGTTTGATCGACAGCATTTTTGACTTCTGTTTTATCTACTTCGGATACGATATCGAAAGATGGCATATTGACTCCTATTAATAACAAAAATAATCGATTATTCGGGATGAAGGAAATAAATACCAAATCCAGCCCGGTTTGTAGAACCTGCTTTGCTCGGTAGATTGCTAATATTTGATATTAACATTATGAATAGTTTAGTTATTACAGCAACTTTTAACCTCGCTACAAGAGGGTGGTCACTTAGATGCACTTTGCTCCATCTGCCCCAAGTAAAGTAAAGGATAAGAGTTATGAGCTGCACATTCAATTTTTTACTGTACACAGTATTGTGCCGATGGTCATCTTCCTTGTGCCCTTTCATCGGTGTGGCCAGGAGAAGCTGGATCGAACTGAAAGACCTTGGGTTACCTCATCTCCAACAATTTATCGGTTAAAATGCTACCTTATGGAAAACTGGCGAGAATGGCGAAGACAGCAGCGTGCACGTTTGATCGCATGCCGAAAGCAAATCCCGAAAGCTGAGCGGGAGAATTGGAGTGAAGCCATCACTAGCTTGCTTATTCAAGGTTTCCCGGTATTACAGCAAAGGTCGGTAGGCTTTTATTCACCCCATCAGGGAGAATATGATCCTGCGCCGGTGATGGTGTATTTGTTTGAGCGTGGCGCAACATTGGCGCTGCCGGAGGTGATCGGCCTCCATCAACCGTTAAGATTTCGTAAATGGTGGCCAGATGCGCCAATGAGGGAAGACGCTTATGGTATTGCTATCCCTCACGATACCGAACAAGTGAACATCGATGCTGTAATGATTCCCATGATCGGTTTTGACAATCAGGGATACCGTTTGGGTTATGGCAGCGGTTTCTTCGATCGTACCTTGGCTGCAATTCATCCCCGGCCACTGACTATCGGTATCGCATTCGAACTACTTCATTTGCCGACCACTTACCCGCATGAACATGATATTGCGATGGATTATATCGTTACCGAGAAAACAATCTATTACTTGAACAATGGTATGCTACAACCGATCTCATCTGAAGCCTGTGCGTCGATGAATACGCTGAAGTAGCGGCTATGGAGTAAATATACAGCAGATGTTAGCGGCTAAGAACAAATCTGCTACGCACGCTCATGACGGTTTTTTTTATAACCACTTGGACGCAAAAATAGTTTTGCCTATTCATCTTCTTCGCCCCAGCGTGGCATCAAGGTATGTTCAACGCCTAAATGATCAAGAATACGTGCAACCACGAAATCGACGATATCTTGTATATTTTTGGGATGATGGTAGAAGCCAGGATTGGCCGGCAGGATGATCGCGCCGCAGCGTGCCAGCCTGAGCATGTTTTCCAGGTGAATGGCGGAAAAGGGCATTTCGCGTGGGACTAAAATGAGCTTGCGATTTTCCTTTAGCATGACATCTGCCGCGCGTTCGATCAGCTTCTGATTGAGCCCGGATGCCACGGCTGACAGCGTTCCCATGGTGCAGGGACAAATAACCATTGCATCAGCCGGGTTGGAACCGGAAGCAACCGGGGCAAACCATTCTTCCCGTCCGAATACTTTTAGTTGTCCTTTGGCAGCTTTGAAGCAATCGTTAAAGTATGTTTCGGCTTCCTGCGCACGCGAAGGAAGTGTCAAATCCATTTCTTGATGGGCGACGATCTGGGCAACTTGTGAATATAGCAAAAAAACGCGTACCCCCTGGGCCAGTAGTATTTCTAGCAGACGGATACCATAAGGCATACCCGAAGCACCGGTAAAGGCTAATGTGATGGTTTGTTTAAAAGGCATTGTGGGTAGAGATGATATTTTTGGTATTAATCAGAATCAGCATCGTCACCGTTCATTTCCCGCTCATGGCGCCTAATGAATTCCTGAGTGCTGTCTATTCCACGCAATTGCAGAATATAGTTCCTGACCGCGGCTTCAACCAACACAGCCAGATTTCGTCCGGCTGCCACAGGGATAATTACTTTGCGTATGGTGACACTCAATATGCTTTCATTGAGATTGCTCAGTGGCAATCGCTCAAACGCACTGATATCAGTGCCACTTGTTTTCTCCAAATGGACGATGAGCTTCATATTTTTGCGACGGCGGACTGCGGTTTCCCCAAAAATGGTGCGGATATTCAGCATGCCAAGTCCGCGAACTTCAATATAATCACGTAAAATAGGCGGGCAGGATCCTTCCAGTGTTTCTGGCCCGATTCGACGCAATTCAACGACATCGTCTGCAACCAACCCATGGCCGCGGCTGATGAGTTCCAATGCCAATTCGCTTTTACCCACACCGCTTTCACCCGTTATCATCACGCCCATTCCGAGCACATCCAATAAAACCCCGTGTTTGCTGATGCTGGGCGCCAGTACCTTCGCTAAATAGGATCGTAAAACCCAGATAACTTCGAGACTGGAGGAGGTTGAACAGAGTATCGGAGTTTGGGTGCGTGTGGCGAATGATCGTAATTCATCGGTAAGTGCGACACTGTCGGCTGCAATGATGCATGTCAAGTTACTTTGGGCGAGTAGCTGGAATTTTTTTTGGAGAGCGTCGGGTTCGAGATGGGCAAGGTAGTCGACCGCCATGTCGCTCAGCACCTGTATCCAATTTGGATGGATAAAATTGAGATGCCCGATGAGTCCTTGAGCGGATAGGGCGATGGCGTCATTATCGAGCTGTTTGTTACCGTAATCCTGCCCATATCCCCAGCTCAAGGATAATTTTTCTTGGTTACCTTCAAATAGCTGGGTAACGCTAATTTGAGACATGATCGGGCGTCCAATCCGTAATCAACTGATGGATCTCTTTGGCGTCTTTGCTTGTTAACAATTTTTCACGAAACGCTTTATCGCTGAACATTTGGGCGAGCTCGCTCAAAATTTGCAGATGTTTGTCGGTCGCTTTTTCAGGTACAAGTAAAATACAGGCGAGATTGACAGGCAAGCCGTCTGGCGCGTCAAAGGGAATGGCTTCTTTCATTCTAACTAGGACGGCAGCGGCTTCTCGTAGCCCCTTGATTCTGCCATGAGGAATCGCGACACCTTGACCCAAACCAGTCGAACCTAACCTTTCGCGTGCAAATAAGCTATCGAAAACTTGGCTGCGCGCAACATGCAGCGTATTCTCGAACAACAATCCGGCTTGTTCAAAAACGCGTTTTTTACTTCCGACATCCAAATCAACGATGACATTTGATTCAGGTAACAATTGTGAAATAAGATTCATAAGAAGAAATGAAAGTGCTCTTGATTAAATTGGCTGGTTTCTCCAGAAATTATCATTTTCGTAGGGGTTTCACAGCAATGCTTGCGTTACGCTTATCGGTTGGACTGATGGAGAAATACGCGTGACGGATATGTCATGGATTTCTATTCCCCGGAATTCTTGTGCTCAATCGCTATCAGCGCAGTCTTGTCTAACAAGCAGAGTGAGGTACGTTAATTTCTGGTATTACAACTTTTTTGCTGAGCCAGTTCTATTCGGGTTGATCGAATTCTTGATTTTTCAGTGCGTCATGATTACGGCGTTCCATGTTTTTTTCTTTATACTTGAGGATTTGCCGGTCAAGCTTGTCTACTAAGTAATCGATCGAGGCATACATATCTCCACCATCTGCTTCAACATAGATATCTTTACCGCGAACATGGACATTGGCCTCGGCTTTTTGCGTATGTTTTTCCACCGATAAAATGATGTTGATATCGATCACATGATCAAAATGTCGGGTAATCTTACTCATCTTAGAAACGACGTAATCCCGCAGGGGCGGTGTGATTTCTATATGGTTGCCAGTAAGATTTAGATTCATTATGTCTCCTTTTTAGTAATTAGATTTATTGGCATCCAGAAAAGCAATGTCTCTCTGAGTGACGAGTGAACATTGATCATCCATGTTGGAGCGGATTAAATGTTACAGTCGAGGAAAGTCACGCTTGTGATTTTGATTGTCAAGTCACGCGGGCACACACAGTAGGCGTCAGAAAGCGATTGTTTTTATAGAGAGATAATTGATGTTCGGGGTGCTTTTTTGTATGAATCATTAAAGCTGCGATGATACCAAAATTTGAGTGCTTCTTTTATGTAAGTTATAGCAAGAAACTTATACTATTCGATAAAATGGCGCTACACACTGTGTTCTGGCATTGCTTGCTTACATTGGTTGAGGATGCTAAAAAGAGATTTCATTAAATTTTGCATTGGTTGTCAGCACCTGCATTTTGTCGAGCGTTATTAGCTCAACTTGTTGTCTTCCCTGCTCATTTTCAATTACTAAGAATTCGCGTTTTTCTGCTGTTGTTACAATATCTTTTGCTTGACCTTCAATTATCTGCTGATTTTTTAAAACGAGTCTGACTTGATAACCATACATACAAGCGACTTCAATATAATCGTGTAATTCGCAGTCAATGATGGGTTGTGTCATGATTTATTTTATTTGTATGAAAAAAATAAGTGGATAATTGTACCGTTATCGGTACGAAATGGCATCGTCATCGTATCGATAACGACTAAGCATGATGTGTTACTTCTTCTGCTACAGTACAATTTAAATTTTACGAGGAGATGTTTATGAAAACCCGAATGACGATCTCAATGCTTGTAACTTCACTGGTGCTTGGTGGATGTGCCACCATGACCGATACTCAGCGAGGTACTGCTCAGGGGGCAGCCATTGGCGCGGGTACCGGTGCTGCCATTGGTGCTATTATCGGTGGCGGGAAAGGTGCTGCCATTGGAGCTGGTTCGGGCGCTGTACTGGGCGCAGGAGCTGGCTATGTCTGGTCACAAAGAATGGAAGAGCAGAAAAGGCAAATGGAATCAGCGACAGCCGGTACCGGCGTGCAGGTGTCACAGACCGCAGATAATCGTTTGATGCTCAATATTCCAAGCGATATTTCGTTCGATACTGGGCGCGCAGACATCAAGCCGAATTTTAGACCGATTCTCGATAGTTTCGCGACCAGCTTGCTTAACAATCCTGGCACGACAATAATGATCGTTGGACACACGGATAACACTGGTACGGATACCATCAATAACCCTCTATCGGTCAATCGTGCCGCAAGTACGCGTGACTATTTAGTCAGCCGGGGTGTGCCCATTCAACGTATTCAAATTGATGGTCGAGGCTCGTATCAACCGATTGCACCGAACGATAGCGCCTATAATCGCGCCAAAAATCGTCGTGTCGAGATTTTTGTCATGGAACAAACTGCCTCATCGCCAACGTTACCTCAATAGAGGACAAGAAAGCGATAATTATTCGCGAAAACTGGCATGGCTGCATAAAAGTGGCAGTCATGCCGCTTAAGCGGTATGCAAATTGACATTGTTTTGAGATAACCTACTCATCTCATTTTTGTTCAAGAAACACCATTTAAAGAATTTAGGAAGTTATGGCAGATATAGATTCGACAAATCGAAAAGAGGGTTGGGAGAGGGAGGTTCTTGAAAAAATAATCTCTTCCTCGGTGAAAGAGCAGCGGAGGGTACGGTATTGGGGTATTTTTTTCAAATCACTGACTTTTGTCTATCTCTACCTTTTGCTGTTCTGGGGACTGGGCTGGTTTGATGGCGAGCCTGGTCGGATTACAGACAAGCATGCGGCGCTTGTGGATTTGCGTGGTGAAATCAAAGCAGACAGTATGGGAAGTGCGGACAATATCAATGCCGCTTTGCAAAAAGCCTTTAAAGATAAAAATACCGCGGGTGTTATATTACGGATTAATAGTCCGGGTGGCAGTCCCGTACAAGCGGGTTATATCAATGACGAAATTCGCAGATTGCGGTCTGAATATCCGCAGATACCGCTTTATGTCGTAGTGGAAGATATTTGTGCATCGGGTGGTTATTACGTCGCCGTGGCTGCAGATAAAATCTTTGTAGATAAAGCGAGCATCGTGGGATCAATCGGCGTTGTTCTGGATAGCTTTGGTTTTGCGGGTACACTCGAGAAACTTGGTGTAGAGCGCCGCCTGCTCACCGCGGGAGAGAACAAAAGTTTTCTGGATCCTTTCTTGCCTTCCGATCCTAAGCAAAGAGAGCATGCCAGGCAGATGCTGGCCGAAATCCATCAGCAGTTTATTCAGGTAGTGCGACACGGCAGAGGCGATCGGCTGAAGGATATCCCGGAAATATTTAGCGGAATGGTCTGGACAGGTGAAAAAAGCATTGAACTTGGTTTGGTGGATGGATTAGGCAGCGCTGAATATGTTGCTCGCGAAATCATTCAAACTGATCGGATTGTTGATTTTACGACGCAGGAAGGGTTGGCTGAACGCTTTGCCAAGCGTTTCGGCAGAGTGACTGCTGATGTCATGCTCGGTGGAGAGCGCTGGCAACTACGGTAACGCGTTATTGCTATTTTTCTAATACCTCGGTAAGCATTCGGCAGACACCCGTTTCCCAGTGCGGAATGCATAATCCGAAGGTGGAGCGGAATTTTTCGGTGCTAAGGCGAGAATTGAGTGGACGTTTTGCCGCTGTTGTAAAAGCAAGACTCGGCACTGGCAGAATTGCATCGGGATGCGCTTTGATCGTGCAGCGATTTCTTGCAAAGTCGAGCACGAAACGGGCATAGTCATACCAGGAGACAGCCCCATCAGCAACCAAATGATACAGGCCGCTTACTTCGGGTTGCCCTCTTGCTTGTTGGATCGCATGAGCGGTCATGTCGGCGAGTAAATCTGCGCCCGTCGGCGCTCCGAGCTGGTCATCGATGACCGAGAGGCTATCGCGTTCTTGCCCAAGACGGAGCATGGTTTTGGCAAAATTGTTGCCGCGTGCGGCATATACCCAGCTCGTTCGGAAAATCAAGTGCTGGCAGCCAGACTGACGAATCGCCTCTTCTCCTTGGAGTTTGGTTTTTCCGTAGACATTGAGGGGGGCGGGCGAGTCTGATTCATGCCAAGGTTGGTTGCCACTGCCATCGAAAACATAATCGGTCGAGTAGTGCACCATCCATGCGCCAATACGCTGCGCTTCCTGCGCCATGATGGCGGGTGCTTCGGTATTGATTCGATGGGCACGTTCGGGTTCGCTTTCTGCGCGATCGACTGCCGTATAGGCTGCTGCATTGACGATGATATCCGGTGATATCGTCTGGATGGTATGTGCGGTCCCTGCCAGATCGGCCAAATCACCGCAATAGACTTGGCTGGTTCTATCCAGGGCGATCAATTCCCCCAGCGGGATTAAGCTGCGTTGCAGTTCCCAGCCGAGCTGGCCGTTTTTCCCGAACAACAGGATTTTCATCCGGCATGTCCTTGGTAATGGGTTTCGATCCATTTCTGATATTCACCAGACTGCACGCTGGCTACCCACGTTTGATGTTCGAGATACCATTGGATGGTTTTTCGAATACCGGTTTCAAATGTTTCAACCGGTTTCCAGCCCAATTCGCGTTCGATTTTCCGTGCGTCGATGGCGTAGCGGCGATCATGACCGGGGCGATCGGCGACATAGGTAATCAGTTTGTGATAATCGGCCGGCCGCAATGCGTTGAGCAATTCACAAATTGTCTGCACGATTTCGATATTCGGTTTTTCATTCCAGCCACCGATATTGTAGGTTTCCCCTGGTTTGCCGTGCTCCAGCACACAACGAAGAGCGCTGCAGTGATCCTTGACATACAACCAGTCGCGGATTTGCTGGCCATCTCCATAGATCGGCAGGGGTCTACCCGCGAGCGCATTGACGATCATCAAAGGGATGAGTTTTTCCGGAAACTGGAATGGGCCATAGTTGTTGGAGCAGTTGGTGATCAAAGTCGGGAGTCCATAGGTATGGTGATACGCGCGAACCAGTTGGTCGCTCGAGGCTTTACTGGCCGAGTACGGACTATTGGGTTGATAGCAATGTGTTTCCGTAAATGCGGGCGCATCTTTGCAAAGTGAGCCATATACTTCATCGGTGGAAACATGAAGAAAGCGGAAAGCCTGTCTTGTCCGTTCTTCGAGATTTTGCCAATACTGACGAGCTGCTTCCAATAAACGGAAGGTGCCTACGATATTGGTTTGAATGAAATCTTCTGGGCCGTGAATAGAGCGATCGACATGGCTTTCGGCTGCCAGATGAATGATTGCACGTGGCTGGTATTGACTGAGCAATGCGGCCACCTTTTCACGATCCTTGATATCGCCCTGTATGAAAATATGCCGTGGATCACCCTCAAGCGAGGCTAAATTCTGTAAATTGCCAGCATAAGTCAATTTGTCGAGGTTGATGATAGGCTCATCGGATTGAGCTAACCAATCCAATACAAAATTTGCTCCAATAAATCCTGCTCCACCCGTGACGAGAATCATTTTGAATAATTTTTATGAAATGTATTGATCGATAAAATAAAACGAACCCAGAGTCTAGCTAGTTTGGTAGCCATAGGGGCATGATGCCCCATTCTCCTGGTAACGCCTGAAAAAAGCAATCGATCCCAATGCCGGGTACCCAAACAAGCCGATCTCCACTGTAAATTAATGGAAGGGTGTTACGTTCCCAAGGTGGGATCGAAGCCTCTTGCAGAATTTTTTTTAGGCTGCGGCGTGGGCGTTGGCAATCGGGCTGAAAGCGTTCTCCGCCTGTACGCAAGCGGACCGTGACGGGCTGGTCTGTTAATTTTTGTGGATCGATACCGCCATTTGCCTGGCGATGCCATTCAATCGTTCCGCCTAAAGAATCGAGAATCCAGGCCTGCTCGCCGTGCCAGATAAGGGGCGTTGCAATTTTGGGCGGAGTTCGCGCGGGTTGGATTTTGACCAAACCTTTGAAGCATCGAATCTCGACCTGACCGAAAATGAGATGGAGTCGAGTATCATCTCCTGCTGTAAGTAATTGCCGCAAAATCTCCGCCAATTTTACGGAGCTTGGTTGGATCACATCCTGTTGCGAGAACAGATAGCGCAATAGATTCTTTGCGCGTGCTAGGCTGAGTTGACGCAAGCTGTCTATGCGTAGCTCACCATTTGTCATCGTGAGCTTGCTGTCACTGTCAGCGAGTTCATCCAATAAATGGGATGCCTCGGCGAGATGGCGACTGGCACGCGATAGCGTGTGACGGTAGGCTGGGAATCGTGCTTCTATAAGTGGGAAAATGTTATGACGAAGAAAATTGCGGTTGTACGTGATATCTTCATTGCTTTCATCTGTTACCCATTCAAGCTGATACTGTTGTGCATATTGCATAATCGTTGCGCGTGTAATGTCTAGCAATGGCCGCAGCAGTTTGACGGTGCCTGCCGTATCCAGCTTTCTGACGACGGGCATTCCACCTAATCCCTTGACGCCTGCACCGCGAAGCAGTTGTAACAGGATAGTTTCAACCTGGTCATCCTGATGTTGAGCGAGCACGATGAAATCTGTCTGAATTTGTTTGAATATTTGGTAGCGTGCGTGACGGGCAGCAGCTTCGAGACTCACCTGAGGAATTTTTTTCACTTGCAGGCGAAAGATCTGCAAAGGAACACCCAAGGCATCGCATCGCGCTTGGCAAAAATTGCTCCACTGGGAGGAAAAAGGACTAATCCCATGCTCGACATGCACTGCAGAGAGTTCGAAAGTCATCGAGCCCGAGAGCGTATGCAGTGCATGTAACAACACTACCGAATCAACGCCGCCGCTGAGTGCGACTGTCAAGCGTTTTTGCTCGGCTAGATGTTCACGCAGGATGCATTCGATCTGTTCAAGAATGGTGCTCGGTTTTGGTTTCCTTGAACTTGCCATACCCCATCAAACGAGTATAACGCCGCTGCAAGAGCGCTTCTTGCGAGAGGTCGTGGAGTTTCCGGAGAGTATCCTGTAAGGCGTTCTTTACCGATTGCATGGTGGCTGCATGGTCGCGATGGGCGCCGCCGGGCGGTTCATTGATAATGCCATCGATTAATTCCAATTCTTTGAGGCGATCAGCGGTAATACCCATGATTTCTGCTGCATCAGATGCCTTATCTGCACTTTTCCATAGAATGGAAGCGCATCCTTCAGGTGAAATGACTGAATAGGTGGCATACTGCAGCATCAAGACGGTATCGCCGACCGCGATAGCTAAGGCACCACCCGAGCCACCTTCACCGATTACGACGCAAACAACGGGCACTTTCAGTTCTGCCATGACATAGAGGTTTTTTCCAATGGCCTCAGATTGTCCACGTTCTTCCGCATCGATTCCTGGATAGGCACCTGGGGTGTCTATAAAAGTAATCAGTGGGATCGAGAATTTTTCTGCCAGACGCATCAATCTGAGCGCTTTGCGATAACCTTCAGGTTTTGGCATGCCAAAATTACGATAAATTTTTTCTTTGGTATCACGACCTTTTTGATGGCCGATCACCATAACCGTCTGTCCGTTAAACCGGGCAATGCCACCGACAATAGCATGATCATCCGCAAAATGACGGTCGCCATGGAGCTCTTCAAAATCAGTGAATAAGTGCTTGATATAATCAAGTGTATAGGGGCGCTGAGGATGACGCGCTACTTGCGAAATTTGCCAAGGCGTCAGTTTGGCATAAACACTTTTTGTCAGTGACTGGCTTTTGGCTTGTAATTTCGTGATTTCTGCCGAAATATCCAATGCTGAATTATCCTGAGCATAGCGTAATTGCTCGATCTTTTCTTCAAATTCCTCAATACCTTTTTCAAAATCCAGAAAAATTGTTTTCATGAGTGCGTTGCAGTTACTCGAAAAGGAGGATGATACAGGATTTGAAGGAAGGGCTGCATACTGGGGTGCGGAGATTGTTTTTGGGTTTATTTTTTAACGCACTGATTAAGTAAAAAATACTTGGTTTATTTACTTGATTATATGGCGATAGGATCGAATTTGCTGGGGTTCAAAAAAAGGGAAGATCAAAAATGGGGTCGACAGTGGATCCGCATCGAGGCAATGTTAGACTCCCCGAACTTTGTCATAAGTTAAACGAGGCGTTGTGAAGTGAACCCTGCTAAAACCACAATCCTGGGTAAAATTAAACAGTGATTGATTACGCCAGCAATGGCGAGTCAGAGGATGTAAATCACTTGTTAAGTTTGGCAGGCGTGATTCGCTCCATCATTGCTTTTTTGAGGATCGATTGATTAACATTTTCAAAGCCTCCCTGAAAGTGGGTAAGCTTGAGTGCGACAGAAATGCGCAGGCTTTGCCCGTTAGTTTGCAGTGACGTTTGACTGCAAAATAATCATCATGGTTGATACAGTCAACCGGGCAGATCACCATATTGACGCGATCTAGCAGGCTTTCCAGATGATCTTGATTGTTATCCGGGCTATTACGATAAGCCATGAAACATCCCCCGGCAGTTTCGACCAATCTAAGGTAGTCGGGGTAGAGTGCAGCACGGCCTCCGACGCACAAGATGGCTTGTCCGGCAAGATTGGCTTGATTTGTATCGGATGGATGGGCCCTTGTGGAATCGAAATCTTGATCGACATGCTTGCGCGCCTTGATGAGCGGCACCCATTCCTTGTCAGGGCATACACACGCTTCTGCGATGGTTTGTTTTTGGCTGAAAGTATCTGGATTCGATGGTGCTGATATTGCGTTTGATGCCTGAGTAAGCTGGGGGTGACTGCCTGTATTGAACAGCTGTGCCCATCGCTGTAAGGCATTTTTTATCCAGCTAAGTTTGTCGGTCGCTGTGGATTCGGTTTTAGAGAACGCCTGGTTTCTACTGAATGAAGTGAGTCCGGCCTGGTCAGTTGGCGAACAGCCAGATAAGTAATTTATTTCATGAAACGTGGGCATAGGGATAAATTTTTTGAGAGATTTCATAGTTCAGGCTTCCTCGATCAAAAAAAAGTTGGCTGGCTTGCCCGAAATGGGGCTGGCTGGCTAAAAGTGTCACTGGCAGAGGAGAGAGAGTACTTCCAGCGACTGATGAGAAACTGAGTGATCCGGTAGTCGAGCTTCTGAAGTCATAAACCAACTCTTGCAACTTATTTTGTCAGGATTAGTTTGCCGTTCCGAGTCCGGCGCAACCGGTAGTGTTCGCCCTGGTGTTGAATAAGCACTTCATTGCTGGTCGTAAATAAACTATCGCTATCGATAGGTTTGCTAGGATCGTAGCTGAGTGGTTTTGATGGCTGCGGTTCGCTAGCCGATTGCAAATTCATATTCGATGATTTCATGGTTTGCACTTTAATATCGCTAATGAGAATGATTCTCATTATATACAAGAAAAAAGGTAATGCAAGCTTTAATTAAAAAAATGCAGGAGTTAAATTTGCCTCTTTGGTGAATAGCTGTTCGGTGGCAAGGGTATCGACGCCAATACCTTGTAAATGAAGGGGGGGAATAAAAACCTGTAAGTGCTGTGATTGCTTGTTGTTATCGGTTCGATGTTCTTTCATTCAAGCGCATTCTTGGAAGATCTGGGGTGCTTGCTTTTCATAGCGGCTTTTACGGTTGCTTGGTCGAGATGTGGTGCGAACATTTCTATGAAGTCATACACATAGCTGCGGATATAGCTATTACGGCTGATGCCGATTCGCGTCATGCTGGCTTCAAATAGGTGGCTGGCATCAATTGCGCGCAGGTGCTTGTCGCGGTGTGGATCAAATGCCATTTTTGCCAGGATGCCAATACCTAATCCCAACTCTACGTATGTTTTGATCACGTCTGCATCGATGGCGGTCAGCACAACGTTAGGCGTCAACTTTTTTGACTCAAACGCTTGATTGATTTTGGAACGGCCCGTGAATGCAAAATCATAGGTGATGATAGGGTAAAGCGCGATTGCTTCCAGCGTCACCGGCTGTTGCCTGAGGAGAGGGTGTTTAGGTGGAACAATAATGCAGCGGTTCCATTGATAGCAAGGTAGCATGACGAGTTCCTCGAACAGTTCGATAGCCTCGGTCGCAATGGCGAGATTGGCTTCACCTGATGAAACAAGCTCCGATATCTGGGTAGGGCTACCTTGGCGCAGAATGAGTTTGACTTTCGGGTATCGCTCAGTGAAGCGCTTAATGATGGGGGGCAAGGCATAACGTGCCTGGGTATGGGTTGTGGCAATGATGAGCTCGCCACTGGCACTATCACTAAATTCCAAGCCGATTTGCTTGAGATTTTCAGCATCTTTGAGCATTTTCTCGGCGATGCCAATGATGGCTTGTCCCGGTGGGGTCAATTTGACGATGCGCTTGCCGTTACGGACAAAAATGGTAACGCCCAGTTCTTCCTCAAGAAGCTGAATTTGGCGGCTGATGCCGGGTTGGGATGTGTGCAAGCGTTCGGCTGCTTTCGAGAGGTTAAGGTTCTGACGAACGATTTCACTTAGATAGCGTAGTTGTTGAAGTCTCATTGTTTTTTCATTATAAGAAAATATTATAATAATCTAATTTAATATTATTTAAAGATATATGCATGAGCTGTTATGATGGAATCTGTTCCAGGCAGCAGAAATATTTTGGGGTGTCGAAAAGTTATCTGCGTTGTTTAATGGGATTTAAAAGCAGGTTAAAAGTATTATTGTGATTAAACATACGCGCGTCTTCTCAGCGTTTGCTGCCATAAATCGACGGCTTCGATAATGTTTCAAGTGGCCTGTAAATTCGAGCTGAAGATGTTTGAGAAGTACGATTTATCGGTCAAATTATTGGTGGAACGATCTGGAGTGGTGACGCTAGATTGTTCGACGTGTGTCTTTATTACCATCCTTATAGTGGCGGGGCAATGAAGATATTGATAACTATGGCTCTTCAGGAAAATTTGTGGGTAATGCTATAACGAATATGTAACAAAGGCGCTAGTTTTTTGGGTTTTTGAGGTAAGAGGTGTGCATCCTGT
>NZ_QAOO01000034.1 GCF_003051105.1 Nitrosomonas nitrosa | reverse complement strand
TCACTGCGGAAAGGATAAATTCGTCATCAAAAAGCTAAAATGTACCCGCAACACTGAAAATAGCAATGTGATGCACATACACGTCATCAAATCCACTGCTTTCTGCCCGCTTTCGCTTTTGCGATCATGCTTCGGGACATCCGCGGGAGAAATTAAAAATTCAATCGCGGAATTTGGGAAGAAGCTTCCACTTGCAGACCGACTGGTTTTTCAATAAAATCAGCCAACTGAGCCAAATTTTGTGATTCTTCATCTAGAAATAAATCGATGACTTGCTGGGAAGCCAGAATCCGGAATTCGTTTGCATCGAATTGACGGGATACCCGTAATAACTCACGCAGAATTTCATAGCAAACCGTTTGCGCTGTTCGGATTTGCCCACGTCCCTGGCAGGTTGGACAAGGCTCGCATAGGATATGCGCAAGGCTCTCGCGAGTACGCTTTCGCGTCATCTCGACTAGCCCCAATGCAGTAAAACCGTTGACGGTCATACGCGTTCTATCTCTCATCAATGCTTTGTTGAACTCCGCCAACACTGCGCTTTTATGCTCTTCATTCTCCATATCGATAAAATCGATAATGATAATACCACCCAGATTCCGTAAACGGAGCTGGCGTGCAATGACCTGAGCGGCTTCTAGATTGGTTTTGAAAATGGTATCGTCAAAATTACGCACGCCGATGTATCCGCCAGTATTCACATCCATAGTCGTGAGTGCCTCGGTTTGATCAATGATGACATAGCCGCCGGATTTGAGATTGACTCGCCTCGCTAGCGACCGGTCGATTTCTTCCTCGACGCCGTACAAATCGAATAACGGCCGCTCACCGGTATAATGATCGATTCTGTCTACGACATTGCTCATGTAGGTCTGCGCAAAAATGATCAATTTCTGATATGTCTCGCGTGAATCGACCAAGATGCGGTGCGTATCATCGTCAACAAAATCGCGCAGCACTCGATGACTGAGATCTAAATCCTGATAAAGCAAAGTGGGAGAGCTAACGACCAATGATTTATTTTGGATGTCGAGCCACAGCTTATGCAGATACTCTATATCTGCACGCAGATCCGCTTCGGTTGCCGCTTCAGCCATGGTCCGGATGATATAGCCCCCTTTCCCTTCAGGTGGAAGGACATGCTGGAGTTTCTCACGCAGCAGTTCACGTTCAAAGCTGTCCTCGATGCGCTGTGAAATACCGATATGAGATTCATGCGGCAAATAAACAAGCAACCGCCCGGCAATGCTGATCTGGGTAGAAAGCCTCGCTCCTTTCGTCCCAATCGCATCTTTGATGACTTGAACGAGTATATTGTTTCCTTCGTGCAACAACCTTTCGATGGGTCTTCCCTGATCACCATTGACATTCAATTCCTTGATATCACCCACATGGAGAAAAGCGGCCCGCTCCATGCCGATGTCGATAAAGGCAGATTGCATACCTGGCAGAACACGGCTTACTTGCCCGTTGTAGATGTTGCCGACGATACCGCGGCTGCTCATCCGCTCTATATGCAATTCTTGAACGATTCCCTGTTCGATGACGGCAACACGCGTTTCCTGTGGTGTCACATTGATCAGAATTTCATTACTCATTGCGCGTGGAATGACCTAATCACAAGAAACCGAACTGCATGGCGTGTTCTGTGGCAAAAAAATTGTCTGTAAGGCGCTAGCTGAATCCATTTCACATCCTCCGATGAATTCCTCTATCGCCCCACTTACCCGATTCAATGAAATATTTCTATTCCAGATTCTTCCAGCAATTGCGATGTTTCAAATAAAGGCAGGCCCATCACGCCGCTATAACTTCCAAAAATCTCGACAATGAAAGCTGCCGCCAATCCCTGAATCGCGTAGGCGCCCGCTTTATCAAATACTTCCCCGTTCGCGACACAAGCTTGGATTTCCCGTTTTCCGATATCACGGAATCGTACAGTCGTAACCGATAGGCGGTGCTTGATATTGCCCTGAGAGGCCAATGCGATCGCAGTTAAAACCTGATGCGTCCTACCAGAAAGCTCTTTTAGCATTTTTTCAGCATGCGCGGTATCTTTTGGTTTGCCATAAATACAGCCATCCAGTGCAACGATGGTATCGGCCGCTAATACAGGCAGTAGGGGTAAATTACGTTGTTTGAGGCGCGACCAACCCGCTTCTGCCTTAGCTCGCGTAATACGATACACATAGTCCGCTGGCGATTCGTCCGGCAACGGTGTCTCATCGATATCGATAGCACGGGATGCCGTCTCACGCATGAGCAGCACACTATGCTTTACGCCGATTTGTTTGAGCAGTTCTCTTCTTCTAGAGCTCCGCGAAGCGAGATAGATATAGTTTTTTGTTGCCCTCATGAATAACTCACGTCTGTCAAGTTAATGTTATTTAGCTGCATGTTCCAATCGTTCTTTCTATCAAGTTAACATTTTTCACGAATACCTGCACCTTCACGCTCTATGGTAGGGGTGCTGTTTGATTATCGACATTGCGCGATAAAGTTGCTCTGCCAACAGAACACGCACCAGCCCATGGGGCAGCGTTAGTTTGGAAAGTGACCATATTTCATTAGCCGTCCGCTTGATATCCCGATGCAATCCATCCGCTCCGCCGATGATGAATGCAATATCCAGCCCTTCTCTCATCCAATTGACTAAATTTCCAGCCAATTCGATTGTGGTAAAGCCTTTACCCAGCTCATCCATTGCTACACAGTAGCAATGGGTGGGTAATGCTGCTCGAATGCGTTCACTCTCGGCCAATAGCAAGCTCTCAGCCTGTTTCGCCGCACCCCGTTTTTCTGGCTTGATTTCGATCAGTTGAACTGACATTTCTTTGGGCATGCGCCGATGATATTCGGTGAAGCCCGCCACTATCCACTCAGGCATTTTATTTCCCACAGCCAGAATATAAAGTTTCATTCATTAACCGGATATATTCTGAACTCAAGCTATATTGAAGCGTTTTTTTCCTTGATCGCGCTGGATTCCACCCATAGCGACTCCAAATCGTAGTACTCGCGAATGACAGGCTGCATGATATGTACGACGATATCGCCCAGATCTACCAATACCCACTCACCAACTTGCTCCCCTTCAATACTATAAACTTTACCGCCTGCCGCTTTGACTTTTTCCTGGATATGGTTCGCCAGCGCCTTTGTCTGACGTGTCGAATTAGCACTGGCAATGATCATGTAATCAAACAATGACGTGATATTCTCTGCTTTTAACACCAAAATATCTTGCGCCTTCAAATCTTCCAGCGCGGCCGTAACTATCGGCAACAACTCATCCGTTTTCATTTTCCCTCACGATAAATATGGTGCACGCGAATATAATCCAATACTGGGTCTGGGAGCAGATAGCGCGCGCTTTTTCCTTTGGCAATACAACCTCTGATCGCAGTAGCAGAAATATCAAGTAACGTGGTTGCAGCGGTAAAAACATAGCCTGATGAAAGGGTTTGCAACTTTTTCGCGTTGTCAGTCCAGCGATGCAAGCACTCGATTCTCAGCTCCGGCGGTAATCCTTTCTGATCGATCGCAGTAACATGGCCAGGACGATTGACGACCACAAGGTGGCATAATTCAAACAATTCACGCCACTGATACCAGCCAGGTAGCTTCAGGAAAGCATCCATTCCCAGAATAAAACAAAGTGCGATCTGTTTTCCTTGGAATTCATTCTTCAGCTCATGCAAGGATTCTACGCTATAACTCTCTCCTACCCGATTAACTTCACGATCATCCAGCAAGAATTTATCATTGTCACGAATCGCCTCTCGCAACATCAACGAGCGATGAGAAGGCGAGGCGAGCGGCTGATGCCGCAAACGGGGTTGACCAGCGGGAAGAAAGCGCAGCTCGCTCAATTGCAAAATTTCAACCAATTCTTCCGCAATCCTCAAATGGCCAAAATGGACTGGATCGAATGTACCGCCATAAATACCGACCAATCCGAACGCACTTTCAGACATGATTGAATGAGGGGAAACGCACAAAATGATTTGCCTGCAGTATTACAACCCAAGCATGCTTACCAAGATCAAGATCAAAATAAAGCAAGGCGCATGTCAGCCAGGATACTTGCCAGATGCGAAGTAAACCGCGCAGCCGAAGCACCATCGATCACCCGATGATCGTAGGAGAGCGATAAAGGCAGGATCAAACGAGGCACAAATTCCCCATTGCGATAAACCGGCTTCAAAGTCGCTCTCGACACCCCCAGAATCGCAACCTCTGGTGCATTGATAATTGGCGTAAAAGCAGTGCCGCCTATCCCCCCAAGACTTGAAATGGTGAAGCTGGCTCCCTGCATATCGGTTGGCTTTAATTTCCCCTCACGTGCTAGAGAAGAGAGCTTCCCCAATTCCTCCGCGATCATCATGACGCCTTTTTGATCGATATCTCGAATGACCGGCACAACCAGACCACTAGGCGTATCGACTGCAAACCCTAAATGATAGTAGCGTTTGATCACTAAATTAGCTTCGCCATTGCTACTATCGAGTGACGCATTAAACTCAGGAAATTTTTTCAATGCTGCAGTTGCTGCCTTCATCAAGAAAGCCAGGATGGTGAGCTTTGTTCCAGCTTGAGCTTGCTGATTCTCGTTATATTCTTTTCTGAGCGCTTCCAGATCGGTGATATCTGCCTCGTCAAACTGAGTGACATGTGGAATCATGACCCAATTACGATGCAGATTCGCTCCCGAGATTTGTTTGATGCGCGTCAAGGACTTCAACTCGATAGGTCCAAATTTTGCAAAATCGACATGCGGCCAGGGTAATAAGTCGAATCCCCCTCCTCCCACCCCCAAATTTTGTGATTTGGACAAGGCTTGTTTGACAAAGGCCTGCACATCTTCTTTAAGTATGCGCTGCTTTGGCCCACTGCCGATCACTTTGCTGAGATCGACGCCTAATTGACGCGCAAAGCGTCTTACCGACGGGCCAGCATGAGGCTTCACTTCAGCCTGCTTACTGTCTTGGCTCGCTGAGATCATCTGCGAAGGTTGTCGAGCAGATCCACGGTACGCCGAAGCCTGTTCTGCAGAAACGGTGTCAGCAGCCCCTTCATGTTCAGGCTGGGCTTTATCCTGTCCGTTGTCGGAACTCGCGGTTCGTTCCGTCTGTTCTGGCGGCTCAGCCTGTTCAGACTGAGCCGCTTTGGCTGCTTCGTCAGTGTGTTCAGCAGAAACTTCCATCGAGAGAATTTCAGATCCTTCTGAAACCCTGTCCCCCACTTTAACGCTGATCGTTTTGACAGTACCCGCATAAGGTGAGGGTACTTCGATCGTTGCCTTGTCAGACTCCAATGTAATCAGCGAATCTTCCGCTGCTAGCTCATCCCCTGCCTTGACGAGTATTTCAATAACAGGCACATCCTTGAAATCTCCTATGTCAGGAACCCGTACCTTTTTGATCTCACTCACACGCTTTCCTCAATCATGTTCATATATTTGTCAGCAACAATACGGCTACCTTCTTATGAAGCTTGAATAGGTTTCAGGGTATCTGTAAAAATCCACATTTCGTCACACATCGTCGTCCACAAAAAATGTTTCCTTACCTATCAATCCCATACTGCGTCAACATTTTTTGCCCCTACCTCGTTTTGTTTAAAACGCTAAATTTTAGGAGATACCCGTTAATCTATTGTGTAACAGGATCGGGTTTATCCGGATCGATACCAAAGGTTTTAATCGCTTGGGCAACCTGTTTCGCAGGAATTTTATCTTCTTCTGACAACGCCTTAAGCGCAGCAACGGCGATATAATAGCGATCAACTTCAAAAAATTGCCTAAGCTTTTCGCGCGTATCAGAACGCCCAAAACCATCGGTACCTAACACATAATAGCGTTTTGGAATAAACGCACGAACCTGATCAGCGTAAATCTTCATGTAATCGGTAGCAGCCACTACGGGACCTTCGCGATCTTTAAGACAGTTTTCCACATAGGAAGATCGAGCTGGTTCGGTTGGGTGCAACCTATTCCAGCGCTCCACGCTCAACGCCTCACGACGCAATTCGGTAAAACTGGTAGCACTCCAGATATCGGCAATTACACCAAATTCCTTTTGCAAGATGTCTGCGGCGGCAATCACCTCACGAAGAATCGTGCCTGAGCCAAGCAACTGTATCCGGGGGCCTTTACTGCGTTTGCTGCCTTCCCGAAGCAGGTACATTCCCTTCAAGATACCTTGTTCTGCACCTTTAGGCAGGTCAGGATGCGCGTAGTTTTCGTTCATCACGGTAATGTAGTAGAACACATCTTCTTGTTCTTGGTACATACGGCGCAATCCATCCTGGATAATCACGGCCACTTCGTAGGCGTAGGTGGGGTCGTAAGAAATACAATTAGGTATGGTGGAAGCTGCTAAATGGCTGTGACCGTCTTCATGCTGCAAACCTTCACCATTCAGAGTTGTGCGTCCAGCCGTTCCGCCAAGCAAGAATCCGCGGCAGCGCATGTCGCCTGCGGCCCATATCAAATCGCCCACACGCTGAAAACCGAACATGGAATAAAAAATGTAGAAAGGTATCATCTGTATTTGATGCGTGCTGTAGGCCGTCGCAGCAGCAATCCACGAAGACAAGGCACCCGCTTCATTGATGCCCTCCTGCAGAATCTGGCCATTCTTATGCTCTTTGTAGAACATGAGTTGATCCGCATCTTCCGGAGTATAGAGCTGCCCAACGGAGGACCAAATGCCGAGCTGCCGGAACATGCCTTCCATCCCGAAGGTACGGGATTCATCCGCAACAATCGGCACGATATGTTTACCGATATTTTTATCCTTGGTTAACACATTGAGAATGCGTACAAAAGCCATCGTTGTGGAGGATTCACGTCCTTCGCCACTGCTTTTCAACAAGGCTTCAAACGCGGATAAAGGCGGAATTTGCAAAGCTGCTGCCTTGCGCCGTCGATGATGCAGAAATCCCCCCATAGCCTCGCGCCGCGCTTGCATATAGTTAAATTCCGGCGAATCCTCTTCGAACTTGAGGTAGGGAATCTCATCGATTTTATCGTCCGGTACAGGCAAACCAAATCGGTCACGAAATGCCTTAAGCGAGATCGTCCCCATTTTCTTTTGTTGATGCGTGATATTTTGGGCCTCACCGGATTCGCCCATGCCATAACCCTTGACCGTCTTGGCGAGAATGACTGTAGGCTGTCCTTGATGCTTGATAGCGGCCGCATAAGCTGCATAAACTTTGTGCGGATCATGTCCACCACGATTGAGTCGCCAAATATCATCATCCGTCATATTTGCAACCATTTCGAGCAATTCCGGATATTTACCGAAAAAATGCTTTCTGACATAAGCGCCATCACGCGCCTTAAAAGTCTGGTACTCCCCGTCAACACACTCCATCATGCGTTGCTGGAGAAGCCCCTTGGTATCCTTCGCTAACAGCGGATCCCAATAGGATCCCCAAATAACCTTGATGACATTCCAACCCGCTCCTCTGAAGGTTGCTTCCAGTTCCTGCACAATCTTGCCATTGCCTCTGACCGGTCCATCCAGCCGCTGGAGATTACAATTCACCACAAAAATCAGATTATCCAATTTCTCACGTGAAGCGAGCGAAATTGCACCGAGTGACTCAGGTTCATCCATTTCACCATCACCTGTGAATGCCCAAACCTTCCGATTCTCCGTATTCACCAGCTGACGACTACCAAGATATTTCATGAATCGGGCTTGATAAATCGCCATCAATGGCCCAAGTCCCATTGAGACCGTTGGAAACTGCCAGAAATCGGGCATCAGCCAAGGATGAGGATAAGATGACAACCCATTGCCACAAATTTCCTGACGAAAATTGTCAAGCTGTTCTTCAGTTAAAACCCCCATCAAGAATGCATACGCATAAATACCGGGTGAAGAATGACCCTGAACATAAACGAGATCTCCTCCAACCTGCTCGGTAGCTGCTCGCCAGAAATGGTTATAACCCACATCATATAAGGTCGCGGCAGAAGCAAAACTAGCAATATGGCCGCCTACATTCGTATTCCGGTTGGCACGCGAAACCATCGCCATGGCGTTCCAGCGTACGTAAGAGCGAATACGGTGTTCTATTTCGTGATCGCCGGGTGACCGCTCCTCCCTACCTGCAGGAATGGTATTGATATAGGCAGTATTCGCGCTGTAAGGGAGATACGCACCGGAGCGGCGCGCTTTTTCGACCAATCTCTCCAGCAGATAATGCGCACGTTCTGTACCTTCATTGATTAATACAGTCTCCAGCGCATCCAGCCATTCCTGTGTTTCCTGTGGATCGATATCCTCTGCACTCATATCCAGTCGCTACTCCGTTTCTCAGTTTGGAAATAATGATCGAAACTTTTTCTTTGACTAAAAGGCATTTGCGTGAATTGCACGCTCAGCAGCCTCGATCGTATTGCTCATTAACATGGTAATTGTCATCGGCCCTACGCCCCCTGGCACAGGCGTGATCAGCCCTGCTTTTTCTTTTACTGTAGCAAAATCCACGTCCCCGCATAAACTTCCGGTTGCAGTGCGATTGATTCCGACATCGATCACTGTCGCACCGGTCTTAACCATATCGGCTGTAATCATGCAGGGTTTTCCTGTTGCAACCACGAGAATATCCGCAGTCTGCGTATACATTGCCAAGTCTCTCGTTTTTGAGGTACAAATTGTCACCGTTGCACCATTTTCCAGAAGCATTAACGACATGGGTTTGCCAACGATGTTACTCCGGCCGACAACGACTGCATGCTGGCCCTCGATCAACACACTATGCTCTTTTAACATCATCATGACACCGTAAGGCGTGCAAGGATAGAATAATGCGTGCCCCGTCACCAGCGCCCCTACATTACAGGGATGGAATCCGTCCACATCTTTTTCAACCGAAATCGCTGCAATGATGCGCCGGCTTTCAAAATGAGGGGGTAGCGGCAATTGTACGAGTATCCCATGAATCTTAGGATTCGCATTTAATGTCTGAATATGCTCGAGTACAACGTCTTGAGGCGTTTCTCCAGGAAAATTGTACACTTCGGAGTGGATGCCCGATTCTTTACATGCTTTGGCTTTGTTACGCACATAAATACAGGAAGCCGGATCGTCACCCACCAAAATAACCGCTAAACCCGGTTGTATGTCTTGTGCTGCAAGCGCTTGTGCCCGAATTCTCAACTCAGCACGAATCTTGCTCGCTATTGTATTGCCATCAATGATGTCAGCACACATTTATTAATAAAAAGAAAAATAGCTTAATTAGGTTGTTTACGCCGCCCATTGCAACTTTTTCAAGCTGTACCATTCGCGTTAGTTGAAATGACACGGAGCTGTTCGATGAAAAAAGAAAAAGGAACATTCATGACGATAAACGAGAAGCAATGTTAGGTAAAAAAACTGACTGTTCGCGTTCCAATCAATATCAAGCACTAGATCCCTTGCTTTTCCTGAATCGTATGCGGTAAATCAGCAACCCAATGAGCGATACCGACACGACGAAAAGAAATGCTGTCAGCAAACCAAACGCCAAAATGAAAATATCGCTACTTTCAGGCATAAAAATCGTGATAAACCAGACGCCAACAAACCCCATCAACAACCCGCCAAACAGGATGATCTTTTTACCAAAATCGTAATGCCGCCATAATGCGCCAGAAACACGGACCTCATCTATATAGTGTTCAAAAATCTCGACCAAGCTCTCATCACCCGCTTCCGACTCGTGACCGATTGCAATTGCTAACGCATCATCGTCATCTTCCAGCTTGGCCATCTTTTTTAGGAAATCCACTTGCTTTTGCGCACGTTTAGGTTTGATGCCATCTCTAATCATCATCGTGCTTAGCGTCGTAAATGCTTTATCACGTGCCGTTTCAGGAGGAAATCCATGCGTCTCATAGTATCGCCACATGACGCCTATCAGATAAAGTTGGATCGTCATTTCTTTGAATTGAGGTGCAAAATCATAGTTCTTGCTCTTGACCTGCGTTATCTGCTCATTCAGCCGCTCTTTTGCATGCTGAATACAGTTATCGACTACCTCCACTTCTTGATCAACCATTGATTCTTCCATGATGACAACCTTTAATTTTCCTAGCAAAATTTGTAACGTATCACATTATATACCGCCTAGCGAGCTCTTACGGCTACAAAACACATGACTATCAAATCAAGCCTGCCGACAAACAGATCGAAAACAAGCGCCAAAACTGTGAACTTGGTTTAACACATCCCCGTTATAATAGCGCCCTTACTAAATTGATTTTCTCACCATGACAGTATCAACTCAATGCAATTTTAAGTCGCATCTTACCCAGTTATTGCGTCAATCTGCACAAAAAATTCTATCTTCAGATGAAAAATTGAACATAGAATTGGCGCGCCCCAAGCAAGTTGACCATGGCGATTATTCCAGCAATCTTGCCATGCAACTAGCAAGGCAAATGCGTAAGAATCCCCGCGATATCGCAATGATACTGATCGATGCATTACCTGATTCACCATTTCTAGAAAAAGCCGAGGTAGCCGGCAATGGCTTCATCAACCTCTTTTTGAAGGCCTCAGCAAAACAGCAATGCTTACCCACCATACTGCAGCAGGGCGACCAGTTCGGCCATAATCAACTGGGAAAGGGTCAAAAAATTCAGATTGAGTTTGTTTCCGCTAATCCGACAGGACCGCTTCATGTTGGGCATGGACGGGGCGCGGCATACGGCGCCAGCCTAGCCAATATCATGGTGGCTAATGGCTATTCGGTAACGCGTGAATACTATGTTAACGACGCCGGCCGGCAAATGGATATCCTTGCGCTGTCCACATGGTTACGCTACCTCGAGCTATGCGGATTCGTATTTTCATTCCCGGAAAACGCTTATCAGGGTAAATACGTCATAGCCATGGCGAAATTAATCCATGAAGCCCATGGCCATCGCTATGTTCATCAAACCGATTCAATTCTGCTTGCACTCGCTCAAGTTGATACACCACTAGACGCTGATGAGCAACTGGATCGACTGATTGCTATTGCCAAAGAAACACTTGGGGAAGATTACGCTTATATCCATAATTTTGCGCTGACTGAACAACTAGGTGATTGCCGTAACGATTTAATGGAATTTGGCGTGGAATTCGACACATGGTTCTCAGAGCAGTCCTTATTTGATAGTGGGATGGTTGCACGCGCGATCCAGCTGCTAGATCAGCGGCATGCGTTATACCAGCAAGACGGCGCCACATGGTTCCGATCTACCCGATTCGGTGATGAAAAAGATCGCGTGGTTCAGCGTGAAAATGGACAGTATACCTATTTTGCTTCCGACATTGCCTATCACCTCAACAAATACGAGCGTCAGTTCTCGCACATCATTAATGTATGGGGTGCCGACCACCACGGCTATATCCCCCGCGTCAAGGGAGCAGTCAGCGCGTTAGGGTTTGATTCTGAAGTACTCGAAATCGCCTTGGTCCAATTTGCCATACTTTATCGCGACGGAAAGAAGGTGTCGATGTCCACTCGCTCCGGTGAATTCGTATCATTGCGGGAATTACGCCAGGAAGTCGGCAATGATGCAGCACGATTCTTTTATGTTTTACGTAAAAGCGACCAGCACCTGGACTTCGATCTGAATCTAGCGAAGTCACAATCGAACGAGAATCCTGTATATTATGTGCAATATGCACATGCACGTATTTGTAGTGTACTGACGCAATGGGGTGAAGACGAAACCGAACTCCAAATAGTTGACACCCATTTATTGATAAGTCCGGCAGAATTGATTTTGTTACAAAAATTGATCGACTACCCAGATACCCTTGAGGCCGCCGCAAGAGAACGGGCGCCCCACCTTCTTGCCTTCTATCTTAAGGACTTAGCTAGCGAATTCCATAGCTATTATAATTCAACCCGCTTTCTTGTATTGGAACAACCACTCAAGCTCGCTCGGCTAGCATTGATCGCAGCCATTAAACAAGTGCTCGCAAATGGGTTGAAATTATTAGGCGTATCCGCGCCCAGTAAAATGTAACTGAAACCAGTATAGGAATTTACATGAGCAGAGATTACAAACTCAAAAGCAAAGCGACTGATAGAAACAGTGGCTCACTCATTCTTGGGCTATTTATCGGTTACGCACTCGGTATAGCCAGCGCGATCGGTGTCTGGCTATTCATCAATCAGGCACCCAGCCCGTTCCTCACGGACGAAAGGTCAGTCAAAAACAAACTAGCCGAGAATATCACTAAATCAGAGGATAACACGGTTAAAGGAACAGATCATGCCAGCGCCAATCGTCCTCGATTTGATTTTTACAATATCCTTCCCGGCATAGATGAACCGACCGCGGAAGATTCCTTCAATCAGGCGAAACCGGCTACCGCAGCGGTGACTCAGGATACAAATTTGGCAAGCAACTATTTCTTGCAAATCGGCTCATACAAAACGCCGAGCGAAGCAGAGCAAATGAGAGCCGAACTTGCCCTTCTCGGTGTGATGGCCTCCGTTCAGACAACGCAATCTTCCGATCGAGGGACATGGCATCGTGTACGCATTGGCCCATTTTCAAAAATTGATGAAATTGATCAAATACGCGCTTCTTTGCAAGAAAATGGTATAGAAGCTAGCTTTATCAGAGTACCCAAGAATACTCCCTGATTCTGATAAGGCTATCAAAAAAATGTAATAGCAATTCTTTTAACAATTTTGAAAGGCGGAATTTCGATATGAATAGACTCATTAATTTTCTATTATTCATTGTCATTGGCCTAGCCAACGCATCGTTCGCACAAGCGGAGATCGTCGAAGGCCGCGATTATATCGTCCTCGCGAATCCTCAACCAACCGAAGACAAGCGCAGCATCGAGGTCCTTGAGTTTTTCTGGTATGGCTGCCCGCACTGCAATGAATTACATCCTCATATCGACAGTTGGCGTCAAAATGCTCCGAAAGATGTAAAATTTCAATATGTTCCAGCTATTTTCCGCGCAAACTGGGCGCCAGCAGCCAAAACTTTCTATGCAATGGAAGTAATGGGGTTAACCAAAACACTTCACGACAAAATCTACAAAGCAATTCACCGTGACAAAATCGATTTGGCTAATGAAGCGACGCTATTCAATTGGATCGAAAAACAGGGCATCGAGCGAGATAAATTTGTAAACGCCTATAACTCTTTCTCAGTACAAAATCAGGTGGCAAAATCGACACAAATGATGCGCCAGTATAAATTAACTGGTGTACCTGCACTGGTCGTCGATGGTAAATACGTAACCAGCGGAAAAATGAGCGGCACCCCCCGAGATACCATTCAAATTCTTAATGAATTAATCGACAAAGCACGCAAAGAGAAGCTCGCCCCTTAAGTTATACAAGCTGGGTTAATAACCATCAGATAGATTTCGAGCATAGGGGGCTATCTGCGGTTAATTTCTTACTCGGCTCAATCTTACGATCTCTTTGATATGTCTTAAGCTGCGCATGATCTGGGCAAGGTGCTGGCGATTCTTGGTTTGCAAAATAAAGTGCATGGTAGTGTAGTCTTTATCACTTTCCATCGTAACGTCATCGATATTGGAATCTGCTTTTGCGATTTCGGCAGCAACTCTCGCAAGAACGCCCCGCTGATTGACGACTGTCATGGTAATGCCTACCTCGAACGTTCTCGAGATATCCTTGCCCCAGGTCACATCGAGCACATTTTCTGCATTCTTCTGTATTCTAGCGACTGCCAGGCAATCATGGGAATGAATAACCAACCCCTGGTCTTTTTTAATCAACCCAACGATGGTGTCACCTGGAATGGGATAACAACACCGGGCGAACTGGACTGTCATGCCTTCTGTACCCAGAATCGTAACCGGATTGCTGCTACTGCTGATCTCGGAGACGGATACTCCAGGCACCACTAAACGCTTTGCCACCACGGCAGAAAGCTGTTTCCCCAGTGCGATATCGGCAAGTAGCGCTTTTTTTGATTTGGCGCCGCTCTCTCTCACAAGCCGCTCCCACTGAGTATCGTTAATCGTCTCAGGATCGATACCGAACGACGATAGCGCTTGATTGAGTAAACGCTCTCCCAGTTTTACCGATTCGTCAAATTGTATCGTTCTGAGAAAATAACGGATACTCGAACGCGCCCTCCCCGTAGCCACATAAGAAAGCCAAGCTGGATTTGGATTAGCGTAGGGCGCAGTGAGGATTTCAACACGATCACCATTTTTCAGTTTAGTCCGCAACGGCGCATTCTCACCGTTGATTTTAGCGGCAACGCAACAGTTACCCACATCCGTATGGATGGCATACGCAAAATCAACCGCCGTAGAACCACGAGGCAACTCGAGAATTTTCCCTTGTGGTGTAAACACATAGACTTCTCCGGGAAATAGATCGACCTTGAGATGCTCTAGAAACTCAATAGAATCTGAAGTATCACTTAAAATTTCAAGCAAGCTTTTCAGCCATTGGTTCGTCTTCAGGTGCAAATCATTGATATCTGCACTATTACTTTTATAAAGCCAATGCGAGGCAACCCCCATTTCGGCGATTCTATGCATTTCGTATGTGCGAATTTGTACTTCTATTGGCAAACCATAGGGCCCCAGCAAGGTATTGTGAAGTGATTGATAACCATTGAGCTTCGGTATGGCAATATAATCTTTGAATTTCCCGGGGATGGGTTTATAGAGACTATGCAAAGCACCTAGCGCCAGATAACATGAAGGGATATCTCTAACCAATACCCGGAAGCCATAGATATCGAGTACTTCAGAAAAGCTTAATTGCTTTTCCACCATTTTCTTATAAATGCTATAGAGATGTTTTTCTCTCCCCGTCACTATCGCATCTACTCCGGCATCTTCAAGTCGTTGCTTGATAGCCTCCAGGATCTTACCCACCACCTCACGGCGATTTCCACGTGCCGCTTTAGTCGCTTTCAGCAATACTTTATAACGATTGGGATAAAAATAGCGAAATCCCAGCTCCAATAGCTCTTGGTAAATACTGTTCAACCCAAGGCGGTGCGCGATAGGCGCATAGATTTCCAGCGTTTCTCGTGCTATGCGGCGCTGCTTTTCGGCTCGCATCACTTCCAAGGTTCGCATATTGTGCAACCGATCCGCCAATTTAATGAGAATGACTCTCACATCCTGCGCCATGGCTAACAGCATCTTGCGGAAATTTTCAGCCTGGGCGTCTGCTTTCGTTTGAAACTCAATTTTCTCCAACTTGGAAACGCCATCCACCAGCTCTGCGACAGATGCGCCGAATCTCTCACTAAGCTCTGCTTTCGTTATGGAGGTATCTTCCAAAACATCATGCAGCAAAGCGGCAGCAAGCGTGATTGCATCCAGATGGAGTTGACAAAGAATGCTGGCAACCGCTACTGGGTGAGAAATATAAGGCTCGCCCGTTTTGCGGAATTGACCAGAATGTGCGCCTTGGCTAAAAAAATAGGCGTTCTTGAGCAGAGCGAGTTCTTCAGATTTGAAATACTTCGATACCTCGGAAAATAATGATTCCGCTTCAGGTGCTATCACCGGAGAATTAGATAATAAAAGCTCTGCCATAGGAATTTCTCTACTTTTACCGCGCACATGCGAATTGATCAAAACAATGGATACAACCAGGTGACGCCAACCGATTGACGGGTATCACCCATACTTTGTGAAAAAAACGTTATGACCCGATTGCAATTTAAGATTGGCACAAATTAATAACGCTTTTTTGTATTGTGCAAGATAAGATAAGAGAAGTTAAGAAAAATTTAACCCGAATATTTCATAAATTCATAGGATGATCACACAGCAATTTGATTAATAGGGAAGTTTTGAGAAGGCAGGGTGTAGCTTTTCAGGCACCCAACCGAATAAAATCTTTCTCATCAATCAGAAGACCAGTGAGAACGCGTCTCAATTTATGAGAAATTCGGGTTAAATCAATAATTTGATTACGCTCGGCGAACAATTGAATGTTTCCATATCCGAATGTAGGACTACAAATTCCACTGTAGTTTTTCAACGTATGGTATTTAAAATATCAAGCCCTACCTTGCCTTTGGCCAATTCACGCAATGCGATCACCGTCGGCTTGTCGCGAGCAGGGTCAACCATCGGTGTAGAACCGATTGCTATCTGCCTAGCTCGGGCAGTCGCTGCCAGTGTCATATCAAATCGATTGGGTATAATACTCAAACAATCATCTACAGTAATACGAGCCATATGCACTCCTTTCGTTCATTAAAAATTCATTTCTTAAAAACTATGTGAATTGTGCCAACAATGCGTGTTGCTGGGTAAGCTGGCGCACACACCTCAAACGCTCCGCACGAATGATACAGCATAAGTCTTTAAGCGCTTCTTCCAGCTTATCGTTAATCACAACATATTCAAACTTGCTCACGTGACTCACTTCCTCACGTACCGCAGCCAGACGACGAGTCATTGTTGCTGGATCATCCTGCCCTCGTTGTTTTAACCGCGCCTCCAACGAGGCAAGTGACGGAGGTAAAATAAAAATGCTTATTGCCTGAGGAAAAACCTGACGAACTTGCTGGGCGCCTTGACAATCAATTTCCATTAAAACATCCTTGCCAGCAGCCAATGCCTCCTTGATCCATTGCCAGGAAGTGCCATACAAATTACCATAAACTTCGGCACTTTCAAGAAATTCCCCCCGCCCCAGCATTTGGATGAATACCTCCCGGTCGACAAAAAAATAATCTTCGCCATCTACTTCATTCGGCCTAGGCCGGCGGGTAGTATGTGAAATAGATAAGCTCAAATCGATGCCAGTTTGCAGCAGTGCTTTGACCAAACTGGTTTTGCCTGTTCCCGAGGGCGCGCTGATTACAAATAAGCTACTCATTGTATGATTATATTGAATATAAGCCGTATTCGAGAAAAATTACCGTCATAAACAAGCCATTCCCTTTCCAAATCGACCATGTGGCCTATGCCGTATTGGATTACTTTCAATTCAAGCTTGTAGAAAGATCATAAATTGCCTCAGTGTCTCCCATGTTTCTCGAAATAGCGTTGATGATATTCTTCTGCTGGGTAAAATTCGGGAGCAGGTAGAATCTCTGTTACGATGGGATCCTGCCAACGTCCGCACTGCTGTAAAATATCTCTGGATCGCCTTGCTACAGTCTCCTGTTCTGAGGAATAATAAAATATAACCGAACGGTATTGTGAGCCCACATCCGGCCCTTGGCGATTTCGGGTAGTCGGATTATGGCATCCCCAAAATACGGAAAGCAGTTCCTCAAGAGAAACCAGCAAAGTGTCAAACTCTACCAATACGACTTCCGCATGGCCAGTTTGATCCGAACAAACCTCATGGTAAGTCGGATAACGAGTATGTCCGCCCGCATAGCCACATGTCACATTACTTACCCCATGAATCCGGCGGAAAGCGACTTCGACACCCCAGAAACAACCTGCGCCAAAAATAATTTTTTCGATTGCCATCGTTCCTAAATACGATTTAGCCTGAATACTTCATACACTCATATGGACGATCACATCGCATTCTGATTAATAATAAATTTTGAAACGTTTTGAAACGTTTTGAAACATTTTGAAACCGAAACCGCGTGATAGCGCGATTGATGCATATAACTGAGAATAATTTTCTTTATTTAGGCAACCCTGGGCATCCCTATTTCGTCACAATACATCGTTGCTCACAAAAAATATTCCTTATAACGACCTTCATTTCAGAATCAAGCGCAATAAGGCGTTAAATCCAGGTTAAAATAAAAGCCGATGCACCTCTCTTGTGCATCGGCTTTTCAATTTAATGCAAATTACTTGAGCGACAATATAAAGTCTGCTAACACTTTTGCATTTTCATCGCTAACATTTGGGTTAGGCGGCATTGGTATGGTTCCCCATACACCATTGCTGCCATTTTTGATTTTACCTGCCAAGTAGTCAGCTGCGCCTTCTTGACCTGCATATTTTGCAGCGACATCCTTGAGCGCCGGACCAACCAGCTTGATATCTACATTATGGCAATTCAAGCAACCGCTGTTTTTTGCCAGATCGGCATCCGCTTGCACACTTCCAACCCACATTACAGCTGATGCTGCCATTACGCCTAACCAAACTTTTCTCATCATATTTTTTCCTTATTTGAATTATAAAGGGAATGACATTCTACCCTTATCTCCGCAGACTTGCAGCAATTCCTGTAGGCTGGTGATTTCTGGCAAACATTTCTCGCCATGGCATACCCACGCATTGACTTCTCGATCTACGGGCAAGGCTTTGTTCAGACCTTGCGGCAACCCTGTTAGTTCCAACGGCAAAGCCAATACGATCGCATCGGGCACCTGGAGAACCAACGTATGGTGCCACTCGGATAGCGCAGCGCCTTTACCACGCAATATAACGATTTGAGGCGGAGAAAGCCATTCCCTCAGCGCCTCCAGCAAACTACAATGAGAGCTTGCATGGCGCCGCATCGAGGAATAAAACAATTGAAGTGCTTGATCAGTCGATTGTAGATAACGATGCTCACCCAGCAAATGGCCGAGTCGCTGGAGAGCAACTGCCGCAAAACCATTTCCTGATGGAATAGCATTGTCTTGACCCGCTTTAGGCCGATGGATCAATTTTTCATGATCATGACTCGTAAAAAAGAACCCCCCTAACTGCGTGTCCTCAAACTGGTCCAGCAATACTTCCGCCAACGCAATGGCAAAATCCAGATCAGATTGACGAAACTGGACCTGCATGAGCTCAAGCAAACCATCCAGCAAAAAAGCATAATCATCCAGGTAGGCGTTGAGATGGGCTTTACCATCCTTATAAGTCGCGAATAGCCGATTATTTTTCCAAAGTGTCGTTTTGATGAAATCGACTGCTTGCACGGCAGAGTCGACCCACTCCTTCCGCTTAAAAATCATGCCTGCGCGCGCCATGCCCTTGATCATCAACCCATTCCAGCTTGTCAGGATTTTTTCGTCTCGACCGGGTCGAATACGCTTTTCCCGCACGCTAAAAAGCTTATCACGTGCCGATTCGATTCGTTGCCGAACAATCGTTTCATTGATGCCGATTGTGCTAGCGATGGCTGTGACGGGCTGATCGATTTCTAGATGCCAAAATTTATTCTCAAAATTGGGAGGACGCGTCAGACCATAATATGGCGCGATAACAGCATATTCATCGGGAGACAGAATCTGCGCGATTTCTTCCTGATGCCAGACATAAAATTTCCCTTCTTCATGCTCCGAGTCCGCATCGAGTGTCGAGTAATATCCACCGCCATCAGGTTGACCCGCTTGCATTTCCCGAATTACCCACCCCGCTGTCTCCTCCACGATTGTTTTGAACAATGGATCCTGTGTCGCCAGCCAAGCATCCGTATACAGCCGCAACAAAGGCCCATTATCGTAAAGCATCTTTTCAAAATGAGGGATACGCCAGTACGGATCCGTGCTGTAGCGGTAAAATCCTCCTCCCAACTGATCATAGATACCACCCTTGGCCATTTTCTCCAGGGTAAACGACACCATTTGTAACGCTTGCGTATCGTTTCCAGAAAAATAACATCGCAGACAAAAAGCCAATTCCGCTGGATGCATGAATTTAGGCACTGAACCAAAGCCTCCATATTCCCGGTCAAAATTTTCTAAAAGCTGCGTAATCGCTTGATCGATAAGGTGACGGGAAAAGGCGGGGATATTGCTGCCGGTAGCGGGTAGGGTTTCTGCAAGTAATCTCAATAAGGCAGTATTCTGCTGCTCGATATCTACTCTACGGGTATGAAAAGCTTCTGCAATTTTAGGCAACAGTTCTAAAAAACCAGGTAGGTTATTGCGGGATTCTTTGGGAAAATAAGTACCTCCAAAAAAAGGTTTCTGATCGGGCGTAAGAAATAAGGTCAATGGCCAACCGCCGTGACGGTGGTTAAGCATGTAATGTGCAGTTTGATAGATCTGATCGAGATCAGGGCGCTCCTCACGATCCACCTTGATATTGATGAAATGTTCATTCATTACCGCGGCCACTTCGGGATCTTCAAAACATTCTTGTGCCATGACGTGACACCAATGACATGCGGAATAACCGATAGAAAGCAGAATCGGTTTATTTTGACCGCGCGCGAGCGCGAGCGCTTCTTCGCCCCACGGGTACCACTCCACGGGATTATTCGCATGCTGCAGTAGATACGGGCTCGTTTCACTTAGCAGATGGTTGGGCATAGCGTTGACTCAAAAGATATTGAATGGCGACCTAGTCGTCCAGACTATCGGTGATAGCACCACGACTTGCGGTCGATACTAATTTTGCATACTTTGCCAGCACACCACGTTTATAACGAGGTGCGGGAGGCTGCCATGCAGCACGACGCCGTGCCAGCTCCTCATCTGAAACATTCAGCTGCAGCAAACGTTGCGTCGCATCAATAGTAATGGAATCCCCTTCCTTCACCAACGCAATCGTCCCGCCAGCGTAGGCCTCGGGTGCAACATGGCCCACTACCATACCATAGGTACCCCCTGAAAACCGACCATCCGTGATCAGCCCGACCGAATCGCCGAGCCCTTCTCCGATCAGCGCAGATGTCGGCGACAGCATTTCTCGCATTCCAGGTCCGCCTTTTGGACCTTCGTAACGAATCACAACAACGTCACCCGGTTGAATTTCCCTGGCTAGAATGGCATTCATGCAAGCTTCTTCTGACTCGAACACACGAGCCGGTCCGGTAATCTTGGGATTTTTGACACCGGTAATTTTGGCAACCGCCCCTTCCGGTGATAAATTTCCTTTAAGGATGGCAAGATGGCCCTGTGCGTACAAAGGCTTATTCCATTGTCTGATGACATCTTGGTCTTCACGTGGCTTTTCCGGCACATCACACAAAATTTCCGCAACCGTTTCACCGCTGATCGTCATACAATCCCCATGCAGCAAACCCTGCACCAGCAGCATTTTCATGACTTGGGGTATACCCCCTGCCTGATGCAAATCTGTCGTCACATAGCGTCCAGAAGGTTTAAGGTCGCATAGCACAGGCACCCGAGCGCGAATTTCCTCAAAATCATCGATTGTCAGATTCACTTCGGCAGCATGCGCGATCGCCAATAAGTGAAGGACTGCATTGGTTGAACCACCGACCGCCATCACGACGGAAATGGCATTTTCGAGTGATTTGCGTGTGATCAAATCCCGTGGACGAATCTGCTTTTCGATCGCACCGACCAGAACTTCAGCAGAACGCGCTGCACTAAGCCGTTTTTCCTCATCTTCCGCTGCCATGGTAGACGAGTAAGGCAGGCTCATGCCCATGACCTCAATAGCTGACGACATGGTATTGGCCGTGTACATCCCTCCACAAGCGCCCGCACCAGGGCAGGCGTGCCGCTCGACTTCCAGCAGTTCCTTATCGTCAATGCGATGCGCGGTATATTGCCCCACGGCTTCAAACGCACTCACGATGGTCAGATCTTTCCCGTTATAGTGTCCTGGCTTGATCGTTCCACCATAAACGAAAATCGCCGGGATATTCATCCTCGCTAGCGCAATCATCGCTCCCGGCATATTCTTATCGCAGCCTCCAATCGCGATGACGCCATCCATGCTCTCTGCCTGGACAGCCGTTTCGATCGAGTCAGCGATGACCTCACGCGAAACCAACGAATACTTCATCCCTTCGGTGCCCATGGAAATCCCATCAGATACCGTAATCGTGCCAAACATTTGCGGCATCGCGCCAGCTTTTCTCAATGCGCGTTCGGCGCTCAGAGACAGATCATTGAGCCCCATATTGCAAGGTGTAATGGTAGAAAACCCATTGGCTACACCTACAATGGGCTTATCAAAGTCGCTATCACCAAAGCCCACCGCGCGTAACATGGCACGATTGGGCGCACGTTTTGCGCCCTGGGTAATAGCTTGACTACGTTTATTGTTTGGCATGATTTCTCCTGAAAGACCTAAAGTGCAATTTTGATCGAGACACCGTTTACTGCAGCGAGCAGCATACTTCCGTATAATAAATATTTTACCGTAATTCAGTCCGCAACCTATGCTTATCCATCCTCAATTTGATCCAGTCGCACTCGCCATCGGTCCGCTCTCCATTCATTGGTATGGTTTGATGTATTTGCTGGGCTTCATGCTCTTCATTTTACTGGGCCGCTACCGCATCAAGCAAAACCCGCAAGCTGCATTTACCAACACCATGCTAGATGATGCGCTGTTCTATGGTGTGTTGGGCGTCATTCTGGGCGGACGGTTAGGCCACGTATTGTTTTATCAATTCGGTTATTACCTGCAGCATCCGCTCGAAATTTTTGCCGTCTGGCAAGGCGGCATGTCTTTCCATGGTGGTTTCATCGGCGTGATCATCGCAATGATGCTACTGGCACATAAGCATAAACTCCAATGGCTAACCGTAACTGATTTCATAGCGCCATTGGTACCGCTCGGCTTAGGGGCAGGTCGTATCGGTAATTTCATCAATGGCGAATTATGGGGACGCCCCACTGATGTGGCTTGGGGAATGATTTTTCCTCATGTTGACAATGTGCCACGCCATCCTTCCCAACTTTACGAATTTGCATTGGAAGGCATCGCGCTATTCATCCTGATCTGGATCTATTCAAGCAAGCCCAGACCATTAGGCGCAGTCTCCGGTATGTTCATGATTGGCTACGGCACCTTCCGCTCCTTCGCAGAATTTTTCCGCGAACCCGATGATGGTTTCATGGGGGTAATGACCTTAGGTATCAGCATGGGACAATGGCTATCATTGCCAATGATAATCGCAGGTGTTGGATTACTGTTCTGGGCCTATCGTTCAGCTGATAAATCAACGCAAAAAGCCAAGAATTGGCGCTAAGGCTTGATCAGCGTGATGCTTGAATCTGACTTGGGTTGGCATTCGATTCAAGCATCCGCGGCAATTTAAATTTAGTAATCGTTAATTAATAAGTGTAACAATCAACCGACGATTGGACGTGGATCAATCCTGTAGTTCCATTCACCATGGAACATATTTCGGGTGAGATGA
>NZ_QAOO01000033.1 GCF_003051105.1 Nitrosomonas nitrosa | reverse complement strand
TCACTGCGGAAAGGATAAATTCGTCATCAAAAAGCTAAAATGTACCCGCAACACTGAAAATAGCAATGTGATGCACATACACGTCATCAAATCCACTGCTTTCTGCCCGCTTTCGCTTTTGCGATCATGCTTCGGGACATCCGCGGGAGAAATTAAAAATTCAATCGCGGAATTTGGGTCTAAATCTCCTGATTGCGGTAGATGGTTTAATGACCTCTATATTAAATGTTTCTGGCACAGCCCCATAATCCTTAAGATTAAAAGTCACAATGGCATCTGCACCGCCATTTACAGCTATTTCCAACACCATCTCATCATTTGGGTCATGCAACATTGGTCGCCATAAATAATGTGTTTTAACAGGCTGAACTATTGCTGCGATGCCATCCAAAAACATTTGAGATTGCAGTTGTGTAAGTCCAGCAGCAGTCAAGTGTTCAGGCGCTGTGCACTTGGCTTCATATTCAATAAAGAGTGGTACACTCGCCAATAGAATAAGCCTTTGCTTGAGCGCTTCTCCTAATAATGCGGCTGATGCACCAGTTGAGCTTCGCATTGCTGCAATAGAGAGCCAGGAGATGCTGAAATAATCAGCAAGATCTGGCTCACCACGCGCAGCAAGATACGAGATAATGTACGACTTGTATATTAAAATTCAGAACCGTAAGTCAGAAAACCGAGTATGCTGTCAACATACGAAATTATCGCTTCCGTGTATACGTGATTTCCATCATTTTCATTTCTTCGCCACCATGGTGAGCCCCGTACATGACAAATGTTTGAGTATTGTTATCGACAATCTTCCAGATAGCGCGGTGTGTCATATACCCACCACCTGGTTCGGCATGTTGTCCTTTTAGTGTAATCGTTCTGCCATCCGCACTTGCCGTGCCTTCCATCATGAAAATCCCAGTACTCATGGTATCCATCCATGCCGATACATAGCGTTCGAGAATATTGTCATAAGCGCTGATCCCGATTCCAGAATAGGGTTTGCCCATCATACTACCGTTGAATTTCTGCTGAAGAAAGCGCCCGCCCAGTAGCATTTCCATTTCAGCGATCCCGGTCGATTCCACTGGGGGTTTACCGGGCTCCATCCATTCCTTGGTTTCGGTCTTCCAACTACCCGCTAAGCTGGCAAACAACTTGTGAGGCTCTCCTGGCACAGCCAGCTTAGTATAAAGATCCATCATTGCCTGCGGATCCATGGGTTGCTCCATTTTCTTTTCCTCCGCCATAGCAGACGGCATCAACATGAGACAGTAAGCAATCAGTATCAGAATAAATAATAGGTTACGCATCATATCCTCCGATAGAAAAATGTGGGTATAAAAATATTTTTTAGGGTGCCATTGAAATCCGGTCGAATGATCGGTTTAAGCATTGACGAGTACTTTGAAGCCGCCATATGCCATTCGTTTACAATCGAATGGCTGAGAGCTGGACTTCATCATTTCTTCAAGGCGCGAGTCTGCCATGACTGCCTGATTTACCTGGTCGCGATGTGCTTTCGATTCGAAAACAATCCATGAGAAAATAACTGTCTCGTCATCTGCAGCCCCTGCGGCTTGTTTGAATGAGACAAATTCTGCTTGGTCCAAATCATCCCCCACGCATTCGATATATTCCAGCGCACCATGCTCTTTCCAGATCGATCCCGCTAATTCTGCGATTTTTTTATACTCGTCCAGGCTATTTTTAGCAACTGGGATGACATAACCATCGACATACTTTTCCATTGTGACCTCCTCCTTAATATAATCGTGTTTTTAGAAAGCTATAAGCTTCACGGGAAATTTTTGAGCTTTTCAGTTACTTTGCATCATGCTCTACCGAATAGTCGAATGAACAGCGGATAAATCGACAATCGAAGAATTTTTTCTACATGAATCGATAGCAAACGGTCAGCTTACCCGGACTCAGCTATTAATAGCTGTGATAAAAACCGCTCCTATTGACAACAGGATAACTATTTTCAAGTCCTCACTACCTGTGTTATCCATGACCTTAGCCCGGAACAACGCTGATCCACTGATGGGCAGTCTCAAGCAACAGGAGATCCTCATGCCACGCTTCGGCTTCCTGACCGACGACTGGGATCTGATCCACGGAGAACCAGTGAACTCACCGACCCTCAGCGCGACCTGCCTCCTATCGACCAGAAGGATGACTTCCGTCTCGGCGGGCTCAGCATATACCAGCTGATGGTGGTGGCGGTTCAGTGCACGCCTCGATTCCTGCTTGGACTTACCGGATGCCACTTATAGATCCAGGATCAGGCTCGCATCAGACATCTGGCATTGACTCTGCTAGCGGATGATCGGCTTTAAACGGCAAATGTCGTTTGACACTAGGTGGCCAATTCTTATATTTTTAGGCGATTTAATCGGAAGAACTCCGTCTGTTTTCCTTTACTTCGCCTCTTGCAAGCGCATGGTTTAACACCAATCGCTTACGAGGAGTTTGAATTGAGAAATGTCCGATTTAGATGACCGCAAATTATTGATAAGTGAGATTTGCAAGTTCCTCGGGCATAGCAATGACGCCATGTACAGTGGATTAATTAACATGAAATGCCCGACCACTGTCATGAGCTGCCTTTGGAAATTCAAGAAAGATGAAGTCGACACATGGTTGAAGGCTGGTGGCTCTGCAGAGCACTACAAATAGGAAACTTGATCAAGAATGAGTAACAACAGATACAGCATGTCATTTACTACCGGTGGTCTTTTTCAACGTGAATCCGCAAAACTAGTGGTGCTGTATCTTAACCTTGGCGATTGGAATTCTGTCCACAACAAGGTTATTACAGAAAATCTATTGCAGACCAGGACATTGAATACACTCAAGCGAGTCTGCCGCGAGGTTGTCTCTCGGCTTAGGACACTGAGCCAAGACGAACTTGAATTTCTTGTTGAGAGCAACCACCAAGAGCAAGCCTATCTGCTATGGCTTGCCATTTGCCGTCGGTATAAATTTATCGCTGATTTTGCCGTTGAAGTACTTCGAGAGCGTTACATCACATTGAAAGCCGATCTGACCTTTGATGATTTTGATTCCTTCTTTAACCGAAAATCCGAATGGCACTTGGAACTTGATGAGATTACCCCAGCGACGCGAAGCAAATTGCGGCAAGTTCTTTTCAGAATACTTCACGAAGCAGACCTCTTGACAACAAATAACATGATAAACGCTGCCATGCTCAGCCCGAGACTGTTGAAAATGATTCATCAAGGCAACCGCAGGGATGTTTTGTACTTCCCTGTATTTGAATCGGATCTGAAGGGGATGACGTAGTGATAGCAGATATAGCCACAATGTCAATACAAGATAGATTTCGACACCTCTTTGCCGTGATCTCGGGCCAGCGTTTTCTCAAAATGAGAGGTCTCGGTAGTGAGGTTCCGTTCTTTATCTGCCCTTTCAAGCCAGAAGAATCCGTTGAAATGGAGCGCCTCCAGCGTCAGCTGGTCAATCGCCTAGAGCAGGCCGGTGTACGGATCATAGGGATCAATCTGTACGACCTTTCGATCGAAATACTCAAAGAACGCAATATTCTGGAACAAATTCTCGAAATGGAGGAATCTGTTTCCAAAGAGCAGCTCAAAGAGCTATTGCAAGGGGTACTGGACCCCGAAGCGCATCTTGTTCCAGCCATCGCAGCCAAGCTGGCAAGAACTAACTTCGAGGTTCTTTTTCTATCCGGCGTTGGCGAGGTATTCCCCTACATCCGCTCGCACAACGTTTTGAACAATCTGCAGAGTACGGCAAAAGAAAAGCCGACCGTCATGTTCTTTCCAGGAGCCTACTCTCACTCACTGGAGTCTGGTGCATCCCTCGATCTCTTCGGTAGACTGCGCGACGACAAATACTATCGAGCATTCAACATCTTTCACTGCGAGCCCTAAAAAAAACAGAAATGTACACAGATAAATACAGATCACGAATACACAAAAAGATGCGCTTTTTCAGGAAACTCTTTTCACTGAAATTCATGTACAACTGCGTGAATCTATGATTCAAAAATGGATTCAACCATGACTTATCTTAAAGCCATTTTTAACAAACCAGTTGACCGACCGATTGAAGGTGTCATCAAAGCTGACGATGAAGCCAGCCTTCGCCTCGAAATTGAAGAATACGTGCTAACCAACGAAGTCGAGAAGCGGCTTGAGTCCTTCCTGGATGCCTACAATAACTACGAAGGTGCCAATGGTGTTTGGGTGTCCGGCTTCTTTGGGTCTGGTAAATCCCACCTGTTGAAGATGCTTGCGCTTTTGCTTGAAAACCGTCAGATAGACGGCACCTCGGCTCTTGACCTGTTCCTGCCCAAGTGTGGTGATAACGAAATCCTGCGCGGTGATCTCAAGCGAGCGGTTTCTATCCCTTCAAAAAGCATCCTGTTCAACATCGACCAGAAAGCGGATGTCATCAGTAAAACCCAGATCGATGCGCTCCTCGCCGTCTTCGTCAAAGTTTTCGATGAAATGTGCGGATACTACGGCAAGCAGGGGCACATCGCCCAGTTTGAGCGCGACCTCGATAGTCGTGGCCACTTTGAACAGTTTAAATCGGCCTATGAGTCTACAGCTGGCAAAACCTGGCAAAAGGGACGCGAGCAGGCTCTGCTCGAAGCAAAAAACATTGCCAAAGCCTATGCCCAAGCAACCGGTGGTGACGAGTTATCCGCCATGGGGATACTCGATAAATACCGTAACCAATACCGTGTCTCCATCGAAGATTTTGCCGAACAGGTACATGCGTATATCGAGCGGCAATTCTCCGATTTCCGTCTGAACTTCTTCGTTGATGAGGTTGGTCAGTACATCGCTGAAAACGTCAAGCTGATGACCAATCTTCAAACCATCGCCGAAAGTCTGGCCACCAAATGCCGGGGGCGTGCATGGATCATCGTAACCGCTCAGGAAGACATGGGATCGGTTGTTGGCGAGATGGGCAAACAGCAAGGTAATGACTTCTCGAAAATACAGGCACGGTTTGCAAATCGCATGAAACTAACCAGTGCCGACGTAGCGGAGGTTATTCAGAAGCGTTTGCTCATGAAAACCGAAGAAGGGGCTCAATTGCTCTCAGACATTTATCATACACAGTCCAACAATTTTAAGACCCTGTTTGATTTCGCCGACGGCTCGCAAACCTACCGGAATTTTCAGGACCGGGAGCATTTTATTCACAGTTACCCGTTCATTCCGTATCAGTTCGCGCTGTTCCAGTCGGCCATTCAAAATCTGTCGCAGCATAATGCTTTTGAGGGCAAACACAGCTCAGTGGGTGAACGTTCCATGCTGGGTGTGTTTCAACAGGTAGCGATTCAAATTGGGGAGCATAATATTGGTCAGCTAGCGACCTTTGATTTAATGTTCGAAGGCATTCGCACTGCATTGAAATCAAACATCCAGAGAGCCATCATACAGGCTGAAAACCATCTTGAAGGCCCCTTTGCAATCCAGTTGTTGAAAACGCTGTTCCTGGTCAAATACGTCAAGGAATTCAAACCGACCGTCCGGAATCTTTGCGTGCTAATGCTGGATGGATTTAATCAGGATCTGCCTGCGCTGAGGAAACAGATTGAAGAAGCCCTCAGTCTTTTGGAGCAGCAGACTTATGTGCAGCGCAATGGAGAACTCTATGAATACCTCACCGATGAGGAAAAAGATGTCGAGCAGGAAATCAAGAACACTGAGATAGAGTCATCAGATGTTGCCGTCGAGCTTGAGAAGATTGTTTTCGACCACGTTATTAAACATCGGAAAATTCGTTACGATGAGAATGGCCAGGATTACTCATTCTCCAGAAAACTCGATGATCGTTTGCACGGACGGGAATATGAGTTGGCCATCCATGTTGTCAGCCCTTTCCATGAGCACACTGATAACGAGCAGATGCTGCGTACAAATTCAACATACAAAGCTGATGAATTATTTGTGATCTTGCCTGCTGACGAGCGATTGATGCGCGACCTGTTAATGTATAAACGGACCGAGAAATACATCCGCCAGAATATCTCGACCACGCAGCAGGAAGCCGTGAAACGCATCCTGACAGACAAAGGCTTCCAGAATCGGGAGCGATATGATGAACTGCAACAGCGCGTCCAGAACCTGATGGGCAAAGCCAAGTTGCTCGTGGCAGGGGCCGATATCGAAATTGGCTCTGAAGATGCACAGCATCGGGTGACACGCGGATTTCACGATCTCATCTCACGTGCCTATCCGAACCTTCGCATGTTGCGCGGCATCACCTACATCGAGAACGATATCACCAAATATCTCAAGCAATCACAGCAAGGACTGTTTGGCAACGATACCACCTCGCTGGCCGAGTCGGAACAGGAACTGTTGGCGTTCATTCAAAGCAATAACCGAAGTGGTGTACGCACCACGCTGAAAAATATGCTGGAAAAATTCGAGCGCAAACCCTATGGATGGTATTACGCTGCCGTGCTTTGCACACTGGCCAACCTGTGCGCTCGTGGAAAAATCGAAGTTCGTGTTGATGGAAACCTGCTGGAAGAAGATGAACTGGAAAGGGCAATGCGTAATACTCATGGCCATGCCAATGTCGTGCTGGAACCTCAGGTCGAATTTACCGCATCACAGGTTCGATCCCTTAAAGAATTTTATGAGGACTTCTTCGACACCCCGCCCCATTCAAGCGAAGCGAAGGCACTCGGCAAGGAAACGGGCATTGCGTTTCAGGAACTGATACATCAACTTTCTCCGCTGGTTGCCCAATCATCCCAGTATCCTTTCCTGAACGCGCTGACACCGGCAATCAAGAAACTGAAGGAATGTACTGGCAAGCCTTACATCTGGTATATGACCGAGCTTGGTAATCAGGAAGATGAACTGCTTAAAATCAAGGAAAGCGTTATAGACCCTATCCGCAAGTTTATGCGTGGTTCACAAAGAGATATTTATGCTCAAGCCAGGGATTTTATGCGTATCCAGGAACCCAATTTCTCGTATATTAATGATGAAGCAGTTAACAAAGTAGAGCATGCACTTGAAGACCCCGCATGTTTCAAGGGTAACCGTATCCAGCAATTAAAGACTGACTTTGATGCTTTGAAGAAGGAAGTGGATAACAAGGTTAAAAACGTTCGCGAGTCGGCGATAAACACCATTGAAGCCATGAAATCACGCATGCAGAGCATGGATGAGTATCAAAAATTGCCTGATGAAAGAACTACCGAACTTTTGAAGCCCTATCAGGATTTAATCAATCATATTCAGCATCAAAACCTGATTGCGGTAATCAATGATCGCTTGCGCTTCTTCGATGAACAGGGGTATCAGGTACTTTTGGCGAAAATGGTGGAATTGGCAACACCGAAACCTGCTCTTGATTATAACGATGTTGATCAATCGGATAACGGCCACAAAGACAATACGAAAGTGAATGAAGCACCTCCTCCTGAGTATCTTTCGGTTCGGAAAATCAATGTTACTTTCAGTAAGGCCTGGCTGGCCGACGAAGCCGATGTAGATCGCTACCTGAGATCCATGCGAGAGGCGCTGCTGGAAGAGATTCGGAAAGGCAAAAGGATTCAGATTTAGAAACCACGAATGGACACGAATGAACACGAAATCGGGAAGCTGATCCGGCAAGGTGAAAGTCTGGCGCTGGAGTTCAAGAGCGACCTGAAGTGCCTTCCGGACCGGGACCTGGTAGCAGCTGTCGTTTCTTTGGCCAATACCGAGGGAGGCGAATTACTGCTCGGCGTTGAGGACGATGGTACGGTCAGCGGCTTACATGCGAACCATCTCAATGTTTCAGGCATTCCTTCATTGGTTGCCAACAAGACCAACCCTGCCATCTCAGTCAGAGTAGAGCGGTGTGACCTGCAGGGGAAATCTGTCGCTCGGATTACCGTTCCCAAGTCACGGCAACTGGTATCGACCTCCGATGGCCTTCTAGTTCGAAGACGGATCAGACTTGATGGCACACCTGAAGCGGTGCCGTTCTACCCCCACGAGTTTATCCAGCGCCAATCGTCAATGGGTCTCGTCGATCCCTCAGCCATGGTGCTTGAAGAAATAGACGCCAGCCAACTCGACCCTCTGCAGCGCCTGCGCATCCGTAACGCCATCAAAAAATACGGTGGCGAACAATCCCTGCTGGCGTTGGCGGATGACGAACTGGATGGTGCTCTGGGACTTTGCCGCGAAGTGAACGGCGTCAGGCGACCAACCATTGCCGGTTTGCTGTTGTTGGGAACCGAAAGCCTGCTGCGGCAACATCTCCCCGCCTACGAGGTCGCCTTTCAGGTGCTGCATGGCACGGATGTCAGAGTGAATGAGTTCTTCCGCAAACCCCTGCTGGAAACCTTCGAAGAAGTGGAGTTACTTTTCAAGGCACGGGTCGAGGAAGAAGAGATACAGATTGGCCTCTTCCGGGTACCGGTTCCCAACTATGATCGTCGCGCCTTCCGTGAAGCCTTCGTCAACGCCCTGGTACATCGTGATTTCAGTCGTCTGGGTGCCGTGCATGTCAAGATCACAGGCGATGGGCTCTCTATCAGCAATCCCGGCGGATTCGTCGAAGGTGTTACTTTGGACAACCTGCTCGTTGCCGACCCCCGCTCACGTAATCCACTACTTGCAGACGTGATCAAGCGGATCGGCCTAGCCGAGCGCACCGGGAGAGGCATTGACCGCATCTATGAAGGCATGCTGCGCTATGGTCGACCGGCGCCTGATTATTCCATGTCCGATGCATTCACAGTTTCCGTACAAATGGCCAACGTGGCCGCCGACCTCAATTTTCTTAAAATGGTGATTGAGCAAGAGGACAAGCTGGGGAACATGCCCATTGATTCCCTGATCATCCTGTCCCGCCTGCGTGAGGAACGCCGTTTGACGACAACCGACCTCGCTCCATCCGTCCAAAAAACGGAGGCCAATGTCCGGGCGACGTTGGAAAAACTGGTGGAAACCGGCCTTCTGGAACCCCACGGCACCGGCCGAGGCCGAACCTATACCCTCAGCGCTACCCTGTACCGTAAGGCAGGAGAAAAATCGGAATACATCCGCCAGGCCGGATTTGCACCCATCCAGCAGGAGCAGATGGTGCTTAACTACATCGACAGGCACGGCAGCATAAAACGAGCGGAAGTCATGGACCTTTGCCATCTCGATCGGAATCAGGCTTACCGCATGCTGGCCAGAATGAAAGAAGCTGGTCAAATTAAGCAAATCGGTGAGCATAAGGGGGCTGTTTATGAGCGGGCTTGAGGCGATATGCTCATATTTATGCTCACCGAGCGTAAATATGCTCGCCAAGCATAAAAGGTGCATCGCGTGTTTATACCCTTTGCAGGTGTGCATAGAATCGTGCACAGAGCCTTCAGGGCTCGTCCGAAAAATACGCTCGCCGCGCGTATATATGCGCTCCGCTCATAATTTATGCGTCCGGCGCATAAAAGCGTGTATAGCAACAAGCACCCCTTCAGTGCTTTCCGTGTATTCCGCCAGCTTGTGCGTGTCCGCACGAAGACAGGTGGTTAAAAATTATTCGTGTGGATTCGCGTCCATTCGTGGTTCAAAGGTTTCTTAGATGGAAACAACCAAACTCAAAAAATTCGCTCAGTTCGCCCGGCGCAGTCTGATGGAGCAAGTCTCGGCCAAGCTGAAACTGGTGCTGGCAGAGAACAGCGCCGCTCGGCGTGAAAGCCTTGATGCCATCAAAAAACTCGAAGAGGCTATCAAGAACCACGGTAAGGAACAGGTCATCGAGCGGGTGGCCTACATCTGGTTCAACCGCTTCTGCGCCCTGCGCTTCATGGACGTGAACCGCTACACCCGCATCGGTGTGGTGTCGCCCGCCGAGGGACAGTTCCAGCCCGAGATTCTGGCCGAAGCCAAGATGGGCCACATCGACGAAGAGATGGTCCACGATAAGATCCGGCAGCAGATCTTCGCCCTGCTCGACGGCAAAGCGCCCAGCCGCGATCCGCAGGGCGAGGCTTACCGCCTGCTGGTGGTCGCCGCCTGCAACTTCTGGAACAAGGCGATGCCGTTCCTGTTCCAGCGCATCGATGACTACGCCGAACTGCTGATGCCTGACGACCTGCTCTCGGGCAACTCCATCCTCGCCTACACCCGCGAGGCGATGACGCCGGATGCCTGCGAGGATGTCGAGGTGATCGGCTGGCTCTACCAGTTCTACATCTCCGAGAAAAAGGACGAGGTGTTCGACGGCCTGAAGAAGAACAAGAAGATCACGCCCGAGAACATCCCGGCAGCCACTCAGCTCTTCACTCCGCACTGGATCGTGCGCTACCTGGTGGAAAACTCCCTCGGCCGTCTGTGGCTGCTGAACCGTCCCGACTCAAAGCTGGTCGAGCAGATGGACTATTACATTCGTCCCGAACAACCGGAAACCGACTTTCTGAAAGTCAGCACGCCGGAGGAGATCAAGATCTGCGACCCGGCCTGCGGCTCCGGCCACATGCTCACCTATGCCTTTGACCTGCTCTATGCCATCTACGAGGAGGAAGGCTACGAGCCCGCTGAGATTCCGGAGAAGATCCTCACCAATAACCTCTTCGGCATCGAGATCGACGAACGAGCTGGGGAGCTGGCGGCCTTTGCGCTGACCATGAAGGCTCGCGCCAGGCAGCGTCGCTTCTTCAACAAGGGCGTCAAGCCGAACATCTGCGTGCTGGAAAATGTCCAATTTGACGGCAATGAGTTGAAGGATTACATGGATTTTGTCGGCCGTGACCTGTTCACCGCGCCACTGCAAACCACCCTGCGCCAGTTTGAAGAGGCCGACAACTTCGGCTCCCTGATCCGCCCGGATGTCACCGATGTGGACGGCATGCTCAGGATTCTGGAGTCAAAAAACGTCTCCGGGCAGCTGTTTATCAGCATGACACATCAGAAGGTGCTGCAAGCCCTGCGGCAGGCCGATTACCTGTGTCCAAAATACCATGTGGTGATTGCCAATCCGCCGTATATGGGTGGTAAGGGGATGAATCAGAAATTAAGTGACTATGCGAGAGCTGAGTTTCCAGACAGTAAGACCGATCTTTATTCTATTTTTATAGAACGTATTGAGATACTTGTCTTTCCGAATGGGTTTGTTGGTTTAATGACTCCGTTCACATGGATGTCATTGAAGTCATTTGAAGGGCTTCGCGCCAAACTCCTGTCTAACCGGTGGATTGCCTGTTTAGTACAGCCTGAATATCACTCTTTCTTTGAATCTGCATATGTTCCTGTTTGTGCATTCGTCCTTGGAAAAACCAAGTCCAATGGTCGGCGTGGAGTCTACATAGATTTGGGAGAGTTTTACGGGGCATCGAAGCAAGGCCCAAAAACACTAGAGGCAATTAACTCGAAGGAGTGCGCTTGGAAGGTATCGATCGATCAAGATGATTTCGACAAAATCCCTAGCAAGCCTATCGCTTTTTCAATAAGTGAAAAAACAAGAATAGCCTTTAGAAGTGACACATTAATGTCTGCGATAGCCGAACCGAGGCAAGGTTTGGCGACCGCGAACAACGACAAGTATCTTCGCTCTTGGAGCGAGGCAGCACACTCAAAAATTGCTCTGCATAGAAATGAAGATAATGGCAGCTTTTCAAAACGATGGTTTCCATATCAAAAAGGAGGGGCGTTCCGAAAATGGTTTGGTAATCACGAATTAGTAATCGACTGGCTAAATAATGGAGCTGCTTTGAAGGCAGACCCTAAGGCAGTCATTCGAAACCCAAGCTATTACCTTAAAGAAGGTATGACATGGACCAGTCTGACTGTGTCCTCGTTCAACGGTAGATACTGCCCTGAAGGCTTCATTTTTGATTCCAAAGGCCCAGTGCTATTTACGAGACAAGGGCAGCCTATCAAGAAGATTATGGCCTTCCTAAATAGCAAGGTCAGTACCACTTTTCTTGGGGTTTTGGCCCCAACAATGGACTTCTCTCAAGGGCCAGTGGGAAATGTTCCAGTACGAGCTGTTGTTTCGCAGGAAACGTCCGAAGATGAACTCAGAATTAATACGCTAATTTCACTATCCAAGTCAGACTGGGACGCCTACGAAACCTCCTGGGACTTCACGGGCCTGCCGTTACTGGATCCCGACAACCACCAACCGACCCTAAAGGCCACCTACCAGAAGCTCCGCGCCCACTGGCAAGAGATGACGCTGGAGATGCAGCGGCTGGAGGAAGAGAACAACCGCATCTTCATCGAGGCCTATGGCCTGCAGGACGAGCTGACGCCCGAGGTGCCGCTCAACGAGATCACCCTGACCTGCAACCCGCACTACCGCTACGGCAACGACAAGAGCGAGGACGAGCTGGAGGCCCTGCTGCTGGCGGACACCATGCGCGAGCTGGTCTCCTATGCCGTGGGCTGCATGTTCGGTCGCTACGCGCTGGACAGGCCGGGGCTGATCTTGGCCAACCAGGGCGAGACCATCGAGGACTACCTGAAGCGGGTTCCGGAGCCGAGCTTCCCGGCCGATGACGACAACGTCATCCCCATGCTCGACGGCGACTGGTTCACCGACGACATTGCCGAGCGCTTCCGCAGGTTCCTGCGCGTGGCCTTTGGCGAGGCACACTACGAGGAAAACCTTCGGTTCGTCGAGCAGGCGCTGAACATCAAGGGCAAGCGTAACTACAGCATCCGCGACTACTTCCTGGGCGAGTTCTACACCGACCATGTGAAGCGCTACAAGAAGCGGCCCATCTACTGGCTGTTCTCCAGCCCCAAGGGCAGTTTCAACGCGCTGATCTACATGCACCGCTACCGCCCGGATACGGTCAGCGTGGTGCTCAACGATTACCTGCGCGAGTTCCGCACCAAGCTTACTGCCCACAAGAACCATCTGGAGGCGGTCAGCATCAGCGCCAGCGCCTCCCAGGGCGAGAAGACCAAGGCCCTGAAGGAGATCGAGAACATCACCAAGATGATTGCCGAGCTGGAGGAGTACGAGCGCGAGGTGCTGTACCCGCTGGCCACCGAGCAGGTGGAGATCGACCTCGACGACGGCGTCAAGCTCAACTACCCCAAACTCGGCGCGGCCTTGAAGAAGATCGTCGGCCTGGATGCGAAAGAGGATTAAGGAGCGCCATTGATGGAAAACCGCATTGCCCAGGCCCTGACCAAACTCTTCGACCGGCACCGGATCGTCTTCTGGTACGACGCCAAGCAGGAGTTGCGCGACGACTTCGATGCGCTTCAGCTTCCCGGCGTCGAGAAGCTGAAGCTGATCAACAACGAGTACGGCATCAAGTACAGGCTGCTGCGCGAGCAACCGGAACAGAAATTCCTGCTCTACCGCGAAGGCCCTCAGCCCGCCGATCTGGATAACTGGCTGCTGGACGTCCAGCTGGCCCATGGCGAGTTCCGCACCGATCAGGTGGCCATCTGGCTGTCCGAACTGGAGCTCGGCCTGGAGTTCACGGATGTGGTGCAGGCTCATGCGGAGTTCTTCCAGGCGATCAAGCGCAAGGACGCCCTCAAGAAGCTGCTGAAAGCCGACGACACCGCCGGACAGATTCGCCTGAAGATGCTGGCGGTATGCACCGGCAGCGAGCCGCGCATGGATGCGGTGGTGGAAAACCTGCTGCAGGAACTGGCCGACGGCCGGGACGAGAAGATCAAGCTGGTTGGCCGGTGCAGCCTGGACGGTTTCCTCTGGGAACAGATGACCCGCTGCTATGGCTACAAGTCCGACGAGCCGAGCATCCGCGACTTCGCCATTGAGCTGTTCAAGTCCTGCTACGCCATGGGCACCGACGGCCAGGTGAAACTGACCGGCGACGCCATGGTGTTTCTCAAGCGCTGGAAAGACAGCCGTCAATTCGAAGGCGGCTTCGAGACCCTCTCGGGAGAATGCGCCGAGGTCCTCGGCATTGAGCAGGATCTGGCCAAGCGGGATTTCCGCGAGTTGATCGAGCTGGATTACTTCCGCCTGATCGACCAGAAGATCATCAGCGACCTGGTGCGGGCGGTGGCAGCCCGCACGGCCTCCAGCGGTGACGTGGCGATCTGGGTTCGACAGCGGCGACAAGGCCACTGGTACCGCGAATACCGGCATCTGTACGAGGCAGTCGATTACGCCGCCCAGTTTACCCACGCCCTGGGCGAGGCCAAACTCGCCATGGACAGCCTAGCCGAAGGCGTGCAGCGCTACAGCCGCTTCTGGTATCAGCTCGATCAGCTCTACCGCAAGTTCACCTACCACGTGCGCATGTCAGGACAGGCGTCGCTGATGGGCAGCCTGACCGAGCAGATTGAAAACCTCTATACCAACAACTACCTGCTGAAGCTGGGCGACCGCTTCCAGACCTTCGTGGATGTGGCATCGAAGTGGGAAGCCTTCCCGGTGCGTAAGCAGAAGGAGTTTTTCGAGCACTGGGTCCGGCCGTTCCTGCGCAAGGACAACAAGGTCTGCGTGATCATCTCCGACGCCATGCGCTACGAGATCGGCGATGAGTTGCTGAGCCTCATCCGCCAGGAAGACCGCTACAGCGCCGAGCTGGAACCGGCACTGTCGATGCTGCCCAGCTACACCCAGCTCGGCATGGCGGCGCTGTTACCCAACAAGGCGCTGGCGATTTCCGACAACGAGACCGGCACCGTGCTGGTGGATGGCCAAAGTACCCAAGGAACGGCCAACCGGACGAAAATTTTGCGGGCTATGCTAGGCGGCCGAGGCGAGGCGGTCACAGCTGAAGGTTTCATGCAGCTAGACCGAGATAGCAGTAGGGATATGCTGAAGGCCAACGATGTGGTGTATATCTACCATAATCGAATTGATCACACAGGCGACAAGATCCAGTCCGAAGGGAGAGCATTTGAAGCTGCTGAGGAAACGTTGGCCGACATCGTTCGGTTGGTGAAAAAGCTGACAGCTGCCAATGCGAACAATATCCTGGTTACTGCGGATCATGGTTTTATTTACCAGCATCGCGCTCTGGATGAGAGCGATTTTTCCAGCGTGGATGCTCAGGGAGAGGTAATTCTGTATCGCGATCGCCGCTTCGTGCTTGGCAAGGGGCTTGCCGAAACATCCAGCCTGCACAAGTTCACCCCCGAGCAGCTTGGCCTTGCCGGTGAGGTGGAAGTGCAGATTCCCAAGTCGATCAACCGCCTGCGCCTGAAGGGTTCCGGCAGCCGCTTTGTGCATGGCGGCGCGTCGTTGCAGGAGGTAGTGATTCCGGTGCTCAAGATCAACAAGAAGCGCCAGAGCGACGTCACCGCCGTCGAGGTGGACATCCTGCGCGGAGCGAGCTCGGTGATTACCTCCGGGCAACTGGCAGTGACCATGTACCAGGCAGGGCCGGTTACCGACAAGATCCAGCCGCGTGTGCTGCGGGCTGGCCTCTACACCGAGGCAGGCGACCTGATCTCCGACAGCCACGACCTGACCTTTGACCTGAGCTCGGACAATCCCCGGGAGCGGGAGCTGCAGGTCCGCTTCGTGCTGACCCGCAAGGCCGACGAGGCCAATGGACAGGAGGTCATTCTACGGCTGGAGGAAAAACACGCCGGGACTTCACATTACAAGGAATACAAGTCGCTCCGGTACTTGATGCGGCGCTCATTTACCAGCGACTTCGACTTTTAAAGGACGGGTGACCGATGAACGAACTTGACCAGAAAATCAACACACACTTCCCGGGACTCGTTGTCCGCAAGGATCTCGTTAAGACGGTCAAGGGCAACGCCATCGTTCCCTCCTACGTGCTGGAATACCTGCTGGGCCAGTATTGCGCCACCAGCGATGAGCCGACCATCCAGACCGGTATCGAGACGGTCAAGGAGATCCTTGCCAAGCATTATGTTCACCGGAACGAAGCCGGATTGGTTCGCTCGAACATCAAGGAAAAGGGGCGCTACAAGGTCATCGACAAAATCAGCGTTGACCTGAACGATAAGAAGGATGTCTACGAGGCGCAGTTCTCTAACCTGGGCATCAAAGAGGTCTTGGTTGATTCCGGAACGGTAAAAAAGCACCCCAAGCTTCTGGTCGGCGGCGTGTGGTGCATTGCTGATTTGGAATATGAGTTCACCGAAGACAAAAGCGCCAGCCCTTGGATCTTGTCGACCCTCAAGCCGATCCAGCTCTCCCATTTCGATTTCGACGGCTATGTTGAGGCCCGCAAACAATTCACCACCGACGAGTGGATCGACCTGCTGGTGCAAAGCATCGGCTTCAACCCGGAGATGTTCGGCAAGCGCAGCAAGCTGACCCAACTGGTCCGCCTGATCCCGTTTTGCGAACGCAACTACAACCTGATCGAACTTGGACCCAAGGGGACCGGTAAATCTCACATCTACTCGGAATTCTCGCCACACGGCATCCTGATCTCCGGCGGCGAGGTTACGGTTCCCAAGCTGTTCGTGAACAACTCTTCCGGAAAGATCGGCCTGGTCGGCTACTGGGATTGCGTTGCCTTCGACGAGTTTGCCGGAAAGCAAAAACGCGTGGACAAGGCCCTGGTTGACATCATGAAGAACTACATGGCCAATAAGTCCTTCTCGCGGGGTGTCGAGACGCTGGGCGCGGAGGCCTCCATGGTGTTCGTGGGCAACACTCAGCACACCGTGCCCTACATGCTCAAACACTCGGACCTTTTTTGCGAGCTGCCCGACAAGTTCTACGACTCCGCATTTCTTGACCGCATCCATTTCTATATCCCGGGCTGGGAGGTCGACATCATCCGGGGCGAGATGTTTTCCAACGGCTACGGCTTCGTGGTGGACTACCTGGCCGAGATCCTTCGCTCGCTGCGCAATCACGATTACTCGGACCGCTACAAGGAGCACTTCTCCCTCTCCTCCGATATCTCGACGCGGGACCGCGATGGCATCAACAAAACATTCTCAGGCTTGATGAAGATTCTTTTTCCGCATGGGGGAGCGACCGAGGAAGAGGTCGAGGAACTGCTGCGGTTCGCGATTGAAGGCCGCAAGCGCGTCAAAGACCAACTGATGCGAATCGATTCGACCTATGGCAATGTCCGTTTCTCCTATCTTGACGCAAGTGGACAGACCAAACCCGTCACCACGCTTGAAGAGGAGGAATATCCCAACTTCTACTACCACAAAACCATAGACGAGACCGAAGACGGCGAAGTTTCTGAAACTGCAAAACCCAGTGCGCAACCGGTTCAGCCCGAGACGCTTGCACCAGCCGAATCCGCCCTCAAGGAAAAACACCTTACATTCCAGGAGAACCAGAAGGGCCTCTCCTTCGATACGCTGCTAGGACCCTATCTCAAGGGAGCGACTGCGATCAAGGTTACCGATCCATACATCCGCCTGTTTTACCAAATGCGTAACTTCATGGAATTTCTGGAGACCGTGGTCAGGCACAAGGCTCCGGATGAGGAAGTGGCCGTTCATCTGGTGACGACTGAAGATGAGTTCAAAGGCGAACAGCAGAAGGAAAACTTCGACAAGATGAAGGAGTCTGCCAGTGCGGTGGGCGTGAACTTCACCTGGGAGTTCGACGGCACTGGCACTATCCATGCCCGTCACATCGTGACCGACCACGGCTGGAAAATCTCTCTGGATCGTGGCCTCGATATCTTTCAGCACTATGATATGAATGATGTCTTTACCTTCACCAATCGGCTGCAGCAATACCGCTCATGTAAAGCTTTCGAAGTGTCGTTTATTAGGCACGAGTAGAGAGACTGCAGGATGCTGAGATGAGTGGTGAAATAAAGAAGATTGATACAATACGAAACATGGCGGTCTTTCAAGACTTCCGCTGGGCCTCATCTGTCAGAGATGAAGGCAACAATGTTGCTGAGTTTAAAAAGATCAACATCCTTTACGGTCGCAATTATTCAGGCAAGACGACATTGTCGCGCATACTCCGCGCTATGGAGACCGGGGGACTATCCGATAAATTTGAAAATCCATCGTTTGTTGTTACATTTGTCGATGGCACTCAAACAACGCAAAGCACTCCTACAGCCCACGGCAAAAAGATTCGGGTATTCAATGAAGACTTTGTCAGAGACAACCTGCGCTTCATCACCAACCCGGATGACAGTATTGAGCCTTTCGCCATCCTCGGTGACGACAACAATAAAATCGAGAGGGAAATCGAAGCGCTTGAAAGTGAACTTGGCTCAAAGGGGGGAGGAAAAGAATCCGGCTTGTACGCGCAGCAAATTACTGCGAAAACGCAATTCAACAATGCAAGCCAAGAGTACAAAACAGCCAATGACGCCCTTGAGAAGCAACTAGGTAATAAGGCCAATGACAAAAATATCGGCATTAGGTACAAACCGGAGCGTTTTGGGGATCAAAACTATAACATCCAGAAGCTCAGAGCAGATATTGAAAGGGTTCTGGATGCTAACTATCAACTGCCAACTGATGAACAACTAACACAATGCGAAAAACTGATCTCCGAAAAGACACTCCAGCCTATCCCTCCCTTCCATGCCCCTAGTCTCAATGTTTCGATTCTGGCGGATGAAACCGAAACTCTTGTAACCAAGAAGATCAGCGAATCTGACAAAATCGAAGAACTGGTCAAAGACGCCATTCTGAACCGATGGGTCAACGACGGCCGCACTCACCACAAAGACAAGCGCGTAAATTGCGCATTCTGTGGCAACTTTATCACTGAGGAACGCTGGGTGAAACTGGAGAGGCACTTTGACGAAGAGTCTGAAAAGTTTGAAAAGGATATTGACGCACTGATAGCCGGAATTGAAGCGGAGAAGAGTGCAGTAGCTGCCGCGTTATCCCTGGACAAAGCCCGCTTCTATTCAAAATTCCACGGAAGGATCGACGAACTGGATAAAATGCTAAAAGACGCTGTTGGCAAGTACGCAAAATCCCTAGAGGCGCTAACTGTTCAGCTAAAGGCCAGGAAAGATGACATCCTCAACCCTAAGACGTTTGAAAAACCAGATGCTGCCTCTGGCGGTCTGGTTGCCGCCTGGAATTTATATGATGAGATTCGAAGCGAATCCGATACCTTTTCAAACTCGTTAAGCGCGGAGCAGACAAAAGCCAAAGAGGCTTTGCGGCTAAAGGAAGTATCAGACTATCTCGTCACCATCCGATACCAAGAGCAGCTTTCTTCGATTGAAGGCGTCAAGAGCAAGTTTGATGAAGCCAAGCGAGAAAAAGACCGCATCGAAGAAGACATCCGTCAGAAAGAAGAGCTAATCACGTCCAAGAAGCGCGAACTGAATGACGAGGAAAAAGGCGCAAAGAAGGTAAATGAATATTTGAACAACTTCTTTGGGCACCAATTTCTTTCGCTGGAAGCCAAGAAGGATGAAATTGCCGGGGAGGAATCCAAGCGAATCCGATTTGAAGTCATCCGGGACGGTAAGAAAGCCTACTATCTGAGTGAAGGGGAATGCAGCCTGTTGGCATTTTGCTATTTTCTCGCGAAACTCGACGATATCGACACAAGGGATTCAAAACCGATCATCTGGATTGACGATCCGATATCATCGCTCGATGGAAACCATATTTTCTTTGTTTACAGTCTGCTAAACGCAGAAATCGTTTCCAGTGAAAGATTCGAGCAGTTGTTTGTATCAACGCATAACCTCGATTTTCTGAAATATTTAAAGAGATTGAATGGAAAGTATCTTGGCGATGATAGGAAGGAAAAGGACTATCAAAAGGGTTATTTCGTAGTAATCCGCCAAGACAAGACATCAACCATCGGGATAATGCCAAAGTACCTGAAAGAATATGTAACCGAATTCAACTACCTCTTCCATCAAATACATAAATGTGCTGCGATCAATACCGTTGACGACAACAACTTTACAACTTTCTACAACTTCGCGAATAATGCCAGAAAATTCTTCGAGATTTACCTATATTACAAGTATCCAGATCAGGGGATGACCTCGAAGACTTTGCATCTTTTCTTCGGTGAAGAAAAGATACCCGCCGTTTTAACTGACAGAATCAATAACGAATATTCCCATTTATGCGGAGTCTTCGAGCGCGGCTCAACGCCGGTTGAAGTACCTGAGATGCAGACCGCCGCACGGCAAATAATTGAAAGATTAAAAGAAGATAAGGATCAGTATTCGGCTTTGCTTAAAAGTATAGGTTCGAACGAGGATTCCCTCGAAGGAATGGGTGCAAAAATTGAGGGGGCGCAATGAAACTCCTTCATACATCTGACTGGCACATCGGCCGAACCCTTTACGGCAGAAAACGCTACGAGGAGTTCGAGGTGTTCCTGGCCTGGCTGGCAGAGACGATTCAGCAGAATAAAATCGATGCCCTGCTTGTGGCGGGTGACGTCTTTGACACCAGTGCTCCAAGCAATCGCGCTCAGGAGCTCTATTACCGTTTCCTGTGCCGGGTGGCCGCGTCATCGTGTCGGCATGTTGTTATCGTGGCAGGTAACCACGATTCGCCTTCATTCCTCAATGCCCCCAAGGAGCTGCTCAAAGCCCTTGATGTCCACATAATCGGCAGTAGCACCGAAGCCTCGGAAGAAGAAGTGCTGGTGCTCCGTAATGGGCAGGATACTCCGGAACTGATTGTCTGCGCCGTGCCATACCTCCGCGACCGGGATATCCGTGTGGCGGAAGCTGGTGAGAGTGTCGAAGATAAGGAGCGGAAGCTGATTGACGGCATCCGAAATCATTACGCCACCGTCGCCGCTCTGGCTGAACAGAAGCGTAAGGAACTCGGAGCTGATATCCCCATCGTTGCCATGGGACACCTGTTTACCGCTGGAGGACAAACCGTCGACGGAGATGGCGTGCGCGAACTCTATGTTGGATCTCTTGCTCATGTGACTGCCGGGATCTTCCCTGCGTGCTTCAACTACGTGGCGCTTGGACACCTCCACGTTCCGCAGAAGGTAAACGGCCTTGAGACCATACGGTACAGCGGCTCTCCTCTGCCTATGGGATTTGGAGAGGCAAAACAACAGAAGAGCGTTTGCCAGGTTGAATTCCACAGCACGGCTGCATCCGTACAGTTGGTCGATGTGCCGGTGTTTCAAAAGCTCGAGCGCGTCAAGGGAGACTGGAACGGCATCTCAAGCCGCATTCTCGAACTGTCGGCAACTGGCTTCCAAGGGTGGCTCGAAGTCATCTACGAAGGCGACGAAGTCATTGGCGACCTGCGTGAGCGCCTGGAGGCAGCTATTTCCGGCACCCAAATGGAAATTCTCCGGATAAAGAACAACCGCATCATCGACCGCGTTCTGGGCCAAATCCATGAAGAGGAAACGCTCGACGATCTGAACGTGAACGACGTGTTCGAACGATGCCTCGCCGTCCATGACGTGCCCGAAGAGCAGCGGCCGGAGCTGCTTCGGGCCTACCAGGAAACGGTCTCGTCTCTCTATGAAGACGATGTGCAGGCGGAATAGAGAGGCTGTCGATGAGAATACTGCAGGTACGCTTCAAGAAGCTGAACTCACTGGTCGGCGAATGGCAAATCGACCTGATGCATCCGGCCTTCGCGTCTGACGGCATCTTCGCCATCACCGGCCCCACCGGCGCGGGGAAGACCACCATCCTCGATGCTATTTGCCTCGCCCTTTATGGGCGGACGCCTCGCCTGAACAAGGTCACCAAGAGCGGAAACGAAATCATGTCCCGCCAGACCGGCGAATGTTTTGCCGAGGTGACCTTCGAAACCCAGACCGGGCGTTACCGCTGTCACTGGAGCCAACACCGGGCACGCAAGAAGCCGGATGGCGAACTCCAGGCCCCGAAACACGAAATTGCCAATGCCGATTCCGGCGAAATCTTTGAATCCAAGATCAGAGGTGTAGCCGACCAGATCGAGTCGGCTACCGGCATGGACTTTGATCGTTTCACCCGTTCCATGTTGCTGGCCCAGGGCGGCTTTGCCGCGTTCCTTCAGGCGGCACCGGATGATCGTGCTCCGATTCTGGAGCAGATAACGGGCACAGAGATCTACAGCCAGATATCCATCCGTGTCCATGAGCGCCAATGTGAGGAGCGGGAAAAACTGAACCTGCTCCAGGCTGAAACGGCAGGTATCGTGATTCTTGACCCGGAGCAGGAACAAGAGATCGGGCAGACACTCGAGACAAAGCAGAAGGAAGAGACAGACCTTGCCGCCAAATCCGCTGACACCGGGAAGGCCATTGCCTGGCTCACCACCATCGATGGGCTGAAGAAGGAAATCATCAACCTGGCCGATGAAGCGAGCAAGCTGCAGGGCGATATCGAGGCATTCAAACCGGACCGTGAAAAGCTGGGCCGGGCTTTGAGCGCCGCCTCACTGGACGGCGCATACGCGACGCTCACAGCCACCCGCAAACAGCAGGCGGATGATAGAGCAGGCTTGACAGCTGAGGAAGAGGCTCTTCCTGGACTGGAATCCTCCGCCAAGGAACAGGCCGAGGCACTGAAATCGGCTGATCAACAAACCGCTCGGGCCAAAGAAGAGCTGAAAGCGGCCGCGCCTACATTGCAGAAGATTCGCTCCCTCGACCAGAAACTTGCCGATCAGAAAAAGGCCGTTTCGGAAGAGGATGAGGGCTGTAAGAAGGCTGTGGCAAAGATTGATGCAGACAAAAAAGCCCAGCTCGAAGAGCAGGAAAAACGATCCAAGGCTAATGGGGCGCTGGATCTTGTGGACAGCTATCTCAAGGAGCATGCGCGGGATGAATGGCTGATCAGCGGTCTGGCTGGCGTTGAAGAACAGATCGGCGGCCTGCTCTCCAAGCAAAATGAAATCGTTCAAAAGTCGGCCGCTCAAGAAACGGCCAATACGACTCTGGAACTGGCGGCAAAATCACTCGAGGACTGTCAGAAGCAATCCGGCATCCGGAAGCAGGAGTTGGAGGACGCCTCAAAACAGTTTCAGCAGGCGAAGGATGCTTTGAGCCAGCTACTGGGGGACCGCTTGTTGCGGGAATATCGCACCGAGAAGGAAACCCTGCTGCGAGAAATGGCCTTCCTGACGAAAATTGCGGAGCTTGAAGATCATCGGGCAAAACTGGAAGACAGCAAGCCCTGTCCACTCTGTGGCGCGACCGAACACCCCTTCGCGGAAGGGAATGTACCCGCCCCCGATGAAACCGAACAAAAGATCGACGCACTGACCAGACTGATTGGCAAAGCCGAGGATCAGGAAGCCGCCATCAAGAAACTCGAAGAAGCAGAAAGCCTGGCCCGCAAGAACCTGACGGAGGCTGAGAAGCTGGAGTCAGCAGCGGCTAATGACAAGAAGGCCGCCGAGAAAGCCCTGGCCGAGGTGAAGGACGGCCTGGTGAAACTCCGTGCTGATTTTGCCGAACGCAGGCAGTCGGTCTCTGCCAAACTCCAGCCGCTTGGTATTTCGGACATCCCTGAAACGGACATTTCATCTCTGATCGAAACCCTCAGAGTGAGACTGAAGGCGTGGCAGGCCCAGGTAAAGAAAAAGGCGGACATCGAGAAACAGATTGCCGACATCGGCAGCGAGGTAAAGCGGCTGGATGCGGTTATCGAAACTCAAAGCACCGCCCTAGCCGAAAAGCTGGAGCGTCTGGAAACCTTGAAAAAGGAACTCGCCGCTGGAAGTGATGAGCGTAATGCCCTGTACGGCGACAAGAATCCGGACGATGAGGAGCGCCGTTTAAACAAGGCGATTTCTGATGCCGAAGGTTCCGAAAAGCAGGTCAGAGAACGGCATAATGAGCTCCAACAAAAATGGAATACCGCGAAGGCCCATGTCGAATCTCTGAAGAAACGTTTCGAGCAACGAGAGCCGGAACTGAGAAAGCTTGAAACAGAATTCTCCGCAGCGCTTGCGCCTGTGGGATTTTCAAATGAAGAACAGTTTTTGGCGGCCATATTGCCCCCTGAAGCTCGGGCGAAGTTGACGGCTACGGCCAAGGATCTGGATGAGCGTCAAACAGATCTGAAAGCCAGGCAGAAGGATCGGGAAACGCGCTTGACCACGGAAATGGCCCGAAAGATCACCGACAAGTCGCTGGAAGAGCTCGAGCCGCAATTCAAAGAGCACGAGAAAGCCCTGAAAGAGCTGCGGGACATCATTGCCGGTCTCAAGCACAGGCTAAGTGAGAATACAGCTGCAAAAGAGCGGATAAAGGAAAAGCGGACAGCTATCGAAGCCCAGAAAACAGAGTGCCGCAGGTGGGAAAACCTGCACGAATTGATCGGCTCCGCAGACGGTAAGAAGTACCGCAATTTTGCTCAGGGTCTGACCTTCGAAATGATGATTGGTCACGCCAACCGGCAATTGCAGAAAATGACCGACCGCTACTTGCTGGCCCGAGACGACGTTCAACCCCTGGAACTCAACGTGGTCGACAACTATCAAGCTGGTGAGATACGGTCCACGAAGAATCTTTCCGGCGGCGAGAGCTTCATCGTCAGCCTATCTCTGGCGCTTGGGTTGTCCCATATGGCCAGCAAGAATGTCCGGGTGGATTCGCTGTTCCTGGATGAAGGCTTCGGCACCCTGGACGAGGAAGCCCTCGACACCGCCCTGGAAACCCTCGCAGGCTTGCAGCAGGACGGCAAGCTGATCGGCGTTATTTCGCATGTACCAGCCCTAAAGGAGCGGATCAACACCCAGATCCAGGTAACGCCTCAAACCGGTGGCAGAAGCCAGATATCCGGGCCTGGATGTCGAAGTATAGGTTCAGTTTAACGGAACTGCCACTTCGAGAAGATGCTTAAGAACAAGCAGAAAAAATGAGCAAGTGAATCATTAGTGCCGCATATCCTCTCTATATTTAGCTCCATTTTTGAATCGCATTAAATTCTTACCGTTCTAGTCTTTTTATGGGAGTCCATCTGGGTCAAACATGCCTTCTCCCCATCATACTCAATAATCATATCCTTCCCCGCAACAGGCTTACCATCAACAGCATTCAATCGATGCACAATAAAATCCTTCCCAGCTTGCTGATAAAAGACCACATTTTCCTTGTCGATATACACAATCTTGCCTTCATATCGTTTTTTATCACCAGGCGGCTTGGCTAGATAAATATTGTAAATTCCGGGCTTGATACCCTCCTCCGCTTTTTTGATGGTGCCGGTCGTCTCCCATTCATTGTTGACCAAGGCCTGAATAATCTTTTGCCCATTCATCACAACAATGCGCAGCTTTTGAGTTGTCATCGTTTTTGTTTGTCTTTTAGCAAATAGGCGGTAGAGAGTTTATGTGCATGAGGCATTCAAATTTATTGACCTGCCTCCTGATTGGCAAGCTCATCCAGGATTTTGAACAAATCGAAATTTGCCGATCTTTCCGTGCCGTATAAAAAAGCGATCAATTGCAAAGCGCCACTGCCTTTGGCGGAGAAACGCCCATCTTGTAATGCATGGATAGTATATTGAATGATATTCGAGCAATTTCTGCCTTCTTCAAAGTAGCCTTTAACTCGGGTTGTCAGCAGCTTTTTATCGTCTTTGGATAAATCACGTATCAAATCCTGCGGCTTGCGTTTGTCTTTTTTGATCAGGTGGTAAATCGAATCAAGCAATGAAACCGGCGCGCTTTGTTTTTTTTCATGCTGGTTGGCGGCAGTAATGGATTTATCTTCCTCTTGTTGGGACTGCCCTTCTGTTTCACTGAAACCTTGCTTTTTCTTCTGCTCCAGGAATTTGCTGAAATGTTTCACATCCAGTCTCGATATCTCTTCCGGCGCACTGAGATTGAGCCAATTGATCACTTCCTCTTTGTTGGATTTGTAGAGACGGGTTAAATCATAAATTGCCGTTACATCGGTGCATCTTCCCGACTGATAGACTTCATTGATAGGATCCGGCAGATCGAGCAACGCGGCATGTGTGGTGATATAGGGATTGGTTTTACCGATGCGTTTGGCAATTTCAGATTTGGTTTTCCCGGCAGCAAGCTGCCGCCCGATAAAGTCGGCGATTTCTCTCGATGTCAAGTTATCCCGTTGCAGGTTCTCGATCACCTGATCAGCTTCACTATAATCGGTATCGATGAACGCTGGAATCGTTTTCAACCCGGCATTGATACAGGCACGATAGCGCCTTGCGCCATGGTTGATGATATAAGCTCCGGGTTTATCCGGATTCGGGCGTACCGATATCGGCGATTTCACGCCTCTTAACTTAACGGTTTCGGTCAATTCACGCAATGTATCCTCATTAAATTTCTTTCTGGGCTGATGGAT
>NZ_QAOO01000032.1 GCF_003051105.1 Nitrosomonas nitrosa | reverse complement strand
GCAACTCGATCCCAGAACAATAAGGCTTGAGACTCTATAAATCAATATGATATCTCTAGTTTAAGAGGAAAAATGAACTCCGAAACTTTAGTTAACTACAACCACAGCCATGCGCTCACGATTTTGTATTACGAAGTACTGCGTCATTTTCGCGTTGTCACCGAGTATATCCGATCGCGTCCAATTATTCTTGTGAAGCTCGATACGAATTTTATGAGCGAGGAGAATTTAGCATTCGTACCAAGAAAGCCATCGGAAAATCCCATTGAAAAAATTGAATATCTCCCAAAATTTCTTTCACATCTAAAGACTCAACAAAATCTTTTAGAGAACCGTCCAGTGCTCGAAGCAGCTCTACTGGATACGAGCCATATTGAAGGCTTCAATGCACTGAAGCGTGCTGCCCATAGACACAATGTAGCAGCTTTGACACTACCGCCCCTTTCTCCTCCAGTATTTTCTGTACCATCATTTCGATTTTTTGTATTCGATATGAAAACTGGAGGAATATATGACGATAAGAAAGATAGAAACATCTCGATCAAAGCAACAATATGGCCTGAGGGCCATCAACTTCTAAATGAAGATGAGCGATTGAGTCCTATAGGTGCTTTTGGATTTCCTAATGCTAATAATTCATTTATTGCTCGCCTTCCAGATAATACTCCTCCAGTGCCATGGAGCGGGATCGAGATGATCAAGATCTACATTTCTATTGGAAATCAAAAAACTGGCCATGATATCTCGTTCAGCCATATCACGATAACTGGAATTGATGAGAATGGTTTGCCAACTAAACTAGTTGATAAAAACTATGAGGCTGAAGGAGGACATCTAGTATTAGGTAATAGTGATAGCATCCGATTATGGACATTTCGGCCATTAACCCCACCTCCATCACCTCCACCTCCAAGACCTTTTGAAGAGATTGAAGATGATGCCAAGATCAATGAATTAATCGGTCATCTACGTTACCACCGAGCTCACTATAGTCGAGCATTATACTTGAATCAAAATACAGCAGAGCGTGCCCGTCAGCTCAATGAAATTAAGCTCCTACACGACGCAACACTGCTGGAAAAGGTGGAAAATCGCCCGCTTGAAATGCTTGGTGACTTTATCGCTTATCCCTGTGCCAATTCTGACTGGGCCAGAACAATTAAAGGTGTGATTGATCGCTTACCTCTTTTGGATGATCAGAAATTAGACGAGAGATTAGTTACCCTGCCGACCCGCGGAATATTTGCTGAAGCCAAGCTTGGTCATTGTAATGCTTCGGAAGAAATCGACAACAACAGATTCTGGGATTGGCAACAGTCACCTATTCCACACATGGCACCGGACATTGCTGCTATCCAAGCCGGGCAACACTTGCTTAAGGACATGAACTTGCAATCGTCATCCATTCCACAGTCGATGGTCAACATCGTTAATCCGTCTGCCGCACCCGATCCAACCGGCTTAGCGGCTGCAATGAATGTTTTTGGGACTCCCAATATTTTCCGTGATATGTCTGGACGTGCAGAGGTTGCTGATCTCCTGAAAAAGCTTTCAGACAACTCCATTTCTATCGCGGAAGCGGCGAATAAAGCAAAAGAGATTCAGGCCAAATATGGTGGAGATAGTGTTAGCTCTGCTGGAAAAGGAAATGGAGGAGGTGGTCGTGCGTCTTCTTCTGTTGGTGGCCCACGAGCTCGTCCGACTGAGCCATCTGCTGCCAACCGTGATTTGCATGACATGATGAATTTGACGGGGAATGCCGTCAACCGCAACCTGATGTCGCCAGAAACGGCACAAGAACTTACCGAGCAAGCTTTTCGCGAGGCTTATACTCCCGAATCATTATTTCAAAATATCGCCAATCACGGTCAGCAACCACCAGCACACCCAGCCCAACAAGGTGGTGTGACTGACGTCTTTTTGCAGTCCATTGCTACCGTTAACTTTACCAATTCAACCGACATCGATAACTTTTTCCAAAACCGCACTAATCAGCATTTTATAGACTGGTTTAACACAACCTTAGCAGGTAAAGGCGATTGGATTCATAAAAGAATTGCAGGAGATACTCCGCAAATTCTTAAACAACGATTTACAAATTTTTGGGATAACATCCCAATTATCTTCGGTGGACAGATTGGATTGATTCAGTTCGTTTGTCTTATGAGTCTTGCGATTAATGAGATTAACGGAAACTTGATATCGAAAACTGAACAGGGACGTGGAGGACGTGCAGGTCACAAGGGATTAGCATACTTCTTTGATCCTATTAAGGATGTTAAGGGTTCATATAACGTGGCTCCTAATAAGACTGCACTTGAATGCTTCAATAATAACGAGTTTATTAAAGAACACGGACATCTTAAATTAGGAACACAGCTTCAAAAGACTAAAGACGCAGTCTGGAACGAAACAAAATATCCTTCTCAATTCCTCACTGACGAGAATCCCGATATTAATGGCTTTATTATGCAGGCAGATTTTTATAAGTATCGTGGGCGTGGAATTATCCAGATTACGTGGCGTAACGCTTATGAACAGCTTGTTAATTTCATAAAAACGGGGTACACGGGAGCAAGCCCTATAATTTTGAAGTACCGCAATGCTTGGCAGAACCTCACTAACGATAGTGTACTATGGCGTAGCACCACCGGAGACTGGGATCATCTTTTCGGAGACTTTGAATTTGTTTGCTATTCAATAAATGTCTTTAATCATTGGAAAGGCGATTTCTTAACGCTCAACTTAACCGCAGATGAGCTGAACGGACAAGGCCGTGGGTCAATTTATAACGTTGGACTAAAAATGAATGGGAAAACCTACGCTGCAACATTCCGGAGGCGTGTAATTCAGATTCTTGACGCTCTCGGCAACCAACAGCCAGCTTCAAGTAGTGGTGGAGGCGTTGGAAATACGCCTGAAACGATTACCCTTTAACTAGGAAATGTGAGGAAATAGTTCATATTATTAGACGAAATAAGAATCGTATCACGCTGATGAGAAGCAATAAGGCACGTAAAATTTGATTATTGCGTCCCTTCGCCTTCGTAGTCTACAGTGAGCAAACGACTTTCTTAGCAGAAGTATCAAAGTTCTAAGGAAAAAAAGATGACTTTTGAAACCAATTTAACCGATCAAATCGAACGCCAACTTTCAAAGCTAGAAAGTACCGCAACGAATTTAGAAACGCTTTCGGTTCTAGTGATGCGCACCAATAGAACACAGGAGGCAAAAATACTCTCGGATCTAGCTGTCGATCTTCGCATAAAGCAGTTCACACTGTATCGAAACAAGACTCAACTTCAGATCAATACTAAGGAGTGGAAGGCGCTCGTATCTGCTCTTGAACTCGTCAATCATTTCATAGACGAGGCGATTGCTGATCCTAAAGTCATTATTAAAGAAGTACAGGACTCTGCGGCGCGTCTAATTTCAGTAGCGACAAAGCTTGTTTCATCGTTTAGCTAAAGATTATTCTCAATAGTCCAAAAATACAAAATACAAAATACAAAATAGATTAGATTAACATCACACAGAGTCATGTCTAGATTAAACTTCATATGACACATTCACACAGTAGGCATGACATATCAGACAAAGTATGGGAATTGCTTGAGGCTCATTTGCCTCGCCGCCAAGGCGTTTGGGGTGCATAGCTAGAGATAACCGCCAGTTCATTAATGCTGTTCTGGATCATGCGTACGGGTGCGCCGTAGCGGGATTTGCCGCCGGACTACGGGGACTGGAGCAATACGCACCGCCGTTTTATCCGCTGGCGCGACAAGGGTATCTGGGAAAAATGACTGGAAGCCCTGATTGATGATCCGGATTACGAATGGCTTATGATTGACGCCAGCCATTGCAAGGTTCATCCCCATGCTGCTGGAGCCAGGGGCGGCAATTAGGACATGAGTCGTGCAAAAGGAGGCTCGACACCAGGATACATCTGTCCGTGGATGCGTATGGCATGCCGGTCAGAGTTTTTATCACACAAGGCACCACAGCGGATTGTACCCAGGCTGATCGCCTGATCGAAGGACTTGATGCGGATTATTTGCTGGCAGATCGCGGTTATGATGACAGCAACACAATTATTGAACAGGCAAGGGGGCAGGGCATGGAGACCGTGATCCCCTCAAAGAAAAACCGCACGGCACAAAGGTCTTACGACAAAGAACTCTATAAATTGCAGCATCTTGTTGAAAATGCTTTTCTCCATCTCAAGAGATGGCGCGGTATCGCCACAAGATACGCTAAGAACACCGCCTCTTTTCTTGCCGCCGTGCAAATCAGATGCATCACTCTCTGGGCAAATATCTCGTGGCTACACTATCTAGGCTAACCTAAATAAATTTTCTAAATAAATTTTCTTGACATTCATGACATCCCGATATCTAATTTTCATGAAATAATAAAAAATGTGAGTTGTGAGTTTTGTCGCAGCGAAGGTTGCAATGTATCGCTATCCTAAAATTTAAGTTTCTTGTCTGATTAATACAGAGGGATTCGATTTGGATACCCTCAGAAGGGGAGGGGCAAGTGAGACAGCAAGTAAATCAAGCTGAAACGCAAACTCGCACAGAAGGCCAGTCGACAGAAAAACAATCTTTCTCTCAGTCTGCTCCTACAATAACTTTACCCAAAGGCGGCGGTGCCATTCGTGGCATGGGTGAAAAATTTGCCGCCAATCCAGTGACCGGCACTGGCTCAATGTCTGTGCCGATTGCTACTAGCCCTGGGCGCGCTGGTTTTGGTCCACAACTCTCCCTTTCCTATGACTCTGGCGCTGGTAATGGTCCATTTGGTTTCGGCTGGAGCCTGTCGCTTGCCTCGATCACGCGTAAAACTGATAAAGGGCTGCCTCAATATCAGGATAGCGAAGAATCCGATGTCTTCATTCTTTCCGGTGCCGAGGATTTGGTGCCGGAGTTTGAAAAAGATGATGATGGTGCATGGACCATTAAAAATGGCAAGCATGTCTTGTACGAAAAGCTGCGCACGGTAGGTGGCAAGACCTACCATGTCCGCCGTTACCGCCCTCGAATTGAAGGCTTGTTCGCGCGTATCGAACGCTGGACTAATCAGACCAACTCTGAAGATACTTTCTGGCGTTCTATTTCCAAAGACAATATTACAACCTGGTATGGTAAAACAGCTGAAAGCCGAATTACCGATCCGTTGAATGCTTCCCGCATTTTTTCCTGGCTAATCTGCGAGAGCTATGACGATAAAGGCAACGTCATCGTTTACCATTATTTGAGCGAAAACTCTGATGACGTTGATCTATCTCAAGCAAACGAACTCAATCGGACCGATGATACCCGCTCGACGAATCGTTATCTGAAGCGCATTCGTTACGGTAATCACATACCCTATCTTCCTGTCTTATCGGACAACAACCCCTGGCCCAAGCCACCAAGCGATGAGGATTCCGATGCCAGCAAGGACTGGTGCTTTGAAGTCGTTTTTGACTACGGAGAACACGACGAAGATAATCCATTACCAAGAGAAGCAGATAAGCTATGGAAAGCCAGGAACGATTCATTCTCCTCTTATCGTGCTGGGTTTGAAGTACGCACTTATCGCCTATGCCAGCGCGTGCTAATGTTCCACCATTTTTCCCCTCTCGATGCAGCAGATCCTTATGGGCCAGACGCAGAAGCAGTCGGCTCCAATTGTCTGGTGCGGTCGACTGATTTCTTCTATTCCTATGAAAAGAATAAGGACGATCCGCGTAATCCAGTGTACTCGTTCCTACTTACTGCCACGCAAAAAGGCTACAAGCGAAAACTGGGAGGCTACCTTTCTCGATCACTGCCCCTCCTGGAATTTGAATATATTCAGCCTATTATTGATGAAGGGGTTAGAGAAATCGATCTTGAAAGCCTGGAAAATCTTCCCTATGGTCTGGATGGAAAAAATTACCAATGGGTCGATCTGGATGGCGAAGGCCTCTCTGGCATTCTGACCGAGCAGGGTAACAATTGGTATTACAAACGCAATCACAGCGCAAACAATGTGGCCATAGACACCGCTACGAAAATTGAAAGAGCTGCCGCGCGCTTCAGCCCAATCGAACTGGTTGCCAGTAAACCCAATACTCAACTAGCCAATCAAGCCCAATTCATTGATCTGGCTGGAGATGGCCAAACAGATCTGGTGGAGATGGAAGGGCCCATACGCGGTTTCTATGAGCGTACGGATGATCAGGGCTGGGTGCCTTTTCAACCTTTTATCTCCTGGCCCAATGTCGACACACGTGATCCCAATCTCAAATTCATCGATTTGACCGGCGATGGCCATGCCGACATCCTCATTTCCGAAGATCAAGCTTTCATCTGGCACGCTTCCTTAGCGGAGGCAGGCTATGGACCGGCACAACGGGTCCAGCAACAATTTGATGAAGAGAAAGGTCCACGCTTAGTCTTTGCCGACAGTGAACAGTCTATCTTTCTGGCCGATCTGTCAGGTGATGGGCTTACCGATATAGCGCGTATTCGCAATGGTGAAGTCTGTTACTGGCCCAATCTGGGCTATTGCCGTTTCGGCGCCAAAGTTACCATGGATAATTCTCCTTGGTTTGACGCCAGCGATCAGTTTGATCCGCGTCGTATCCGGCTTGCAGATATCGATGGCACGGGTACTACCGACATCCTGTATCTGCATGGCAAGGGCGTTCATATCTATTTCAATCAATCAGGCAATAGTTGGAGCTCACAAAACGAATTGCCAAACTTCCCTGCAATGGACAATCTGGCTTTTATTCAGGCGCTAGATTTATTGGGCAATGGGACTGCCTGCCTGGTCTGGTCATCGCCACTGCCTAGCTATGCACGTAGCCCTATGCGCTACATCGATCTGATGAGCGGGCAAAAGCCTCACCTGTTGATTTCGGTGAAAAACAATCTGGGTGCCGTCACCACTGTCCAATATGCACCCTCCACCAAGTTCTACCTGCAGGATAAAGAGGAGGGGAGACCCTGGATCACTAAACTGCCTTTCCCGGTCCATGTGGTTGAGAAAGTCACCGTCACCGATAAATGGCGAGAAACCCGCTTTTCCAGCACCTACTCTTATCACCATGGCTATTTTGATGGTACTGAACGCGAGTTTCGCGGTTTTGGCCGTATCGAGCAGATCGATGTAGAGTCTTACGGTAAATTTAAAGAGGGCAATACCGACAGTCCTTATATCACTCCGGACAAAACGCTGTACCAGCCTCCGGTTAAAACCATCACTTGGTACCATACTGGCGCTTTTCTCGACCAGGAGCGCATCATTTCTCAATATGAGCACGAATATTTCTTTAACAGGCTGAAAGAAAAGTATCCAACGCTTAATATCCCATTTCAGGAAAACCCTCTACCTCAACCCGATCTGGAAGCTGAAAATCTCACAGCTGAGGAATGGCGCGAAGCGCTCAGAGCCTGTAAAGGCATGATGCTGCGCCAGGAAGTGATTGAACTGGATATTGATGCCCTGGAAGACTTGAACCATCCCGAACAAATTCCGGTAAAGCTGTTCTCCACCGCCTATCATAACTGCCACATTCGCCGCCTGCAGCCACGAGCCGAAAACCGCTATGCCTTGTTTCTGGTTGCCGAAAGTGAAGTCATTACCTATCACTACGAATTGGATGTCCGTGAAGAGCAGCTGAACCAGCAGAACCAGTTGATCCCCGACCCGCGCATTGCTCACACGCTGAACCTCAGATATGACGAGTACGCTAACATTCTGCAATCGGTAGCCGTCGTTTACCCGCGCATTGGACAGTTTGAGGACGGCACCCTCAAGGAAGCCGAACGTACGCTGATTCACAACGTTCAGCGGGAACGCCATCTGGCCTATACTGAAACACGCTACACGAAGGATTTCGGCATCGAGCCGGAAGAAGCAGACCATTACCGTTTGCGCCTACCGTGTGAGGTTTTGACCTACGAACTCACTATTCCGGATTCAAGGGACAATAGCTTCTTTACAGTCGAAGAACTTCGTAAACTTAACCTTAGCGAGGCTTATAAACCAGACGGTAAGCCAAATGAAATCATCGATGTCGCAGAGATTGCATACCAAAACAATTCAGATCGAAAGCGCTATCAAAAACGGCAGGTCGAGCATGTGCGAACCTTGTTTTTCAAGGGTGACCTGATCAATCCATTACCTTTTGGTGAGCATGGTCGTCTGGGACTGGTTTACGAAGCGTATAAACTGGCGCTCACCGATACATTGCTCGATGCAGTATTCAAAGATGCAGAAAACGGAAAGAACAAACTGGATGAGGCTGTTAAAGGTACCGAAACCGCGCGCGACATACTTCACGATGCAAAAATCAGTGGTTATCTCAGCGGCGCCGCTCTCTCCAATCGTTTCTCGGATCTAAATAATACAGGTCAATACTGGATCCGCTCCGGCATCGCAGGCTTCTCTGCGGATGCCGCCCAGCACTTCTACCTGCCGGAACGATATACCGACCCCTTCGACAACACCACCACGCTGGAATACGATCGGCGCGACCTGTTCATAGCATCCAGTACCGATGCATTGCAAAATAAGACCGAAGTAAAGCGCTTCGACTTTCGCGTGCTGGCGCCCCGTGAGATGAAGGACATCAACGCTAACCTGTCCGAAGTGTATTTCGATGCATTGGGCCTGCCTACCGCCATGGCGGTAAAAGGAAAAGGAACCGAAGGCGATAATTTTACGGGGTTTAACGACACCCTGGCCAATCCGAGCCTGAACACGCTCACAGCATTTTTCGCTGAAGAAAAACCCTATGACGAAACCCAAACACATGAATGGCTTGGAAATACAACGGTGCGTCATGTTTATTACTTTGGGGAAACCGAAGAAAAGCTTCCCGATGGAGCATCTATCACCCATTGGGAGCAACATCCCGCTTGCGCTTGCGGCATTCTACGCGAGCAGCATATCAGCCAGCTGGCGGCGGGTGAACAAAGCGCATTGCAAGTTGCGTTCGAATACTCCGATGGCATGGGCAGTGTGGTCGTAAAGAAAATTCAGGCGGAACCTGAGGATGCGGGACAGCCTCTGCGCTGGATTGCCAGCGGCAAGACGGTCCTCAACAACAAAGGTAAGCCGGTCAAACAATACGAACCTTATTTCAGCAACCCAGCCATTGGCCATCGCTTTGATGCCGAGGAAGCAGCGCAAGAAATCGGTGTGACGTCGTTGATGTATTATGATGCCGTCGGCAGGCTGATCCGCACCGAAATGCCCGATGGCAGCAATAGCCATGTAGAGTTCTCGCCCTGGCATGTTCGGACATTCGATCAGAACGATACGGTAATAGAGAGCAAGTGGTATAGCGACCGCAATCCACCCGATCCCGACCAGCCGCTACCCCGCAATGCTATAACAGGGGAACTCTCGGTTACACCCGACCAACGAGCAGCCTGGCTTGCTGCACAACACCGCAACACCCCAGCTTTCACCATTTTAGACAGTCTTGGCCGTGAAGTTATTTCTATAGCACATAACCGGTACAAAGACACGACGGGTGCGTTGAAGGATGAAAAATATCTCACCTTCACCAAACTAGACGCTGAAGGTAAACCTTTGTGGATACGCGATGCTCGCAACAATCTGGTGATGCAATACATTGTACCCGCGGTACCGAACAACCAATCCGCCGATCCTGTGAAGTTTGCGCCCTGTTACGGCATCGCCGGTAATCTGCTGTTCCAGCACAGCATGGATGCGGGTAACCGCTGGATGCTGAATGATGCCGCCGGTAAACCGATGCTGGCCTGGGACAATCGTGGCCATACGTTCCGCACTGATTACGACGCACTGCTCCGGCCAGTAGGTTCTTTCGTCAAGGGTACCGATCCAGATGATCCGGACAAGATCATCCAGTTCGAGAAAATCATTTACGGCGACATGCCCGAAAATGGCTTGACCGATGCTCAAAAGATTCAATTAAACCTGCATGGTAAACCCTATCAGCATTACGACACTGCAGGATTGGTTGTCAGCATGGGGCGTAACTCAGTCGCCGGTAAAGATGAAGCCTTCGATTTTAAAGGCAACCTGCTGCGCAGCACACGCCAATTGATCAAAGATTACAAAAGCTCACCCGATTGGTCGCAAAATCCAGCACTGGAAGTGGAGATATTCACCAGCAGCACCCGCTACGATGCCTTGAACCGCCCGATCCAAATCATCGCACCCCATAGCAACCAACCGAACACTAAACTTAACATCATCCGCCCTAGTTACAATGAAGCCGGGTTGCTGGAATGCATGGATGTCTGGCTAGAGCAGGCCAACGAACCAGCGTCACTGCTCGATGCCAATACCGCAACTCGGCACATCGTTACAGACATCGACTACAACGCGAAAGGTCAGCGCGAGCTGATCGCGTATGGCAATGGTGTCAAGACCGCATACGAGTACGATAAACTCACCTTTCGTTTGAGCCATCTGGAAACTTTGCGTGGAGCTGAGGCTTTACAGGATCTTTTCTACACCTACGACCCGATCGGCAATATCACCCAAATCCGCGACGAGGCCCAGGACACCATATTCCACAACGGAAACTGTGTAAACCCCGGAGCCGAGTACCGCTACGACGCGTTGTACCGGCTGATTGCCGCCAGCGGTCGCGAACACAAGGGTGGAGATCAGCAGACCGACTGGGACAACAGCCTACGCATCGTCACCACTATTCCTAACGACTGCCAAGCACTGCGCAACTACGTCGAGATTTATCGCTACGACGCTGTCGGCAACATCTTGCAGATGCTTCACCATCAAGGCCGCAACCTCGACCAACCCGGACAGACGATCTGGAACCGGCGTTACCAATATGCCTTCGATAGCAACCGCTTGTTCGCCACACGCTTGCCAAATGATCCCGACAACCTGTCGGATTATACAAACGTGCCGGGCTACGGTGCCAAATATAGCTACGACCAGCATGGCAATATGACATCCATGCCACACCTGCCATCGATGGAGTGGGACTTCAAGAATCAACTCTATAACTCCCGGCGGCTAGTCACCAATGACGGCCTATCCGGAGAGAAGACCTTCTATGTCTATGATGCAGCTGGCCAGCGAGTGCGCAAAGTGACCGAAACACAAAATAGCATGCGCAAAGACGAATGTATTTATCTCGGCGGTTTCGAAGTATACCGCCAGTACAATGGCAACGGGCAGACGGTCACGCTGGAGCGTGAGACACTGCATGTTATGGACGACAAGCAGCGTGTCGCGCTGATAGAGACGCGAACGTTGCCTCCTGGTAATGATCCAGCACCGCGGCAGCTCGTGCGGTTTCAGTTTGGCAATCATCTCGGTTCGTCGGTGCTGGAGCTCACCGATCAGGCACAGGTGATTTCCTATGAGGAATACCATCCTTATGGTACGACAGCTTATCAAGCAGCACGCAATCAGACCGATACGCCGAAACGGTATCGGTATACCGGTAAGGAAAGGGATGAGGAGACAGGGTTTAGTTACCATGGGGCGAGGTATTATGCGGGATGGTTGGGGAGGTGGGTGAGTTGTGATCCAATAGGAATCGGTGATGGAAGTAATGTATATGAATATATTCATGGACACGTTATACAGGCTACCGATCCTTCGGGTACCCAAGAGAAGAAATATCCACCGAACGAAGATCCTCTCGACGCTGGGGCCCCTCTTCCTCCGCCACAACCCGATTATGTTGACGAAGGTGGTGAAAAAGTTTATTTGATGCCTTCTGAACAAGCACGCAAAGAACATGCTGAGTCCCCGACTGCTGGTGCCCCAACACAAGAGATAGCAAGCCAAGGTATTGCGGCAACAACCACTAATACAAAGGTTCGTGATTTCATTCGACAGGAAGTAGTAACCGGCCAGAAGGCGGCTCTGCGTAGTAACCCTTTGGTTATGCTAATGCTTTACAATGCTTTCTTTTGGACATTGCCCTTCAACAAGGAGAGGGCGGCGAATATCTTAGAATCCGTTAGTGGCCCAGAACCACGTTCAGAGGTGGCCCAAGGTGCCGAATTATATACTAACTTGGAACTTAGTATTGGTGAAACATTCTTGTTTGCAGGACTTGGTACTACGGCTAACAGGTTGCGGCTCCATATGCCCTCTTCAAGACAAGTTACTATGAGTGGTGGAGCACGAACGAGATCGTTCTTAGAAAACGATATAGATGTTGGATATGGGTCAAATTTTACCCGTATAGGGGATGATCCAAATACACTTGCCGTTACGCGGAGTCGCAAACCATGGCCCGGAGTTCACGATGTCGTAGTTCATGCGGAGGGCGCTGGTGGACGATTATCACCTGGAACTCCGGATTCTCTTGATCCAAATGGATTTCGAGTAGTTGAAACACACGAGGCCCAGATCGCTGAAGCGGTTCTTGGAAATCCAAACCTAAGGCCGGGACAACCACTTCGAATGCTATCGTGCGAGCTTTGTGCGGAACAGGCTCAGGCAATGGCAAACTTAACCGGGAGACCGGTCTTTGCTTCTCCACTTAAGGTAGGAGTATCAAATCCCGGAGCTGGTACACCGCAGACTGTAGACCAATTTATCCGCTGGGATCCAGTATTAAGGGAATGGTCATCCACGGCTCCGAAGCAGGTTTGGAATCTATACACACCTCGAACTGCAGACTAATTCAAAAGCCATACGGCGAATTGGCGTAGTAGCGTAGTAGGGTGGAACCATGAAATGGGTTCCACCGAATGAAATTGGTATGAATGTGATGCATGTTTTTGCTTGATTATCGGCGGATCACCCTGACGGGCATCCGCCCTACAGAATGTTTGATAAAAGGAGGTTATGCCAGATTATCGGAGATATCGGGTGCCGGCAGGGACGTATTTTTTACGGTGAATTTGCTGGTGCGGCATATTGATCACTGACGCGAGTCGGTGCGGGTAACCAAACAGATGCGACCGTTCCATATTGATGCCTCGTAGCGCTGTCTGACCCTATGCACTGGTATCTGGACCTTGCCGGAAGGCGATGCCGATTACGCGACTCGTTAATGTTTGATCAAGCTGTTGTTCGCCAAAGGTTTGCTCAAACAGGAACGCTTGTCCGCTGCCCGGCAGCTGCGCAAGGAACGTGGCATCTGGCTCGTCGCTATTTGGAACATACGATTGGCACCGAACACAGCCAAATTCACGCCTGGCATAGGTGAGCATTTTTATGGAGAACGAACATGACCGAGGCAAAACATAAATTATGGCCATTCAGCCCACGTGCCAGTCTCATCACGGCCGTCGTGCTCCTCGTGGGATTCCTGCTGCTGGTCGGTCTTCTTCGAACCTTTGTGGCTTGGCCAAGCGCGCAGTCGGAAAGCGTGGTTCTCATCGGCATTCTGGCGCTGAGCTTGCTGCCGATAGGACTTGCATTACTCGATAAAATCATCGATCGCGGCGGGGCTATTGAATACGGGGGCGTTAAGCTTGCGTTTTCTCAGAGTTGGGAACTGGGCAGCCGAGGCCTTACGGTTGCCGCAAATATCGGGGTCCGTGGCGAGGCAATCACCGGCAGCAGCACGACCCAGATTCTTGACGCCTTGAAACAGGCAACGGCATGTGACATTGTCATTATCGACCTGAACGAAGGCCAGGCATGGTGGGAAACGCGTCTGCTGGTCCTACTCTCAGGCGCAGAACGCCGCGGAAAACCCCACAAGATAGTGTTTGTCGGTAAGGACGCCGGCAAAGAACAGCAATTTCAGGGTTGGTCCTATGCAAGCGAGCTCCTGCCATGCCTCTTGAAAGCGCACCCGCAATTTGAGAAAAGCCTGCATGCTGCCCGCGCGGTGGCAAGTCAACTGGCGTTGACAGAACCTGGTCAGCCGCCCAATCTTCCATTAGGCCCCCTTGCACTGCGATACCAAAATATGGCCAACGACAACGATCCCGCCACCGGACTGCCAAATGACCTGTTTATGGAGCAGGCGCTTCAAAGTGAACTTGGCGAAAAAGTTGAACAGCAGGAAGGATCCCGCAGCATCAACCTGGTGCGTCTGGAAGAGTTGTTTCGTCCCGTCCTGATCAAGAACTGCATCGACCTGAACTGGCCAGCGGATCGTCAACTCGACACCTTCCTTGGAACCGATGCGCCATTTCTGGCAATCACGCAGGATGGGAGGTATTCGGCGGTCGTGTCGAGACTGGCGCTGTTGAACCAACTTCTTAAACCCCTGCTAAAGCCGAGGTAAGTTTGCGTCAATGTGTTGATTCCTTCAAGACGACACCAGGTCACGTAACAAACTAGGTGAAGACTCGGTTGCTATGCATCAGGACCTAGGTAATGATTCTTTCATGGTACGCGCTGGCGTGCGCCGGGCACGCAAAGGTGTTGGTGGACAAGATGTGGTGTATTTGATGTTCCTGAATAGTGTTCAAATAGGCCAAAAGTTTGATCATGATTGATCGGCTCAAGGGTGAGCAACTGCAAGCCTTTGGGGGCATCGAGCGCTTGAAAGAATGTGCCGATTCCATAGCACACTAGATGTAGAGGGTGATACTGGCCATTGATTACGAACGGTGTCTATTAATGGTTTTTAGGTTTATGGGGTCATGAACGTGCAGGACCCCTCTTCAACAACTTCGATTTGGAGGGTAACAAAAACGTTCTATTTATAAAGTTTTATGGTTTCAAAGACTAATTAGTCAACTATCTCAATAATGAGGAGAACGCCATGAGTACAAGTGAAGTTAACTGGGAAGCGTCCGTGTGGAAGGAAATCAATGACGCTGTCGTGATGGAAATGGGCAAAGTGAGAACCGCACAAAAAGTGTTTCCCACGATATTGCTTGATAATAACCCAACCGAGATTCCGAACGATGTCATCAATTTTACCGATTTAAGTATCAAAGAAGGCCAAACCAAGCAATTCGTTGAAATCTATCATGAGTTTCCGCTGACGGCTACGCAGGTTACTAAAGAGGCCATGAACAAGACCTGCAAAACGCTGGCCCGGATGGCAGCCAAAGCGATAGCATTGGCCGAGGATGCTGTTATATTTCAAGGTCAGCAAGCAAAACTTCCAGCAAATGTGAAAGTGGATGCCATCGATTCTGCCAGTGATGGCTTACTGGGTGAAGCCAATCCCAAAGATGCTAATAACGATGATCCCAACAAGGTCAGCGAACCGATTGAGGTAAAGTCTCAAGCTGGCTCTAAACCAGGCGTCTTATATGGGGAGAATACTTTTGCGGCAGTAGCAGAAGGGATTGCTCGACTTACCGCCAAAGCGCAAGCCCCTAAGTTCGCGCTTTTTTTACCGGTCAAGGCCTATGCCGATGCCTTTGTTCCGCCCAGCGATGCTAGCTTGGTCACGACGGCCGAACGAATCAAACCGTTAGTCGAAGGTGGATTCATTGAAACCGTTACCTTACCCAAAGACAGAGGGTTATTGGTAGCGCTTGCCGGCGATCCGACAAGTCTCTACGTCGGCCGCGAGGCAACCACAGAATTTGTGCGTAAAGAAGGTTCAAAGTATTTCTTTCGGGTCGTTGAACGCATTCAGTTCGTTGCGAGGGACCCTCGCGGGTTTGTCTTGTTAAAGTTTGAACAGCCGGCCGCTACTACCTCAACAAGTAGAAAAACTTCATAAATTTTATCTTTGATTCGGGTGGCCATTTATGAGCTTTGAAAAGTTAAATGTAGGTGACTTTGGTGCAGAAGTTACCCTGCTACAGGCAAATCTGAAAAAACACGGATTTAAAGTGTCTGTCGAAGAAGAAAAGCGTCAGTTCTTCGGTCCGACGACGCGAGAGGCCGTTGGCGAGTTTCAGAAAGCGCATGGTATCGATCCTAGTTGTGAGGTTTGTAAACAGACAGCTGCTCTGCTAGAAAATCAGTCCTCAGTGGCTAATATTGTAGGTGCTGTCTCGCATGCTGATAACGTTAATTTATCACATCAAATATCTTCCGAGTCAGGGTTGGTGGAACAACCTGTATTAAACTCGCCATCTGTCATAAAAAGACCATTAAAGCTAATTATTCCGCCACTAGACCGAAGCGATCATGGGGCAGATGTGGTTAACCTACAAGAAGCTCTGCTATTGTTGCTCGAACAGCAGATTATTAAATTGTCGGACCAGTATTTTCCATTGCTTTACCAAGGGCTGAAAAACGAACAAATATCGCAAATATACAATGACTACACTGAAAAACTTATAGGAATTTTTCAAGAGCAATTCTCAACCAAGTTCCACCTGAGCGTAAATGGTGAAGTGGATTTACCGACTGCCGATGCACTCAATCATCTGTTAACAGAATTGGGAGCGTTGCCTTCAGGACAAAATGAAGAAGAAACATTCACTGTCGACGGCAAGGTTCAAAGCGTCTCACGGGCAGGGGTCAATAGGCTGCGAGTTGTCATTGTAGATAAAAATATCGGTGGCGATGTACCTCTTGCTGAAACCGTAACGGGAAAGGATGGTTTTTATCAATCCAAGTTCCTTGTTCAAGGTTTGCAAGAACGCTGCAAACAAAGACCCGATCTTCAGTCTAGAGTTTTTAAGGATGAGACAACATACCTTGGCGCCTCTGATGTTCGTTACAACGCGACAAATTACGAAACGTTAAATATTGTTTTGGATGAACAGGCGTCATCTGCTCTTGCTTCAGAACATGAAACGTTGACTAGTGAGCTTACCGATAATTGCCATGTAAGTTTGAAAGACCTCAAGGAGACTGAAGATCAGCAAGATATAACCTACTTGGCCAATAAAACAGGATGGGATGCCCGTGCAGTTGCTCTTGCCGCACTGGCGGATCAGTTCAGCGCCAGGACGGCGAATGTCGATAACAGTGATAAGATTGAACCCGCTTTTTTTTACGCACTCTTTCGCGCCGGGTTGTCAGCCAATGACGATGCGATCTACCAAACCGACGCCAGTACCGCAGAAGCCATTTGGAAGCAGGCCATCGCCCAGGGCGTAATTTCATCCACGCTGGAGAACAGACTTCCTCAGGTGTGTAAGCGTTTCCAGAGACTTGCCGTGCAGCGTTCTTTGGATACCCCGGCATTGGCCGGAGTATCCTCTCTCAGGGAAATGCTTTCAGTGTCACTTGGCGATGATTCGGTGAGGCAACAGCAATTCGCTACCCTGTACACTCAGCATCGCGCCGAACCGGACAAACTTTGGGCTGCTGTGCGAGAGATTTTTGGGGAGGCCACAGAAAAACGCTTACGGATCGATGGACAGCTCTCTTATCTGACGCTTAACAACGCGCCACTGATCAGCAAGCTACATTTATCCGCTGGTCAGAATGGATTGTCGCAGCCCCTCGATCTGGTGGATCAAGGGTTTTACCAAGCTGAAAAGTGGTCTGAATTGATCGGTGACAGCATAATCCCTCCTGAGATCAGCGGCAAAGACGATACGGAGAAACGAGTTAATTATGCGGAGCTAATGGCGGCGCAAGTTAGATTAAGTTTTCCCACGGCTGTGGTCGCAGAAACCATTAAAAATATTGGGGGCTATAATTTCAGTGTTGCCAGCAGTTTCTTGCGCGAACATCACGGCAAGTTCGAGCTTGGAATGCAGCCAATTGAACAATATATTTCCCGGAACACCCTTCAGGTAACCAAGGAGGTCACTCATGCTGTTAAGCAAATACAGCGGGTTTATCAAATTACGACTTCTGATAGCGCGATGACTGGATTACTAAAAAAGGGTATCGATTCGGCATATGCAGTAGTCAGTTATGATCGGGATGATTTTATTCGAATCTTCAAGGATGATGTAGGCGGTGAAGAAAACGCCTTATTGATTTACGCTAAGTCGCAGCAGGTACATAACGCAGTTATAAACATTGCGACATCATACTTAACCGCCAAAAGCGCGTCCCCAATCGGAGTTCACAGTCCTGCCCAAGTCGTGGCACCAGCATCCAACGTACCTGCTAATGCCGGTGATGTTATTGCCTATCCGACCCTTGAAAGTCTTTTCGGCGAGATGGATTACTGCGCTTGCGAACACTGCCGCTCCATCCTGAGTCCGGCAGCTTATTTGGTGAGTCTGTTGCAGTTCATTGATCTAAAGCGATACAACAATGAGGGTGTCGAATTGCCAAAAACTTATGTAGGAGCAAATCCGTTGGATGTCCTTCTTGAACGTCGTCCGGATATCCAGCATCTCCCGTTAACCTGCGAGAACACGAATACACCACTGCCGTACATTGATTTGGTGAACGAAACACTCGAGTATTTCATTTTCAATAAGCTCTCGCTCGAAAAATATGAAGGGTATGACACCAATGGCGATGCAAGTGCAGAAGAGTTGTCAGCAAATCCGCAATATGGCGAAACACAATCCAGTACAGAGGCTTACAAAATCCTTGCAGAGGCTTACTTTCCGCCGCCACTGCCGTTCCATCAGCCGCTGGAAAACCTGCGCCGTTATTTCGACCGGTTTGAGTCCCCGTTACCCGAGGTTATGGAAACTCTTCGAGAGAGCGACAACCTTGAACGCTCTAATCCAGCTGATCTGGCTAATCCTATTGAATACGGCTGGCGCGATATTCTGATGGAGGAGCTTCGGCTCTCCCGCGCCGAGCATGCACTGCTCAGCGATGGCGCTTTAACATTGCAGCAACTTTATGGCTACCCGACGACAAGCTCGGAAGCGGATGTTTTAGGTGGGTACTTATTTAGCATTGGGCTGAATTTTATCCAGGAACTGAACAAGGGTGAGATATCCCAGAGCCTACGTCAGCAGTTTGAACAACATGGCAAGATTCTTTCAGATATATGTAGAGTGGAGCTTAAAAAAGCCGAAAGCAATTGGGCAATTGTTGATGCTTTTGTGTATGACATCCGTAATGAAAACAATACACTCAATGTGTATTTAATGGGCCTTTCGAATGCGAAAACCTTCACTCGTCGAATGGGTGTTTCGTATGAAGACATCATCGAAATTCTGCATACCCGTTTCGTCAATCCCAGCGCAACGCTAGTTCCTAAACTGGAGCGATTGTATGTACCTTTCATCACATTAAAGCAATTTAAAGATGGCGCGATTGACGATACCGAGTTCGATAAATTATTACCGCAGGGGCTCGATGACGCTCAATACGGTGGTGATATCAAGGCATGGGTAAGAAACGAAGCTAACTATGCCAACATCATGAACCTTATCACACTTGCAAACCCTGCTGGTGTAGAGGACATTTGCAGTTTCGATAAGCTGGAGTTTCGTTACTCCGATCCCGACAAAATCAATAAACCAATTCGTGCTTTCGAGTTTTATCGCCTAATCCGCTTCATTCACCTATGGAAAAAGTTAGGCTGGACTATTGACCAAACCGACAAAGCTATTACCGCGCTTTATCCGACAGACCAAACACCGAACGATATGAATGACACGGTGAACCTACAACGACTCGATGCCGGATTCCTGACACTACTGCAGCGCTTGGGAGTCATCAAGCGTGTGATGGAAGCTCTCAACCTAAAGCCGAAAAAAGACTTACTCCGATTATTGGCCTGCTTTGCTCCCATTGATACGCACGGGGCAGTATCCCTCTACCGGCAGATGTTCTTGAGTCCGGCATTGCTAAAACAAGATCTCGTGTTAGCCGACAACGGTTATGGCGGCTTTCTCACGGACGAAACACAAAAGCTCTTGATGCACACGGAAACACTCCGTGCTGCATTCCTGTTAACTGACGATGAGTTGAATCAAATTATCACGGAATTAAAATACGATGCTAATACTTTATTCACTATAGACAACATAAGCTCGATATTTCGCCGGGGTTGGTTGGCGCGAAAGTTAAAAATTAGTGTTCGCGAGTTATTGCTGCTGACGCGTTTCACCGGGTTTGATCCGTTCACCGCACCGGATGCGCCGAATCCTCCTATCTGGCGTTTGATCGAGGTGTTAAACTGTCTTCGAGTTGTATCGTTGAAGCCAGTACAGGCGCTTTATCTCATTTGGAACCAGGATGTCAGCGGGAAGTCTGTTCCTGGTGATGGCGAGGTTTTAGGGTTTGTGCGCACCTTGCGCACTGGTTATGCAGCAATCGAAAGCGAGTTCGTAGTTGTAGATGATCCGGATGGTCAGATTACGCGAGCAAGAATAGCGCTAGTCTATGATAACGATAGCACTGACAGGTTTTTTGGTCTTCTAGATGAAAAAACGCTTACCAATGTACCATACAGCCACGACAAAGCCACTTTGGAGCAGGCCATATTGGATGCGGGGCAGAGCAAAATCTCGTATGACAATCTACGCAAACGCCTTTCCTACACCGGGGGTGTGCTGCCTGACACACTACGAGATACCCTTAAAGGCGTTCCAGGAGTGACCCAGGCATTCAAGAATGCAGTGGACGAGATCCATAAGAAATCGAGGTCATTGTTCGACCGCTTCCCGGAACTGTTGCCGCTCTACAATGCCTATGTTGCTTCGAACGAGCATTCAGAGAAGAAGCGTACTAATCTATTGACAGCGCTTCTAGGGACGCTCAAGCCCAGGCGCAAGCGGCAACAGGCATTACAGGCTATAAGTGTTGCCGCAAAGACCGATATTGGGTTTTCCAGTGCTTTGCTTGACAATAAACTGTATGGTAAGTACATCTTACATGCGACCAACGATGTCAGCCAGCCAGCATTAAATGATCTTACAGCGGTAGAGACACTTGGTCTTTCGACCCAGTTCTTTTATCGTGACACGGCGACCGGTGTTGTGGATCTCACCAGCGATACCGAAGCCAATTTGGACTATTCCTTCGCCGCGAAAGACAAAGCAAAGCTGCCGAACAACGGTGGTAACCCCATTTCAGGAATTTGGAGTGGATATCTAGAGGTGCCGGAGAACGGCTTTTACAATTTTCATGTCGAGACCGACTTCGATGCAGTCGTGGTCTTGACCGTAGACGGCAAGACTATTGATTTCGTACAAAACGACAATATACGCAGCAACAAAGATACCGTCGAACTGCGTGCGGGAACACTTTATCCCATCTCTCTCAAAGTAGAGAAAGTGAAGGACATGCTCACGGTGCGCTGGGAAACTGAAGGGCGTGGCAGGGAGGTTATCCCGTCTCGCTATTTTTACTCAGAGACACTGACTGCGCAGCTGCGCGCCACCTATATTCGCTTTTTGAAAGCTGTTTCATTAGCAGAAGCACTCAAGCTGACCGCGAGCGAAACCGTGCATTTCGCTTCCCATAGCGCTTATCGTATCGCTGACCAAGGCTGGCTGAATAATCTACCGGTTACAGGCGATCCAGATAACGCCACATCTACTGCGCTTCTCAAAGCGCTCACGGCACTGCTTGGCTTTTCTCGCATCAAAGCTGAGATTTCTCCCGACGATGAGCGCCTGCTCACCGTCCTCAATAATCCGGAAACGATAATAAAAAATCTTACCGCAGTATCTGCCAAACCTGAGCTCTTGCTGATTTCCCTCACGCGCTGGGAGCCTGCATCGCTCGACGCATTACTTGTTCGATTTGAAAAAATAAAAGACGGCAAGGCAGACCGAACTGCGTTAAAAGACTTAGATACGTTTAGCCGAGTATATATGGCCTATTCAGTTATGAAAAAGTTAGGTATTCCGGCATCCGCTTTGATCAAAGCTACTACTAACGAACCAAACGCAACCATTATTCGTGATTTACAGTCCGCGTTGCGTGCCCGTTATGAGGAGAACGATTGGCTCAATGTGCTAAAGCCTATCAACGATGAAATGCGTGCGTTACAGCGCGATGCTCTGGTCGCTTACATTTTGCATCAAATGCGTGCCAATCCTAATTCGGCGCATATTGATACGCCGGATAAGCTTTTTGAATATTTCCTCATGGATGTGCAGATGTCGCCTTGCATGCAAACCTCAAGGATTCGTCATGCTCTGTCATCAGTCCAGTTGTTTATCGAGCGCTGTCTGATGAATCTCGAAAAAAACAAAGTTGACCCATCGTCTATTAAAGCAAAGCAATGGGAATGGATGAAACGCTACCGGGTTTGGGAAGCCAATCGCAAAGTATTCCTCTGGCCGGAAAACTGGCTTGAGCCCGAGCTACGCGATGACCAGTCACCATTTTTCAAAGAGACGATGAGTGAGTTGCTGCAGAGTGACATTACCGAAGACAGCGCGGCGGTCGCACTGCTGAATTACCTTTCGAAACTGGACGAAGTCGCCAAGCTTGAACCATGCGGCATCCATTATGTCGAGAATGATGTGGGAACCTCGGACGATATCGCCCATGTAGTAGCCCGCACCTCTGGAGGCAACCGGAAATACTTCTACCGCCGCCGGGAGTTCGGCTACTGGACGCCTTGGGAGCATATCAAACTCGATATCGAGGATAACCCAGTCATTCCGGTGGTATGGAAAGGCAGACTGTTTCTTTTCTGGCTTAGAATTATCAAGCAAACACCTCCAAATACTGACTCACAAGCGGCAACTCCCGCTCCCAAAAAAGATCCGAATGATCCTAAGAGCAGAGAAAAAAATTTTTCTGAAATGTCCTTGAGTGAAGCAAAGGGAGCGGCCAAGGAGGATGCTAAGCGAAATATTACTTTAAAGGTGCAAGCCGTACTTTGCTGGAGCGAATACTACAACGGCAAGTGGCAGGCAACCAAAACGTCGGATATCAACAAGCCGACGACGCTTGGCGCCTTCGATATTACCGGAACGAACGCCTTTAGTCGTTCTAATTTACAGCTTTGGGTCAGGAAAGCAGAGACGGAGGATGCTCTTCTCATTTTCCTTTTTTATTGGGGCGGGTCGACCACATGGTTCAAAATACATAATACGCACAGCCTGCCAGTCAGACACGAGGATCATAGGCTAGCTGCAGTTAAATCTGCATGGGAGTTGTTCACCACGCAACCGCCAAATTATTTCGATACGAAGAGCGAGATCTTTAAGGTAACGTATTATTCAAAAAAACCAAATGGGAGTACTATGAGCCGCGCGGTGCTCCATATGAAGGGAGGAGTCCCGTATGGGGTTGTGCAACCGCTCCATAATTTTCAGAGTCGGTGGGACGCCCCGTTCTTCTATGAAGATAGCCTTCATGTATTCTACGTCACTACCACAGAGCAGCTTGTCACGATCCCTATGTGGGACGGGTACCTTCCCATAATAATTCTACCGAAGCCGGATTTAATTATCCCTCCTCTGGTATTTTCGCAAGTTCAGATCATTACGGATCTGCTTGGCCCAAAAATCTCTGGGCAGAATATGGAAGTGGTGAATACTGCTCAGATCGAGCGGTTTGTCAGTGAGGATACCTATATCAAGAAGAGCATTAGTACGACGGGCACAATATTATTCGGTGGCACAGAGCTTGGCTCAACTGGAAATCGCAATACTTTCCAAAAAAGATAAATCTGAGGAGACTGAGACAATGAGTGTCAAAAAAATTAAAGATTTCCATAAAATTAAGGATATGAGCCATTGGATTGGAAATTTCACACAGAGTCAGGATACTCAGTTTACTTATACTTTCGAAAATTTTTTCCATCCGTTTGTCGGGGAGTTGGTGGAGAAGCTCAACAAAGAATCATTGTCAGGATTGCTTGACCCCAATTTCCACCAAGGGCTAGCGGATAAATTTGGTAGTTTCTTTGAATCATACTACACGCCCCAATCTAGCGGTGTTGTGAAGTTTACGGACTTTCCAATAAAGGAAATCGATGTCAGCGTCAGCGGTCCTTATTCGAATTATAACTGGGAGCTGTTGTTTCACATACCTCTCACCATTGCGACGCATCTGAGCAAGAACCAACGCTTCGCCGAGGCGCAACGTTGGTTCCACTTTATCTTCGACCCTACTTGTAACGACACTTCACTCCCTCCGCTGCAGCGCTACTGGAAGTTCATTGCCTTTCGCAAGCCCGATCACTTCATGCAGATTGACCAACTGCTAACATTGCTGAGCAAACCTGACGACGAGTGCAATGATGAAGAGCGTAAGTGTAAGAGTGAGATTGAGAGTGGCTACAGGGCAATCATGAATGACCCGTTCAAACCGCACAAGGTGGCAAGAACCAGGCAAGTTGCTTATCAGTACTGCGTCGTTATGAAGTACCTGGATAATCTTATTGCCTGGGGTGACCAGCTTTTCCGGCAAGACACGATAGAATCCATCAATGAAGCAGCTCAACGCTATGTGCTGGCTGCGAACATTCTGGGGGCACGTCCTCAAGAAATTCCGCAAAACTCTAAAGTACAACCTAAGACGTTTGCGCAGATTAAGAAGCAAGGGCTTGACGCGACTGGCAATACCTTAGTCGAGCTTCAAGGTAATCTAACGCTCAACTTCGGTTTACCGCAAAAGCAAGGGGCAGACCCAAGCGCCACCGGGCCACTCTTCGGCATTGGGCGCACGCTTTACTTCTGTATCCCGCGCAACGATAAGCTGCTTAGTTATTGGGATACAGTGGCCGATCGGTTGTTCAAAATACGCCATTGTATGAATATCGAAGGTGTGGTGCGCCAGCTTGACCTTTTTGATCCGCCACTTGATCCCGGAATGTTGGTCAAAGCTGCGGCAGCGGGTATCGATATAGGGTCGATAGTCAATGGGATGAACCAGCCGATTAGCCCGGTACGCTGCTTGTTCTTGATTCAAAAAGCGCTTGAGTTGTGTTCTGAAGTGCGTGGTCTAGGCTCTGCACTGCTCTCCACGATCGAAAAAGGCGATGGTGAGCGGTTGGCACTGCTTCGGCAAAATCATGAGATCAATATCCAACAACTGCAGCAGGAGGTACGATTTTTGCAATGGAAATCGGCGCAAGAGTCTACTACATCGCTTCTCACTAGCCGCGCAACAACGTTGGAGCGGTTCCATTATTATCAGCGTTTATTGGGAGCGTCTGCCGATCCGAATGCGCCGGATACCTTAAACCTAATTCATCCCGAATTAAACGAGGAAAACTTCGATGAGATATATGGCAAATTAGTCGGGCAATACGACAAACCCATTGCAACCCAGGCTTTTCCGCAACTAAATCTTACCGATGAAGGAAGAGCCAGGCTATATTTGACGACCAATGAAAATGATGAATTTGTTCATTTGAAGGCAGCGCGTGACACGGGTTTTGCTGCCACGGTATGCAATGCAATCGCAGTGGGTTTCACCCCCGTTCCTGACGCTAAGGCAAATCTTCATTTTTGGGGATTAGGAGCTACTGGCGACTTTAAAGTTGGAACAGCGCTTTATGCTGCGGCTAAGATCGCAGGTGATGTTCTCGGTATCATCTCTACATGGGAGCGTGAACAGGCTGGCATGGCGGCTAAAACTGCGTCATACGAACGCCGCGCCGATGAATGGTTACTGCAATACAATCTCGCTGCTCACGAACTAATGCAAATTGGACGGCAAATCCTTACCTCGCTGATAGCCGAACAGATCGCTCATCGAGAGTATCTCAACACCAAGAAGCAAATCGAAAATTCCTTGGAGGTCGATCGGTTCCTGCGCGACAAATTTACCAATGCCGAACTCTATGGCTGGATGCAAGGCGAAATCTCGCGACTTTTCTACGAATACTACCGATTCACCTTCGATACGGCCCGCAAAGCTGAACAGACGATGAAACGGGAACTGATGCGCCCCGAAGTGGATGCAACTGATTATATCAAATTCAACTATTGGGATGGCGGACGCAAGGGGCTGCTTTCTGGTGAGGCACTTTATTTGGATATCAAACGAATGGAGATGGCCTACTACGAAAACAACAAACGCGAGTTTGAGCTGACCAAGCATGTGTCGCTGCGACAGCTTAATCCTTTAGCCCTTCTGGCCCTGAAAGCAACAGGGAATTGCGAAGTCACCGTGCCTGAGTGGTTGTTTGATCTTGACGGCCCCGGCCATTATATGCGTCGTATCAAGAACGTCAGTCTGTCTATCCCGTCGGTAGCTGGGCCCTATACCAGCGTCAGCTGCACGTTGTCGCTGCTCAAAAGTTCGCTCCGTAAATCACCATCGCTCAAAGATGACGAATACGCTCGCCAGGGTAGCGAAGATGATCGTTTTATCGATTACTTTGGTACGGTTCAGTCGATAGTTACCAGTAGTGGGAATAATGACAGCGGCATGTTCGAGACTAATTTGCGCGAGGAGCGATTATTGCCTTTTGAGGGCGCTGGCGCCGAAAGCACCTGGAAACTGGAATTACCTTCAGATTTCCGCCAGTTTGATTACAACACCATCGCGGACGTTATCTTACATTTTCGATACACGGCTAGGCAGGGTGGTGCTCAAATGCGGGATAAGGCCATGGAACATCTAAAGGAAGTTATAGGTAAAGCCAACTCCTCCGGACTCGCACTCCTGTTTTATTTGAAGCAAGATTTCCCAAGTGAATGGCATCGGTTTTTAACCGGAGCCAAGAACTATAAAATTATGGTGAAGACGGATCATTTCCCCTATTTCACTCAGGGTAAAGATATCGCTATTGATGAGTTGCAAATACACGCTCTGAAAATGAATAAAATCGAATCTAAAACACTAACAGGTCTCAATGCCACAGCTACAAATAATTTAAAAGAAAAAGGAGGGTTTGAGCTTTCTCTTGCTTCTGATGAGTTAGACAAAGATGCAGTTGTCTTTCTTTTGATTAGATATTCATTAGAGTAATGTCTAATCGGTGTTTTAGCGAAATTATGAAGTGGCCTTACGCAAGAAGCTGTACTACAATTTGAGATCCTTACAAAAGTATCTGGGCAGCTGGATCGATTATTACAATAATGAAAGAACTTATCAGGGTAAAATCTGCAATGGAAAAACTCCTATGGAGACTTTAATCAGTGGCAAAACAATTTGGAACAGTAAAAATCTGAACCAAATCTAATCTGATAGATACCCTATCAATTCGGTAATTGTACGATCTGATCTGAGCTAGTACATTTTATTCAAGCTTGACGGCTTTAATTGTCAAAATACCAATAATTATTGCAATTTATTATTTCTTTTTCTTAAATTGCACAATTTCGCCTGGCTTTGTTAGTCCACCCGCTGCAAGCATTGCACTTGTGGCTGTATTAACCGAGTCTCTAACCGGATCAAGATCAAGCCGCGCATAAATCGCCGTTGTATTTTGGTTCTTATGATTAAGCGATTTGCCAATAATCGCCAGCGAAGCACCGGTCTTTGCTTGCCAGCTTCCCAATGTGCGCCTTAGATCATGAAGTCGCAAATCTTTTATTCCTGCACGTTTTAATATGCGCTCCCATCCTTTTCTTGGTTCCTGAAGGTGTCCTGATTTGCCAATGCCGGGAAAAACAAATTCACTATCATCTGTTTTTCGGTTTTGCAGAACCTTAATTGCTTCAGGTGAAAGCGTTACCGTTTGAGGTGTATCGTTTTTTGTTGCCTCGATACGCCATTCAGCGCGTTCGAAATTAATATCCTGCCATTTCATGCTACATACATTTGATCTGCGTGCGCCGGTCAATAGCGAGATTAAAATATAATCTCTAACTGTTCCATTTGGCTCTTCTGACAGTGCCTGAAAGAATCTTGGCAGCTCATCACTTTGAATGAACCGGTCTCGACTTTTTTCTTTGTTACGCTTGATCCCGATAGCCGGGTTGTTTTCCCAAAGCCCTGCTGATATTGCCCAACCGAACACGCTTGAAATTAAGGCCAATATTCTGTTGGCAGCAATTGGTCCTGATTTTGTTGTTATATTGCTATGAAGTAGCGATACTGTTGCCCGATTTACATCTGACAACTTTTTTTTGCTCAACTGTTTTTCAATATGATTTTTATAATTATCCAGATCATCTGCCCATGTTTTTTTCTTTGTTTTAGAGTGTCTTTCTAAATATTCGGCAAATAAATCACAGAAAAGAAATTCTGATTTCAATTTGCGTTTAGCTTCGGCCGGGCTTTTGCCCTCAGCTATAACCAAATTGATTTCCATGGTTTTTCGCCTTGCCTGGTCAATCGTCATGTCAGGATAGCGTCCCAGTGTTATGCGTTCAGGATTGCCACCTTTTATACGTTTAAAGACGCTAAAAGTCTTGATGCCGGTCGATGATATGCGCAAGTGCAAACCGCTCACCTTTGTGTCATGATACGTATCACGCTTGCCTTTTTGTGGCAAGGGGAGGGCATCAATCTCCGCTTTTGTAAAGTTGAATTTTTTAGCCATGGCAAATCGGGGTTACGCCGGGGTTACATTTTGGGTGCATTTTAGTGCATTTCTATCAATGCGCGTAAATACCAAAATTACCCTGAATACTGCTATGTGTAAAGGTCTGCGTATTTATATAAATTTTCATGAATACGGATAAATACACAGGATTTGTGATTTGTAATCAGAAGGTCCCGAGTTCGATTCTTGGTGCCGGCACCATTTTAATATTCCTTATAAATACAAATACTTATAATTATATAGATGTAAATTAGTGTCAGCCCGAAAACTCATAAATTGAATAAGTAACAAAAGGTTACATTTTATTTTTAGAGACGAAGTTTTCTTGGGAATAGAGTAAAGCTGGGTTTTATTAGCTAATTTTTGCTTATTTTTAGGCGAAATAGCCTCAAACTTCGATTAAAATCAGAGGGAATATCATTCTCAAGATATAAACTTCGTTGGTGTGGAGGGCGAATGCGCGTTGTACAAAATATCCAGATGAAATTGGGTGAAATTGACGTATCTCAAATCAAATTTGATCTGACGGATCTTCCCTGCCCTTATTGAGCTAACCTATTGAATAGAATCGATATAGTTTTATTATGGATATTATTGTAGGCATGTAATATATTAAATATA
>NZ_QAOO01000031.1 GCF_003051105.1 Nitrosomonas nitrosa | reverse complement strand
GCAATAAAACAACCTCATCCGCAACAAACTGACAAGAATTTTAATAACTATAATCTTTTGAAGTAACCCACCCTATTGCGTGACCAGTGTTTGTAGCTGGTCACGCATTTTTATTTGGTGAACATCTAGCGCTAGCCGCACCCTTTATGTGCACTCATACTTTATGTGCATGTGAGCATGTTTCTCTGTGCATGACCAGAATTTCTCAAAAGTAACTTCCATAACAATCTCAATCTTTGTTACTGGCAAATAAACCTTATTTGTGCAATCATCCTTTCATAAAAAAATCATGTTGGCATCATTGTTTGCGATATTCTGGTTAACAGGGAGGGGGAATGATTAACCGCCGGGCACTTCTAATTTGTAGTTTTATATTTTTCATTCTTGCGGCTAATCCATGGTCCCAAGCAGTGGCATCGAGCTATTTGGGTCAATTTTGTTTAGTGATGACAGTCGATGCTGTGGTGGACGGTCAACCTGCTGAAATCAAAGAAGGCGTACTTCGAATCGGAATGGATAATATGAGGGATAACCATATCACTGTATCTGGAACATTAGAAATTCCTAACGATGCGCGTCCCATTGGTGGTAATGCTGAACTGATTAATAATATTTGGCGAATGAGCCTGTTATCCACTTGGGCTCTAGGTAACGATATTTACCACATGAATTTAATTCCAGAAACGCTAGAAGGCAGCTTCTCACGCATGCGCCAGATTTTTGATCCAGAATTAAATGTGATTACTCCCAGTTATGCAACTGGCAATATTATTGGTTTTTCCTGTCCTGTCATCATCCCTGGTTCAATTTGCGATCATCTCAATATCTCTCCTGGACATCTTCCGCCTCCAGGATTATGCAAAATTTGGAACCCTGAATTACCTGAGGGTCATCAGGGCCCTCCAGGCGCATGTGATGCTTTTATTGGTCATATACCGCTAGGTGCTTGCCTCATCGACCATTATGGTGTCGTACGAGGGATAGGTGGTTAATCCAATTGATAGCATTAACGACTTCTGAAATTGTGTCGATCAGGGGGAAAATTAATGGGTAAAGCGTCGGATTACCAATCTTTATCACCCCTCTACGCATAGCATGTATCAAATAACTGAGTACAGTTGTATTACCTAATATAGTAATTATGCTGATAATTGTGCCTTAATAGCCTGGAAAATTATTTTCATTGTTCTACAGTTCTACAGGTCATTTCCTTATAGATTTTTAGGACTTTGTTGTTACTGTTGAATTGCCTCCAAGACAGTATGATCCAGATTATTATTTTGGTTTAACATCTTGTGATAATTCTGAGGATAGTGCTGTCCAATCTAATTTCTTTTTCTTAATTCACGCTCAAGTTCATCTTGAAGCTTCCGCTCTTCTCGGAACATTTCGTCTTGATGTTTACGTTCCTCCCGGTTTATTTCTTCCCAGTGTTTACGTTCTTCACGTTCCATTTCGTGAAGCTTTTTTCTGTACTCACGCTCCTGTTCATGAGCGTGTTTATGGAATTCACGTTCATTTTCTATCTGATTTTTTTGTGCTTCACGAAGTTGTTCATAAGGTGAGTCTGCTTTGGCTGATGAAATGAAAGCAACCATTATCAAGATGATTATAATTAAAGTATCGCTAGTTTTTGTCAAGATAAAACTCCCATATTTTATAGATAAAACAACGTTATAAATGATGTCACTCCCAATTCACGAACAATTAGAAAAAGAATTAAGCGGCTGACAAGAAGATAGGAAAGTGAATAAACAGCTAAAGTGTATCAGAAGATACAACGCCTCTTAAATTCTAGCGGCAAGTAGGGTTTACCGGCTGCATAGAGCCACGCATGAAGGGAGGGTGCTAGATACTTCGAAGTGAAAGTGTTAAGCGAACTTTTTAAAGTTTGTAACTTTTCATTACTAGATAGCCTACTAAAAGAAACAGTATTAGGAACGCAATCAATGACCAATCCGGAATAGTCAGTGATAAAAATTGCCAACTGACATCTGCGCAATCACCATTAGCTTCAAACATGGCAGGCCACCATTCAGCAATTGGCAGGGCATTCAGAAAAGCCTCTTCGGGGCTGATACCACACTCAAAGGATTCAGGGTATCGTATCAGCCAAGCGTGCCGACCTGCGATGAGCGTACCCAGTAGAGCGAAGATAAGCATGAAACCACCATAAAGCCGATAGCCAATTTTTTTAGGGTTGTGCAGAAAAGCAAGTAATGCGGTCAATCCTACGCCCCAATAAGCCATTCGTTGGGCTACACAGAGGGGGCATGGCAATAGCCCTTTTATCTCTTGCAAATAAAGTGCATAGCCTATCAAACTCGCGCAACTCAGAAAGATCAACAAAAAAATTGTTCGCATGCGTTTAGCTTCTTAGTATAGTTACAGCAATAAGGGAAATCGATTAGAAAGCGGCAAATTTACTTAAGGGTTTCTCTGAAAATCCCTATTTCGTTACGATACATCGTTGTTGATACATCGTTGTTCACAAAAATGTTTCCATACCTATTCATCATAGGCTGCGTCAACATTTATTATTCTCGCCTCGTCTTGTTGTTTAGAATGCTGAATCTTAAGAGGTATCCTTAACTAAATAGCCCTACTTGATTACATCGTATCTTTTGCTTTAGTTTTATCTTTTCGCATACTGCCAGCAACCATTTTATACTCGAAAAGGCGGCATTCCAAAGCGCCATTGAATAGGGGAATACGGCGGGTTGCAGTCAGCCGTATTGACTTGGGCAGCGCTGGATCTGCCGTAAAAATGTAAGCTTTCCAGCCACTGAATTTCTTCTTCAATGTGTCGCCTAATTTTGGATAAAGTTGGGCAAGCTCATGCTGATCTCCGATGCGTTCACCATAAGGTGGATTGGTAACTATAATGCCATTTGGGGCGGGCGCGGTAATTTCCAAAATATTAGCCTGTTTTAGGCTGACAACATTTTCTAAACCCGCAGCAACCAGGTTGTTGTGCGCATGGATAAGGGCGCTACCATATAAATCACTGCCAAAAATCGGCTGGGGGGTGAGCGGCAATTGTTGTGCTTGAGCTATTTGCTGGGTTCTTTTCCATAACGCGGCATCGAATAAACTCAATCTTTCGAATGCAAAAGTACGGCCAGCGCCCGGGGCGATGCAGCAAGCCATTTGCGCTGCTTCCAGTAAAAACGTGCCACTGCCGCACATAGGATCAAGCAGCGGAATGCCTGGCTGCCATCCAGCAAGATACAAAATACCTGCCGCTAGATTTTCTCTGATGGGTGCTTCGCCTGTACTTTTTCTTAATCCACGTTTAAACAATGCTTCACCCGAGGTATCAAGGTAGAGCGTAAACATTTGTGCATCCAGAAAACCATGGATACGGATACCCGGATCCACCGTATCGACATTCGGGCGATAACCACAGGTGCGGCGAAAAGCATCACAAACAGCATCCTTGATTCTTAGGGTAGCAAAATCAAGGCTTCGCAGCGGACTTCTGATTGCAGCCAGATCGACACGAATGGATAAATCCGGCACAAACCATTTTTGCCAGGGTAACGCATGAGTGATGTGGTAAATATCCGCTTCGTTGTGATAGTACTGATGAGCAACCTGCCAGAGGATACGGCTTGCGACGCGGCTTTCCAGATTGGCGCGATAGCAGACAGACCAATCACCTTGGAAAGCAACGCCACCCTGCCGGGGTCGAATGGTCATGGCCCCAAATCGTGCTAACTCGTCTGCGAGCACAGCTTCAAGTCCGCGTGGGCAAGGAGCAAAAAAAAGTTGGGCTGTCATGTCGTCAACTCAGAGCGCTTTCTCGCATCGACTTGCTATTTGCTTGTCCAAGCCGCATAAGCGAATAATATCCAAGAACTCATATAGGATAACCCACCTAACGGTGCAATTTTGCTTAAACCGCGAAACTCGGTCAGACTGATGGCATAAAGTGTACCCGAGAAAAGCACGATCCCGGCAAACATTAGCCAACCCGACAGCTTCAGGGTGCGTGATTGAGGAAGGTGAAACAACACCAGCCCGACCAAAATCATTCCAAGCGCATGGTAGAAATGGTATTGCACCGCGGTTTGAAAGACGACCAGCATTTCGGAAGTAAGTATATGTTTTAAACCATGCGCACCTAAGGCACCGAGTAAAACACATAAAAAAGCATTGATTGATCCAAGTGTGAGAAAAATTCTGGGCATTATCAATTAAGTTCCTTTGAAATCATATGGGTTTGTGAATAAAATGCGGTTTGGTAAACTTGCCAGTCTTGCCAGACTTTATGGCCACCCGTAAAGAGCTATACACGCTATTCTCCTGTTTCGGTTACGCGTGCACGTAACCATCCCTCGGCCAAGCTAATTTGAACATCCTCGTTTGGAAGAATCTGTCTCCAGTTACGCAGGATACGCCCGTCGAGCGTGTAAGCGATACTGTAGCCTCGTGTAAGCACAGATTGTGGGTTGAGATGCACAAGATGGGCACGTTGGTGTTGAAGGGTGTTTTCCAGAATTTCAATACGATGCATGATCGCACGCCGGAGTCGTGATGCCCACTCATATTGCTGCTTGAATAGGGCTGGCAAATCAGGCTGGCTAGCATGTATCCGCTGATTATACTTGTTTAGCTGCCATATGCGTGTTTCAGAACATCTTGCCCAAGCATTTGAAAATCTTTCCTTTAGATGTTGTAGGTGTTTGAATTGATGTGTGATCCGCTCACCCGGATGGAGCAAGCGATGTGAGATTAAATCAATTCGTTGCATCTTGTTCTCAAGGTTACGTTGCAACGACAGTTGCAAACGTTGGTTCAGATGGTTGAGATGCCTAATAATTTCTTCAGCATTAGGTGAGACGATTTGGGCAGCGCCAGTGGGGGTGGGAGCGCGCAGGTCGGCGACAAAATCAGCGATGGTAAAGTCGGTTTCGTGTCCAATGCCCGTTACAATGGGTATCGAACAGGCGTAGATGGCTTGAGCAACAACTTCTTCATTAAATGCCCATAGATCTTCGATCGATCCGCCTCCCCGGCAGAGTATCAGTACATCGCATTCTGCCCGACTCATAGCTAATCGAATCGCATTGGCAATCTTGGCTGCTGCACCATCTCCTTGCACAGGTACCGGATAGATGATAATGGGTAATGAAGGCAGCCTGCGATGCAAGGTGGTTAAAACATCATGTAACGCAGCCGTGTTGGGAGAAGTGATGATACCCACTTGTTTTGGGAATGCAGGCGGTAATTGCTTATGAGCTGGATTGAATAATCCAGCTTGTTCAAGTTTGGCCTTGAGTTGCTCGAATGCTTCATACAGTAAACCCAGTCCAGCACGGCGAATATTTTCGACCGTTAATTGATAATCACCGCGTGCTTCGTATAATGTAACCAGCGCGTGTATTTCTACGCGCATACCTTCCTTGAGCTGCCAATCCAGGTACTGATTTTTGTGTCGAAACATGACACATCGGACTTGTGCGTTGGCATCTTTGAGCGTGAAGTACCAATGACCGGATGGATATTGCTTGAGATTGGAAATTTCACCCGTGACCCAGAGGAGTGGCAGCGCCTGTTCTAAAATGATTTTTACATTATGGTTAAGCTCTGTAACAGTCAGAACAGGTCGAAGATGACTAGGTTGGAAGGAAAAATTCATTTTAATATTCTACATCAGTCCACATTGTTGCTGATTATTATCTAGCAACCAAGATATTTCTATAAAAACAGTGTGATATTATAAGTGATTGATATTAATTATCTTTAAATGAGATCAAGAATTAAGCAGATTAATAAATAACTTTTTAATCAGATGACTTAACCCGACTATTCATTATTTATACACAAACTTATCCACAGAAATTGTGGACAAGAAAAATTGTATGTTTTCTTGCTGAAAATGCGTTGTCACGATACATTACCGCCTAATTTACGCTGAATGGTCGTTATACCCTATTAAAAACCGCGCCGATCAATTGTTAATTTTCGATTGGATGGCCAAAGTATTTGTAATAGCAATGAGAGAGTAGCCACCATTTATTTGGGAGATTAATCCGTGTTGTCAATTATCCAAGCTGCGGGTTGGCCGATATGGCCGATTATTTTTGCATCTATCGTTGCGGTTGCCATCATAGGCGAACGTTTATGGAATCTACGTTCGAGTAAGGTTTGCCCGCGAGATTTGCTTCCTAAAGTGCTGCATGAGCACCGCAGGGGCGGCATCAGTGCAGATATGATGTCGCGATTGCAAGAGCACTCACCCCTCGGGCGTATCCTTGTAGCAGGCTTGAGAAACATCGATAGCTCTCGTGAAATCATGAAGGAATCGATTGAGGAAGCAGGGCGAGAAGTTGCGCATGGGCTTGATCGTTATTTGACCACGCTCGGTACGATTGCTTCTTTGAGTCCACTAATGGGGTTGTTTGGAACCCTGGTTGGGATGATCGAAATCTTCGGATCCAATTCACCTACCGGTAATAATCCAGCACAACTTGCCCATGGCATATCTATAGCACTGTATAATGCTGCATTTGGCATACTTGTGGCAATCCCGAGCATGATTTTTTATCGGCATTTTCGCGCTAAGGTCGATGCTTTGGTGCTAGAAATGGAGTTGCAGGCGCTCAAACTGGTCGAGGTTGTCCATGGTGAGCGAAAAATTTAAAAATAATGGGTTGAGAGTCGAAGCCAAACTCAATTGAATAAAAGTCAATAGCAGTTTTCCCTAGTTTTTTTAGGGGCTTTCATTCGCAACTGTTTTGTTAGATGGGATGGAATTATTAAGATCTTGTCTTTATTCAATGCCATTTATTGATGCCATATATCCTAAGTTTTTTAGGTGCTCTGTTTATTAATTTGCAGAAATCATACTGAGCCAAGTAGTACTGTGTTAAGGAGGTATTTTCATTGAATCGTGGTTGTTCACTCGTTACCGGAGGTGGGGGGTTTATCGGCTTGCATCTAGTAAGGCAATTACTAGAACGCGGTGAAACAGTTAAAGTGCTCGAAACAGCTGATATCTCACTGCCGAGTGAAGTAGAAGTGATTCGAGGATCGGTAAATGATGCGAAAACAGTGCGTCATGCGCTAAAAGGCGTACAACGTTGCTACCATCTGGCAGCTAACCCGGATTTATGGGCGAGAGACAAGCGCGTTTTTCAACAAATAAACTACGAGGGGACATGTACTGTCTTGTCAGAAGCAGTGCGGGCAGATCTAGAAGTTATCGTATATACTTCTACCGAATCCATACTCACGAGTAGGCATCAGAATAACCGTCCAATCGATTCTTCTGTGATAAGAAAATTGAGTGAAATGCCTGGGCCCTATTGCCGCTCGAAATTTCTTGCTGAACAAGCAGCTTTCAAGGCAGCCAGGGATGGATTGCCTGTGGTGATCGTATCTCCAACACTCCCGATAGGGCCAGGCGATCGGAGAATTACCCCCCCGACACAAATGATACTGAATTTTCTGAATCATAAAATACCTGCCTATCTGGATTGTCGATTCAATATGGTTGATGTACGAGATGTGGCGCATGGCCACATTTTGGCTGCCGAGCGAGGTCGACCGGGTGAGCGCTATATTTTGGGAAATGAAAATTTGACCTTGGGCGAATTTTTGCTTCTCATAGAGGAAATAACGGGATTAGCAATGCCAAAATTACGTATCCCCCACTGGATAGCCATGATGGTCGGGGCTTGCTCCGAGTTTGTTGCGGATTATATTACCCACAAACCGCCCAAGGCGCCGCTCACGGGTGTGCGGCTTGCAAAGCGGTCTATGTTTTTTGAGAGCGATAAAGCTATTAACGAGCTTGGCTTTAGACAGAGCCCATTACGCCAGGCTTTGACTGACCAAATTGCTTGGTTGGTAGAAGAAGGCCATGTCATGCGCCCTTTACCGCTCTATCAAAATTCTTGATGCAGCCAATTTATTTACAATTTATCCCTTCACCTTAGTTGAACAAATCACCGATTCTAGATATGAAATATCGTCATTATGTAATGATAGGGTTTTATATTTTGATTCTCTTTTGTGGTGGCTGTGCATCCACCAAAAAGCACGAATATGGGATGGATGAGGGAGATCCTTATGAATCTTTTAATCGAAAATCATATTGGTTTACAGATGTAATCGATCGCAACATTTTGGAGCCTGTGGCGGACGTTTATATCGAGCATGTTCCTCAGGCAATACAGCGTCCTGTCAGTAATTTTTATCGAAATCTCGCTTATCCCAATGTAGCGCTGAATGCTTTTTTACAAGGTAAAATACGGCAAGGTTTCGAGGATACATTACGTTTCGTAATCAATTCGACTATTGGCATATTCGGGCTTGCGGATATGGCTGGCCATATGGGGTTTAAAGAAAATGACGAGGATTTCGGGCAAACACTGGCCGTATGGGGTATTAATAATGGATCCTATATTTTTGTCCCCGTCTATGGGCCAAGCACTCGCCGTGATATCACAGATCTACCAGTCAGCTTCTTTACAGATGCTTTATTTTACGCCAGCTATGCCATTAGTGGGCCGGTATTGGTTCCCATACTTTTTCTTAGAGTCGTAGACAAACGTGCCCGACTTTCAGGCCCCATGAAGATCCGAGATCAATCAGCATTGGATCCCTATTTATTTGTTCGTGAGGCTTATTTACAACAGCGTGAATTTCTGATTTATGATGGCAACCCACCCGCTGATAGCTATAACCATCTTCAGTTGGATGAGTTTGAGGAAGACGAGATCATCGATGTAGATGATGATGCTAAAAAATAAGATCTAGCCAGTTTTTTATCTGAAGTGAATATGCGTCCAGGCTAGTGGCTGATTAAAGCTTTTCAATTCAAACCAAGCATCCAAAATCAATTCATTGTAAAATGTTTATATTACAGTAAGTTGAGTCGAGGCTCTAATACTTATGTCTAGAATGTCACAACAAATCTCTAACTTTATTAATATAAAAAAATCAGCTTTTGTGAATCAATGGTTGAAAACAAGTAGCGCTATTGCGAGCGAAGTAGATAAATCAAAGTTAGATCATTCGATTTCTGACGCACGCAACGCATTGCTTGCTTTGCAGAAGAAAGATGGCCACTGGTGCTTTCCCTTAGAAGCGGATTGCACGATTCCTGCAGAATATATCTTAATGATGCATTTCATGGATGAAGTGGATGTCGTTCTGGAAAATAAATTGGCGCGTTTTATTCGTGACCAGCAGGATATGCGTCATGGAGGGTGGCCGCTTTATTATGGGGGGGCATTCGATCTGAGCTGTAGCGTCAAGTCCTATTACGCATTAAAACTTGTCGGCGATTCACCCGATGCCGCTCACATGGTACGTGCCAGGTCGGCTATTTTGTCGCATGGTGGTGCGGCACGCGCCAATGTCTTTACACGTTTGCTGCTCGCCATGTATCGGCAGATACCGTGGCGTGGTGTTCCATTCGTTCCAGCAGAAATTATATTGTTTCCAAAGTGGTTTCCATTTCATCTCAGGAAAGTGGCCTACTGGTCGCGCACTGTCATGATACCGCTCTCTATACTCTGCTCTTTAAAAGCGAAAGCGGTAAATCCGAGAGATGTTCATATCAGTGAGTTGTTCACAGTACCGCCTGAGAAAGAGCGGAATTATTTTCCGGTTCGGACATCGCTTAATCGTATCCTGTTATACCTTGAACGCATCGGTTCCTGGCTCGAACCGTTGATTCCCTCATTTGTCCGTAAATTAGCGTTACGTCGTGCGGAACAATGGATGGTCGAGCGATTGAATGGAGAATGTGGATTGGGAGCAATCTTTCCCGCCATGGTCAATGCTTATGAAGCGCTTGCCTTATTGGGTTATGACTATGATCATCCTTATCGAAAGCAGTGCCGATTGGCGCTGCAAGGCTTGTTGGTTGATGAAGGGGAGCGAGCCTGGTGTCAACCCTGTACCTCGCCTGTATGGGATACGGTATTGACGTGTCTTGCTTTACAGGAAGACCGTGAAGCGGATCAGCGACCTGTTTTAAAAGCGCTGGATTGGCTCATACCGAATCAAATACTTGATGAGCCGGGTGATTGGCGTGCGGCTCGGCCAGATTTGCCAGGTGGTGGATGGGCTTTTCAGTATGCTAATCCGCATTATCCAGATCTCGATGATACAGCAGCGGCTGCTTGGGCACTCCATCAAGGCGATGCTGACACCTATCGCCATAGCTTGACCCGTGCAGCTAATTGGTTGGCAGGGATGCAATCAACTAATGGCGGGTTTGCTGCATTCGATATCGATAATACACATTATTATCTGAATGAAATTCCTTTTGCTGACCATGGTGCGTTACTTGATCCGCCGTCTAGCGATGTGACAGCGCGTTGCACCGGTTTCCTGGCTATACACGGTGACCAACAGCACCAAGAAGCGATTAAACGCGGGCTGGACTATTTGTTTAACGAACAAGAAGCCAATGGCGCGTGGTTTGGTCGTTGGGGGAGCAATTATATCTATGGCACATGGTCGGTGCTTGAAGCCATGCGGTTAGTGAATATCGATAAAAATCACATGGCTATTCGCCGTGCGGTTCACTGGCTTAAATCCGTTCAACGTGACGACGGTGGCTGGGGTGAGACCAATGATTCCTACTTCGATCCACAGCGCGCAGGGCAATTCGAGGTGAGTACTTCATTCCAGACGGCCTGGGCTTTGCTTGGATTGATGGCAGCTGGTGAGGCCGAAAGTCCGGCGGTGGAAAGAGGAATTAATTATCTCTTAAAAACTCAATGCACCAATGGATTGTGGGCTGAGCCTTGGTTCACCGCGCCTGGATTTCCGCGCGTATTCTATTTGAAGTATCATGGTTATTCGAAATACTTCCCGGTATGGGCGTTGATACGCTACCGCGCATTGTCGGAAAGAAAAGCGGCATGAGCCTCGTAGGTATTGTTACGGCATTGCGCGCTGAGGCCAAATGCATTACGCCACGCCGTTTGCCTTTTAATGAGATGGTTCGCTTAAGAGAGGGAACGGCAATTTGGGTGTGCGGCATGGGGAGCGATGCGGCACGCCAAGCTGCAGTTGGGCTGCGTGACCAGGGGGTATCGGCGCTCGTGAGTTTCGGCGTGGCAGGCGCATTGGATGAGACACTACGGCCAGGCGATCTTGTTTTGCCAGAACGTATTCATGGCGAGTATCTGCATCCGGTGTCCATGGAATGGCGGGCTCGAATCATGCATCATTTACCTCAGCATGTGAGGGTTACCGGTGGGACATTGGCGACCAGCTATCGGGTTTTGACATCAGAAATCGAGAAGAGAGCATTTTCTGAGCAATTTGGCGCATGTGCGGTCGATATGGAAAGCGGTGCTATTGCTGAGATCGCGGCCAATGCTGGCATTCCCTTTGTGGCTATACGCGCCATCACGGATCCTGTTGAATTTTCACCGCCTCCCACTTTGTTAGGCGCGGTACATCCTGATGGCAGTGTGAATGCAATCCATCTGCTGTCACTGGTGTTACGTCGTTCCATTACAATCACTACCCTGATGCGGCTTGCACCCAGCATGCGCGCTGCATGCGCAACTTTATTATCTGTGGTTAAACACGCAGATACTGAATTGGGTGGGGCATTCTCTCATCAATATTGATTTTTATATTGATAGTGACCGGCTTTTGTCGCCTCGGCTAAAGCCGATTAGAGTTGGGCTGACATGTTTACCAAAAGCGATCACTTTGAATAGCTCGCCCATTTCAGCCGGACTGATCAGTCTTTGTAATTGATTAGCCAGCGGCAAGTATTTTTGGGGCAGATCGACAGGAGTGCGAGATAAGATGTCGGTTATGCCACAGTTGATCAGAAAATGGGCTTGATTCGTGTAGCCAAGCAACTGCAGACCCTCATCTAACGCAACTTGAGTAATCGCGCTAAAATCGACATGACTGGTGATATCCTGTAGACCAGGCAGGTAAAACGGATCATCGTGGACATGGTGACGATAATGACACATTAACGTGCCTTGTTCCCGTTGGGGGTGATAATATTCAGCTTGCCCGAAGCCATAATCGATCAGTAATATGACACCCTGCCGTAAGATCTGAGCTAAGCTACGGATGAAATGGCGATTGGCCAGACTGATTTCGCTGGTATAGCGTACGTCATTCTGATCAGATTCTATTATAAGTGGCGTGAGCTTCTCAGCTATGTCAAACAACTCACCTGCAATCAAGGGACGATCCTGCCATATAAAAGCCTGTTGATTCGTGGCCACGCCGCGCTCAAAAAGACCAAGATTATTCCATGTCACTATATGGACCGGCATTGCATCAAGCACCTCATTCGCCAGTATGATGCCACCAAATTCTTCTGGAAGGCGAGTTAGCCAATGAATCAATGGAGTAAGGTGGGGTATTGTTTTCTCGAACAACGCTTGTTGTTTCTGCTGTAAATCAGCGCTGATCTCCAAAATAAAATACCTTCTGGGTAAACAGCCCAATTGTTCCAGTTCGAGCAAGAGATCCAGCGCTAGTTTGCCAGAGCCTGCTCCAAATTCTAGAATTTCATGATGGCTTATGAGTGCGAACACTTGCGCGACTTGTTGTGCAATCGTTTTACCAAATAAAGCAGAAATTTCCGGCGCAGTGACGAAATCTCCGGCCTGACCGAATTTAGCCGATCCAGCGGCGTAATACCCCATCCCAGGCAAATACAACACTGCCTCCATGAAATCAGCAAAAGAAATCCAGCCACCTGCATTTTTAATTTTTGCATGAATTATTTTTTCTAATGCAAGGCTATGTTGAAGCGCAATTTGACTTGGGCTGGGGAGGGTAGGGGTAGACATGAGTAAATGATGGCGCAGATTATGGTAGATTGTACTAAATAACAGGTAAGTGTAGCGTATGTTAAAAGGAAATAGCGGATGACTGTGAAAAATAAGGTGATTCTGGTTACTGGCGGTGCTAAGCGCGTAGGCGCAGCGATATGCTGTAAACTGCATGCCCAGGGTGCAAATTTAATGGTGCATTACCGATCTTCGCAAAAAGAGGCACAAATATTACGCCATGCGCTTGAGCAAATCCGGCCTGATTCGGTTGATTTGATTCAAGCAGATTTGCTAGATATCGCTTGCTTACCCGATTTGGTTGAAGAAACCATACGGCGCTTCGGCAAGCTGGATGTACTGGTAAATAACGCATCTAGTTTTTTCCCTACGCCAATGGGCCAGCTGACTGAGCAGGATTGGATAGACCTGATCGGCAGCAACCTTAAGGCACCTTTGTTTTTATCGCAAGCCGTGGCGCCGTACCTTGAAATGCGACAGGGTTGTATCGTCAATATCGTCGATATCCACGTTGAACAACCTTTGAAGAACTATGTGATTTACAATGCGGCCAAGGGCGGACTCGCCGCCCTGACTCGCTCGCTTGCTTTGGAACTCGCGCCTCATATCCGCGTCAATGGCGTTTCCCCTGGTCCTATATTATGGCCGGAGCACGAGGAATGGCTGGATAAGTCGTTACGTAAGGAGATTATTGATCGTACACTGCTGAAACGTATGGGCGAGCCTGATGATATCGCGAAAGCTGTCAGCTTTCTTATTTCGGATGCGCCTTATGTGACGGGGCAGATCATAGCAGTGGATGGCGGCCGCAGTATTAATCTGTAGCCTATTCACCGAAGGCATTCTTAATCCACCGAATTTCAGGGTTATGTGTGCCTGTTAGCAGTACAACATCGAATCGACAAGCAGGTACAACATTAAGTTGTATGAGATAATGCCGTGCGGCCCTAATGAGCTTGCCTTGTTTGGTGGTTGTGATACTGGCGGCAGCCCCACCAAAAGAATTGTTCGAACGCATTCTGACTTCGACAAAAACCAGCACGGCATCATCTCGCATGATCAAGTCGATTTCACCAAAACGGCAACGATAGTTTTTTTCGATAAGAATCAGGTGCTGACGTTGCAGGAATTGGGCAGCTAGGTGTTCTGCGTCACTTCCTTTCATGATGTTTGTTTATCTCGAGTTTCTATGATATCCAGGTGTACGATGATTCGTATCGAGCAAAGCAGATTCACGCTATCGACGAAATGCTGACCAAAAGCACATTATATGTTGTAGCTACGCCAATAGGAAATTTGCGCGATATCAGTTTGCGCGCGCTGGAGGTGCTGGCAGGTGTGGATGTCATTGCAGCGGAACATATTCAGATCACGCAACGTTTGCTGGCATTTCATGCCATCCACACAAAGATGATCACATTGCATCAGCATAATGAACGTACCGCATCTGAAAAAATTATTGCGATGCTGGCAGAACAGAAATCAGTTGCGTTGGTGACCGATGCGGGCACACCGGGTATTTCTGATCCCGGTGGACTATTGATAAATCAAGTAAGGGAGCGGGGTTACCAAGTTACGCCTATTCCAGGCGCAAACGCTGCTATATGTGCACTTTCTGCCTCGGGTATAGTAACGCCCCATTTTCTGTTCTATGGCTTTCTACCCGCTAAATCCGGAGAACGCAAACGTAAACTGGAATCATTGAAAAGCCTGTCATCATGCACACTGATTTTTTATGAAGCGCCTCATCGCTTGCTCGAATGCCTGGCCGATATGACTGCCGTATTTGGCGCATGCAGGCAAATTACTATTGCTAGAGAACTCACCAAATTATTCGAAACTTTCTACACATCTAATTTGGATGGTGTAGTGTCATGGCTGCAATCCGATGAGAATCAGCAAAAAGGCGAATTTGTCCTACTTCTGGCACCAGCGGAGCCCAAAAATGATACTGAAATTTCTGAGCAGGTGAAGCACACGCTGTACATCTTGATGGAAAGTTTGCCGCTGAAACAAGCTGTCCAGCTTGCGGCAGAAATTAGTGGAGAAAGCAGAAAGAAGCTTTATGCGTTTGCTTTATCGAGAAAGAACATTAAGCCCAATCAGTGAGGATTTAACATGACTGACACACATACAACGCTAACGCTTATCCGTCCAGACGATTGGCACCTGCATCTTCGTGATGGCAAGCAAATGCAGGATGTACTGCCCGATACCGCAAAACGATTCGCGCGTGCGATTGTCATGCCCAATCTTAGACCGCCGATTACTACCGTCGAACAAGCTATCGCCTATCGTGAACGTATTTTGGCTGCTTTACCGATCTCGCTGAAGGCGCGGTTTATACCACTGATGACGCTTTACTTAACTGATAGCACGCTACCAGCAGAAATCGAGACAGCCAGAAAAAGTGCGGTTGTGCATGCCGTTAAACTCTATCCTGCAGGGGCGACGACCAATGCGGATGCCGGTGTGACAGATATTACCCAATGCTTTGCCACGCTAGAAATGATGGAACAACTGGGCATGCCCTTATTGGTGCATGGTGAAGTGACTGATCCTGATATCGACGTGTTCGATAGAGAAAAAATTTTTATCGATAGGGTATTACGGCGGATCGTCCAGCGGTTTCCCAGTCTACGAATCGTATTCGAACATATCACAACACGAGAAGCGATTGAGTTCGTATACGCCGCGTCAGGAAATATTGCAGCCACGATAACGGCACATCACCTGCTTCTGAATCGCAACGCTTTGTTCGCAGGCGGTATCCGTCCTCATCATTACTGTCTGCCTGTTCTTAAGCGCGAAATTCATCGTCTGGCCTTGATAGAGGCTGCTACCAGTGGTAACCCTAAATTCTTCCTTGGCACCGATAGCGCTCCTCATCCGTTATCAGCAAAAGAAAGTACTTGCGGTTGCGCTGGGATCTATACTGCTCATGCAGCAATCGAATTATATGCAGAAGTTTTCGAACAAGCTGGCGCACTGGATAAATTGGAAGGGTTTGCAAGTTTTCATGGTGCAGATTTTTACCACTTACCGCGTAATACCGATACGCTTCGTTTGGTAAAAGACAGCTGGACTGTTCCAACGCAAATTAAATTTGGGAAAGAGTCCCTGGTTCCTCTTCGGGCTGGCGGGAAAGTTTCTTGGAAAATATTAGACTGATATCCCTATACCTGCTTGCAGAGGTGAAAAAAACTCACCTCTGCAAGCTTGAATCACGATTTATTCGTGATTTCCATTTCCTGTGATTCACGGAATTATCTGCAACTGATTATTTGAATTTAGAAGTAGCGGATTTAACCGCTTGGCTCAACGAATTCCAGGCACTCTCAGTTCCTTCTTTGAGATCTTCCCAAGCATCGTCTGCAGCATTCTTGATTTCAGAAAGTTTGCTGCTAGCAGCATCCCGCATGGATCGTAATTCATCAATTTCTTTTGCATATTCGATCTGTGCATCGGCGCTGGCCTTATCCGCTTTTGCTTTGAGCAAATCGATTTCTGCGTTCCATTCGTCCAATTGTGCCTCTAATTTCTTTACATATGCATCTTTATTGCTCATGTTCATACTCCTTTCAGATTTGGATTGATACGTGTTTTAAATGAATGGGTCAAACCAAAGAAATGATTCATCACCTCCTTTTTATAGAACAGAAAAATACTTCAATTCAATAGCGTTCTTCTAACGGATCATCAAATGCGAAGCTGCTTATTTTGCGGATAGTTGCAATATCCTCTGGTAGTAGCAAGTTTTTTTCTGCATATGCCAATGCGCGTTGTGCATGGCGGATTGCAGCATCCCGCATGGCATCATCGCCCATGGCAGCGAGTATCGATAACATTTTCTGTAAACGGATTTGTACCTCAACGGCTCCGCTACCATCGCGTGCGATCGCCGTGAAAGCATCATCGAACATCTCCTGTATTGAAAGCTCGGGTACGGTTACACGGTCATATTTCACTTCTGGCGTGTACTCACTCCCCATCTGTGTTTTCCATCCAACAAACAGCCGTGTAAGTATGCCCAGGATATCAATCGCCGTTCCGGGGTCATTGACGGCTGGCGATAGTGCACGAGCGGCTATTTGCGACAGGACGACGAGTCCGAAGCGCGGATCATCGTCAAATACCCGCTCCTTGTCGATCAGAAACGCCGAAGTAACCAACGAGCAATCTACATCGTTCGGTGCGAGAGATTCCGCATCGATGTAAGCCAGAGGCCGTCCAGGAACAATAAATGAGCCCGGCAGCACTGCAACCGCTATGTAACCGTTGATCTGTTCGGCATATGTTTGCAACGCTGCAATGTTGATATGCTGAAGGTAGCCGATTGAATCGGTAGGAATCGCTAAACCCGTATAATATTTCGATTCAACAGGTCTGCCGCCCAAGTTAGGCGCATCACGCCGGCGTTTCAGTGCTTCTGCAGTTGCTTTCTCCACTTTTTCGATCGTGGTGCCAAGTCGGCCAAGCCGTGCAATGCGATCGACCCATCGCACGAAGGTCAGAATGACCATCATAAATACAATAATGGTCAATATGAATAATACGAAGTGCCCTGCATGCTGGAAGTAGCCATTTTTCGTAGCGATGAGACCGACAATGCTGAAAATGAATGCGCCTATAAATGTTGAAAGTGCATGCTGCGACACGTCATCGGCAACAACGAGCGCAAAGGATCTTGGCGAAGCCGTATTGCTTGCAGATCCATAAGCCGCCACCATGGATCCGACTGCAAAAGTAGCGATGACGAGCATGCCACTCGCCATAACAGATAATAAAGTTTCAACAGATTCTACAGTGACTGAAGGTAGAATCTGCGCTAGTTGAGTGTAGTCAGCAAGCTTAGCAATCAGAGCACCCGCTATCGACAGCACACAAGAAGCGAGCGGCTTCACCCAAAGACGTTCACGGGTGCGATTGATAAAAAATTTGATGCGATCGCTGATTACTGTAATGGGCATTACGCTCTCCTTTACACCACTTGATTTTTAGAATCAACCCTATAGATTTTTGTGGTGTCTACATGCCGTTTTGGAATCCTTGGGATGCTTCCAAATGAAAAACGGCTCTATCGCATTAGGGCGATAACGCTATACACATTTTCCTGATTTTATTTTACATGGTAGCCAACAATCGACTTCATTTTGTAGCTGGAGCGAACTAGCATAACCCACTTTGCTTGTTTCATAAAGCAGGGGGGGGCAATCGCGCGCTTGCCTTATCTGGGCGTTATCGAATGGGCAGGAGCTGACAAGCTTTGCAGAATGAATGAAGGGCAGAGGAGGATCCAATGTGGTCGAGGGGTTGGTTCGCTAACAATTCAGTTAAATTTTAGGCAGTGTTACGCCTTGTTGAAACTGATATTTGCCGTTCCTATCTTTGTATGAAGTTTCACAAACTTCATCCGATTCAAAGAAAATTACTTGTGCAACACCTTCGTTGGCATAAATCTTGGCTGGCAGTGGTGTAGTGTTGGAAAACTCCAGTGTTACATAACCTTCCCATTCCGGTTCAAACGGCGTTACGTTGACAATGATGCCGCAGCGAGCATAGGTAGATTTTCCGAGGCAAATCGTTAAAATATTCCGTGGAATACGGAAATATTCTACCGTGCGGGCCAGAGCGAAGGAGTTGGGTGGAATGATACAGATATCACTTTTGACGTCGACAAATGAATTCGAGTCAAATCGCTTGGGGTCAACGATCGTTGAATTCAGATTGGTGAACAGCTTGAATTCATCCGAGCAGCGAATATCGTAGCCATAACTGGAAGTGCCGTAGGAAACAATGCTGTGGCCGTCTTTTTGTTTGATTTGGCCAGGTTCGAAGGGCTCGATCATGCCGTGTTCGATCGCCATTTTGCGAATCCACTTGTCAGATTTGATCGTCATGTGACTAATTGTCTTCCATGATAATTTTAGTAAAGACCTCGGAATAATCCTTGGCTAGATTTGCAATTTTGACCGCGACCCGGCGAGCGATAGTGCGATAGATCTCGGCAATCTGTCCATCAGGTTCCGCAGCAACCGTTGGACGTCCGGAGTCGGTATGTTCGCGTATTTTTATGTCGAGGGGGAGCGCGCCCAAGAGATCAACATTGTAATCTTTGCACATTTTTTCCCCACCCCCTGTTCCGAAAATCGGTTCGGTATGGCCACATTTTGAACAAGTGTGCAGGCTCATGTTCTCCACGATACCAAGAATCGGGATGCCGACTTTCTCAAACATTTTGAGCCCCTTGCGCGCATCTAACAAAGCGATATCTTGCGGGGTGGTAACGATGACGGCACCGGTTACGGGTACTTTTTGCGCGAGTGTTAATTGAATATCGCCTGTACCAGGGGGGAGATCGATGACAAGATAATCGAGATCATGCCAGCGTGTATCATTCAATAGTTGCTGCAGAGCTTGCGTGACCATCGGTCCGCGCCACACCATCGGTGTTTCCACATCGATGAGTAAGCCGATCGACATTGCCTGAATTCCATGAGCGTGCATTGGCTCGATGGTTTTGCCGTCCGGTGATTCGGGTTGTCCGTTGATACCAAGCATTTGGGGTTGTGACGGTCCATAAATATCCGCATCCAGGATACCGACATTCGCACCTTCAGCTGCCAGTGCGAGTGCGAGATTGACGGCTGTAGCCGATTTGCCTACCCCACCTTTGCCAGAGGCGACTGCGATTACGTTCTTTACACCCGGTATCAGCTTTACACCGCGCTGGACGCTATGAGGAATAATCTTGCTAGCGACATTGACGGTGATATTTCCGATTCCTGGAATCGTTTTCAGTTGATCACTGACTTGCTGACGGACTGCGTCAATTACACTTTTTGCGGGATAACCAAGCTCGATATCGAGTGCAACATGATTTCCATCAATTTTGATATTGTGTACTTCCTTGCTAGTGACATAATCTTTACCCGTGGTGGGATCGATGATTTCTTGCAGGGCGTTTTCTATTTGTTGTTCTGTAATCGCCACGATATGACTCCTTTATGCAATTTGTGCGGGAAAATTGAGTGATTGGGCTGCGCCATTTGTCTATCATCAATTCTAGCCCGAGCATTTCATAACTACACGTGATGATCCCGCAGGAACTTGATTAATAGGGAGGTTTTGAAAAGGCGCGGTGTAGTGATTTATTCACCCCACTGAGCAAAACCTTTCTTATTAATCAAAGGACAAGCGAGGGCGCGGCGCAATTTATAAAAAAATCAGGCTAGGCAGTTGCTTAAGTAAAGTGACTACTCTAATTTTCTAGCACTGCGTCTACAAATTTACCTTTGATCAAAACTATTGATGTTAACAAATATCAGGGGTAAGTATCCAGTTTGTTACAATTCACCTTTCCAAACATTCAAAAATTGACGATCGATGAATATACGTAAGATTCTGGTTACTTCTGCACTACCGTATGCTAACGGCAGTATTCACCTTGGCCATTTGGTGGAATATATCCAAACTGATATCTGGGTTCGTTTCCAGAAAATGCAGGGGCATACCGTATATTATGTGTGCGCAGACGATACGCACGGCACGCCCATAATGTTGCGCGCTGAAAAAGAAGGCATGACACCAGAAGCGCTGATTGCGCGCGTCCATGGTGAGCATTTGCGGGATTTTACAGGCTTTCATATCAACTTCGATAACTACTATAGTACCCATTCAGAGGAAACTCGCCAGTATTCGGAAGAGATCTACCATAAACTGAAGGCGGCTGGTCTCATCAAGGTGCGCGCCATCGAACAGCTATATGATCCGGTCAAAAACATGTTCTTGCCAGATCGTTTCGTCAAGGGGGAATGTCCTAAGTGCGGGGCAAAAGATCAGTATGGTGATTCCTGTGAAGCTTGTGGTGCAGCCTATGCGCCAACTGAGTTAAAAAATCCCTACTCTGCGGTTTCGGGAGCAACACCCGTCAAGAAAGCCTCTGAACATTTCTTTTTCAGTTTGTCAGATAGCCGTTGCGCGGACTTTTTACGCCGCTGGACGCGCGAAGCTAATCACTTGCAGCCTGAGGCCGCTAATAAAATGCATGAATGGCTGGGGGAGGCAGGGGAAAATAAGTTGTCCGACTGGGATATCTCGCGGGACGCACCCTATTTCGGTTTTGAAATTCCTGGGGAAGCCGGAAAATATTTTTACGTTTGGCTCGATGCGCCGATTGGATACATGGGCAGTTTCAAAAACTTATGCCAACAGCGGGGTATCGATTTCGATGAGTTCTGGAAGAAAGAGAGTACGACCGAGCTTTACCATTTCATTGGTAAGGATATCCTATATTTTCATGCGCTGTTCTGGCCAGCAATGCTGGAAAACGCAGGCTACCGGACCCCTACACAGATTTTTGCACACGGTTTCTTGACTGTGAATGGCGAGAAAATGAGTAAATCACGCGGTACTTTCATTACTGCGGAAAGTTATTTACAGCAGCGACTCAATCCTGAATGGTTGCGCTATTACTATGCCGCCAAACTCAACGGCACTTTGGAAGATATCGATCTCAACCTGGAAGATTTTACTGCACGCGTAAATTCGGATTTGGTTGGCAAATTTATTAATATTGCCAGCCGCTGCGCAGGATTTATCGCAAAACGATTCGATGGAAAATTGGTTGCCGGAGAAGATTATGGTGTGCTTCAGCAGATGATCGATGAGCATTTTGCCTCATGGCAGCCGGGCATCATCGAGAAAGCGTATGAAGAGAGAGATTTCTCTGCTGCCGTGCGACAAATCATGAAACGTGCCGATGATGTGAATGAGCTAATCCACCAGTTGGCGCCATGGGAAATTGCCAAAGATACTGCGCGAGACCGCGAATTGCATCGTGTCTGCAGTTTGGGTGTGCAGATGTTTTATCTGCTCTCATGTTACTTGAAGCCGGTGCTGCCTGCTACAGCGAGACAAATCGAAGATTTTCTTAACTGTGATGCGCTGAACTGGCCAGAGCATCAACTGGGTAGGACGATATCGAGCGTCCTGCTCCCTGCCGGCCATAGGATAAACACTTACCAACACTTGATGACGCGTATTGATCCTAAGCAAATAACTGCGCTGATTGAAGCCAATAAACAAAATATTACCACCAAACCAGAATCGCATTCTCAGACACGGCATTCAGAAGCACAGCAGCATAAGCAACAACAGGCAGTTGTACCGATTGCAGAAACCATTTCGGTCGATGATTTCAGCAAAATTGATTTGCGTATTGCACGTATTGTGAACGCCGAGTTGGTAGAAGGGGCTGATAAATTGCTCAAGCTCACCCTGGATATCGGCTCAGAGCAGCGTACAGTATTTGCTGGTATCAAAAAGGCCTATGATCCTGACAATCTGAAAGGACGTTTGACCATTATGGTCGCCAATCTTACTCCCCGTAAAATGAAATTTGGGTTGTCAGAAGGCATGGTGCTTGCGGCAAGCGATGGAAGTGCCGGAGGAGGGCTATACCTGCTCTCGCCTGATGAGGGTGCACTACCTGGAATGCGCGTGAAGTAGGTGTGTAAATTTATTCGAGCAAAATCTATCTGAGTCAATCCTGAGCAGCCTGGCCCATAGATAGGGGGTAGATAGCCTACACGCTTTACTTTTTCATGCCGAGTTGAAGGGGGAAGTTTTGCACCTTTCGGGTATAGGGTTTTGTTGTATCCAGTCCTGATCTAGTAAAACAAATACTTCACGCTATTCAGCCGAATAGGAAACTGGCCCGAATTTTTCATAAATTGTCACACACTTTCTACCCTTTGATTGATAAGAAATATTTTGCTCAGCGGGGTGTATGAATCACTACACCGCACCTTAGCAAAATATTCCTGTTAATCAAATTCTCGCATGATCATCGCGTGTAGTTATGAAAATAGTTGGGCTAGCATGATTGATCAAGCTGACGACGATGGGTAGCTGAAAGCAGAAACTCGTACGTTCGGCTACCCTATCAGATCGTTCAATTAGTGCACCTTTTAGTACATTCTTGAATAATTAGGCGTGTTTGCGGCGCGTAAACAATAAGCTTACGAGACCTAAACCAATAAGAGTTAAGGGTGCCGGTTCTGATATTTGCGCTGCTGGCAGGGAGCCTCTTTCGATATCGACCGTTAAGGTTGAATCAAGGAAAAGAAAGTCGCTCCGGCCATCCTGATGGCCGCTTGTCGTCCCCGCATTTTGCAGTATTACATTCAGCATCCCATCGCTCAACAACGTACCCCATTCACTTGAGATGGTCGCGGTATAAACGGCACCGCCACTGGTGATGGTTTGCGTTCCAAACGATTGTCCATCAAATATCAACTGCACGGATTCTAACGCCCCATCGGAGCTTTCGTCTTTGAATCGGAGTGCGATAGAAGCGCTGGTAATCGCATCGATCAGCGAATTGTAACCATACGAGCCACTCCATAAAGCACCAGCACCATCTTGATCGGCAATGATGCTATGGGTGAAGCTATACGAAATATTATTGCCAAAAGAGATAAGTTGATCTGAGCTGGGATCGAACTTATCGGTTAATGTTATGATTGCAGCATTACTGGTTGCCGTAACCAGTAGCAGGATAATGCTGGTAAAAAGAATCAAAGGTCGAGTGGGTTTTATTGCGTTATTCATTATTAACTACCTCATTAGCTAGATCATGTTCATTTATTGAGAAAATGGAAAATACTGAACAGAACTTTATTCCAAAGAGGAAGACAAAAATATTGTACTGATGTACACACTGTCACGAATGAGCGGATCGACGATAAAACTCAAACCACGGTGCAGTTTTTGTTCGCTTTTATCATCTTCAATACCATTTAGATGCGAATAAAAGGTTGCTTATGGCCCTATCGATGTTATTCTTTTACTAGTAGGTTGTCCGAGAAGTAAAAATCTGGCAGATTCTTGTCAGCAGGTGATATCAATGCGTCTCCGGCTATACACCAGAATAATGAGAGCTTCAATCGGGTATTGAGCTGGAATTTTACAACTGGCACTTAAAGCATAAGGAGTAATATTATGATAAATCTTGCGATTGTCTTTCTAGTTATTGCCATTATTGCAGGTATCTTAGGGATTACCGGTGTCATGAGCATTGCAATGGAAATGGCCTGGATTTTATTTGTGGTGGGGCTCATTTTGGCGATCGTATTCTGGATAATAGGCAGACGTCCGCCACCAATATGATCTTAGGATTGCGTTTCCCGCGCTCTGTCGGGAGCGTTACTTAAAAGCGAGCAGATTGAAGAGCGTAAATGCTTGACAATCTGCTACTGGCAGCAATACCAGAATTTTTGAGATGCCATATCGTTGAGGATGCCAATGAATCGGAAACGCTGTCTGCTAACCGTTAAAGCATGATTGAATTTAGCCTTCAAGGTCGTGGCTATATCGCATTGAATGATCTTCTCAAAATCAATGGTCTCTGCGCTAGTGGTGGTGCTGCCAAAAGTGTGATTGCTGAGGGTCTGGTCAAAGTGAACGGTCAGATCGAACTCCGCAAGACCTGCAAAATTCGCAGTGGTGAGCGAGTGGAATTTGCCGGACAAACAATTGAAGTAACCGATAAGCCTACACTAGCATGCAGAGGTTAGTATGTTATGACTGCTATTTGTACGCGCTGACTCATCATTCCGCTTTCCCTGTGAATTAACCTGAATTTTTCATAAGATTATCACGCGCCGTCTTGATTTCTAGGGCAGTCCCCTAGTTAGTTGATTTAACAGGTACAATTCGGCTAGCTACTTGTTTCGCGCGAGTTCGCGCCTCTGAGGTATCGGCCCCATTTGCGAGTGCGACCCCCATGCGGCGGCGAGTGTACGATACTGGTTTGCCAAACAAGCGTAGATCACTTTGTGGTACGCGCAGCGCCTCGGTTACACCCGTAAAAACGATCCCTTGTTCTTCCAATTGTCCGTAAATTACCGCACTGGCGCCTGGAGCACGCAAGGCCGTATTCACGGGTAAGCCAAGGATAGCGCGGGCATGGAGTTCGAATTCACTTTGCACTTGACTACACATGGTCACCATACCGGTATCATGCGGACGTGGACTCACTTCGCTAAACCACACCTTGTCTTGCTTGACGAATAATTCCACACCAAAGATCCCAAGCCCTCCGAGGTTGTCGGTGAGTTTTTGGGCGATGTCGCGCGCTTGCTGCCATGCCTGTTGACTCATGGCCTGCGGTTGCCAGCTCTCAACATAGTCACCATGCACTTGGAGATGACCGATTGGTTCACAGAAATGTGTTTCCACTTCACCATGCTCGCCTATTGCGCGCACCGTAAGTAGGGTAATTTCATAATCAAAATCAATGAAACTCTCGACGATAACTCGGCCCTGGTCTACCCGGCTGCCGCTCGCTGCATAGTTCCAGGCTGCCTCCAAATCTGCCTCATGATCAATTTTCGATTGACCTTTACCAGAAGAAGACATGATTGGTTTGATTAGGCATGGATAGCCTATGCGACCTTCGATTGCCGCACGTAATTCAGCTAGGCTATTGGCAAAGGCAAAGGTTGAAGTCGGCAAGCCTAAAGTTTCTGCTGCCAGACGACGGATACCTTCTCGGTTCATCGTGAGCTGTGCAGCACGTGCAGTTGGAATGACGCATGCTATGCCTTCGCATTCGATCTCAATCAGTGTGTCCGTAGCGATCGCTTCGATTTCCGGAACGATAATATGCGGTCGCTCGTGTATAATTAATTCACGTAGCGCTTGGCCATCCGCCATATTGATCACGTGGGCGCGGTGCGCTACCTGATGCCCCGGTGCATTGGGATAGCGATCGACAGCGATCGTTTCTACCCCTAGACGCTGTAATGCAATGATCACTTCCTTGCCGAGTTCTCCGCTACCCAATAACATAACTTTCGTTGCTGACGAGGTGAGTGGAGTGCCAATATCGAGCCGTTTATTCATGGTGGTTTCGAAGGATAGAAGTGGTAATGGTGAAACCGAAATATACCACTGAGCGTGCCTTAAGTCATAGCATGCCCCAATACGCTATTTACTTATGATTGGAAAAGTAATGTCTAGACCGGTTACCCCATCCCTTGCCTGCGACACGATAATCGAGCTTATCGACTATCCTGACCGTCCGATTGTTTTAATCGAACGCGTTAATCCACCTTATGGGTGGGCGATACCGGGCGGGTTTGTTGACGTGGGTGAAACCGTCGAGCATGCCGCGATCCGAGAAGCGCGGGAAGAAGTTAGCTTAAACGTTAAGCTGATCGCGTTACTTGGTCTTTATTCTGATCCGAAGCGTGATAATCGTGGTCATACCGTGACAGCTGTGTACGTGGCGGAAGCCAATGGTAAGCCCGTGGCAGCCGACGATGCGAAGAATTGCCAAATATTTAGCATAGATAGCTTTCCTCGGGTTTTGGCTTTCGACCATGAGCAGGTATTGATTGATTACGTCGATTTCCGTACTACCGGTAAAGTCGCGCCTTTACGGTATATAGCTAACCGTTGAAGTTGCAAGATGATAAGTCTATTAACCGGCATGAAGTCGTAACTGGCGGCAGTCGTGCGACCCCTAAAGTAAATTCGAACCGATAAACCATGAGTGGCGCCGTGAGTTGGGCTAGACCACCCCCGTCCGGCCATCAAATCGGACTTGTACACTGTAAGCAAGCGCGTCGAGCTGGGGAAATAAAGTGTTTTTCTACAGCTCACATGACAAAAATTAGCGAGTTCACGACAGCAAAAAATACAATGTTTAGGCCAAAATATAGCGCCTGTATTCACAGTTGCCCACATGAATATTTCTCAAGTGCGCATCCTCTATTCCCCCTTCGAAGTAGGCGATAACAACACGCATGGTTTCTTCATGGGCCACTACCAAAAGTGTTTTGTCGTTTTGTGTCTTTAGCCAGTCGATAAAACGTATCACGCGCTGTTTGTGATCCAGTAACGATTCACCCCCATTTACACGCATCTGCAAAGGATCGCGGGTGATGGCCGCAAAATAGTCTGACACGGGCATGCCGTCAAAACCTGTACGGATATCAGCCAGATCGGCATGTACTTCGATCGGCACAGAGTGGAAGCGATTGATGATGGCTGCCGTTTGAAACGTCCGCGGCAGTGGCGACACCAGAATACGTTCAAATGCGACGCCACGCAGCGCTAGCGCGGCAGACTGCGCTTGTTCCTTGCCCATTTCTGTTAGACGAACATCCTGATTAGGGTCATCGTTACACAAACCAAGATCATTGTAGTTTGTGTGCCCGTGGCGCATGAAATAAATATCCATTTTCGAATAAAAATATAAATATCCGTATGTTGAAGTTGTATTGGTGCCCGGAGCAGACATGCCGGAAGCTGCATCGGGTATGTCAGTCGTATCATGCTTGATGCTATTGAAAGGCGAGCTACACCATTTGATTCTAGTAATAATCCGTTTGTATTCATCCGCTATTCAGTTTTGAGACCCTACAATTTGATCACGAAATATCAATCATGATGTCTTGGCGGGCTGATTTTTCGCACCAGCCACCAGCTATGAATAACTATTATTAGCCAGGCCTCGTCGTTACATAATGGTTGGTGGAGGTATTTAAACCAATCGAATATTGCGCCATCTGCGCGGTTATGGAGAAATACCATGAATACGAAAAAATATCTTTTCTTTTTTGCCGTAATGGCCACTCTTTTCCTGAGTGGATGCATAGCAACGCCCTATTATGGAGGAACAGGTTATTACGGCGGAGTAACCTACGGTTATCGGTATCAGCCGTCATACTATGGTAATCAAAGATTCTTCGGCGGGCATCGATATATGGGTGGCGGATACAGGTACCTGGGAGGTGGTCACCGGTATATCGGGGGTGGTCATAGACACTTCGGTGGGGGGCATCGTCACATCGGTGGCCGACATAAACACTTCGATGGTGGCCATGGTCATATCGGTAGAGATCATAGACACTTTGGTGGCGGAAATAGGCATTTTGGCGGCGGACACAAGCACCATGGGGGTGGTCATAGAGGCGGCGGCCATAGAGGCGGTCATCATCGCTGACCAACGCCAGTTTGATTTTTCCTCATATAAAGCGCTGTTCTTGGCTGCAACGTGGCTAATCGGTCGAAGTTGGGTTTGAGCAGCTTTATCCAATAGCTGACGGGCAGAATCCTGGACTCTAATAAAGAGGTTGACCGATAATAGACCGATCTACTGTAGACCGAGCAGACTGATATTTCGATTATTTACTATGCTTTTTGCGAGCAATGCCGGTAGCGATTCCTGCATCATCGGTTGAAGTCAGATAAATACCATCTTCTTTGATTTTGCCGGTAAAGTGGATCACGGCGGGTTCAGATTCAAATTGTGGGGTGTGCAAAGTAGAGAAAGTTAGCGATTCACCCTCAACAGTCCCTTCTTGGATGACTCCATTTCCGGTTGGATAGTCAACTATACCGCGTATCACGCGACCTTCATGAACGAAAGTTAGGCTGATCCGGTAGGGTTGCCGGCCCGATTTCTGCATATCCGCTATCCAAGTCCCATTGATTTCTGGGACTGGAGAGCGCTGTGAAGCTAAAAAGACAATGCCGGCAATCAAGATCGATATGAATACAGCCAAAACAGCAAATACCCTTAGACGTGAGCGTGACACAGGCTGCAATGATTTTTTGGGCGATGCGATTTCCAAGAGTCTGATCAGTCTGGCTACGTCGTCGTCGAATCGGTCATCTCTGATCTCGATTGCCTGACGGCGGCTTAGTTCTGCCAAATCTGCCGGCATTTGCTGTATTCCCGGCATTTTCGCTCCAGCAACGAGAACGGGAATAACCTGGATGTTACGCGTAAGACCAGTAACGATTTCATGATGAACGAAATCTTCATTGGAACTAGAACGTTGCGCCAGCGTTTCGAGCCAACGTGGTCCGATCAGTACGAGCAGGTAATCGCATTTGGCGACAGTATCATCGATTGCGCGCACGAAATCCTGACCAGGATGAATGTCCTCTACATCCATGAATATGCTGTCTTCACCTAAATGTGCATTTAGGCGGTCACAAAGGCGGCCTGCGTAGCCACCGACATCATTGCGGCGGTAGCTGATGAAGATTTTGGTCATTTCGTTGGAAGTAATCGATAGGGGCCGCTGATAGGGTGCAGGTTTTATGCCCGTTTGAGGCGCGCATAGAAATAAGCCTCCAATTTGGCCGGAGGCTTATCAACTAGCGGCTTCAATGGTGGGCTCCAACAGTTAAGTGATTATTGGATGGTGTATTTGGTTGTGCCATCGACCACTGCGTTAAGTTTATCCAATGCTTTTCTACCCAAAAGCATCGGGGCGGTGAAGTGTGTGCGATCAATCAGATTAACCGCGATATCATAGAGTCTTCCATCGAAATAAATAGGCATCTTCACAACCGGGCGCGGGTCATAGCTTTCTGATTTTTCCTCACTGGCGCGGTTCTTGATTTTGGCGATGCGAACAACGGGTAGGTCGTATTTGAGCGTTTTTTCAATTTTTGGGTGGGAAACTTTAAATTTCACATATCGCTTACCGTTCTTTTTATATAAATGGATGTCTGTAGCAGAGAGAGAAGCTGTCACCGCACCGGTATCAAGTTTGGCGATCAATGGGATTTTATCTGGATAAAGCACCACGGGTTCCAGGTACCCGTAAACCGATTTTTCTTTAGCGGATGTCGTTAATGGCGTTAGTCCTAACAGAAATACACTTGCTAAAACGACAATGTCAACGTAATTATTTCCTTTAAAAAGTTTTGGTATTTTTATAATCATAACCACCTCATAATTATTTTTTAACTAATGATTTGATGATAATTCTTATCGATACCGTTTTATAAACTAACACCATTTGGATAATTTCTCAACTTTGAAAAGTTTTTTATTTGAGTTCAAACAGGGTTTATAAGCGTCAAATAGGCTCTATTTTCAAATATTGTATGCAGATGCCATGCAAACTAAATGTATGGAAGTCTACTCCGAGCTAAGGCAACTTATTGCCCATAACGAAGGCGTAGCCTAATTTTTGTGCACATTGCGATAAAAGTAATAATAGGCACTCAATATCTGCCTGAAACTTGCCGAAAAATAAAGCACCACCAATCTTTAACAGCGGATATTTTCATACACTAATCGATTCTCAAGCTATCTTGCTTTGTGCCGGTAAAAGCATAAGTCTTAGAGATGAAACTTATTTTCGAGCGAGCAATTCATTGATGAAAGCGTTGACCAATTTATATCTAGGCGGAATCGCGGCGATCTACCTATTTTGGCTAAGTTGCTGGCTGGTGCTGGGCGATCAGCTATTTGGCCAGGATTTTTATAATTGGGATGAAGCGCTTGTCGCCATTGCAGCCGCATTTGCCGCTTTTGTTGCCTCATTTAACGTTATCAGACCTTATGCAGGGTTTATGGCGATCCAGGGTTTGGGTCTTATTTTACTGTCTATTTCCTGGTTGACGTATGACCCTGATGGCAGCCATCGTTTTTTACATTTTCCCACGCCGGGTATTCCGGACTATTCGGCCATCAGTTATAGCGGGTTTGTTTTTAGCTGGGTTTGTGCCTGGGGTTATCTGGCGATTACGTTATGGCATCGCTATCCGCCCACCTTAATGACCAAGGTGGTTTTCTCTTTGCTTTTCTTTGGCCTGGCGTTGATCTTGACCAGCTTTTATTATCCCGAATATGGCTCGAGTCTCAACACGATGGCAGGGCGACTCGACGCGGTGACAGCCGGTCTGGAATTTCTGGTGCTGTTGATTGGTCTGGGCTGTATTTTGCTGAAAGCGCCATTCGTCATTAATTGGATGCTGCTCGCCACAGCGTTGCTGATCGCGAGTGATATGGCTTATAGTGAAGAAGCTGTACCAGTGGGTATTGAACCGATCTGGATGTTTGGCCAGTTCTTGCTGCTTTCTTCTTATTTGCTGCTTTCTGAGATCAAAAAAGATTCGTCTGAGAAAGATATCGGCTTAGAGATTCAAGATGAAGCCGCCGCACGATCGAGATCGGATTTATCCGGCATCCTCATCCTGCTGACGTTGGGCGGTGTGTTGATAGTCGTGGTGTTGAGTCTGATTCAGATTCATCCGATATGGAAAGCATTTTGCGCGGTTTTACTTATTGTCAGCTTGGTAGTCAGTGTGGTTTGGCTGACGGATCGCTTTGACGATAGTGTGCAGTACTTAAAAAAATACACGAAAAACCTACATCAAAACCAGCTCGAGCATAATGGCTGGCAATCGACCCATGTGGGTCTCCGTACGACGTTGCGATCCACTGGACTGGACAGTTATATCGATGCGCTCAATAAATCAGCGGATCAGCTCAAGCGTCATATCATTTTCCTGGGACCGGAGCGGCTTTATCCAGAAGTTAGCAAACGAGCCTACCGCGATAAAATAAGCTGCTTTATCGTCATGCCGTTCAGCCTCGAATGGTCCAATGACGTTCATCGAATACTCTCTGGCGTGTGCAAATCATTGGATGTCCTGCCCATGCGAGGAGACGATGTGTTTAAACCCAGCGATATTCTGGTTGATATCTGGCAAAGCATTAATACCGCAGATTTCGTCATCGCTGATATTTCTGGCCGGAATCCTAATGTACTTTACGAGCTTGGAATCGCGCATACGCTTGCCAAACCCGTGCTGATTATTTCAAAAAATGCAGACGATATTCCAATCGATCTGAGCACCCGCCGCGTGATCATCTATGGCCAAAATGGGTTGCATTGGCACGAAGAACTCGAAACGAAGGTGACCCAAGCAGTGCAGGAAATCATCAGGGTCTATGCGCTTAAAATTTAGCACTTCCCGTTGACTCGCTTCCGAGCGTTCCAGCCCCTATTTCTGGATAGCAGGCTACGACTGCAGCAGATGGCCTGATGAAGGCATCGCTTGTGATTGAATCTACTAAATGCGCGCACTGCGGTATATTAGCGAATTTCAAAAATAACAAAAACACATGGCCATCAAGAAATCCGAACTTTATTCCTCCCTGTGGTCGAGCTGCGATGAACTGCGCGGCGGCATGGATGCCAGCCAGTACAAGGATTATGTGCTGGTGATGCTGTTCATCAAATACGTCAGCGACAAATACGCCGGGCAGCCGTTTGCGCCGATCACCATCCCGCCGGGTGCGGGTTTCAAGGACATGGTGGCGCTCAAAGGCAAGCCCACCATCGGGGACGATATCAACAAGAAAATCATCGCGCCGCTCGCCAATGCCAACAAGCTGTCCAGCATGCCGGACTTCAACGATCCGGAAAAGCTCGGCAGCGGCAAGGACATGGTCGACAGGCTCAGCAACCTCATCGCCATCTTTGAAAACAAGGCGCTCGATTTCAGCAAAAACCGCGCAGAAGGCGATGACATCCTCGGCGATGCCTACGAATACCTCATGCGCCATTTTGCCACCGAAAGCGGCAAAAGCAAGGGGCAATTCTACACCCCGGCGGAAGTGAGCCGGGTCATGGCGCGCATCATCGGTATCGATCGGGCCGAAACCACGGCTGAAACGACAGTTTACGACCCTACCTGCGGTTCCGGGTCGCTGCTGCTGAAAGTGGCCGATGCCGCCAAATCCAAGGTCACGCTGTACGGCCAGGAAAAGGATGCCGCCACCAGCGGTCTGGCGCGCATGAACATGATCCTGCACGACAACCCCGGCGCGGAGATCAAGCAGGGCAATACGCTCGCCAATCCGTTGTTTCTCAATGAACAGGGCGGCTTGAAAACCTTCGATTACGTGGTCGCCAATCCGCCGTTCAGCGATAAGCGCTGGGGCAACGGGGTCGATACCGAAAATGATCCGCACCAGCGCTTTGCAGGATTCGGCGTGCCGCCGGATAAAAACGGCGATTACGCCTATCTGCTGCACATCATCCGTTCGCTGAAAAGCCGTGGCAAGGGCGCGTGCATTCTGCCGCACGGCGTGCTATTCCGCGGCAATGTCGAAGCGGCTATCCGTGAGAATATTATCCGCAAGGGCTTGATCAAAGGCATCATCGGCCTGCCGGCCAACCTGTTTTACGGCACCGGCATCCCGGCGTGCATCATCGTCATCGACAAGGAAAACGCGCAAAATCGCAAAGGCATCTTCATGATCGACGCGGGCAAGGGGTTCATGAAAGACGGCAACAAAAACCGCCTGCGCGAAATGGACATCCACAAAATGGTCGATGTGTTCAACAAACAGACCGAAATCGCAGGCTACAGCCGCATCGTCCCGTTCAATGAAATCGAAAAAAACGAATTCAACCTCAACATCCCGCGCTATATCGACGGTTCGGAAGCCGAAGATCTGCAGGACATCGAAGCCCATCTGCTGGGCGATATTCCCAAAGCCGATATCGACGCGCTGCAGGATTACTGGGTCGTATGCCCCAATCTTAAAGCGGCATTATTCGTTGAGGCCAAACGCAGTCCAAACTACCTGAGCCTGAAAGTGAGCAAGGACGCCATCAAGCAAACCATTTTCACGCACCCCGAATTTGTCAGCTACATGGCCGAGATGAACCGGGTGTTCAGCCAGTGGGAAGCAAATACCACCGCCGCCTTGAAAGCACTGCAACCCGGTTTCCATCCGAAGGAAATCATCCACCAGATCAGCGAAGCCTTGCTCGCCACCTACCAGGGCCGCGCGCTGATCGACCCCTACGACGTCTACCAGCACCTGATGAATTACTGGTTCGAGGTGATGCAGGATGACTGTTACCTGATCGCCGCGCCGGTTGAAACAGGCGGAGGCTGGCAAGCCATCACTTACCGCATCGTGGAGGAGAAGAAAAACAAGGACGGCCAGGTCACCAAAACCCTCGACAAAGGCTGGGCGTGCGATTTAATTCCGAAAACGCTCGTGATTAACCGCTACTTTGCCGCACAGCAACAAGCCATCGATGCGCTCAACACCGAACTGGAAACGCTGCAAAGCCGGAAAACCGAAATGGAAGAGGAACACGGCGGCAACGCGGACGAGGGCGGCGCGTTCGCCGAACTCGACAAGCTCAACAAAGCCAGCATTACCGCGCGCCTGAAAGAAATCAAAAACGATGTGCAATCGGTTGAAGAAGCAAAGCTTCTCAGCCAATACCTGCAACTATTGGAACAGGAAGCGGCAACCAAGAAAGCCATCCAGTCCACCGAAGCTGAGCTGGACGCCAAACTGCTGGCGTTCTACCCCACGTTGACCCAAGACCAAATCAAGCAACTGGTAGTCGACGACAAATGGCTGGCCGCCATTGACCGTGATATTCACAGCGAGATGGATCGCATCAGCCAGCGCTTGACGCAGCGCATCAAGGAACTCGCCGAGCGTTATGAAACACCACTACCGCAGCAAAACCAGCAAGTGACGGAGCTGGAACAGGCCGTCAATGCGCACCTGCACAAGATGGGGTTTGCATGGCATTGAAACCGGGTTACAAGCAGACTGAGGCGGGGGTGATTCCGGAGGATTGGAGCGTTGTGCGCTTGTCGGTTCTCATTTCTGAGTTAAATGCGGGTGTAAGCGTTAATTCAGTAGATGAAAAACTAGGTCTTTATGGTCATACCGAGTCAGTATTAAAGACATCATGTATTTTAGATGGGTACTTTTTTCCTGAGGAATGTAAGAAGATTCTTCCTGGTGATATTGGGCGCGCTAAATTAAATCCAACTAAAGATTCAATTGTGATCAGCAGGATGAATACGCCAGTATTAGTTGGTGAATGCGGCTACGTAGATAAGGATTATTCATATTTGTTTTTGCCTGATCGATTATGGCAAACAATTATTAGAAAAGAAGCCGGTGTTAATGTCAGATGGCTTGCGTATTTGTTAAGCTTTGGTCAGTTCAGCAAAGCGATTAAAGATACCGCTACAGGAACAAGCGGTAGCATGAAAAATATTTCCAAAGAAACTTTTTTGGGTTTGCAGGTGGTTTTTCCTGATAAAAGAGAACAAACCGCCATCGCCAACGCGCTCAGCGATGCCGACGCCCTGATTCAGTCCCTCACCCGCCTCATCGCCAAAAAACGCCAGATCAAACAAGGCGCCATGCAAACCCTGCTCAATCCTTATGAAAATGGGCGATTGAAAGAGGGTTGGGTGGTGAAGAAGTTGGGTGAGGCGGCAGATATTGATCCAGAAAATTTGAATGCAAGCGTTAATCCAAATTACAAATTTAAGTATATTTCGTTGGAAGATGTTGATAGGGGTGTGCTGCGAAATTATTCTGATCAAATATTTGCAACAGCGCCTTCAAGAGCACGAAGAATTGTAAAAAAAGGAGATATTTTATTCGGAACAGTAAGACCTAATCTTCAATCCCACTGTTTAATCAAAAATCATGTAGAGGATTTGGTTTGTTCAACAGGTTTTGCGGTTATCAGGTGTCGAGACAATATTGCAAATCCGCCTTATATTTTTTCTTTATTTTTTGCAGAATTTGTTGAAAAGCAGATTCAGACTCTGTTAGCAGGTTCTAACTATCCTGCTATAAATAGTGTCAGCCCGAAAACTCATAAATTGAATAAGTAACAAAAGGTTACATTTTATTTTTAGAGACGAAGTTTTCTTGGGAATAGAGTAAAGCTGGGTTTTATTAGCTAATTTTTGCTTATTTTTAAGCGGAATAGCCTCAAACTTCGACTAAAATCAGAGGGAATATCATTCTCAAGATATAAACTTCGTTGGAGTGGAGGGCGAATGCGCATTGTACAAAATATCCAGATGAAATTGGGTGAAATTGACGTATCTCAAATCAAATTTGATCTGAGATCGCGAGACGACATACCGAAGGTACTGCGTGGGTTGCAGTATCTCTACCTAGACGAAGCATTGCGCCAGAA
>NZ_QAOO01000030.1 GCF_003051105.1 Nitrosomonas nitrosa | reverse complement strand
ATACCCGACTGGTCTTCGACTACCTTCGTATGACTTCTAACTCAACACGCACTCGGTCGCTTTGATTAACTCAAGAGGAGAACAAATTTACCGTGGACCACGCACATAGTGCCAGCTTCCGGTTAGGAAAGGGTTATTAGTAGGAGGGGCCGGTTCTTTAAGCACGTCTTCCCAACGCCCGAATCTGGCCAACGACCAGTAAGGAATGACACGGAATATCGCCGTAACAGGGAACTCATTCAATACTTCGTCACTAATTTTGCTTGCTGCACTGCGAGCTGCTTGAATGGCTACCTTGCTTTGCCCATCCAGCGTGGCTGCAAACCACAAAAAGTGAATATTGTGCGGATAGTAACCCATCGGGTAAATTCCTTGCGCCTGACACTGTGCGATATAGTCTTCATCTGCTGCAATGGCGAGCATATTACTTTTCATCGAGTCAGCGTAGCGTCCGACACGCTGATAGATATGCGAGGGCATGTGCACCATATGCCCGGCCGCGGGCATGAGCGTCAGGAGGGTGTCTGCTGCTTTTTCCGCGCGCTCGGGCGTACTCGTTGGTTCGATGAGATGGATATACATATGCAGTGCACCTGGATGTTTCGGGTTCTTGCTCATGACCTCTTCAGTGATCGCTACAATTTCTTTCGTTCCTTCATACGGTTGGCCATCAGGCATCCAATAATTCCATGGCCGAAGATCCATTACCGCCTCGACATAGAGCATCGCGATATCCAGATCATTCGGAAACTGTTGGTAAACTGAGCGCATGGCATTTGCGTATGCTTGATCGTTTACAGTGCGTTCCTCAGCTTTTCCTGTATAACGCTTTTCCAATGCATCGATAAGCGCCTGTTCTCTTGGGGTTGCCATTGCTATAAGCGATTTGGCTTTTTGGACGAGTTCATACGCTTCCTGTTCATCGTTGGGCTCCATCATGGCATTAATATTCGGCCCTAGTACAAGTGCTTGCCCCCAGTAAGCCATAGCCAAGTTAGGATCAAGCCGCGCGGCCTCCCTGAAAGCTCGATATGCTTCGGCATGATTGAATGCGTAGGCCAAATTAACCCCTTGATTGATGAATAATTGCGCTTGTGGGTTTTTTGTGCTGACCGGAAAAGTGTGAGAACCGAGATTTTGCAATCTCGGTGCAGGTTGTTCCATCGATTTGGTTTGATCCGGTTTTTCATAATGCTTGTGCCCGGTAGCGGGGTTGATCGTCGTATCCGGCGCGCTCGCTTGAACCAAAGAGCAGGTGATATACAAGGCTATGATTGATAACAATGGTCTCAGAGAATAGTACGTTTTGCTTGGCATTGGATAACCCCTCCTTTAGGCTAAATCGTAAAAGGACAGGGTCTGACTAATATCTAGTCAGACCGGAAGTGGATAGAAATATGAGAATGAGCATCAACTAATGAATTTGATACTTAATCATTTTCATCTTCGATTTCGAGTAGGGTGCCATCTTCTTCGACTTTAATTTCGATTTTTTCCCCATCGGGTTTTTTTACATAGGCTTCATAAACAATCACTTTTTTCTTCTTAGTTTCTTTCTCAATTTTTTCGATGGTTCCGCCTTGCAAATGTTGATTGATAGTTTGCTGCACTTTCTCGGGAACTTGTGACCATTCCACTTTTTCTTCATCAAATAAGCCGGCGAAACTTGATGTAGACAAGAATAGTGCTATCAATGTAATGATTACGTTTAATTTAATGTTCATCTTCTTTCTCCTATTAATGCTGTTGATACAAACAGTTGCATAGAGTTTCTGATAAAGATGCTGTAACCATGGGATGATCGCATGGAGTGGAGAGAGTTTAATAACACCCCTCACGCTCACGGTCAATCCTACGTAATGTAGAAAGAGATTGCAATGACAGAATCATGATAAACGAGGCCGGTGAGCATAAAAAAAGCCTGCCAGGTAAAACTGACAGGCTTCAGGAATGATAAGACTACAATATTACAGCAGTGGAATGATTAACAATGCCACGATATTGATGATTTTGATCAGCGGGTTAATTGCAGGCCCTGCCGTATCTTTGTAGGGATCACCAACGGTATCACCTGTAACTGCTGCTTTATGGGCTTCACTACCTTTGCCACCGTAGTTACCGTCTTCGATGTATTTCTTCGCATTATCCCAGGCACCCCCACCGGCAGTCATAGAAATGGCCACAAACAGACCTGTAACGATCGAGCCTAGCAATACGCCACCCAGTGCTTGAGGGCCGAGCAAGAGACCTACTAGCAGAGGGACGAGCACAGGCAACAACGATGGAACGATCATTTCTTTGATGGCCGCCTTGGTCAGCATATCCACTGCACGGGAATAATCCGGTTTTGCGGTTCCCTCCATGATGCCAGGAATCTCTCTGAATTGTCGGCGTACTTCAATAACGACTGAGCCCGCAGCGCGTCCGACCGCTTCCATTGACATTGCCCCAAACAGGTAAGGTACCATGCCGCCGATAAATAGACCGATGATGACCATATGATTGGATAAATCAAAGGTGAGTAGTTTGCCTGCATGCTCCAAACCATGCGTGTAGTCGGCGAATAGTACCAGAGCCGCTAGCCCCGCCGAACCAATCGCATAGCCTTTGGTAACAGCTTTGGTCGTATTGCCAACTGCATCCAGCGGATCAGTAATCGCACGAACGGATTCCGGCATGCCTGACATTTCTGCGATACCGCCTGCATTGTCAGTGATTGGACCATATGCATCCAGTGCGACAATGATACCTGTCATAGATAACATAGCGGTTGCGGCAATAGCGATACCGTAAAGACCCGCCAATGAGTAAGCAATCAGGATACTTGCGCACACCGCTAATACTGGTGCGGCAGTAGCGCGCATAGAAACGCCAAGCCCTGCAATGATATTGGTACCATGGCCAGTGGTCGAAGCGTTAGCGATATGCTGAACTGGCGGATATTCGGTCGAAGTGTAATATTCGGTAATAATGACCATCAACCCCGTCAAGATGAGGCCAATTGCTGCGCAAACAAACAAGCGCATAACCAGCTCACCACCCGCAACTTCACCGCCGTCGAGTGTTAAAGACATACCACCCATAAACCATACAGTAACAGGTAAATAGGCAAAAAACGCAATACCACCTGCAACTGCGAGACCGCGGTACAGCGCATTCATGATTTTTCCACCTTCGCGCATTTTGACGAAGTAGCAGCCAATAATGGAAGCCACAATCGAGACTGCACCCAGCATCAACGGATATACAACCGCATTGGCTGCATCGGATGTGAATAATAATGCACCCAGGATCATGGTAGCGATAATGGTAACTGCATAGGTTTCAAACAAATCAGCCGCCATGCCTGCGCAATCGCCGACATTATCGCCCACATTGTCTGCAATCACAGCAGGGTTACGCGGATCATCTTCAGGGATGCCCGCTTCGACTTTACCCACCAGATCTGCACCAACGTCAGCACCTTTCGTGAAAATACCGCCACCGAGACGTGCAAAGATGGAAATCAGTGAACCCCCAAAGGCAAAACCTACCAGTGGATGAATAATATCGCTCATCGATTGACCAGCGGCTGAATCGCTGTAAAGCAGTGCGGTATAACCTGCTACGCCTAACAGACCTAGCGCCACCACCAGCATGCCAGTAACGGCACCACCGCGAAACGCGATTTCCAATGCTTCATTCAAGCCAGAACGTGCTGCTTCAGCCGTGCGCACATTGGATTGGACAGATACGGTCATACCCATGAAGCCAGCAACACCTGAAAGGAGTGCGCCCAAGGCAAAACCGATAGCAGTACTCCACGAGAGCGCTAAGCCTACGGCAAGAAATAGAATCGCGCCGACCATGCTGATGGTCATGTATTGGCGCTTGAGATAGGCTGATGCACCTTCTTGTATAGCTGCAGCAATTTCTTGCATGCGTGCGTTACCGGGAGACTGAGCATAAATACGCCGGATCCAGATGCCACTGAAAACCAGGGCAAGAATCGCGCTGAAAATTGCAATCGTTAAACCGTTTGCCATAAAGAACTCCAATTAAAGCCAGACCACCTGAAAAACATGCGAAATTTGGTCTGAAAATTTCGCATCAATCATCTAATTTGAATCAGAAACAGCAAGACCGCATATTTTATACATTCTTGCCGTCATAATGTAACTATATGAGATTAAAGCTTGAATTCAGCCAACTTCTTACTGACTGCAACATTTTGCAGCCGCACATAATCGGGTAAACCATTCTTGTAAGGAGGATAATCCTCGCCTTCGATTAAGGGCGAGAGATACTCGCGACATTTTTCTGTAATACCAAAACCATCTTCGGTAATAAAGTCTGTAGGCATCATTTTTTCCACATTGGCGACTTTAGATAATTCAGCCATGCCCACTTTCCAGCTATAAGGCGTATTGGAGACCCGCTCGATGGTTGGCATGACCGAGTTATGCCCGGCAATGGCATACTCAACAGCGGCTTTACCCATTGCATAGGCCTGCTCTACATCTGTTTTTGAGGCAATATGACGGGCAGCGCGCTGAAGATAGTCAGCGACGCCCCAGTGATATTTCAACCCAAGCCCATCCTTGATGATGTTGGCCACGACCGGTGCAACTCCGCCTAATTGCGCATGACCAAATGCATCTCGCAACCCTTGGTCAGAAAGAAAATTGCCATCTGCACCCTTGACACCCTCTGACACCACTACCGAGCAGTAGCCGAATTGCTTGACTAAGCTATCGACTTTAGCGAGAAATTTTTCTTTATTAAAAGTAACTTCTGGAAATAGGATGACGATCGGGATTTCGCAATCTTTGCTCGAAGCGAGGCCACCTGCGGCCGCGATCCAACCCGCATGACGTCCCATGACTTCCAATACGAATACTTTGGTGGAAGTTTTGGCCATGCTTGCAACATCGAAACTGGCTTCACGTGTCGATACAGCGATATATTTCGCAACGGAACCGAATCCTGGGCAGCAATCGGTAATGGGTAAATCGTTATCGACCGTTTTGGGAACGTGAATAGCTTTAATAGGGTAGCCAAGCGTATCGGAAAGCTGAGAAACTTTTAAACAGGTGTCTGCAGAATCGCCTCCGCCATTGTAGAAGAAATAACCGATGTCATGCGCCTTGAATACTTCGATCAGACGCTCGTACTCCCGTCGGTTTTGTTCAAGGCTTTTGAGCTTGTAGCGGCAGGAGCCAAAGGCGCCTGACGGGGTGTGGCGGAGTGCCTTGATCGCTTCAGTAGATTCTACACTGGTATCGATCAGATCTTCCGTCAGCGCCCCAATGATGCCATTGCGGCCAGCGAATACTTTACCGATTTTGTCGCTATGCGCACGGGCTGCTTCAAGGACGCCCGCAGCAGAGGCATTGATCACGGCCGTTACACCGCCTGATTGCGCATAAAATGCATTTTTTATTGCCATATTATTTTTTTCTCCTGATTGATCAAAACATTAGCGCTACTTTGTTTATTTTTTTGAAATAGCTCAATAATTTATCTAAAAATTTTGGGAATCTTTAAACGTGCTATTGGTGAGCGATTGGATGATGTTGTGACGAATGTCTTCAACATCGCCGATACCAGCGATTTTGATATAGCGCGGTGCCGCGGGCTCTCCACTTGTAGACCATCTCGAATAGTATTCGATGAGCGGTTTGGTTTGATCGTGGTAGACCTGTAAGCGCTTGCGAACCGTTTCTTCCCGATCATCCTCGCGCTGAATCAGAGGCTCTCCTGTTATATCGTCTTGGTTATCTACTTTAGGTGGATTGAATTCTATATGATAGGTGCGGCCTGATGCCGGGTGTACCCTACGTCCTGACATGCGCTTGATAATTTCCGTGTCGGCCACATCAATTTCAACGACATAATCGATTTCTACTTTTGCGGCTTTTAACGCATCCGCCTGGGGAATGGTGCGAGGAAAACCATCGAACAAAAACCCATTGACGCAATCGGGTTCAGCAATGCGTTCTTTGACAAGGTTGATGATGATTTCATCTGAAACCAAACCACCTGATTCCATAATTTTTTTCGCCATGATGCCAAGTTCCGTGCCTGCCTTGACAGCATTGCGCAGCATGTCTCCGGTCGAGATTTGCGGGATACCGAAATGTTCTTTGATATAGTTGGCCTGTGTGCCTTTACCCGCGCCTGGGGCACCTAACAAAATGATTCTAATAATTTTTCTCCCTGTCGTTTCCAAAAATATAAGAAAAGAATGATGTCAACGCTCGCAAATATAAATTATATCGCAGGCTAGCCATATCCTTGAAGTTTTTGCTAATTTTTCGGCCGGCTCAGGGAGGGATGCTGAGCGAGGCTGCAAGTTTCTTCCTTCCTGTAGTGAATATGCGATAATTCCGTGAATTGTTAACAGGAAAAACAATGGACGAGAACAGAAACAAAGCATTGGCTGCGGCGCTTTCCCAGATTGAAAAACAGTTCGGCAAAGGCTCGATTATGCGTATGGATGCGAGTCAAGTGGCCAACGATATCCAAGTAGTTTCAACGGGTTCCCTAGGATTGGATATTGCGCTCGGCGTTGGTGGATTGCCACGTGGGCGGATTATCGAAATCTATGGACCTGAATCCTCTGGCAAAACGACCCTGACTCTGCAAGTGATTGCCGAAATGCAGAAAATGGGTGGAACCGCCGCTTTTATAGATGCAGAGCATGCGTTGGATCCACAGTATGCCAAGAAGATAGGCGTTAATATTCAGGAACTGCTGATATCACAACCGGATAATGGGGAGCAGGCGCTCGAGATTACCGATATGCTGGTTCGCTCCGGTTCAGTAGATATCGTCGTGGTTGATTCCGTGGCAGCGCTGACCCCGCGTGCAGAGATCGAGGGTGAAATGGGCGATCCGCAGATGGGTTTGCAAGCGAGACTGATGTCACAGGCGCTGCGTAAACTGACCGCCAATATCAAGCGCACAAACACCATGGTGATTTTCATCAACCAGATTCGCATGAAGATCGGCGTGATGTTTGGTAATCCTGAAACGACCACCGGTGGAAATGCGCTGAAATTCTACGCGTCGGTGCGGCTAGATATCCGCCGCACGGGTTCCATTAAAAAGGGTGAGGAAGTGATCGGCAACGAAACCCGCGTAAAAGTCGTCAAGAACAAAGTGGCGCCACCGTTCAAGCAAGCCGATTTCGACATTCTCTATGGTGAAGGTATATCACGGGAAAGCGAGATCATCGAACTGGGTGTGCTGCATAAATTGATCGAAAAAGCAGGCGCTTGGTATTCTTATAACGGTGAAAAAATAGGCCAGGGGAAAGACAATGTGCGCGATTATCTGAAAGAGCACAAGCAAATGGCTAAAGAAATCGAGCAGAAGATTCGTATTGCCGCGGGACTGGCCGAACCCGTTAAAGCAGCCCAATCAGGTGGCAAATCGAGTGAATGATGCGATCAAGCAAAATCTGCAAGCTCGTGCAGTGCGCTATTTGGCGAAACGGGAGTACTCCCGGTTGGAGCTGGCAAAGAAACTGGCAGACCATGCACCTGCGCCTGAAACGCTTTCGGAAGTGCTGGATGCACTGGAGCAGCGGGGATGGCTTTCGGCTGAGCGCGTGGTCGAGCAAGTGCTCCATGGCCGCAGGAACAAATTCGGTTCGCTACGCATCCGCCACGAATTAAAAGAAAAAGGCATTGCCGAGCACTTGATCGACGCGGCGATGAGCAACCTAAAAGAAACCGAACTGCAAGCGGCACGTGAAGTATGGCGAAAGAAATTCGGTGTTATCCCCGAAAACCTGAAAGAGCGAAGCAAGCAAGCCCGTTTTTTAGCGGGAAGAGGGTTTTCTTCAGGCGTTATCCGTCAAGTACTGGCTTGCTCGGATGACGAGATATAGCGATGCTACCTCATAAAGACCTGTCGTATGAAATGGAATAAACATGAAAAGCAGTGAAATAAGGCAAAAATTTCTTGAGTTCTTCGAGTCGCACGGCCATACCATTGTCGCTTCCAGTCCACTTGTGCCTGGCAATGATCCGACCTTGCTATTCACGAATGCGGGAATGGTGCAGTTCAAGGATGTATTTCTTGGCCAGGACAAGCGTCCCTACGTGCGGGCTACGAGTTCACAACGTTGTGTGCGAGCGGGTGGCAAGCACAATGACCTGGAGAATGTCGGCTACACTGCACGGCATCATACCTTCTTTGAAATGCTGGGTAATTTCAGCTTTGGAGATTATTTTAAGCGTAACGCGATTCGCTACGCATGGGAATTTCTCACCCAGGTGCTGGCAATTCCCCAAGAAAAACTTTGGGTGACAGTCTATGCCGAGGACGATGAGGCGGCCGATATCTGGCTGAACGAGGTGGGTGTTGATCCAACGCGTTTTGTGCGGATCGCCACCATGGATAATTTCTGGCAGATGGGCGATACCGGTCCCTGCGGTCCCTGTTCTGAGATTTTTTATGATCACGGCCCCGATGTGGCGGGCGGTCCACCGGGATCAGCCGATGCAGATGGCGACCGGTATATTGAGATCTGGAATCTGGTTTTCATGCAATACAATCGTGACATCAGTGGCACACTGCATCCTTTACCGAAACCTTCTGTCGATACTGGCATGGGGCTGGAGCGGATTTCTGCGGTTATGCAGGGGGTGCATAGTAACTATGATATCGACCTGTTCCAAGATTTGATCAAAGCCGCTGCACGCGAGACACACGCACAGGATTTATCGAACAATTCACTCAAGGTCATTGCCGATCATATCCGGGCATGTGCTTTTCTCATTACCGATGGCGTTATCCCAGGCAATGAAGGCCGGGGTTATGTACTGCGCCGCATCATTCGCCGTGCGATTCGCCACGGATATCGGCTTGAGCAGAAGCTGCCCTTTTTTCATCGGCTGGTCGATGACCTGGCCAAAGTGATGGGACAAGCTTATCCCGAGCTGGTGGATGCCAAAGCACGGGTTGCCGCCGTACTCAGGCAAGAAGAAGAACGGTTCGCGGAAACGTTGGAAAATGGCATGCAAGTGCTGGAAGCGGCCCTACGCGAACAAAGTAATGAGTTGGCAGGGGATACCGTTTTCCGCTTGTACGATACATTCGGGTTTCCAGTCGACCTGACCGCCGATATCGCCAGGGAACGTGGTGTTCGCATCGATTACGCCGGTTTCGAGAGCGCCATGGAAGATCAGCGGGAGCGCGCCCGCGCGGCGGGTAAATTCACTATGCAAGGCGGTGTCGAGTATCATGGTGCTTCCACCGAATTTTACGGATACGATAGCCTGCAACAAGAGGCGCGCATTCTCGCGCTATATAAGCAAGGCAGCCAAGTCGAATTTATCGAGGCCGATGAGGAAGCCGTGATCGTGCTTGATCGCACACCCTTTTATGCAGAATCGGGGGGACAAGTCGGTGACTGCGGTGAATTGCTGGCGGCAAACGGTACATTTAGAGTGAGGGATACCCAGAAAATCCAGGCAAACGTGTTCGGTCACAAAGGGTTGTTGAGCAGCGGTCGGTTGGTGGTAAATGATACCGTCATAGCAAAAGTAGATCCATTGGCGCGAATACGCACGGCACGGCATCATTCGGCGACGCACTTGATGCACAAAGCATTGCGTGAAGTATTGGGCGGTCACGTGCAACAAAAGGGCTCACTCGTGGATGACGAGCGGACACGCTTCGATTTCTCGCATAACGAACCGATGACCGAACAGCAAATCCGCAAAGTAGAAGAGATCGTGAATGCCGAGATTCTTGCCAATACCGAGTGTCAGGCGCGGGTGATGCCGATCGAAGAAGCAAAAAAAGTCGGAGCGATGATGCTGTTCGGTGAAAAATATGGCGACGAGGTGCGGGTGCTGGATATCGGTTTCTCCCGGGAATTGTGCGGCGGCACCCATGTCAGCCGTACCGGCGATATTGGACTGTTCAAGATCATTTCCGAAAGTGGTGTAGCCGCCGGTGTAAGGCGGGTAGAAGCGTGTACGGGCGATCGTGCGCTGCACTACGTGAAGATTATCGAGGAAGACCGCAAGAAAAGCGCAGCTTTGCTGAATGTACCTCTGCTACAGGAGGGAGCGATCCCGCTGGCGGTTCATCAATTGCAACAAACCAAGAAAGCATTTGAAAAAGAATTGACCGCATTGAAATCGAAATTGGCGGCACTGCAAAGTGGCGAACTCGGCAAACAAATGTGCGATGTCAAAGGAGTCAATGTGCTGGCAACCAATTTGGCTGGCGCAGACAATAAAACGCTGCGCGAAACCTTGGATAAGCTCAAAGACAAATTCAAACCCTGCGTCGTGGTACTGGCTACGACCGAAGCTGGGAAAGTCATGCTTATCGCTGGCGTCACCGATGATTTGACTGCCAAAATAAAAGCAGGCGAGTTGATCAACTATGTGGCGCAACAAGTAGGCGGCAAAGGTGGCGGCCGCGCGGATATGGCGCAAGCAGGGGGCACTTTGCCAGAAAAACTGCCTGCTGCATTGACGAGTGTCGCCGGGTGGGTGGAGCAGAAATTATAGGAACGGTATTCAATTACTCAGCTCAAACACGCTTTAGCCGTTTTCTTTTTAATATGAATTTGTTTGGCATGAGGAGAAAATGATGAAAAATCTATCCAGGAGAAAGCTGCTTAAGTGGAGTATGGCGGGAGGTATCGTCGGGGCATTCACTGCAAAAGGAAGTCTGGCTAAAGCACTTATGCCAACACCGCCCGAGGTGGAAGGGCCATTTTACCCGGTGACGCCCCAAGACGATAAGGATTATGATTTGACGCGCGTCAAAGGCCGCAATAGCGTGGCTGAAGGCAAACACATCATTGTCAGAGGGAGCGTGCTGGATATCCAAGGTCAGCCGGTGCCGCATGCAACCGTAGAAATCTGGCAGGCGAATGCAAAGGGGCGCTATCGCCATCCTCGTGACCCTAATCCAGCGCCACTGGATGCCAATTTTCAAGGCTGGGCGATTGTCGCCGCAGATGAACACGGTGAATTTCGTTTCAAAACGGTCATGCCGGGTGCGTATCCGGCTTCAAGGAGCTGGATGCGGCCACCCCACATTCACTTCAAGGTATTTAATAAGGGCTATGCAAATTTGACGACACAAATGTATTTCCCCGATGAAGCACTCAATGAAACCGATCTTTTACTCAATGAAAAAAAACCTGCAGAACGCTTATTGATGATTGCCAGAAAAAGAGGCCAATCGGAAACAGAAGGGCTGGATATCTACGAGTACGCGATTGTTATTAGAAAAAAAACTTAAATTACTTATTTTATTGAAACGAGAACATGACAACCAAACATTCCCGATTGCTCATACTGGGTTCTGGACCCGCAGGTTATACAGCCGCAATTTATGCGGCACGTGCTAATCTCAATCCTGTCGTCATTACCGGCCTGGCCCAGGGCGGTCAACTCATGACGACCACCGATGTCGACAATTGGCCTGCTGACGTACAGGGTGTGCAGGGACCAGAATTGATGGACCGCTTCCAGAAGCATGCGGAGCGCTTCCAAACCGAGATCATTTTCGATCATATTCACACAGCCAAACTGACGGAAAAGCCATTTGTTCTGATAGGCGATCAAGGCACTTATACATGCGATGCTTTGATCATCGCCACAGGCGCCTCGGCTAAGTATCTGGGACTCCCGTCGGAGGAAGCTTATATGGGCAAGGGCGTGTCGGCGTGTGCGACTTGCGATGGATTTTTTTATAAAGGACAGGACGTTGCTGTCATTGGCGGAGGCAATACGGCTGTCGAAGAAGCGCTCTATCTCTCTAATATCGCTCGCCGCGTTACGGTCGTGCATCGACGCGATAAATTCCGCTCAGAAAAAATCCTGATTGACAAGCTCATGCATCGCGTGGAAAACGGCAATGTCACGTTAGCGCTCAACCATGTTTTGGATGAAGTGCTCGGCAATGAATCCGGCGTGACGAGTATTCGCATCAAACAGGTGCCGGATGGGGCTACCCAAACGCTCGATTTGCAAGGTGTGTTTATCGCCATTGGTCATCAGCCCAATACCGATCTTTTCCAAGGGCAGATTGAAATGCGCAATGGCTATATCGTGACGCAAGGCGGTAACGAAGGGAACGCAACGGCAACGAGCCTACCCGGTGTGTTTGCTGCCGGCGATGTGCAGGATCATATCTACCGGCAAGCGGTAACCAGCGCGGGAAGTGGTTGTATGGCCGCGCTCGATGCTGAAAAGTATCTCGAAGATTTGGCCTGACCGGATGTTCTGTGGCGGGAGATAAAAAGAAAACACCTTCATCCGATACGGAAAATAGCGACGAAGACTCGGCTCTATTCCGTGAAGCAATGCGGGATGTAATCCCGCTTCCTTCATCCGGCCGGGTGACGCATCGGCGTCGTGCTCCTAAACCGATTCCCCGTCCCATCGTAGAAACACCGATCACGCAGGATACGCTGTCAGATCATATTTCGCTTGAAATCCAGGAAGGGAGCGAATGGTCTTACCTGCGCCCAGGAATACCTCGCCAGACGCTGCGTAAATTACGGCGCGGTCATTGGAAAATTCAAGCCGAACTGGATTTGCATGGCATGACGCGGGATCAGGCGCGCTATGCATTAGTGGCTTTTCTCGATGAATGCGGCAAATACAAAGTACGGTGCGTTTGTATCATTCACGGTAGGGGGCTGAGTTCGAAAAATCAGGAACCCGTACTGAAATCGCGCATAGGGAGCTGGCTCGCGCAACGCGATGATGTGCTGGCCTTTTGTCAGGCCAATCCCGAGCAAGGCGGGAGCGGGGCGGTGCTGGTGCTGCTTAAAGCCTCTGCTTAATTCGATTTCGAATTCATCGTATCATTGGCTGGCCATGCCCACAGCCGCAACAAGAGTGCCGCGAAGGCTGCAACCCCTCCTGCAAAAAAGAACGCCAGCGATGCGCTATGAAACTGCCAGAGAGAACCGAACAAGACGCCAGCAGGAATGGCCGCGAGCCCAAGCGCCAGATGGTACCAACCAAAGGCAGTACCACGCTCGGCTGGATGGGCATAATCCGTAATCAATGCGCGCTCTGCTCCCTCGCTCATGCCTATGAACAAGCCATAAAAAATGCTGACCAACCATAATCCCGTATTGTCGGTGACCAAGCCAAGCGACATGAACGATACGGCAAAGGCAAGCCAGCCAACCAGCAACAAGCTGCCACGTCCGTAGCGATCCGCCAATTGCCCGCCAGCGGTCGACGTGATCGCCTTGGCCAGATTGATCGCAGACCAGACCAGCAATAGCTCTACCACGCCTACCCCCAGGTGATATCCCAGCAGGAGGATGAATGTTTCGGAAGCGCGTGCAAAGGTAAAAAGGGTGAGCACCAGCAGATAACGCCTTGTTGGCAAGGATAATAACGACCAGCGTAAGGGTGGTAACGGAGGGCGGGCCTCGGATAGGGTATGCCCCATCATCGTTGTGGCGTGTGTTTCCTTTTCTTTGATCGCCACGCTTAACAATAGCACTGCAACAAAGCCGGGCAGCGCGGACCATAAAATCACTTCGATCAGATCCAACCCTGACCAGGCAAGCACTGCCGCAGCCGTGAGGCTTCCCGCTACAGCGCCCCCATTATCCAGCGCCCGATGAAAGCCAAATGCGTAGCCACGCATATGTGAAGGGGTCGCATCGGCAACCAACGCATCACGTGGTGCACTACGCAACCCTTTGCCGACACGATCAATGCTGCGTAGCAGCAAAACCACTGGCCAGGAAGCAGCGAGCCCCAGTAAAGGACGCGCGATGTTGGACAGCGTATATCCCACCACCGTCAGTTTTTTGCGGCGTCCCCCCATCACATCAGAATGCCGTCCTGACCACAGCTTCAAGAAACTCGCCAATGCATCGGCAATGCCCTCGATCAAGCCGAGTGCCATGGGCCCCGCGGCAAGGACAGATGCCAGCAAAATGGGGATGAGCGGAATAACGATATCGGAAGCGAAATCATTGAAAAAACTGACTAGCCCAAGCACCACTACAGCTTGAGGCAATTTTTTGCGATGCGGAGCATCGTGATTAGTGGACGGTTTCTGTTTTTCCATCCCCGCATAATAGCGTAAAATATTAATTGAATTTCGCCCTGGTAGCTCAGTGGATAGAGCGACCCCCTCCTAAGGGGTAGGTCGGACGTTCGATTCGTCTCTAGGGCGCCAATTAAATCAAGGGATTAGTAGAAATACTAAATCCCTTCAATTTCTTTAGGGTCACGCGGGGGTCACACAGCTCAAAAAGAGAACTGATTTTAATCGAGAACACTCATGAAAATAAATTGAAGTTGAGCACAACAATAAAGCGAATTCGTTTTTACCTCTGACTTGATCGTAATTCTTCAGATAGTGTAGCCATAACAGAAACCATCATAGCCCGAGATCAAAAGATTCCTCGCACTTCTAACACAGTAAAAGAATGAGTTAATTCGGTCAATTGAGCTAGAAACAATCAAGAAACTTGAATAAATGTAAGGAGTAGACTTTTGATTAATACTCACGAACAAGAACGTGCATTTAGTAAAAATCAAGGAATTGATAATCAGATAGACTTTATACGCGCAAATTTTGGTGCTTCAAAAGCTGATTACGTGAGACATAAAAATATTGGTGGACGCAGCAATGAAAAAGGAAATAGTTATGAAATATTTTTTGCTATTTCTAGAATTGCAACCCTAGTTCCACAAGTATTTGAAAATAATTTAGAAGTATACGTATCCAACCAAATTCCTTGTTTTGTTGATGATTTAATTATCGAAATTCCCGAGAAAAAAAGTCGTGAGAATTATCAGTTAAAAAGCTCAGAGAAATTAAGTTGGGATGGGGGAAGACATCCACTATTTAAAGATTTTGAAGATCAACATGAATTAAATAAGAAACAAGGGATCACGTGTTCAAAAATTATTTTAATAGTTTCCAATCATGATCTTCATCAAACGATGTTGACAAAAAAGCCAGAAATATTAAATGGGTTCTGTGATGTTGTTTTGTTTATTGATTATGAAAATTTAGCATCTTTTCTAGATGCAGATCTAGATTTTCAGAATGCAATATCACAGCTTTGTCCAGACGAAAATCCCAGTCGAGAATTATTAGAAGGTGTAGCCAATTTAATATTGGCTGCATGGGTTAGCAGTGGTACCAAAAATTGTATCTCTCTAAAAGAGCTAATTCTGAGGACTAGAAATATTTACCCCACATTGATTAGACAGTGGGGTCCCATTCCAGAAATTAGACCTTTAACGCAAAAAATACTTAACAGTATAGCTGGATTTAATTACACTATAGTAAGGGGGTTTTTAAGTTGGAATTACTATGAGTTGCAGTTTGGTCGCCTTCCTTATGACTGCTGCGATCAAAGATTCATTAAATTTCAGGATACGATAGAGCAAAAACAACCCACAACATTCGATGATTTAGAGGTGTGGCTATTATGAGAAAATATACTGATTATGCTACAGAATATGTTCGTAATCTGCTAAATACTTTAACAGATGCTAGCACTTCGAACGAAAGTTATCAAAAAACGATGTATTCTTTAGGGCGTGATCTTGCAGAAAAGATAGTAGCTACTCTGAAGCCTTGCAATCCAGATGCAGAAATTTGCATAGCTTGTACTGTAGAAGATGCTGATTTTCTTGCGAAAGGACTCATTGATGTGATAGAAGAAGCGAAATGTTTTACGGCTGTACGATTTGCTTGCTTTTGGAATGAGAGAGTTGACCCTTTTGATGTAAAAGAGGCACATATCGCACCTATCTTAAAAAAATACAGAGAACCTTTCAAATCAACGCTTCAATACCTGATAGTAGTAAAATCAGTCATTTCTGGTGGCTGCGTTATCAAAACTAATCTTACAAATCTCATTAATGAATCCAATCCCCAAAAAATAATGATAGTGGCTCCTGTTATTTTGGAAGGAGCAGATAAAAATTTGGAAAAAGAATTTTCTTTTTCCATTGCCTCACGTTTTCAATTTTGGTTTTATGCAATGGACAATAGCAAGAGAAAAGATGGAAATTTAGATCCAGGAATAGGTGGAAGTGTTTATGAGCGCCTTGGATTTAAGAATGGGCAGCTTGAAAAAAATCAATATGTACCAGCGCTTGTGAAAAAGAGAAGATCTGCCTTTGTGGGTCAATATGCAACTCAAACTGCTTAATTTATCATTTGAATCTTCCAAAACAACGTGGAGTAAGTCTTATATGTTTGTGCATGTTCATTTACAGTATTCTCCAGAATACTGTAAACAACGCTAGAAATTCTTGCACAATAAGATATAAATTAGAGTTGCTTATCTTTTTTACGGTTTCCGATAAAAAAGGCTACTTTTTCCACTATGAACAGAAACAAAAAGAGTTCTAACTAATTTTTCATCACAATCGAATTCAAACTGGTCTCTTCTGGATAAAAATTTAAATTCTGGAGACCCCTGTTCGCGTTTATAGTCAAACATAACCCACATTTTTGACATGTTTCCTTTTTTACTGATGGTAGCGGAATCTATAAACACAGTTGACACTTCTGTCTCTCCTACATAATTCCATTCAGCTACTGCGCTATTGTTACTTATGAAAACAACAAATAGTGTAAACAGCAGTTTTTTAATCAAGTGATGTGTCACAATCAATTTTCTCGTTATCTAGTATTTGGTCTAAAAATCTTGCAATCAATATAATATAACTTATTGAATAATAATATTTTTATTAAGATAATTTATTGATTGCAATATTGGTAATCTAATTGCTAATAACGATGTGATTGCTTAGTAACTTTAATTTTCTGGATTTATTTACCAGGTCAACTTTCTAGGATTGGCTAAAAAATTTCACTTTGATGCAGCGTAACCTGCTGATACCACAAACAGGCCTGCATCAGGCTTGTAAACCGTATGCAGGCAATAGAATGATCTTAGTCAATTTTTTCGTCGACATACATGCCGACAACGCCTTTGGCTTTATGGTTGAAAATCGGATATTTTTTGCTCATACCAGACCGCCCTCGATAACAGCTTCCCAGGGCAGCTCGATATCGGTGCGCCCGAAATGACCATACGCTGCAGTTGGAGCATAGATAGGCCGTTCCAGGTTTAACGTTGCGATGATGCCTTTGGGTGTGAGATCAAATTTGTTGCGTATCAGCGATTCCAGCGCTTCATCGGCTTGTTTGCCGGTACCGTAGGTATCGATCATTACCGATACCGGTTGCGCAACACCAATTGCATAAGCAAGCTGCACCAGACATTTCTCAGCAAGCCCTGACGCTACGATATTTTTGGCGATATAGCGCGCCATATAGGCGGCTGATCGATCAACCTTGCTCGGGTCTTTGCCTGAGAATGCGCCACCGCCATGCGGACAGCTGCCGCCATAGGTATCCACGATTATTTTTCTGCCGGTCAATCCGGTATCACCGTTTGGGCCACCGACTTCGAAACGCCCGGTTGGGTTGATCAATACTTTGAATTGATCGTTACGCAATGCCGTTGGAATGACTGTATCAACGATCTGTTCCCGCGCGGCTTTGCGCAATTCTTCGGTACTAATAGCCGGGTCATGCTGTGTGGACAGCACTACATTTTCCACGGCTACCGGTTCACCATCGACATAACGCACACTGACCTGACTTTTGGCATCCGGGCGCAGCCAGGATAATGCGCCGGTTTTACGCAATGCAGATTGCCTGCGTACCAGCTGATGGGCAAGACTAATCGCCAACGGTATGTGTTCTGGTGTCTCGTTACAGGCATAGCCGAACATGATCCCTTGATCACCGGCGCCAATTGTACCGTCAGCCTGGTCGACACCTTGGCTGATATGTGCTGACTGGTTATTAAATGCGATTTTGACGGTGCACCGGACGGGATCGATACCGTCATCCCTGCAGGTGTAGCCGATATCGCGCAAGGTTTGCCGCACGATACGTTCAGCCTCATTTTGCACAGCCTGGAATACCGATGGGTCAGCCGTCTTGTATTCACCGGCTACCAGCACGAACTGGTCGGCCAGTACAGTTTCACTGGCAACTCTGGCTTTCGAATCGAGAGTTAAAAAGGCATCGAGGATACGATCGGAAATTTGATCGGCCATTTTATCTGGATGGCCTTCGGATACCGATTCCGATGTAAATAAAAAATTTCTACCTAGTGTTGACTGTAGTGTATACATTTATCTCTCCTGTTTAGCGGTTTTTGCCGATATGACGGGTAACGCAATCCGGATCAAATCCACCCAGCCCGTAGTGAGGGCCAATCATCATCTAAGTCGATTATGTGACTATTCGGAGTACCGTTTCTTCAGTCCGCATCATTTTGCAGAATGAGGGGCACCCATCCGGCATCAACAACACGCCGGAAATGCTTGATTATTGCTTTCAGTTTCTCGGGTTCGGCCACTTCAATGACCGCTTCAACAGCGACATCGATTTTATTTTGTGTCAATGCCAGTACGCCAACTGCAACTAATTCTTGAGCACAGGCTTTGTTGAGTTCATCATCAGAAACCTGACCCATACGTTTGCATAAGGCAGTTAAGTAAGCGCTATGTGCAGCACCGAATGCACGGTTTTTCAGGTTACCTTTAGGTAGCTTGGTCGCTAGACCCAGATAATCGCAACGTGCGGCATCCAAGACATCGTAACTGCGGCTACCCATCAGATGCCTGACGGTATTGAGACAATCGACGGCATAGTAGTACCACACCTTATAATGCTGCGGCTCTGCTCTGCAGCACAATATGGCATACGCCAAGCCGCAGATATCGAGAATGGTTGAAAACGGAATCGGTTCATCACCGGAATAGTGTTTACCTAACCTGGCCTGTAATGCATGCACAACCGGTTCGCAATCCTCAAACCGCTTGATGCGGTTTAATGTCGTTGTAATCTGCATTGCAACAACTCCTGTGCACGGGTTTCCGCCAGGGTAACATCGATACCCCTGGCTGAGGCCAGTTTACGCAGTGACTCGGGTAACCTGCCTGAAGTCATGAATGTATTGCGGTCGAGGATGTTCAGTAACGACAGTATCCATTTTGCCTGGGTGTCAATATTGTCTCGTACCGGTTCAACTGTCTCGTTGTTGATTCTGATAATGGTTCGAAGTCCATGCATTGGTTATCTCCTGAAATGTCTCGGCAGACTACTTTCCGTCCACCGTGTTGTGTCAAAAGCGCTGGTGACAGCACAAAGTACTGTTCGCCAAACGAATACCGAAACACCGGAAAAAAGGAAAAACAGGGGCGATCTGAAAACCGTTATTAACAGTAAAAAGTGGATACACTTGAGTGCCCTTCCCATTATTCCCGGCGTTCGCCGAGCCCAGGGAAAGGACTGAGGCGACGTTTAGCAGTATTTATGTGTCGCCCGCAAGTATCGGTAAATCAGCGACATTAAAAACAAAAAACCCGTTTCTGTTATAAGCAGAGAACGGGCTTGTCATTCTCCGGTTTAGCTGCATTTGATAAAGCGCCCGCAATCGAAACAAATCGGCGCGTTCGAATATTAGTATTGTCGGGTGAAAATTGCAAGCAAGGATTTGCCGATCGTGAGTGGCATCAGAAGCATCGCACATGATTTGGGCCCTTAGTGGTCGGTATATGCAATGACACTGCCAATTGTATTCAACAACTGCTTCAATGATTTCTAAAAACCTTGGTCGGCTATCCTCTCTTCATGAAGTTTTCAGTGATGTCTACATGATGTTGCATGATAAGGTAAGTCCAGAAATTCTAAATGGGTTAGTCTTGCTATGAGTTGAAATATAAACTTATTTTCCTTTATTCGCGACCTGACCTTGGGTACACGTGACCCTGGGTACACGATTATTGTCTAAAATATCTCTGTAAGCTTTTTAATCGCGTATCCAGCCCATAGGATGAACAAGAAAGATATAATCCACGAATCATCTATGTAAAATTGGTAAGCAAAAAATAATATTATTGTAACTAAGCCAAGATTGATGAATAAACCCACTATAATTTGAAACAATTCTGGGGCAATCCTCAAAATGAACCATATGAGTCCTATACAAAACATAATAATTACTAGAATTCCAAATCCCATGAAAACTTCATATAATCCATGAGTCTCATCAGAATCGTAGCTATGCCTATACCCATAGGCAGTTTGTACAAATAGCAAAAGAATAATCGATAAAATTACGTTCATTAAATATAATTGGTCGCTACCCCAAGATTCATAATTTTTTCTATTTTCAATTACTTGATAATAATATCTTAGGCTTAGTTAACCCTTTTTGTTACAGACAATGTTAAAAAGTACTTCGACATCCTCAGAGGGCTGATAATAGGATTCCCGTTCAATGCCAGACCAGTCGCTACCTTTTACTGGTCCCCATTCCCATGCTTCACCATAAGGACGAGATATAAGATGGTGTTCATTTCCTTCACCTCTAACATTAGAATGAGGATTTTCACTAACTACTCTTACCATTTCCCTCTGACAATCAAATTCATAAAGTACTCGTCTGATAGGATAAAGTTTATCAAAGGAATGAGAATGAGATTTGCCTGACCATAGAGACCATACTTTTTTGAAATGATTGTCCTTTTGAATTGATGTTGGGTCGAAAAAATATTGGTAGTCTAAACTATCACTACCATATTTCATCCAATTAGGAGATTTCCAATCAGGAGGCTTAGGGAGTGGAGCAGAAACCGCATAAGTATTATAGTCTTGCTCCCCACAAACTGTTCTCCAAAGAGTTTCTCCAATACCTCCTGGCACAATTGGCTTCCAACGAGTAGGAATTTCATTGGTATGAACAATTCGTCCTAATCCCATTTTTCCACTATAAAATAAAACATATAGTTCTCTGAACTGCTCATTTTTGCAGTCATATTCATTAAGACCTTTATAAGATAAAATATTAATATCATTAATCTTTTTGGCGTAGCTAAAATCCTCTAAATGCCACATTTTTACGTTATTCCCGCTTATACGAATTGTGTCATGATCAACGTATAATATAGATATGGATTTATAATCATCTCTAACATAGACTCCCGACGAAGTCCATTCAGCAACCGCACTATTGCTTATGAAAACAGCAAATAATGTAAATAGGAGTTTATTAATCAATTGATTTTTCACAATTATCTTTCTCGTTATCCAGTTTTCTAAAATTCTTGCAATCAATACAAAAATTGATATAACCATTTGAATAATATTATCTTTATTAATCCGCTTTATTGTTTGCAATATTGCTAATAACGATATAATTGCTTAGTAACTTTAATTTTCTGGATTAATTTACGGAACAAGGTTTCTGAGGTTAGCTAGAAGCTTTATAAGATTCTGATTTTCTTGGGTAAAAATTCTTAACAAAATGTACCATAGGTAAGGGAGGGGTACGCTCCCCCTTTCCCCCATCTATCAATTCAAGATAAATTAAATCGCTTGAGCCTCTTGCAAAATTATCACGAGCTAGCCGAAAAAAGATCGGCATTTGCTAATTAAAGCAAAATAAAGCAAAATTTTTTGAGTGATCGTTTTGCTTTGGTGTCGTTACGAGGCTATCATCTCTTTTATCAAAATTTGGACATACCTATCCCATCAACTGTTAAGATTGATAGATAAAAAATGGTCAAAGCACTTTTACGTGACTAAAGACATCAGCTAATTTGCTCACAAGGCTACTAGAAAATACCAAAACGTTTCTTTTTACCATGTCCGCTTCTAAGATATTCTAGTAACTCGCCGATTTTTACATGAAGAGCTACTAGCCCACCCGGGTTGAGACTAGAATAAATCGAAATAATTGATATTGCAGCAGTAACGCCTTCTAATCTTTGTTCTAAGCTGTTATTACCGTTTTTTATTTGAGGAGATATTACAACGTATTCAGTACCCAATGTATTTGGCTCAATCTCTACTGCGATAAATGTATCAAAGAAATTTACTGAAAATTCATGAGGAAATTTTTTTATTAATTGATATTGACTACCAAAATCATATTTTATAAGAGTGTTGCTGATATCTAATTTTGCTATATATCGATATTTCTTAAAGAAAAAACGGGCAGATTCCTTAGCAGGATTTCCGTCGCATATAATTTCAGGTATATGTTCTGTTGTAACATAGTCACTGACAACATAATCATCCAAAAGACTATCAACTGTCGAATTAAATAGATTTTTGATAGGCTTGTTTCTAATGATTGCATCATGAATCAAATCATATTCAAAAAACATATTCCCCTCACGTTATATTTTATTGACAATAAAAAAACATAGCGGCTACTGAGCTATAAACTTAATTACTTTCGTTACTTAATGGGTTGAATGTTTGAAATCGTGCAATACTGGCCACTATATCGATTCAGCCGAGAACGGGGCACTCACCACCCCCATAAATTGAAGAATAATCTGAACCATTTTATTCCACCAATCTTTTATTCTCTGACTGAAGATCTTGGAGCATACATAATTCAAAAATAATACAAATACAGAAGCTTATCCGAGCGTAGTCATCCACGAACACCAGCATCAAGTGATGCTTTAACCATGAAATCTTGTTAACAGATACGAGTTTGGGAGTCTAATTTCCTGCAACAGCGACCGGTCGCAGTATAGTTAGTATAACTTTCATAAAGATATAGTTAACACCTATACCGCCAAGCTTGCCCCGTGTTTTCGCAGCCATTCCTTACGCTCACGATAGTCCGGCATCACCTTGTCCACTTCATTCCAGAACGCATCAGTGTGGTCTCGGTGATGAAAATGGCACAGCTCATGCACTACGATATAATCGATGATGCGCAACGGCGCCATCATGCATTTCCAGTGAAAATTAAGCTGGCCACTTTTGCCGCAGCTGGCCCAGCGATAACCCATCTCTTTTACTTTAATGTTTGCGACAATGACGCTCACCTTCGGCGCGAAGTAGGTAACCCGTTCTTTGAAACGCTGCATGCCTTTGTCGATGAAATAAGATTCAAATGCCTGTTTGGCCACCTTGGTGCCACCCTGTTCGATCACAGATCGACTTAGGCAGAATCGGCCTTCTTTTAGTTGCAAGGCAAAATCCTGATCAGATACTAACGACAACCGATAAGCGCGTCCCAAGTATAAAAAAGTTTCGCCGTTGACCCATTCACGCACTACGGCGCTCGCATTCAGATCTTTCCATTCGGCCAGATTACGATAAATCCATAAGCGTTTGCTTTCTACCACCGCATCCACCTGTTCCGGGGTATAACCCGCAGGTGGACGCACGGCCACCACCCCGTTACGTTCAATGACGATATCGGTGGTTTTGCGCGGGCTGCCGGGTAGCAATTGGTATTCGATGTCTCTGACACGGCGCACATTCATGCTTTGTTCACTCCCACTGTGCCTTTCAGCAATTCGTCGTGACGATTCTTCGCCAGTTTCATAATTTCGATCGCAATGCGTTCACGGTTTTTTTTGAGTTCGGTAATACCGGTCAAGGTCAGCGCGGTTTTGATTTCGCTGCGGGTTTTCTTTTGCTTGTCGCTATTGTGCCAGAAATCAATGCTGCCAATGCTGTGTTGCAAAGTTTCAACAATGGCCTCCATCAGCACCTTCATTTTGGGCTTGACGTCAGTGGGTGCTGCTCCGTTGGCAAAGGCTTCATTAACGACGTGTTCGTAAAAGGTAGTCGCTTCCCTGCTCATACCTTCCTCGCCCTGCTTGCGACCCTCGATCGCTACGGTACGGAGATTCTCTAGCTCCTCGGCCAGCTTATCCCATTGATCCTGATACTGATCAATCAGTTTTTCGACTTTCTCCGCCAGGCTTTTATAAAACGCCGGGTCTTCATCATGATGCACAGTACAGTGCTTGCGAATCGCATGCTCCATTTCGCTGGCTTTGGCTTCAGCATTGCCGGCTGCGTGTTTGTTCAGATTGGCGATAAAGTCCTCAGACAGCAATTCTACCGGCGGCACCTTGGGATTGATGCCCAAGCTGATCAGATGCTCGTTGATCAGGTCGCGCACTTTCTGCCCGGCATCGCCCAGATCCAGACTGGTGTCCTTATAGCGCTCCTTGGCGACACTCATGAAATAACCCAGACGCTTGGCCGACACCCGGTACGGATGGGCGGCTTGATTCGGCAAAATGATGTCCAGACTCATCAAAAATTTCTTCAGATAGACGTCAAAGTCGGCGCGAATTTTTTCATCCTTGAGCAGCTTAACCGCCTCGTGTACCACGGCGGCATCTTCTTCGATGCTAGCCAGCTTGCCCTCGATAAACTCGCGCACTTTGACCACCTTGTGCTCGGCGAACAGTTGTAACAAACGCTGATAACGCTCTTCCAGCACCGGTACTTCCGACGTAATGCTTTTCAGACCTAAAGCCAGCTCCTGCTGTTCATCAGCTGCGGCATACAGAGTCAAGGCATCGGTCAGGTTGTTGGTGAGGCCGATGTAATCGACGACATAGCCGCGCTGTTTCCCTTTCCTCACCCGGTTGGTGCGCGCGATCGTTTGCAGCAGAGTGTGCTCGCGGATTTTTTTGTCGAGATACATCACCTGTTCGATCGGTGCATCAAAGCCGGTCAGCAGCATGTCGCACACGACCAGAAAGGCAATGCCAGAATTGGATTTGTCCGGATCGTCAAAGTCGAACGGTTTGCAGAAATTATCCACCGCATTCCAGGCTTTGGCCTGCTTTCGTGCCTCGGTAATATAAGCCGCCTCATTGTTGCCGTCACTGGAAATCACCACGGTCGCTTTCAGGAAGCGCACTTTTTTGATCAGCTCGTAATTTGGTTCCGGTTCGGCTTCCAACCGTGCAGCATGATCGGTCAGCGCCTGATGAATGGCTTTCTGGTAATGCACCGCCGCCAGTTTCGAATGGCATACCACCTGCACTTTGAAGCCGTTCGGGAAGATATGTTCCAGATAATGCTGCACCATATCCTTGGCGATGGCGGCAATGCGCTGTTCGGCTTCCAAGAGATCGCAGGTGGCGCCGTATTTTTTCTTGATCGCCAGCAGCTCTTCTTCGCTGCGGTCCTTGAACAGGTTTTCAAAACAGGTTTCAAAACCGTACTTGTCGTTCGGCGCCGCATCGGCGGTGCGGCCTTCATACAGAATCTGCAAGGTGGTGCCGTCTTCGACCGCATCCATCAACCGATAGGTATCGATGTAATCGCCGAAGCGCTTCACGGTTTTCTTTTCGCCATGGCGCTCGGTAATCAGTGGCGTGCCGGTAAAAGCGATGCGCGCCGCATTCGGGAAGGCTTCAAAGATGTTATCACCCAGATCCGAGCTTTGCGTGCGGTGTGCCTCGTCGATCATCAGCACGATGCGCGAGGAGTGATTGATGACGCCAAAAGTCTGACTGGAAGGGATGGTCTGATGGGTACCCAGGGCTTCGGCGACTTTTAACGGCAGGCTTTGGTCGTGCAACTGGAACTTGTGCACCATCACCATGTTGATGTCGGAGCTGTCCGTCGCCAGTTGTTCGCGCAGTCTCTTGCGGCTTTCGATCACATGCACCCGGCCGCCAATCAGTGTGGCGGTTTCGGCGAGTTGGTCTTCCAAATCCACCCGGTCGTTGATCAGCAGAATCTTGTAATCGTTCAGATCGCCCGAGGCGCGCAGCATACGCGCGACAAACACCATGGTCAGGCTTTTGCCGGAACCTTGCGTGTGCCAGACCACGCCGCTTTTTTCCTCGGCAGTTTGGCCGTTGCGCAGCCGTTCGATGATTTTGTTCGCGGCGCGGAATTACTGGTAACGGCACACCACCTTGATGCGCGGGCCGCCGTCGGTATCCATGAACACGCTGCACGTGCGCAGCATGCTGAGCAGATTGGTCTTGTTCGGCATGCCGTTGACCAGTTGCTGCTGTTGGTTCATTCCTTCAGCGGCACTATTCGCCTGCGGCCATTGGGTTTTCCAGGGATAAAAATGCTCTTCGCCGGACGTGATCGTACCGTAATCGGTCTCGACGCCGCTGCTACGAATTAACAGCAGATTGCTGTGGAACAGGCGCGGTTCGCCTTCCTTGAGTCCCTGCTGATGGGTTTCCTTGCGCCGGTTCATATAGCGCTGCAACTGCTCGAAGGCCTCCGCCATCGGATTGGCACAAGTTGGCCCGCCCTTCTTGCATTCCACCACGATCAGCGGAATGCCGTTCACGAACAGCGCGATGTCGGGAATGATGAATTGCTTCACGCAGCCCGGCGTATCGATGCGGAACTGGTTGATCGCGAGAAAGTGATTGTTTTCCGGGTTGGCGAAGTCGATCAGTTTGACCACCGGGTCCTGCTCGCCGGTGAGTTCGTTCACATCCACCTGCGCCTTGAACAGCAGTTTCTGAATCGCCTCGTTCGCTTCGAGCAACGTGCGGTTCGGCTGGCGCAGAATCTGGTCCTGCAAATCCTGCAATTGTTTATCGGTCAGCCACGGCTTGCCGTCGGCGGTGATATTCAACGCCGCGACCGACTTTGCAAACGCCTCGGGCAATAGCCACTGGCGGAAATTCAGGCGCAAGCTTTTCGTCGGGTCGGACGGAATCTCCGGCCCTTGGTCGATGATCTCCCAGCCCAAGTCTTGCAACTGGTGCAGAAAGGGCTGTTCGACTTCGGTGTACTCAGACATTGGATGACTCGAACGGATTGAGCAGGCTAACGCCGGTCTGAACAAAATCCCGCACATTTCGCGTGACCAGGGTGAAACCGTAGCTCAGCGCGGTCGCGGCAATCTGTTTATCCAGTGCATTCTCCGGATGCGGTACGCGCAAACGACCCCAGATCTGCGCCTCCTCTTTGCCAAAATCCAGAATATTGTCCGCATAGTCATCCAGTAGATTCTGTAACCAGGTCTCCAGCGCCCCGGCCTGAACGAGGTCGCCCCGGTGCCGGATTAAATCAACGCCGCGGCGCAGCTCGCCGACGGTCACCACGCTGATATAGGTTTGCGCCTCCTGGTCGGCGAGTTGGCGAACAAAGCGACTGAGGCCGGCGTTGGCCCGCTCCTTTTTACGCAGCTCACTGATGATGTTGGTGTCCAGCAAGTACATCAGTCAAACGGGTTTGGAGCCTGTTGATCCTGTACCCGGGCAAAGTCTTCATCGGTGCCCACCTCGGGGATCTGGCTTAACACCTCGAGAAAAGAGCGTTTTTTCGGGCGCCTCAGCGCCTGTTCCAAAATCCGCCGGTGTTCGGCTTCGGCGCTGATGCCGTGGCGGCTCGCCCGCATTTTCAGCGCATTAGCGATTTCATCGTCCACATTGCGCACGATCAAATTAGCCATCGTTGCTTACCTCATCGAAATTTCCACATTCACGGAATGATAGCATTGATAGCATGTAAATCCAATGCTTTGCTTTCTACCTGCTTGGATCATCCGCAGGGATATTGTGTCCGACTGCCGCAAAAAAGTTGTTCGACTTTGATGTATTCGCTCATGTCTCTTCATCCTCCTGAGCAAAATCATCGCCACCTGCCAACTCTTGTTCAATTTGCTCGATACTGGGCAGACTGGTTTGTAGTTCGGCAGGCAGAGAGTCGAGCAGTTTGTATTCGGCAATGCCCATGGGCTGGCTCTTATCGCCCAAGGCATATTCGGCCACTACCTTGTTTTTGCTCTTGCACAGCAAAAGGCCAATACTTGGGTTGTCATGCTCGCTTTTGACTTGGCGGTCCACAGCGGTCAGACCCCAATAACTTTAAGGTATGCTGGGTTTATATGTGGAATAAAATGGATAATCATCACATGTAAGGCTTGAATCGTAATTTTTACGACACTGAATTACATCCCCGTTATAGGGTTTCAATAGTTTTCTCTTAGCTTTGATTTCTGCCTCCAACTCTGCCTGTCTTGCCATAACTTTTCTTTCAATTTCTGCGTTATATTCTTCCCATTCTTCGCATGTATATTTAGAGTAAGTTTCTTCTAATATTTCCATCACTTTTGGGGATGAATTAAGTAGGTAATTTTGATAGTAAAAAGATTGTCTGAATTCTGGGCACTGCCAGGATACATCGCTTTTATAAGGGACATATTCCTTATGTGCTAGTTTGGAAGTGCTATTGCAGGCAAACAACAGGGCGCATAAGAGAGCCAGTAATAATTGAGAATGCTTACACATTTGTCACTACTTTAGGATTTTCTCTTTTTCAAATATGTGGATTAAATCAAAGTAAGAAAAATAAATAAAAGGGTCAAACTCCCACAACTTTCATTTATATTAGCCTTTAGCAAAAAAATAGAGGTTTAACTAACCTCTCTTATCACAAACAATGTCAATTAAATAATCTTCAAATAAACCCGATTTAACAGGCGACCAAATATCACTAGGTCTATCATTCACTAGTTGCCACACAGATTTGTTATAGGACATATAAAGACTCCTATAGCGCTCATTTTTACAATCATATTCACTCTTCATTAGCGTTGAAGAACCATTCTCAGCGTACCATGTTCCTGTAGGTGCAGAACTTACTAATTTCCATACTTGTATTAATTGACTATTTTTTTTATAGATAACTGGATGAAAATAATATTTCTCAAATTTTGATTTGTGGAATGGTTGAATTTCAATCCATTCTTCCTGAGGAGGAGGGACATCAGGATCTAAAGTAAATTTCAGCATGCCTTTATATAACATAAAATCTATTTTTGACTTTTCACTCTTAATCTTATCTTCTTCTGTTTGACCGCAAGCAATTTCCCATAGACCTTTTATAACTGACTTAGGTGGCACTTGGTTCCATTTAAGCGAAGGAGTATCTTCGATATAAACTGGCTCCCCACCACCCATATTTTTACTATAGGCTGATACGTGAAGATATCTTACTAGCTCTTCCTTGCAATCAAACTCTTCCAGTGATTTCGTTGATAAAAACTTAATTCCTGGAGAGAGTTCTCGCTCATTCCCAAAGTTCGTCAAACTCCACATTTTGACCATGTTCCCCTCTTTCTGAATAGTGGCATAATCAACATATGTCTCATCAAACATCTTTGAAAATTCAGAGACACTTTTAGCACTATAATTATTGAAATTGTCAGATACATGCGTCCACTCAGCAACTGCACTATAGCTTATGAAAACCAGTGATAGAGTAAACAGTAATTTTTTTATCAAGTGACTTATCATTATTAATTTTTTCTCAGCAACCAATTTCTACCCCGAGACTTTCATTAGTCAGTATGATCCAAACTAACTAATTGAATATTATATATATACACGAATGGTTTCCATGGGATACTATGCCTTGCCTTGTGGCAAATTTATATAGCACATCAGAAAATCTATCAGGCAATAGCACTTTGTTACCTATTGAATCGCAGAAAAACATTGGGGGCAGAGTCTTGCCCCCTTTGCCCACTTCCTAAATTAGTAAGAGGATAGCTATTTTCACAGCTAACTTTACTACTTCAGGGTGTATTCTGACTGTCAATTCAATTGTCATGAAAATCCTCAAGAGTAGATCTAAAGTAATGATGAAAAACGGCAGCGCCGTTCAGCATCAAGGGGTGGAATGATGTATACCTCACAACAAAGCCACTTTTGTCTACCTTTAAACTCAAAGAGTCAGAAATTCTTTTGTATTCCTTCAATGTATTACAGCATGTGACTCTATTAATAACGATATTTGAACCTGATAACTTTAGCTGTTTAGGGTTAATTCAGAGAACTAGGTTTTCTGAGATTAGTCAGGAGATTTATAACATTCTGATTTTTTTATAGAAAATTTCAGGGCTGATTGCAATAGAGGTTAGGTAGGGGTACGCTACCCCCTCTCCCCCTTCCTAAGATATTATTGCTTTACAAGTATTTAGAAGGATTTAAAATCTGCAGCCGAAATACTAGAGATAGCAGCTAATGAACCGTAGCTCTTGACCAGTTCAGCTTGGCTGCATTGATAATGCGAACAAATAAACCAAAGCAAAGACTCGTGAAAGTGACAGATGGCCTGAAATAGGAAAGTATAATCAATCGATACTACTAACCCCTCTGCTATTGGTAAAGCCTAAGAATTTAGTTTGTATAGCTTGCATTTTAATCTCCGGATAAGTATCAAACTTGTTATTTAAATAACCACAAGAAAACATCTACACCGGTAATTATTTCTATTAAGCAAGTTACTACTGCTATTGCGAAGAGAATTCCTCGCTCTTTCCAAGTTGTAAATAGCATTTTAATATCTCCTATATTAATTTATTGCTGAGAGATTGATCTCATCAGAATCCTGGCTATCATTTATAGAAATTTACAATAAATTTAATCCTTGCCAATTCGATCTCCATTTCATTCGTCAGGTTATTCTTATTTAAATAGCTAAACTAGCTAGCTTTTCTTATGGGAACAAGGAAACAGCAAATGTGATGCTAAAAATCACTATTTAATAGTCCTTTCTCATTTATGTTGAATATCTATCGGTACAATTTCGGTACAGTTGAGGTTATTTTTTATAAAAAAGATAGCGCGAGCCACAGAAAAACATGTTATCTTTTAACATGTTACTGACGAGCTTCCTGATGAGGGAGGTGTCTCTAAGGGGTGGGTCGGGCGTTCACTTCGTTTCTAGAGCACCGTATTTTCATATCTGAATAGTGTTTGATTGATTAGTAAGTGCCTAATGAACTAACCAATATTTGAAGTTGATTTGGCGTACGGGACGATTCAAGATTGGTGAGGAAGGGAAACAATGTTGCAGCGAATGATCATAAAAAATTTTACTGTTTTCTCCAAATCTGATCTCGAGTTCGGTCGTAATTTGAATGTGATTGTTGGAGAAAACGGTACTGGAAAAACACATTTACTCAAACTAGCATATTCAGTTTTGGCGACCAGTGCAGAAGAAGGACGGAAGCCACATGCAACTTCACCCACAAAATCCGTTTATCAGACTCGACTTGCCGATAAGCTTGTCAATGTGTTCCGACCGGAGGCTCTTGGCCGTTTGGCGCGAAGGAAGCAAGGGCGTGAGCGCTGTGATATTACCCTGATTTTTGAACAAAGTAACTGGAACATTGCGTTTGGGTTCGCCACTAACAGCAAATCTGAGGTAAGTATCGAAAAGTTACCGACAAACTGGCTAGATGTTCCACCTGTATATCTCCCGACTCGTGAATTGCTGACAATTTTTCCAAATTTTGTTTCGGTATATGAGAGCCATTACCTCGATTTTGAAGAAACATGGAGAGATACCTGTCTTTTGCTAGGAACTTTGTTACAGAAAGGGCCAAGAGAAAAGCAAATACGGGAACTTTTGGAGCCTTTAGAGGCGGCTATGGGTGGCTTAATAGAGCTCGACAAGAATGGTCGTTTTTATTTAAAAAACGCTAATGGACGAATGGAAATTCCATTGGTAGCGGAAGGTTTGCGTAAGCTTGGAATGCTCGCTCGTTTGATAGCAACGGGTGCATTGTTAGATAAAGGATACCTGTTTTGGGATGAGCCTGAGGCTAATCTGAATCCTCGACTCATAAAACGGGTTGCCAAAAGCATATTGGATCTGAGCGTTGTGGGTATACAGGTCTTTGTTGCGACGCATAGTCTTTTTCTTCTCCGCGAGCTAGAAATACTGCTCGCAGAAAAGAGTCGTAAAAATGTTAGCGCAAGATTTTTTGGGCTTCATGCAACGGAGGATGGGATTGTGGTCGATCAAGGCGCTAATGTTGATGATATTGGTGAGATAGCCGTACTTGATGAGGAGTTAGAGCAATCTGACCGCTTTCTTATGAATACTAGCTAATTTATGCAGTGCTTTAATATAGATGGTCTAAGTTTTGATTTTCCAGATGAGTGGCATGTCGACAAATACGACGAATGGTCTTTCTATCGAAATCAATTTATACGAATGCGCGATGGTATTAAGTCATTGGATCTGTTGGCAATTGACTCAGATAAAACAGCTTGGTTAATCGAAGTAAAAGATTATCAGCAATACCCGCGCACAAAACCATCCGAGCTGTCCAGGGAAATCGCAGATAAAGTTTTTGATACGTTGGCTGCGATGCTACCCGCAAAACTAAATGCAAGTGATGAGAAGGAAAAACAAATAGCCAATAAGGTGATAGCTTCTCGTAAAGTACGCATTGTTTTACATCTTGAACAGCCAGCAAAGCATTCAAAATTACGGCCACGAGCGATTAACCCTGCAGATATTGAACTAAAATTGCGTCAGCTTTTGAAACCGATTGATGCACATCCATTGGTGGCGGAAAGATCTTCCATGAGAAATCTGCCGTGGATTGTGAACTAGAGCAAATTAATGTTGCTCTTTTATGGAGTATTAACCTCTACAAGCTGATGAAATAATTGGCAGATTACTACTCTCTCCCGGGGAAAATGATTCCGGTGAAGACCAGACAACACAAGGTGGGAGCCAAGTCTATAACAAAGACAAATGAGTGCCCACTCCTGACTATGTTAAGACCACTCTGTTTAGCAGGCCAGCGCCTGTTAGAAATTCCGAATGTACGTTATCCCGTAATATCGCAGCACCATTCAAAAATAGTGACTTCGAGAACAATACACTAATTTTCTTGGGGCATCTTATTACTCTTGCTCCAATCCTCATCAAGTATCATAAATATGCGTAAAGTAAAATAACTTTTATTGTATTTTACTTTTAATGATTAAAGTAAAATAAGAAGATTGGTATGTTACTTTAATTTTTATAAGTCTATGACAATTCAGCTTGAGCAATATAGTGCAGGGCACTATGAAAAAAGTTACGAATATCGTTATTTTCTACCATCAAAAATAAACGACGAGTGGGTGTGGCAAGCTTCGCATATTAACAGCCTACTTGAAAGAGCTGCTGTCAAGTTAGGCGAGCTCAATTCATTTGCCCGCTTGGTACCCAATATTGATTTATTTATTCAATTGCATGTCACGAAAGAAGCAGTTGTTTCTAGTCGTATAGAAGGTACACAAACTAATATGCAGGAGGCAGTCTTACAAGAAGCGGACGTTTCGCCGGAGCATCGTAACGATTGGCGTGAAGTGCAAAATTACATCGCAGCACTCAATCAGGCTATCAACGAATTAGAATCTTTACCGCTATCATCAAGATTATTGAAGAAAACGCATGCTATTTTGCTGGATAGTGTGCGTGGTGAACATAAACTACCCGGTGAATTTCGTACCAGTCAAAATTGGATAGGGGGTAACAGCCTGGCAGATGCAACATTCATACCACTTCATCACCAATATGTGAATGATCTTATGGGTGATCTTGAAAATTTTTTGCATAATCACGATATTCATGTACCTGCATTAATTCGTATAGCTATTGCTCATTACCAATTTGAGACAATCCATCCGTTCTTGGATGGTAATGGACGCATCGGACGCTTACTTATTACGCTCTTTTTGGTGAGTGAGGGCATGCTAGAAAAGCCACTACTTTATCTTTCGAGCTATTTTGAGAAAAATAAAAGCCGATATTATGACAATTTGATGTTGGTGCGAGAAAAAAATAACATGCTGCAATGGCTTAAATATTTTTTAGTGGGTATCGAGCAAACAGCGACACTAGCAGTAAATACTTTATCCAATATTCTTGGATTGAAAGCTGAGATAGAGCAGAGTTTGCGAACTAAATTTGGGCGAAGGAGCGCCAATGCACAAATTTTGTTAAATGCATTGTTCAAGCACCCAACTACAGATGTTGAGCAGGCGCAGAAAATTTGTAATTTAAGTTATAAAGCTGCAAACGATCTCGTTGCTGATATGTGCAAACATGGAATATTAAAAGAAATGACAGGGCAGAGCCGAAACCGTATGTTTATGTTTTCTTCCTATATGGCAATTTTTAACGAGTAAGAAAACTCTTGGTTGTATTCACCTTTATATTCAAGAATTCATGGAGATATCTTTTAATTATTCAAACAATCCCCCCATTCCCTCGATAAAAATATCAATAAATGATTTGATCTATCGGCCATCCTTACACATTTTTGATATGTCACTTGTTTCTCTTTTGAGAATTGCAGCTCAGGTTGAATCTTTCACGTATACATGGAAGAGAGCAAACACTAACCTTTCTTATCGCATAGTGTTGTCCATATAGAAGAAATTGATGATATTTTTCTTGGATTTAATTTTTTATAAATATCAAAATCAAACCAAGATGCTGAAAGTATCTGATCCTGCCGAATTACAATATTTAAATCGGTAGCTATAACTTCATAGTATGTGGTGAAATGGACCTCAAGCGTATCTTCATTGCGATATCCACTCATTATGGGGATTAATGAAATTTCTTGATCCATTCCGCTACTTTCATTTAATTCACCTAGAGAATTGATTGTACCTACATAAACTTTTCTTGAGTTGAGTGACAACAGGAGCGGCCGAGAGTATAGATAAGATTCAAAAAATAGCTTATCCATAGGATTATCACTTAAAACCTTGGACATAAGCAGTATCTTGGATTTTTCGAGCGTGCCTGCTTTGATATGTAGCCTTGCCCTCGAGCAGACAGACCAGAAGTATGCGATTAAAATAGTGCCTAATGAGATGACGACAATCCATGCAAAAGCAATTAAATTAGCTTTGGCTTTTTCATCCTGTACTTCGAGTATTAGAGACTCAAGTAAGATGGCAATGCTTATCGTAATTTCCCAGTTAAAGATGTAAATTGTTGATGGGAAAAACTTATGTGCGATAAAGGCGATTACTGAAAACGCCAATAGAGAAGCTACACCAAGACAAGCGCTAATAAAATACAAATACTGCCCTTGGTAGCGGTGAATCTTATAATAAAAATTGGGGTTGTAATTACAAACGATGAAGCCACTGACAAGTACGGGAAGAATTAAGAAAGCGAGCACGTTAATCTAATATTTTGGCTAGCTGCTTTGCTCAACAATTTTTTTTGCTTCCCTCGCATAAACTTTAAATTTATCAGTACTGGTGACTTCTTTTGCATCGACAACTAAAGTACCTCGTCCGATAACTCGCATAGACTTGAGACCAGATTCCTTAATCGCATCAAGCACTTTTTGTTCATCTGAGTTTACAGAAAATAACCTTTTTATAAAATTGGACATGTTTCTGGAACCCTCTCGGAAATTACAATCATATGAATATAATAACGATTATATGGCCAGTTATCTATCGCTATAGACAAATATAAACGCCGCTAAAGCTTTCTTATGGTGAAAAAGAACGAAATCAACATCAGATTGTTGGGATGGTCTGGCGGGCCGCTATCGCTAACTTAGAAAGAAAGAACCAAGAATAGTGGCCGAGAATAATGAGTCAATACATATATATTATTATTCTGATTAAGCTAAGAAAGGCGGATTTTTTTGCTAATCAGCTACTTATTTGGGCAGCATGTTGGATTTTTAGTTCTTGTTACTCTTAAAATAGGACGTTTATATGCCCATGCTACCAAGGCTGTTGCCGTTATGGTGAAGCTGTTTTCAATGCATGATTGGAGTTACCGATACCATTGATTTCTCCCCTTTCAGCCACCCACCCAACTTCCCGCCCTTCCTCAGCTTGGACGACCTGGGGTCAGTGGCTTGCATTGATCACCATGACCATGGATCATGTAGTACGCTACCTGCTTCCCGGGAGCTGGGACGTCGGCTGGGTCAGCTCATCGATCGGTCGCATTGCCTTTCCGCTATTCGCTGCTATGGTTGCCTGGCATGGACTTTTCAATACCCATAACCCAACACGCTATGCTCTGCGCATTCTGTTGATCGGGCTGATCGCCCAGCTTCCCTACATGGCCATGACACGTGATGATTTTAAACTGAATATCTGTTTCACCCTCGTGTTAGGGTTGTGTTGGGGAACATGGCTGCGCAGCTTGGCTCATCGTTCAAATCCCGGGGGGCTGAGCTATTTTTTCATTATATGGCTGTCGATTGCGACAACACTCTTTGCCTGGCTGTTCGTCGGCCAATGGGTAGAGTATGGTCATGGCGGGCTTCTAATGATTCCCTTTTTTATGTTCGCGCTGCACGTCCTGAATCAGCCAGCCGACACCCTGATCAAGCAGCTTACTGCGGTAAGTGCTGCCCTGCCTCTACTGATTAATGCGGTACTGTTGAATAGCTCGATTATGGCCAAGTTTTTTACCGTGGCGACATGCTTTTTTGTGCTGTTGATGGCTGCAGGTGCCGCTAACCGAGTACCGCAGGTTAGTTTCAGGATGCCGCGTTTTATCTGGCGAGCCTGGTATCCTGGGCATTTATTGGCTATTGTCGTACTGCTGCATTGGCCGGATGGGTAAATGAACGGTGGGCCGCGCGTCGGATTGACTGGGCTATCAGTTGCAGGAATCGTAAGCGTTCAGCACGACCATCTAACCATAGATAATCTAGTCCATTATTATCCCCATACTTATTTCAAGAGGATAATTGATGGTGTTAGCGCTGTACAAACAAAACCATATAGAAGCCTGGCAGGCAAGCGGCTTATCGCAAAGGGATTATTGCC
>NZ_QAOO01000029.1 GCF_003051105.1 Nitrosomonas nitrosa | reverse complement strand
GTAAAAAATTGAAAAAGGTATCAAAGCAAATAACCTTACTAACGATACGTTCTTTCAGGTTGACAGTTTCCCCTGCTGCCACTAGACCAAAACCAGTTGGTGTTGATAAAACATTCGAATCAAGTTTGATGCATTAAAAGATTTAAGCTAGATAATTTCTTATATATCCCTAATAAAACTAGGGATTAGCTTATCCAACTTTTGTTTTGATACTTCTATGGAGCTTATATTAAGACATCCTACCCAAAAAACTAGCACAAAAATTTGAATCATATTGTATATAAATAGGAAATAATAGAATTGCGCGCTTCCGATTGAGGGAAACAGGGAATGATGGGAGAGGTTGGTTGCTAATTGAGTACTTAAAAGCGCTTTGAAGAATTCAGGTGTTTAGAATACGAGTTCGTTGCCCCAAAGTAATATTCAGAGGCAACAGCAAAACTATCAATCTTACACCCACCTCGATTAATAACGAACTCGTCAACCGTGACATCAGATCTTAACGACAAGAGTCACGCATATGTCTCAGTGCATTTTCAGCATATTTAGCTGCAATTTTTGGGTTATTCATTGAGGCATGTTTGATAGCTTCTTCTAAGTATTTGATAGTTTGATCCATATGCTTATTATCTTTGCCATACTCATTTCTTGCTTCTTTAGCATGCACTAAGCTTTCTTTTGCGTATTGGAGCGCTTCTTTAGCATGTTCCAATTCTCCGTATACCTGCGCTTTTCCTGCATACCCCATCGCTTCCGCTACATGGCATGCAGCGAATGCATAGGCTTGGGTACTTGAGGATAATATCAACGATCCGGTCACTATCACGGCTATTATCAGTTTCATGAAAGTCATCCCCCTATGTTCAAGATATCTAACCTTTGAATACACCTAACCGTAATCGTGCCATAAAAATGTACAGTTAGAAAGAATACAGAATACTACTCTGTGTCCGTTAGAAGCCCAGTAACCTACGTCAAGCTATGGGAAATGCTTTGGGGGGGTTGACCGCTAATTTGGCGCCATTAAAGAAATTTATAAGTTTGGGCGCAGCGCTTGTGATATAAGTGCGTCGGTCGGTGCAAGCATCAATCGGCAGATACTATCAGAATACCCGTTAAAGAACAACAAGGTGCATATGTTTGGCTCCCCGACCAGGGCTCGAACCTGGGACCTGCGGATTAACAGTCCGTCGCTCTACCGACTGAGCTATCAGGGATCATTTTCAATGAGCTGCATATGTTAGCGTTTTAGATTCTACTGGTCAACCATCAATGCAACCTTCCTAAAGAGTACGAGACAAATCTATTTGTTTTCTGTTCAAAGCAATACTTATTCTTGACAAAAAATGGTAAATGTAACATCATGCCCCGCTCGCTCAGAATACTGTATGTGAAGAAAAATATATCCATTATTAGGGAAGGTAAAGTAGAAATTATCTTTCATTTTTTATGATGGCCCGCTTTGATATAATGTTGAGCCCTTCTTAAAAAGAAAAGAAGATAAATTTGCGCCCGTAGCTCAGTTGGATAGAGTACTTGGCTACGAACCAAGGGGTCGTGGGTTCGAATCCTGCCGGGCGCGCCAATTCTGATATGATATGTACTTTAAAAGTTGTTTCTTCACTGAAGATAAAAACAATATCAAACCAATCGCTATAGTTAAATCGTAAATTATAGGCCAAGTAGCTCAGTTGGTAGAGCAGAGGACTGAAAATCCTTGTGTCGGTGGTTCGATTCCGCCCTTGGCCACCAATAAATTTATGCATTTAGTCAGAATGCGACTAAATGCCTTTTCATTTAATACATTCGTGTAGGCCTATTGCAAAAAAATTGTTCCGAAGCGAAAGGAACTACATAAAGGGCTACATGAAAACTTCTGCAACCAGAAACGATTACAGCATACATTAAACGTGATGCCTCAGGTGATAAGCAAGATTTAACGATAGCCTGAAGTTTTTTCTGAGGATTTTAGCTTGCGTTTCTTTGCGCAAAAAAAGCTCTCAAATTTCTCTCCGCTCAATAAACGTTTTTTAAATAAGAAAAATCTGCAGTAGTTCATTTAAAAATTGCTTACCTTTTACGGTTGGTTTGATGCAATGATGATCCCAACAGAGCAACCCACACTGTTCAGCTCGATGAAGTTCTTGCTGAACAACTGTAATCGATAAACCTGTCGTGGCTTGAAAAGTATCAGGATGAAATCCTTCCATCAGTCTCAATGCATTCATCATGAATTCAAAAGCGCGATCTTTAGCCAGAATCTCGTGTTGCGATTGTACGGAATCATTCTCGTTCAAGGTTTTCGTAATATATTGTTTGGGCTGCTTATAGCGCATTTGCCTTATGATACGATCCTGAAAGCTGATCTTGCTGTGAGCACCTGCGCCAATCCCCAAGTAATCACCAAATTGCCAATAATTTAGGTTATGGTGCGACCGATGGCTTGGTCTGGCGAATGCAGATATTTCATAGTGTTCAAAACCTCGTCTTGAAAGGGTTTGCTCGACTATCAACTGCATCTCTGCTGATAAATCATCATCCGGGAGTTTGGGCGGAAAACGATGAAAGTAAGTATTGGGTTCCAGTGTAAGATGGTAAGCGGAAACATGATGCACGCCGGATACGCTCGCGATTTCAATATCCTGCCGCGCTTCCTCCAAACCTTGATCGGGTAATGCATACATTATGTCAAGATTCACATTATCAAAATATTTCAGCGCTATGTCGAGGGCGCGATGGGCTTCCTTATCATCATGGATACGCCCCAATGCATGCAGGTGCTTGCTATTGAAACTCTGTATCCCCACAGATAAGCGATTAATACCCGCTGTACGAAAATCTGAGAATTTTTGTGCTTCGAATGTCCCGGGATTGGCTTCGAGGGTAACCTCAGCGTAAAGCTCTATTGGGAGCAGCATGCGCACTTGAGTGAGTATCGTATCGACCGCTTGCGCACTTAATAAGCTTGGCGTACCTCCCCCAAAGAATATGCTGCTGATAGGCCTTCCCCAGATTTGTGGTAACGCCATTTCCAAATCACGAATCAGCGCAGATACATAGTCTTGTTCAGGCAGGTTGGCCACATTGTTGCCGATTTCATGTGAATTGAAATCGCAATACGGGCATTTCTTGACACACCAGGGGATGTGTATATAAAGACTCAGAGGTGGAAGAGAGCTGAGTTTAGGTGATTGATTACGGAGTATAGATGAGACATTGATAGTGGCGGCCATGATTAACAGACTATATGTTTATCAAGCGTCAGAGCGTATATTGAGTAAGCAATTCCCCTAATTTGCGGAGTGCCTTTCCACGATGGCTGATTGCATTTTTTTGTTCCATAGGTAGCTCCGCTGCCGTCATATTTAGATCGGACAAGAAAAAATACGGATCGTAACCAAACCCCCCTTCCCCGCGTGGCGTTTGTACGATCTCACCATGCCAGCTTCCATCCACAATAATTGGTTGGGGGTCATCAGCATGCCTTATCAGTACGATTGCGCAATAGTAGTAAGCACGCCGGTCAACATGGGCTTTTAATAGTTGGGTCAGTTTTTGATTGTTGCGTTCGTCCGATTTGGGCTCACCGGCATAACGCGCAGAATGGACGCCTGGCGCACCACCCAGCGCACTCACACATATACCGGAATCATCCGCTAACGAAGGTAATTTTGTAGATCGGCTTGCGTGGCGTGCTTTGGCAAGCGCATTCTCAACAAAAGTTTCAAATGGCTCATCCGTTTCAGTGACACCTAGATTTGCTTGAGAAACAGCCTCGATATCAAATGGCAAGAGTATTTTCTGTATCTCTTTTAGTTTTCCAGCATTATTGCTGGCTATAACGAGCTTTCGCATGAATTCCTTAACCTGCCGCGAGTGCGGCCTTTTGTATGGCGACCAAATCTTGAATACCTTGTTGCGCCAAATCCAGCATGATTTCCAGTTCTTCTCGGCTAAATGCCACACCTTCTGCCGTCCCCTGTACTTCAACCAGACCAAGATTGCCCGTCATGACAACATTCATATCGGTATCACAAGATGAATCTTCTGTGTAATCGAGATCGACCAAGGGTAACCCCTGGTGAATACCTACCGAAATCGCTGCAACATGATCCCGTATCGGATTATGCTTGATTATTTTCTGCGACAGTAGACTGTCAACAGCGTCGTATAGGGCGACAAAGGCACCTGTAATGCTTGCGGTTCGGGTGCCACCATCAGCTTGTATCACATCGCAGTCTATCTGGATGGTGCGCTCGCCCAATTCTTCTAAATTTACGATTGAGCGTAGCGCTCTTCCAATCAGACGTTGAATCTCCATGGTTCGCCCGGATTGCTTGCCTTTGGTCGCCTCGCGTTGCATACGCTCACCGGTTGAACATGGCAGCATTCCATATTCTGCCGTTAACCAGCCCTGACCCAACCCTTTTAGAAATGGGGGTACTTTCTCGGAAACGCTTGCGGTGCATACAACCTTGGTATCGCCGCACTCGATGAGCACAGCGCCGTCAGCATATTTGGTATAGCGACGCGTAATTCTAACGGGGCGAATTTGATGATTTGCGCGGTTGTGATGACGTGGCATGATGAAATTGAATTCTAGAGTGATTCCATTACATTAAAAACTTACCGTTGTTAGTAGATGAATTCAAGAAGCAAAACGATAGGACACCGGTTGGGGTGGAGATCCCGCAGAAACAGTTAATATCTCATAGCCTTCATCAGTCACGAGCACAGTATGTTCCCATTGAGCCGATAGACTATGATCTTTAGTAATTACCGTCCAACCATCGGGCAGTGTCCGTATCGCCGCTTTACCCGCGTTGATCATCGGCTCTACCGTAAAAATCATACCCGCTTTGAGTTCTAAACCAGTTCCAGGCCGACCATAATGAAGAACTTGCGGTTCCTCATGAAATTTTGCCCCGATACCATGTCCGCAGAATTCTCTCACCACGCTATAACCAGCCTTCTCAGCCATGCGTTGAATAGCATGACCAATATCACCTAGGTGCTTGCCTGGTCTAATTTCTTCTATTCCACGCCACATGGATTCGTAAGTGACTTCGCATAATCGCTTGGCTTGTATCGATGGTTTACCCGCATAATACATCCGGCTGGTATCCCCGTGATAACCATCATAGATAACCGTCACATCAATATTGACAATGTCCCCTTCCTTGAGCTTCTTTTCCCCTGGTATGCCATGACACACTTGATGGTTCACCGAAGTACAGATCGATTTTGGAAAAGGATTGTATCCGGGTGGTGCATAATTGAGGGGAGCTGGGATTGTTTTTTGAATATCTACCATATAGTTATGGCAAATCTTGTCAAGTTCGCCCGTCGTTATACCTGGCGCCACATAAGGTGCTATATGATCAAGCACTTCAGATGCCAGTCTTCCAGCAATCCGCATTTTTTCAATTTCTTCAGGAGTTTTTATTTTAACAGCCACAATAATTTATTCACTCAATAATACGATTACCCATTAAAAAATCTTATTAACTGCATCTTGTATTACGCTTGATGCTTAAAAAACTCAATTACAGATCATTCCGCCTTGCAATCAGATCGATTTATTCACATACTCGAAAATCGTCTCTTTCACTTCTTCTTGATCTATATTCTACTTACTCTAAATTCAACTTGCTGGGGTTTACATTGTAATTTCATTTTGTCCTTGTCTTGTTAATGATTCATTTAAAAAATAGGGTATCGCATATCAAAGAAGTGATTCTTGCCGTCGCTAGAGGTAAACAGCCATAACGTTACTCCTATCTCACGCAAGCTACGGCTGCGCGTGCGCATCGCATCGTCATCGTAGCTAATAATTTGATTTTTTTTCTGAGCGTCGCTCTGTTATTACCTTTATTTTGATGGATTATTAACAATGGTCGTTTACTGTTATTCATAAACCTTGTTAAAATGCAACCCTTAAATCGGTGCTTTTCCTTATTCTAAAAAACCTTAAAAAACCTTCACTTCTTCAAATTATGAGAATCATTAAAAATACTGCAATCATTTTTGCGCTTATCTTTTCCAATCAAATTTTTGCTCAAACACCCGGTTTTCAAGGTGATCCTGAGAAAGGTAAAGAAATTGCCACAGGCGTATGCGCTGGTTGCCATAGTGCTGATGGCAACAGCATTATTCCAATCAACCCATCGTTGGCAGGTCAGCATGCTGAGTATATCACCAAGCAATTGATGGATTTTAAGGTAGAAGGTGATGCCCGCGCCAAACGTGATAATCCTGTGATGGCTTCCATGGTTGCAGCACTCTCAGTGGAAGATATGAAAAACCTCGGTGCGTACTATGCAAAGCAAAAAACAAATCCAGCGCCCGCAACCAGTGATGATGAGTCATTACTGGAGCTAGGCAAGCGCGTCTACAATAGCGGAAATTTAGAAAATAACGTACCTGCCTGTTCCAGCTGCCATTCTCCCAATGGTGCTGGTATACCGCCTCATTACCCTAAGTTAGCAGGCCAACATACCGCCTATACTATTTCACAATTAGAAGCATTCCGCCAAGGCAGCCGGACAAACGACATGAATAACGCTATGCAAATGATCGTGTTACGCATGAGCGTTCAAGAAAAGAAAGCAGTGGCTGAATATATTTCAACATTGGCCACCAACTAAAATCTATCTTACCTGTCAATAGTCACCCATCATTTTTTTGTAAAAACAGTCAATTTAATGTCTTCACTTCCGGCGGATCGCCGGGAGTGAATTTTACTTCCAGGTAGCAAAAATACGCCCTGCCGCACTGAGTGTCTTATTGATTTCCTCCTCGGTATGAGAAGATGAAACAAAACCTGCCTCAAATGCAGAAGGAGCAAAATAAACGCCCTCTTGCAGCATTGCGTGAAAGAAACGATTGAACGCTTCCTTATCGCATGCCATTACATCGGCAAAACTTTCCGGCGCTGTTTCTCTAAAATACAAACCGAACATCCCTCCTACTGCTTGCGCACTGAAAGCGATGCCATGCTGTTTGGCTATCTCAGTTAATCCCTGCACCAATTGCTCAGTTTTGGCCGCCAGTGCTTCATAAAACCCGGGTTTCTGCACTTCATTTAAGGTAGCAAGACCAGCAGCTACTGCCACCGGATTTCCTGATAGTGTACCTGCTTGATAGACCGCCCCTAATGGGGCTAGGCACTGCATAATATCCCGTCTGCCGCCAAAAGCTGCCATAGGCATCCCACCACCAATCACTTTACCCAATATCGTGAGGTCGGGTTTAATTTGGTATAGCCCCTGGGCGCATTCTAAGCCTACACGAAAACCTGTCATAACTTCATCAAAGATCAATACGCTGCCATATTGCGTACACAATTTTCTAAGTGTCGTTAAAAAATCAGGACTCGCTTTAACCAAATTCATATTGCCAGCTACTGGTTCTACGATTACTGCCGCAATCTCATTGCCAAAATCATTAAAGGCTTTCTCAACACTCGGAATATCGTTATAGCTTAACACGATAGTATGTGCTGCTGTTTCAGATGGCACCCCTGCCGAACTGGGATGGCCAAAAGTCAGCGCGCCCGACCCTGCTTTGACCAATAAGGCATCATCATGCCCATGGTAACAACCCTCGAATTTGATGATCCGGCTTCTGTTCGTATAGCCGCGGGCCAGACGAATTGCACTCATCCCAGCTTCAGTACCCGAGCTGACTAATCGAACTTGTTCTATAGAAGGCAACAAGCTGCAAACCAATTCTGCAATGATCAGTTCAGCCTCAGTAGGTGCACCAAAAGATAAGCCATTTTGTGCTGCCTCGCGGACCGATTTGATCACTTCAGGATGCGCATGCCCCAAAATAAGCGGGCCCCATGACCCGACATAATCGATATAGGCTTTTCCATCTACATCCCAAAAATAAGGCCCCTGCCCTCGTTGAAAAAAAATGGGTGTCCCGCCCACAGACTTAAAGGCGCGTACGGGTGAATTAACCCCACCAGGAATAACTCTCTGGGAGAGCTCATATAATTGCTGATTACGTGAAGTCATTTACTTTCTCGTTATTATGAAGATGAAATCGTTTCAATATCTGTAAATAATTGGTTAAAACTGGCTGCAGTCGACCGAATACATTGCGTATTGAACAGCGCGTGGCAAACGGCCAGCGCATCGCATCCATAGTTTACTAGCTTCGCCGCATTTTCCAATGTAATCCCGCCGATTGCGACAATTGGTATATTTAAGTAATTCTTTGCCTCAGAAAGTAGTCGTGTAGATGCCTTTACAGTATCCGTTTTAGTCAATGATGGAAAAAAAGCACCAAAAGCGACATAATCTGCGCCCTGCTTTTCTGCTCCTATCGCCAATTTCAATTGGTTATAGCAGGAAACCCCGATAATTTTGTTTTTACCCAGATAATCTCTAGCTTCAGAAACCATCATGTCATCCTTTCCAAGATGCACCCCATCAGCATTGACCATGATCGCAAGATCGCAGTGGTCATTAATGATCATGCGCGCACCGTAGTCCCTACAAAGCGCGGTGAGTGCTTCTGCTTGAGTCAGACGCAAACGATCGTCTGCTAACTTATTTCGATACTGGACGTATCTTACGCCTGCACGCAATGCTTGCTGCGTCATCTCGTATAGTTGGTGCGTGTCAGCTATATCTGGCGTTATCGCGTATAAACCTTTTAAATCGTGGCGTATCATTTGAACAGTTAGGTTTTTTCTTCCGACTCATTTTCGTCGCTAGCCCAGAAAAAACGATCTGGCAGGTACTGTCCCATGCCAGGACGAAAACCGGATTTGAGTGCATGCCAAGTATAATCTTGCGCCTCGTAAACACTTTCTGCTATCGGCAACCCATGAGCAAGCGATGCCGCTATCGCCGACGATAACGTACAACCCGATCCATGATAGGAGCCAGGTAGTCGCTGCCATTCATCAGAGCGGACGGCCCCTTTGGAGTCATAAAGCGTATTAATGACTTTTGCTGTATTTTCATGCGTACCTGTGATCAATGCATACTCACACCCCAAATCCAGCAAGCGATCCGCGCTCTGTTTTAATTCGATTGTTTCTAACTCGTCTTCATGGTCAAGCGCTAAGCGTCGAGCTTCTAAGCTATTGGGCGTAATAATCGTTGTCTGGGGGATCAATAAATCACACAATGCTCTGATCATCTGCTCATTCGTAAGCACATCTCCACGGCCTGAAGTGAGGATAGGATCAAGTACGACTGGAATACCGGGGTAATCCGCTATCACTTCTGCAATGGCGACAATGATTTCAACGCTCCCAAGCAACCCAATCTTGAATGCATCAACAGGCATGTCCTCAAGCACAATACGTGCTTGATCGGTGACCCATTCTGCATCCAGAGGCAAGATGTTTTCAACACCGACTGTATCCTGGACTGTAATGGCGGTAATAACTGTAAGCGGATGGCAACCCATACTGGCCAAAGTCAGAATGTCGGCTTGTATTCCTGCACCGCCACTAGGGTCACTTGCAGCAAATGTTAATACTTTTGGGGGTGGTTGAGACATGCAATAATACCGTAAAATATAATTTTAACTTAAAAGGGTATTTCTATCTATCATGTCTACTGATGAAAATCAGATTTATCACCGATACATGTGCTTGATCTGCGGCTATATTTATGACGAGGCTGAAGGCTCGCCACAAGAAGGTATTCCACCGGGAACACGCTGGGCGGATGTTCCAATAAACTGGACTTGCCCGGAATGTGGCGCCCGTAAAGAAGATTTTGAAATGATAAAAGTATTATGAGAATACTTCACACCATGCTGCGAGTCGGCAATCTCGAGAAATCCATAGATTTTTATACCAAAATCCTTGGCATGAAGGTACTGAGACAAAAAGAATATCCTGATGGCAAATTCACATTGGTTTTTGTCGGCTATCAAAGTGAATCAGAGGGCGCTGTTTTGGAGCTAACATATAACTGGGGTGTGGATAAATATGATCTAGGCACGGCTTTTGGCCACATTGCAATTGAAGTGGATGATGCCTATAAAGCTTGTGAAAATGTTAAAAAACTAGGGGGTCGTGTAACACGCGAGGCAGGGCCTATGAAGCACGGGGCTACTGTGATTGCTTTTGTCGAGGATCCTGATGGTTATAAAATTGAATTTATCCAGAAAAAAGAGTAACCGCGTTATCAGGATAGTGTAATCAGATAATTTGGCTGCACCCTTCCCTCATCACCCAGTTTAAAAGTCCGCAGCGAGTTGAGAAACAGTACAGTCTAAATCTGTTCAGATAAACGATGGCACATGTTTATGGCCATTAATCTGACACCATCACCTTTTACTGACAGCGACTCGCATTATGCACCTACGCTTTGTCCATTTGAGCGCTGTGAAGCTATTTGATTTGCCGCTCGAATGGCCTGAGTTTGGCTTGGCTAATAGGCCATTACCTCAAGTCTTAATGCCAATTTGCGCGATTTAACTACATCATTGCCACTAAGAGATAAGCTTGCTTGAGATTGGATTGGTTGCTTTTAAGCTTTGTTGATTAGAGACTGTCCAGCTTTACCGTCTAATCTTTGATCAGTAAATGATCTCAGCGTACTTGTAAGGAGCATATTGGAAGTAGGTGCAAAATATCATTACATATTGCGAGGTTTTCCAACTGCGTTTGAGTGTGAATCAGTTTCCTTTCCTTGCCACATCGATTCCAGCAATCCATCGCTAAAACTTATACCGATTATGCGGCTTACCCTTCGAAAAAAGCTATACTAAAATCTCAAACTTTGAAGATTAGGGTAGAATTAAGTAGCTGGGTTCGAATGGTGAACTAAAATCAGGCTATTGAATAGCTTGAATATATCAGACTATTGTATTGTTATGAATCTATCCATTAATTATAGAGGGAGTTCTAAATGAGTTTTAAATGTAAAATCATTGGTATTATTGGTCTTAGTATCGCTCTGATGGGGTGTGATGGCGTGCCTGAAGCTAATTCAGTAAATTGCGCTGGGATAGGAATGGAGAAATCACTGACAGCTTTTACTAGTGAGGCTGATCGACAAGCATTTATTGATAAATGTAATGCATTAAACAAAGAAGACTAGCTTTTTTCAATCTATAAAAATAGTCATAAATGTAGTGTTGTAGAAATTTCCTGATTGGATCAAATAGGCAGGCAATAGGGAAAGGCTCGGAGAACAATAAAAAAGGCGGTAGACAGTACAACACAACGATGAAGTAAGTTGCACATAGGCTGTATCTGTCTCCTCCTGGTTGTCGTTTGCACCTACATTGGGATGAAAGCAGAAATGCCATAGTTTTGGATAAATCAACATTTTTACCGAGCTCTTGACGTTTCGGTTTTTTTTTACCCTCCTGAGAAAAACGTAACACTTACTTACCCAGACACTAATGAGCCTATTGCATTTGATTTTATAAAACGATCAGTTGTTAGCTTTCAAAAGATCCAGGAATGCACCAGGAGTGCTGTCCGAGACGGATCTACTGCGGAAAAAGCTGACAGGCCGGATTTTCTATTCCTTTTCGTTCGATAGGGTAACTATTCGCCTCAAATGATCGATAAGTCCAGCTCGGTCACCTTCACCCTCGCTGCGATCGCAGTTCACGGATAGCCTTAGTATCCAGCTCAAAATTGTCCGCTTTCATTAGGCAGCGACACCGTCGACCCCTTCATCAAGGCCAAAGTATATTGGCCACATCGCCTTCTCAAATGAATACAATATATTGCGTGATACCCATACTTACTCTAATAATCGATGTGAGAACAGTATTCACATAACCCAGCTCCATCAAAAGCTATCAAGCTGTTTTAGCAAAAGAAGGTGTCGAAATCTAATGCGAGGTGCGTAGGCTATCTCTACTTGCAGAAAAAATAATGTATCTGCTTCTGAAACTTTGGGTATTTTCTCCTCAGATAAATTGTCATATTTTATCTCGTAGCAAATTCGGTCGTCGCCTATACTGCACAGCTATATTAAGTAATTACAACTTGCATTTCACGTGGTTTTGTCGATCGATTAGCCAGTGTCATCAAAGACATAAAAATAAATGAATTATTTTGAACAACCTAATTAGGATTTAAATCATGATTATTGGATTGCCCAAGGAGACGAAAGATAATGAATTCCGTGTGGGGATGTCCCCCGGTACAGTGCACACTTTGACAAACCAAGGGCATCTAGTGCGAGTTCAAACTGGTGCGGGAATTGGGAGTGCTTTTTCCGATGATGATTATCGCTCTGCAGGCGCCGATATTGTTTTCAATGCTGATGACGCTTGGTCAGCACAATTAGTCGTTAAAGTAAAAGAACCTACTGAACCAGAATACCGCTATTTACGCCAAGAACTCATTCTCTTCACCTACCTACACCTCGCTTCGAATAAATCTTTAGTGGATGTACTGTTAGCCACAGGCACAACAGGCATTGCATACGAAACTGTACAAACGGCATCAGGAGAATTGCCTTTACTCGCGCCCATGAGCGAGGTGGCCGGCAGAATGGCGACCCAAATAGGGGCTACCTACTTATTGAAAACATCGGGAGGAAGGGGCATCCTTATGAGTGGCGTACCTGGCGTAGCGCCCGCTAATGTCGTTATTCTTGGAGCAGGTATAGTCGGTGCAAATGCAGCAAGAGTTGCAGTTGGCATGGGTGCCCAAGTAACTGTACTAGATGTGAACCATAACCGACTGAAATATCTCGATGATATCTACAGAGGTCAATTATTGACGCGCATGAGCGATGGTCTCAATATCAGAGAGTTAGTCTTTCAAGCTGATCTGGTCATTGGCGCAATACTCATTCCAGGTGGACGCGCGCCTTGGCTCATCACTAAAGAAATGCTAGCAGACATGCGCAAAGGATCCGTTATCGTCGATGTGGCGGTTGATCAAGGTGGATGTGTTGAAACAACACATCCAACCACACATAGTCACCCGGTTTATGAAGTTGATGGCGTACTGCACTATTGTGTTACTAATATGCCGGGCGCTGTCCCTCGCACGAGCACTTTCGCGCTTAACAATCAGACAGCCACTTACGTAGTAAAGCTTGCGAACGAAGGTTTAAATGCCGTACGCCAAGAGCGCACTCTGCAGCACGGTTTAAATACCTACCGTGGCTATGTCACACATCCTGCAGTTGCGGAAGCATTCGGGTTGACTTATACCAATCCATTACAGGCTCTTCAATAATTCATGATCAACCACGAAGTAATTTTATTGCAGCCTTAACACTGGACAACTGATAATTGTTCTTATTCATAGTATAATTACCTGTAAACCAAAGTTAAAAACTTTTTACCAATCTCTTTTTGTCTTCATTAAATTTAAATGCACAAACCAACTTCTTTTATTCGTTTATTTGCAATCATAGGCTGCTGCTTTTTCTTTCTAGCCACCAATGCACGCGCTGAGCAGGTGGTTGTCTATTCGGCGAGAATCGAACAGCTTATCAAACCTATGTTCGATGCTTTTACCCGTGAAACGGGTATTCAAGTCAAATTTACGACGGATAAGGAAGGCGCGCTTTTAGCAAGGCTCAAGGCTGAAGGACGAAGAACACCAGCTGATGTTCTCATAACGGTTGATGCAGGGAATTTGTGGGAGGCTGCTCGTGCAGGATTATTAAAATCGATTTCTTCTCCCATACTTGAATCAAATATACCTGCACATCTACGCGATCCGCGTGGCCAATGGTTTGGCCTATCGGTACGGGCACGTACCCTTGTTTACAATACTCAAAAAGTAAAACCCACCGAACTCTCTACCTATGAAGATTTGGCTGACCCTAAATGGAAAGGCAGGTTATGTTTACGTACTTCCAAGAAGGTTTATAATCAATCGCTGGTTGCCATGATGATTGCTGAACATGGTGAAGCCGAAACCGAACGGATTGTAAAAGGTTGGGTAGCTAACCTTGCAACCGAGCCATTATCTGACGATACAAAAGCATTGGAGTTTGTAGCTGCAGGCCGCTGCGATGTAACAGTAATCAATACCTATTATTTTGGAAGATTGATGGAGGCAAACCCTGCCTTACCACTAGCTATCTTTTGGCCAAATCAAAATAACAGCGGTGTTCATGTCAATATTTCTGGTGCAGGCGTGACTCAATATAGTAAAAATGAGCGGTCGGCTATTAAATTATTAGAGTTTTTATCTTCTGACAAAGCTCAAAACCTGTTTGCTGATATCAATATGGAATATCCAGCTAATCCCCAAATTCAACCAAGTGAAACTGTTTCGGCCTGGGGAGAATTCAAGCAAAACCAAATGAATGTTGTTAAAGCAGGTGAATTGCAAACTACCGCAGTAAAATTAATGGATCGTGCTGGCTATCGATAAGCGAGTAAGTACATGTGAAAAATGAAAACTATTTTACTAAAGGAGATAAAACTGTAGACCCTCCCCAAACATTTTTTCACTTGAAAGGTGCTGCAAATATTTGGAGAATAATTCCTTTTCTCATTGCAGCACTTATCCTCATACCAATTGCAGTCGTTTTCTCCTCCGTTTTTATGCCAGCAAATGATGTCTGGCAGCATCTTGTCGAAACGACTCTGCTCACGTTATTGATCAATACCTTCTGGCTTGCTCTAGGTGTCCTGACGGGTTCCGCGTTGCTAGGGGTTAGCCTAGCTTGGTTTACCGCGGTTTATGAATTTCCGGGAAGTCGGTTTTTTTCATGGGCGTTATTATTACCATTGGCCATTCCAGCTTACGTGACTGCATTTGTAGTACTCGGTTTATTCGATTACACCGGCCCGATTCAAACCAACCTTCGAACTTGGTTGGGAACAGAATTACCCTGGTTCCCTGATTTATACGGGCGAAGTGGCGTTATCCTGGTGATGACGCTTGCCTTTTATCCTTATGTCTATCTTATGGCGCGTAATGCTTTCCTCACGCAGGGAAAACGATTATTAGAAGTAGCGCAATCACTCGGCCTTAACCAAAGACAAGGTTTTTTCAAAGTTTCGCTACCCATGGCGCGGCCTTGGATTGCTGGTGGTTTAATGCTTACGCTCATGGAAACACTCGCGGATTTTGGGACGGTTGCTATATTTAATTATGATACGTTTACCACGGCGATCTACAAGGCTTGGTTTGGTCTGTTCTCGCTACCCGCAGCCTCTCAGCTCGCATCACTGTTGATACTTATCGTTTTTGTAGTCATTATTGCCGAGCAACAATTTCGAATACGGATGCGCTATGCAGAAACCAAACGAAGTGCACGTGTTGATCGTATCGCCCTATCAGGCTGGCGAAGCAGCGCAGTAGCTTGCTTTGCAGCAAGTGTTTTATTTCTTGCCTTTATTTTACCCATCATTCAACTGTCCATCTGGGCAATCCAGTCGCTAATGGAAAGTTTCGACCAGCGCTATTTCGAATTTCTGTTCCATTCCGTACTGCTTTCAGCCGCTGCCACACTCATTACTTGTTTTGCCGCTTTATTACTCGTTTATGCTGCACGCCTCTATTCTGATACAACTACTCGGATAGCGGTACGCATAGCTACCATTGGCTATGCTTTGCCGGGTGCAGTTTTAGCTGTCGGTATTTTTATCCCTGTCGTGTGGGTGGATGATTTATTGAACGCATGGTGGTTAAAGCTGTTTCAAGTAGAAATTGGATTCTTGATTCAAGGCACACTCGGTGTAATGCTTATTGCATATATGACTCGTTTTCTTGCAGTCGGCCATTATCCGATAGACAGTGCCATGCAACGTATTACGCGCAATATCGATGAAGCTGCAATGGGATTTGGTTTGACAGGGTGGTCAATATTACGAAGAATCCATCTACCGATATTGAAAACAGGTATTTTTACAGCAGCCGCACTGGTTTTTGTCGATGTAATGAAAGAAATGCCAATTACTTTAATGACCCGCCCTTTTGGCTGGGATACCTTGGCCGTCCGTATATTTGCGTTAACCTCGGAAGGTGAGTGGGAGCATGCTGCACTGCCTGCAGTTACACTTGTCATGGCAGGACTAGTGCCAATTATTTTGCTGATGCGACAGACCGACAAGTAAGCCAAGTGAGTACTCTACTAAAGATAAACCAGATTCAACATTGTTACGGTAACCATAAGACTTTTGACGATTTATCGTTTGATCTCCAAAAAGGCGAAATTGGTTGTTTGCTAGGACCAAGTGGTTGTGGAAAAACAACGGTATTGCGTTGTATAGCTGGCTTTGAATCATTAACAGCAGGCCAAATATCGCTTAATGGCGTAGCGGTGAGTGATTCTCATTTTAGCCTACCACCGGAACAAAGACGTATTGGCATGGTTTTCCAGGATTATGCCTTGTTTCCCCATTTGACTGTGGCAGAAAATATTGGTTTTGGATTGCATCGCAGCCCTACGCAAGAGCGCAAACAACGGGTTATTGACATGCTCAAAACCATCGGTCTCATAGAAGCAGCCGACAGATATCCTCATGAGCTCTCAGGAGGACAGCAGCAACGCGTTGCACTTGCTCGCGCACTGGCGCCTCGCCCTGATTTGCTATTACTAGATGAACCCTTTTCTAATTTGGACATTACGCTGCGCGAGCGCCTGAGCCAGGAAGTACGTGAAATTTTAAAAAATCAGCAAATAACTGCCATTCTGGTTACACATGATCAAGGTGAAGCCTTCTCAGTCGCTGATATGATCGGCGTGATGCACCAAGGAAAAATCATGCAATGGGATACCGCTTACAATTTATACCACCGGCCCGCTAATCGTTTTGTGGCTAATTTTATTGGTCAAGGTGTATTTTTACCTGGCAAAGTACTTGATCTTGGGATGATTGAGATGGAATTAGGCGTTCTGTCCAAAGACATTTATCATCATTGCGAATCAGATCAGGAAATCTGCCCCATAGGGAGTGAAGTCGAAATATTGATACGGCCTGACGATATCGTGTATTGCCCTGAAAGTAGCACACAAGCCTTAATTACACATAAAGCTTTTCGTGGCGCTGAAATACTTTATACACTTAAATTAGCAAGTGGTATGACAGTACTGTCGCTTATACCCAGCCACCATGACCACGCCATTGGTGAAAAACTTGGCATCAGACTAGAAGCTGATCATGTCGTGATATTTAGCAAAGCATTGCTAACTTACCACTCTAATTCGCAATTTTCTGCTTGGTCGGAGTAAATTAAATCAGCGTTGTCTGCAAATCGATATCAGTTTCCTTGCCCATTCCTGAACCATATAGTCCTTATAATTCAATAGAAGATAGGGTTAGTAATCTTTTTTTGTTAAAATTAATATTAAAATCAAAAAAATATAACTTCTGATCTAATGTCAGAAAACTCTTATTCAATGCAAAAATACTGGGGAGGTTAATAAAGTAATGTTTCCATTCGATTCTTTTAGAGACTACAAGCTAAAATATTGCTCTCTAGCAAGAATAAATTTACTGAAACTCATTTTTGGTTTTTCCGTTGCCACACTTGCAATCCAGGTTCACTCGTCGGAACCCGTAGACAACGAAAATCAGAAATTTAATTGGTCACAAACACCCCCTGTAACCCCGATGCCTCGAGTAGGCATTTTTACGATACCGCCCGCTGGACCTGGCTACTACTCGCTTTGGGATTTGATGACTGGAAATAAGCGTGAAGCGCCCCCTGTCTCACCTTATGCTCCTTTTGCGCTACTCCCTACTTCGGCATTCGATATTGATTTTCGGTATCTCGACAAACCCGGGCATGAGAAAGATTTTTTCGATCCTGCAAAACGTATTCAGTTAAATGATGATTGGTTGCTGTCATTTGGCGGTCAGTTCTGGTATCGATACATGCACGAAACGGATAGCCGCCTGAATGCAGCAGGTGCCGATAATAACTATCATCTTTTTCGCACACGTTTCCACGCAGATCTATGGTACCAGGATCGCTTCAGACTCTTTGCTGAATTCCTCGATGCTCGCGCTGCGGGTCAGGATTTACCTGCACTGGCTATCGACAAAAATCATACTGACATGCTGAATCTATTCGCCGATATCAAACTAGGGCAGTTCCTAGATGGACCGGCGTATATGCGGGTTGGTCGACAAGAATTGCTCTACGGCTCACAAAGGTTGATTTCCACTCTTGATTGGGCTAATACCCGCAGGACTTTTCAAGGTATCAAGACGTTCTGGAGGACGCCCACATTCGATTTGGATGCATTTTTTGTCAGACCGATGACAACTGAGAGAAATGAGTTTGATCACTGGGATAAAGACCGAAACTTTTTTGGATTATGGGGTACCTATAAACCAATGAAAGGTCAGCTGCTTGATTTATATTTTCTTAGCCTGATCGATAATCGAGTTGTCTCACCATTAAATATTCATCAAGGTAATATTTTGCAAGGCAATTCAACCTTACAAACTGTGGGAGGGCGTATCGCAGGTGACTATAATCGTTTCCTTTATGAGTTTGAGGGTATGTATCAGTTTGGTGAACGATCAAATTTAGATATCTCAGCTTTCGCCGTAGCAACAGGGCTTGGTTACCACCTGCCTTTCCCTATGAATCCGCAATTCTGGCTACGCTATGATTTTGCATCAGGTGACAGCAATCCGAATGATGGTCGAACCAATACTTTTAATCATCTTTTCCCATTTGGGCATTACTACTTAGGCTACATGGATCTGGTAGGGCGTCAGAACTTACACGATTTCAATGCCCAAGTGACCTTGCACCCTCAGCCTTGGTTTACGTTCATTGCTCAATACCATCGATTCTATTTAGCTAATGAACGTGATTATCTTTACAACACAGCTGGAATTGGCACCCTGCGTGATATTACTGGGCAGTCAGGTAGCCATATTGGTGATGAAATTGATTTCCGAGTCAATTTCCATATTAGTCGTCATCAAGATGTACTTGTTGGCTATTCCAAACTATTTAGTGGCACCTTTGTCAATAATCAGAGACCAGGCATTTCTCCTGATTTCTTTTATGCGCAGTACACAATTCGTTTTTAATTGCTGAAAAATCATAAACAATAAACTATGAAAACTTTATATAAAGTTGTAGCTTTTACATTAGTCGCATTTTTATTTGAATCAACATTGATTTATGCTGACCAAACTTCCTCCAATAGAATTTTGCTCGCAAGCGCAGAAAAATTACCGGACAACGAAGGGATTGTCGTTTCGACACTGGATACTGCAGGATATACTTATATGGAATTAGAAAATGGCAGCAAGCGATTCTGGATTGCAGCACCCACCACCAAAGTCAAAATAGGCGACCATATCCGATTTGCTGAAAGCATGACGATGCATAACTTCACCAGCAAAACATTGAATCGTACATTCAATCGGCTTGTTTTTGTCACTTCGACCCAGGTAAAAGTCGCTCAATAGCCCGCATCATTAAATTCCAGGCAAAGCTAAATCTGCTACGCTTTTTTACTTGCCTGGTTTTTTAACGATTCTGTGATACATCCGGTTCTATAAAACCAATAAATAATTTATTTTTCAAATTCTTGATTTGATCGCGATATTGGGCCGCTTTTTCAAATTCCAGGTTTTTTGCGGATTCCAGCATGTGCTTTTCTAATACTTGAATTTCTTTGGCTAACTGGACCTCACTCATATTTTCATAACGGGCTTGAGCTTGCGCCATTTGTATCTGGCTGCTTCGTTGCTCACTATCATAAACACCATCAATGAGGTCCTTGATGCGTTTACTGACGCTTTTAGGCGTAATATTATTTTCCTGATTAAATAAAAGTTGTTTATTTCGCCGCCGGTCAGTTTCTTCGATTGCCCGCTGTATTGAATTTGTAACATGATCGGCATAAAGAATTGCGGTTCCATTGATATGACGTGCGGCTCTTCCGATAGTCTGTATCAGTGACCGCTCAGAGCGCAAAAAACCTTCCTTATCGGCATCCAGTATGCCTACCAGCGAAACTTCGGGTATATCCAAGCCTTCTCGTAGTAAATTAATGCCTACCAACACATCAAATTTACCTAAGCGCAAGTCCCTGATAATTTCTACACGCTCAACCGTATCAATGTCGGAATGAAGATAGCGCACTCTAATACCGTGATCTGAGAAATAATCGGTTAAATCTTCGGCCATACGCTTAGTAAGTGTCGTTACCAGCGTCCGCTCCCCTTTTACTGCACGTGCAGTAACTTCAGACATCAAATCATCCACCTGTGTGGCAACTGGCCGCAAGATAATTTCCGGGTCAACTAAGCCTGTTGGTCTAACTACTTGCTCTATCACTTGCCCACTTTTTCTTGCCTCATAATCAGCAGGCGTAGCTGAGATAAAAACGGTTTGGGGCATTAGTTTCTCGAATTCGTCAAATTTCAGCGGGCGGTTATCCAATGCAGAAGGCAAGCGAAAACCGTAAGTGACTAAATTTTCTTTCCGTGACCGATCGCCTCGATACATTCCCCCCAACTGTGGAACCGTCACATGGCTCTCGTCGATAAACATCAATGCATTGCTAGGTAAATAATCGATCAGCGTCGGAGGCGGTTCACCTGCTTTTCTACCGGAGAAATGCCGTGAATAATTTTCAATTCCTTTACAAAAACCCAGTTCATTCAGCATCTCCAAATCAAAGCGGGTGCGCTGTTCGATTCGTTGAGCTTCTACTAGTTTGTTTTGTTGATGAAAAAAACTGATGCGTTCGGCAAGCTCGGCTTTGATTGTTTCAATTGCTCGCACTGTTGTGCTTCTTGGCGTGACATAGTGACTGGAAGGATAAACCGTGAAACGAGATATCTTGTGTAGGGTACGTCCTGTCAACGGATCAAATGAGGTGATATTTTCGATGACATCATCGAATAGAGATACCCGAATAGCTATTTCTGAATTCTCTGCCGGAAATATATCAACGATATCACCACGCACGCGGAAAGTTCCCCGGCTAAATTCAAATTCATTGCGTTGATATTGCATTCCAGTCAAGCGCTTAATGATGTCGCGCTGGGAAATATTCTCATGCTCTCGCAAATGGAGAATCATACTATGGTAATCGACAGGGTCTCCTATACCATAAATACAGGATACCGTAGCTACAATGATCGTATCTTTACGCTCAAGCAGTGATTTAGTTGCAGAAAGACGCATTTGCTCGATATGCTCGTTAATATTCGAGTCTTTTTCAATATAAAGATCTCGTGAAGGTACATAAGCTTCAGGTTGATAATAATCATAGTAAGATACAAAATATTCAATTGCATTTTCTGGAAAAAACTCGCGCATTTCTGCATATAATTGCGCTGCCAGTGTTTTATTTGGCGCAATAATGATAGCCGGGCGGCCTAATCGAGCGATCATATTGGCTATCGTAAAAGTTTTACCTGAACCTGTGACACCCAGCAAGGTTTGAAAGAGTAAACCGGCCTCGATACCTTCGACTAATTTATCGATAGCAGCTGGTTGATCGCCAGCAGGCAAAAAAGATTGATAAAGCTTATATGGGCTGTTGGGAAAGGTAATAATCACAGGTATAATTTCTTCGCAAAACTATTTTAATTCTAGCATGTTAGGCATCAACCAATCAGGAGCTTAGTTGTGGAACTCTCAAAGCGCGCGCAGGCTATTAAACCCTCACCTACCCTAGCAGTTACTGCAAAAGCAGCTAAACTTAAATCTGAGGGTAAAGATATTATTGGGTTGGGCGCTGGTGAACCTGATTTCGATACCCCGCAGCATATCAAAGATGCTGCAATTACAGCGATCGATGCTGGCTTCACTAAATATACCCAAGTAGGTGGCACGCCAGGCCTTAAAAAGGCTATCATCGCTAAGTTTAAGCGTGATAACGATTTAGATTATACAGCCAAGCAAATCCTGGTTTCCTGTGGCGGGAAACAAAGCTTCTTTAATCTTGCTCTCGCAACGATTAACCCGGGGGATGAAGTCATCATTCCTGCTCCTTACTGGGTTTCATATCCCGATATTGTCCTTATAGCAGAAGGCAAGCCTGTTTTTATTGGAACAGGCATTGAAGATAACTTCAAAATTACCGCCCAACAGTTAGAAGAAGCGATAACCCCAAAAACTAGAATGTTTATAATCAACAGCCCCAGTAATCCTTCTGGCAGTGTTTATACTATTGATGAGCTAAGGGCATTAGGTGAAGTTATTAAGAAACACCCGAATATTTTAATTGTATCTGATGATATGTACGAACACATTCTTTTGTCAGATGATAAGTTTGTCAATATTCTTAATGCTTGCCCTGAATTGTATACCCGCACTATGGTACTGAACGGCGTATCCAAAGCTTATGCGATGACAGGTTGGCGAATTGGTTATTGTGGTGGTCCGGAGCAAATTATTACTGGGATGGAAAATATTCAGTCACAAAGCACCTCCAACCCTACTTCTATTTCACAAATCGCAGCCGAAGCTGCACTGAATGGTGACCAGTCCTGCATGATTCCCATGCAAGCTGCATTTAAAGAGCGCAACCAATTTGTTACTTATGAATTGAATAGGATACCTGGCATCCGCTGCCTGTCTGCGGGTGGCGCATTCTATGCGTTTGCGGATGTTCGTCAGGCTATACGAACCTGTCAAGAAAGAAAGCTTATAGAAAATGACAGCGATATCACTTTTAGCGAATTTTTGTTGGAGAAAGCGGGTGTCGCAGTTGTACCCGGCTCGGCATTTGGCTGTAAAGGTTATGTGCGCCTATCGTTTGCTACTTCGATACAGAACCTCAAAATGGCAATCGAGAGAATTGGCGATCTATTGAGATAGCACAATTGTATTATTATGTTTCTTTGCGTTCTCTGACTTATCAGGAGTCTTACATAGACACAACGCAGAGCCTCCTCAACTGAGCTGTATATACAAAAGTGCTGCACTACTTTCTGTATTAATTTTATTACTGTATCATCAAGCTGCACAATAATGAATTGTCACTAAGCAGATTTGTGGATATATCGGCTACTAACGAATAGTTGGTAAGAAGATGTTGTACATACAGCTTTTTATTAGCCATGCTGCAATTTAGCTTATTTGTTAGTAGCAGTAGCAGTTAACTGATTCATCATAAAACGTACGCCACTCCCTGAAACACTAACGATTAAGGGGTAACGCCGCTATGAGTGAAATACTAACTCCCGAGAGCAGAGTTCTGGTCACAGGTCCTACGAGTTTCCTTGGCTACCATGTCACTAAATGTTTGAATAAAAGGGGTATCCGGCCCCGAGTCCTCGTGCCTCAAGGCACAGATACCTCAGCTTTACAAGGTTTGAATGTCGAAATCTTTGAAGGAACGGTTGAAGATGAAACATCTTTGCGCGCCGCCTGCGAGAAAATAAATACTGTATTTCACTTGTCTTTCTTGGTTGGTCTTAGTAAAGCTCTTGAGAATCAAATGCGTGAATTCAATGTCGGTGGAACACGACGTCTATTAGATGTGGCTGCTAACGCTGGAATCACACAAGCCGTCATTACAAGTAGTTCTCTAGCTGTTGGTGTGAATCGTAATCCACAAGCACTGGATGAAACAGCTGACTGGGATACCCATCATTTTGATCTTGTATATGCACTTACACGACGGCAAGCCGAGCAAGAGGCACTTGCTCGATCTAGCCCTGGTTTCTCGGTTATTGCTGTTAACCCTTCATTCACTATGGGACCAGAAGATTATGTGGGCGCGCCTGCTAACAAGCTACTACAAGCCGTAGCTGCTGGAAAACTACCTGTAGTCTTCACGGTTGGTTTTGGCTGTCTAGATGTTCGTGATTTTGCGGAAGGCATGCTACTTGCCGCCGAGCGTGGTCGTCCCGGTCAACGATATTTACTTAACGGCCATAATGTCATGGTGGAGGAGTTGCTAAAGCAAGTTGCCTCTATTGCTGGTGTTAAGCCACCGCGGTGGCATTTACCGATCTGGGTAGCCCATGTAATCGTTGCAATTCTTAATACAGCTAAGACCATTACTGGCAAACCTCCCTCCATTACCCGCGACACCCTTCAAATCTTGGGTCGATATGCATGGTATGACACTACGCGTGCACAGCAAGAGCTTGGTTGGAAACCACGCCCTCTACGCGAAACCCTAGAAGACACACTTAATTGGCTAAGCCAGAATAAAACTCAAAGAAGTTAATATCCCTAAGCTTTGCTAGTCTGTCGGTGAATAGATTGATCTACTGCGGTCACGGCTTAGGCCGGATTTCCGATCCTTTTGGTTAAATAGAACAACTACTCGCCTCAAATGATCGAAAAATCCACCTCAGTCAGGTTCGCCCTCGCTAAGATCGCTATTCACGGACATGGGCTAGGGATATTAACTGTGGTTCATTATTGAGCCCCTGGGCTAGAAAATTGTTGTTTTGGACTCATCTGTTCAACTTCATTCCCAAGCCTAGATAAACTTAATACTATTGGTTTTGGTAAAAATTGGATATGTAGGGGATCCCAAATTTCACGCTAAAAAATACCAACAGGATCAAGTTTGCATTCAATTACGGCTGATTACCAATGGCATCGATAACAAATGTCTCCTGGCACGATGAACCAATTTGCTTAGGAGCGTGTTCGATCAATGTTTCAAGATCATCACCCAACTTCAGATTAGCAGTCAGGCTTATTTGAACTTCCACTAACATCCCCTGTTCGCATTTCAATTTAATGCGGTCGCGCGCCGCAGGCCCTAGCACTGCCGAGAGCCGGTTCAGAAAATCTTCCGTGCGCACTGTTTGCCCGATTCTACGGTTCATAAAATAGGCCATACCTGATTCGTTGAATTGTCGGGTTAAATCAACCGATAGATCAAAATACTCATCCTCTGACCAATCTGTTTGGCATGTCCCATGTTTATGCCACTCATGGCGTTCGAGACAGGAACCAGCTTGAACACTAGGCATTACTTCGGCAAGCGAAGCCTCTGATTTTGTACTTAATTCTACTCTAGGGTAATCACAAAAATTATTCTTCTGCACACTGACATCACCGCAAAATGCGTAATTGGTACCGCACTGCTGCTTATTAGGCCATAAGCCATGCAGCGTAAAATGCCGCGCCTGATAAGACAGGGGATCGTTGATATTGCATTCTGGTTTTTGGGGTTTGGTTTCACAAAATGCTGGTTGCCAGGAAAGTGCGAGTACATGGCTATCGGCTTGTCCAGCAATACGGCATGTATTACCTCCTGCTCTATTTATCTCAGCTACTTGGAATTGACCGCAATCAGTACTGACCCAGCGTTCTGCCGGTTGAGCGCTAGGCACGATGATTCGGTACCAATCAGGACGAGTGGGTCTGTTTGCTTCGATTGTTTCATACTCTCCCCCCATCGTGATTTGCGTCTGATCGGGGTTGGTTTTCTTGTTTTTAGATACATAGGCGGGACAAGTTTTTTCTGCAGTAAATAAACCTCTGACCGGATCTGCCCAAACGGGACGCACATAACCGATCATCAGAACAACCAGAAAAACCTGCAAGGTAACTAGGATTCGTATCGTCATTATTCCTTCCCTTCTGGCATATTAATTGTCAGGCTCTTTCATATACCCATCTGATCAATGCATCGATCGCAGTACGAGCGTTGCCTGCATGAGGATGATTGATAAAGAAAACCACTGCGATACGTCGATCCTTATGATCCAGTACATAGCCTGCAATTGACATGACATCATTGAGCGTACCCGTTTTCATATGCGCTTTTCCTGCTACCAAGGTGCCTCTGAGACGGTTTCTCATCGTGCCATCGGCTCCGGCAATCGCCATGGAGGACATGAACTCTGGCATGACGGGACTCTGAAATGCCGCAATCAACAATTCGCCCATATTATAAGCGCTGATGCGCTCTATGCGGGATAACCCCGAGCCGTTTTCTATGACCAATTCGGGGAAGCTTAGGCGCTTAGCAAACAACCACCGTCTGACAGCGACATTGGATTGATCGAGTGAAACGGAGGGTTGAATATCCGGGGGTATGGCCGTTTCGCCCAGTGCCAAATAAAGCTGCCGGGCAGCTACGTTGTTGCTGAATTTATTGATTCCCCGCACGACTTCAGCAAGTGGGGGTGAATAATACACCCTGAGAGGAGCAATTCCTTTCGGGATAACACCATTGCGTACTGCGCCCCGGAATAAGCCATCTTGCTGTGCCCACAACTTCTTGAATAAATCATGGATGTAGGATGCGTTCTCGTGCAAGCTTAAATGATATGTATTTTGGCCACACTGGATAGCGTAGTTGCCAGTGAGAATTACGGACACACGAGTATTTGTCTCATCCGGCTTTCGTACATTGGCATGAAGCTGATTACGCCAATCACCGCAGTTGCCTCGGGTCAATTTCAGGTTGTTTTGCAAATCAAGCAATTCTGAAGCGGGGTCAACCACTACCCGAACAGTATTATTTTCTGGTTGGGGTGTGAGATGCAGCGCAGAGGTTAGATAATTGACTAACACGGCTTCAGGAAAAACATTGTAGGTTTTATGAGGTTGGCCGTCGAAAGCGCCGGGGTCGGTACGTGGGATATTGTAATAACTCGTATCCAGTATCAAATCACCTGTTATTTCCTTTAAGCCAGTTTGACGAATATGACGAACCAACAACCAGAAATTCTCCAGATTGAGATTGGGGTCACCATATCCCTTAATTGCTAAATCACCTCGTAAAACACCCTTTTCAATCTTGCCCAACGCATAAACCTCAGTCCGCCACGTATAAGCAGGGCCCAGCAGCTCCAAGCCTGCGTATGTTGTAAGGAGTTTCATTACTGACGCGGGATTCATGGCGGTGTCGGCGTTCACAGTTAATGCAGGCTGTTTTGCAGTGACTTCCTTTACGTAAACGCTGATAGCTGATTCAGGAATCCCAGCTTGCTTCAGTGCCTGTGAGACAGATTCTGGCAAGGCTGCAGACAACACAGGCAATGCCATTACTGTGCCCAGAAAAAAAATAACAGCTGTTAGCCTAGATCGCATACTTCATGGATATAGCGTCGTTCAGCTACCAAAGAATGAATGCAGTACATGCCGACAACTTAAATCAGAATTTGTCAACGCCGCATCTGGCAGATGGCAAATCCATCATCCCAACCCATGCGATACTGGCTGTCGCTGAGATAACGTTGCTCATCCTTATAGCCGTAACGTGTTTTCTTTGCCGTTTCACAACCGTCGATATACCCTTCCCGTGTTGCAGGTGGATAGCCGCTGAGATTATAGGTCGGACGAGTGCTGGGAGGAAGCGGGCCTGCGGGACGCTGGGGTTGTGTTGGCGTTGTCTGTGATTCGGGAAGGGGTTTTGCAGGCTTGGTTGGGGATGGGAGCGGGCCCGTTGTAGTACAACCCACAATAAGAACAATCGATAACATTGCTAGAATTCGAAACATCGCACACTTCCTTTTATCTTAAATCAAGCTTATTTCTTCTTTTATAGGATCTGGATCGTCATAAAACCGATTTGAGCAGCTTCCCCATCTCTGCCGGGTTGCGAGTGACACGAATTCCACATTCTTCCATCACGGCAATTTTTTCCTGGGCTGTGCCCTTGCCACCCGCGATAATCGCGCCTGCATGCCCCATGCGCTTGCCGGGAGGGGCGGCTACACCTGCTATGAAACCTACGACCGGTTTTTTCATATTGTCTTTGACCCAGCGTGCGCAGTCTTCTTCATCTGTCCCTCCAATTTCGCCCACCATGAGTACTGCATCGGTTTCTTCATCTTCATTAAATAATTTCATGACATCTAAATGTTTCAATCCATTGATCGGGTCACCACCGATCCCAATGCAGGTTGATTGACCTAGATCCAATGCCATCAATTGCGCGACTGCTTCATAGGTTAGTGTCCCGGATCGAGAAACGACCCCAATACGCCCTTTCTTATGTATATACCCCGGCATGATTCCAATCTTGATTTCATCAGGCGTGACGATACCGGGGCAATTCGGACCAATCAGCAATGTTTTTTTACCCTCCATTTTATAGCGGGTGCGCAGCATATCACGAACAGGTATTCCTTCCGTAATACAAATTACTAAATCAAGATCGGCTTCCACAGCCTCATCTATTGCTGCAGCGGCAAACGCAGGTGGTACATAGATAACTGAGACCGTCGCACCTGTGGCTTCCTTGGCTTCCTTGACCGTAGCGTAAACTGGAATCCCCTCGATCTGTTCTCCCGGCTTTTTGGGATTGACTCCCGCTACAAAGCATTGTTGCCCATAGGCATACTCCCTACATAAGCGGGTATGAAATTGCCCAGTTTTACCGGTAATACCCTGTGTAATCACGCGGCTATCACGATTAACCAAAATAGACATATTTAAACTCCTCCTGCTGCCGCTTTCACTACTTTTTCTGCGGCATCTGCCATATTTATCGCTGAAATGATCGGCAATCCAGAGTCAGCCAGAATTTGCTTGCCTAGATCGACATTGGTCCCTTCCAAGCGTACAACAAGGGGTGCTGACAATTTAACTTCACGTGCTGCAACGGTTACCCCCTTAGCGATAACATCGCACTTCATGATGCCGCCAAAAATATTCACCAGAATAGCGCTTAGTTTGGGATTGCGTAGCATGATCTTGAATGCCTCGGTGACTTTTTCAGCTGTCGCGCCTCCACCAACATCCAGAAAATTAGCCGGTTCGCCGCCATATAGCTTGATGATATCCATTGTTGCCATGGCCAATCCTGCCCCATTCACCAAACAACCAATATTGCCATCAAGTGGTACATACGAGAGTCCATGCTCAGCAGCTTCAATTTCTAAAGGATTTTCTTCATCCAGATCACGCATAACAACAACATCGGGGTGACGGAAAAGTGCATTGTCATCAAAATTCATCTTGGCGTCGAGTGCAAGTACCTTACCATCATTCGCCACAATGAGCGGATTGATCTCCAATAGAGATGCATCCATTTCGTCGAACGCGCGATAGAGCCCTTTTAATAACGTATAGGCATCCGCCAGGCTAGGTTGAGGAATTTCAATTTTATTCGCTAAGGATTCAGTCTCTTGATCAGTTAAACCGGTTATAGGGTTGATCAGAATTTTATGGATTTTTTCTGGTGTGTTGGCAGCCACCTGCTCGATATCCATTCCTCCTTCGGAACTGGCCATCAGACAAGCACGTTGCCGACTACGATCAATAACGATACCAACGTAGTATTCGCGCTGTATATCGACACCTTCTTCAATATACAATCGATGAACAACTTGGCCATTCGGACCAGTTTGTGGCGTAATTAGTGGTTTATTCAGCATCGCATCTGCGAGTGAGTGGATTTCTGCCAGTGACCGGGCTAATTTGATCCCGCCGCCTTTACCGCGTCCACCCGCATAGATTTGCGCCTTGACAACCCATTTGTCACCACCAAGCTTTTCAGCGGCACTCACAGCCTCATCTGCACTTAAACAGGGAATCCCTCGAGGTGTTGTCACGCTATAACGTCGCAATATTTCCTTGGCTTGGTACTCATGAATTTTCATTATTATTTCCTTGGAGACAGTAATTCAAAAGAGAGCATATCCCAGCAAACACTTAAAATTTATCAAAGAGTTTGTATCTCAAAATTCTCAATTTGTCTTCCCCGTCGCAGTAAGATAGCTATCAACCGCTGCCATTTCCGCATCGAAATGAGGAAATAAACTTGCTAGTTCTTTTTCGTTGTTATCCTTGGCTGCTTGTTCTATTTTCTCACACCACTCTCCCAACCCAACAGCGCCAACAGAACGTGCCGACGATTTGAGCTTATGGGCGGCCCCCTTGATTTTGTCAAATTCCATGGCATGGTAAGCAGCATGAAGCTGCTCACTAATTTCTTTGGCATTGACACGAAAATCCTGTAAAAACTCTCGAACAGTCGATGGGTCATTGCCTATCAGCGCTTCCAAAATACTCACATCAACCGGTGGTGTTGCAGATTGACTGGCAGCGATCGGCTCTTCAAGGGTGACAGGCTTGTGCACGGGTGCTTGTAGCCGCTTCTCCAACGTTGTTTTGAGTTGATCCAACTGCACCGGTTTACTCAGATAATCATCCATCCCAATTGCACGGCATCGATCGGCTTCACCTTTGAGCGCATTGGCAGTCAGTGCGATAATTGGAATATGCGCTTCTCCCTTTTCAGCAGAACGAATCGCTTGGGTTAATTGATAGCCATCCATTTCCGGCATGTGCAAATCGGTCAGAATCAATGCATAATCCCCACTTTCCCAGTGCCGAAATGCTTCACGGCCATTGCTGACGACATCGGCGACATACCCCAGTAAAGTCAATTGCTGTCGTATGACTTTCTGGTTGATTTCATTATCTTCAGCCACCAAAATTAATTTTCCTTGCTGTAAGGCTTCCTCCCGAGACGGCGGTGTAATCCGGGTCACACCTTCCTCAGGCAACGGCATTTCTTCTTCCAGTTTTGCGCGTCCTGCCGCAACGGCAACAGCTTGCAGGAAGGATTGACGGTATAAAATATTGCCATCCAGCGTCACTAACCCATCTGCTTCAATACGCCCACGATGACGTCGCCCACGCTTAACGACTACAAAATGAGGCTTATAACTAGAGCTCAAATTCGATCGGGTACGAAATGCCAAACGTAACTCATCGACAGGGGGCTCCTCATATCCCGCATCGATCACCAGCAGCCACTGCTTGGATGGAAGTGCCTTGATCCGTTCACGTGCGGCAGCAAGATCGGTAGCACGCTCTACACTGGCGCCTGCGTACTCTAAATATGCGACGAGATCGCCACCCAATCCTTCTTCTCCACCAATGACTAGGCACGATAAGCCTGTCAAATCGATCGTGTTCTTACTTTTAAGAGGTCTGTTTGAGGGGAGTTGAAATGGCAAATGGACAATAAACGTAGCACCCTCCCCCGGCGCACTTTTGACAGAAATCTCTCCACCCATAAGTTTTACCAGGTGATGGGTAATTGTCAGCCCCAAGCCTGTCCCGCCAAAACGTCGTGTGGTAGAGGCATCTCCTTGGGTAAAGGGCATGAACAAGCGATTCAGTGTTTCTTCATCCATGCCAATACCATTATCCGTAACTTGGAACGCTACGATCACACGGTCTGGCTCCAATTCCGTCATTGTGACCTGTACTGACACACGTCCAGGATGGGGCTGCCCACTGGAAAATTTTATGGCATTACTAATCAAATTGACCAGTACTTGGCGAAGACGCAAAGCATCCCCTAATACTTCTTCAGGAATCACCGGATCCGAAAACAAGGTCAACTCGACCCCTTTGCTGGCCGCCATATGCTCAAGCATACTGCAGGCTTTTTCTGCTACGGTTGCCAACGGTATGGGTCTAAGCTCAATTTCTAACCGTCCAGCTTCAATTTTAGAAAAATCTAGGATATCCTCAATGATTTCCAGCAACGCAAAAGCGGACTCACGAATCAGATTGGTCATTTCCATTTGGTAGCTGGTCAAACTCGATTGCTGTAGCACTTCGATCATGCCAATGACCCCATTCATAGGAGTGCGTATTTCATGACTCATCGCGGCTAGAAAAGCCGATTTAGCCTGATTAGCCTGCTCCGCTTCAAGCCGCGCACTTTCAAGATCCTTCATGATTCTCACATGCTCACGAATATCGCGCATCACGCCAGTGAAATGGCGCTTTTCCCCCACGAAATATTCACTGACAGCTAGATAGATAGGGATACGTTCACCGTTTTTATGTACCGCTTCAACTTCTCTTCCAAGACCGATACTATGCGTTCCAGGCGCATGGTGGCCAACATATTGCTGGCCATGCCTTGTTTTGCAATACCGCTCCATATAATACTCATGTTGGCTTCGATCAGGTTCGGGCACCAACATCGATACATTTTGGCCTACCGCTTCTTCACTCGTATAACCAAATAGCTTTTCCATTACGGGATTAACGGATAATATGACGCCTCTTTCATCGGTCGTGAGGACACAATCCACCATGTGTTCGACTACCGAACGGATCTCTTCTTCTTTGATCGCCAGTTCCGCATTGGCATACTCCAATTCGGCTGTACGTTCAGCAACCCGATCTTCCAGTACTCGGTAGCTGGTATTCAATCGTTCGGTCATGGTATTGAAGGCTTCGGCGAGTTTCCCCATTTCATCCCAACCTTCACTCGGCACACGCTGATGCAAATTTCCTGCTGCGACAGCTTGCGCACCGTCATTGAGGTTTTTCAACGGAATCACGACTCGGCGATTAAATACCCAGGCGCCAAAAGTCGCGAGAATAAATGTTAATCCCAAAATGATAAAACCAATCATTCGCACCCGAAAAACCGAAGCAAACGCTTCTTCAACATCAATCTGCACCACCATCCCCCAACTCATGCGGGGAATATAACGCCACGCAGCGACAACTTCATTCCCACGATAATCGGTAGTCAGCTCGGCACCCGAATCCCCCCTCAAGCTGCGCCGGATAGTGGTTGAACGAATAGGATCATCAAGACGAATTGTACGTTTCAATGCAGCATCTGGTTCATCGACCAAAGGTGCCATCACCAATGCAGTCTGATCATTTTCCAGGCGTGTCACGATCGTTTCTCCCGTTTTGCCAAGCCCCACATTATTAGTGAGCACTTCAAAGACGCGCTCACTGAAAATTTGCAATGCAAACACGCCGTGAATCTCACCTTCGATGATGATGGGCACTCCAACAAAAGCGGCAATCGCTCCATAGGATGGTTCGTAAAATTCAAAATTTGAAATACTGCTCTTCCCCGTTGCCAGTGCTTGCCGGGTGACCAGACTCAGGCCGGTATGACGGTAAGGGCCAGTGAATAAGTTAGTGGGAAAATCGGATTCGTGGGCAACTGAAAACACCATCCACCCATCCATGGAGATGAGAAAGACATCGTAATAGCCTGCCCCCTCGACAAAACGCTCGAAATGCTGGCGATAAATAGCATCGAGCTTCTGATATTCCTCGGATTCAACGCCATGTTCTTTGAATACCCGGGTAAATTCATCGATTGCCTGATGCGTGGTTTCAGTTGCTTGAATCAGCAAGGCGTCTAATTGTCGCTCCTGCAGGTAAAAATCGATTTGTTCAACTTTCTTATCAGCGATCGATGAAACCTGTTGAATGACTGCCTTATGAATCTCATTTTCAAACGTTTGTAATAGGCTATAACCTATCAGTAGTATCGGCAGCAGCGCAACCAGTGCAAACCAGATTGCAAAGCGCTGCGTGAGGGAAGTAAAACGAATGAAGCTCATTCTATTAAACAATCCGCATTATGTAAGTTCTTTAAGCTGCGGCGCGCATAGTAGGCAAAAGCAGCAGCGCTGCGTTGTGCCCGCAAAATCCAATCATGCGCTTCACGGCCCAATTCCGGGTCGATTGGTTGAATGCAACCCGCCGAAGCAGCCAGTAGCTGCATACGTGCAGCTCGCTCAAACGCAAGTGCAAGCAAACAAGCTTCTTCGATACTGCCGCATGCAACCAACAAGCCATGATGTGCCAGCAACAAAGCCCGCTTATTGCCTAATGCCGAAGCAATCAACTCGCCTTCTTCATTTCCAACAGGCACGCCTGGCCACTTGGGAAGAAAAGCCACGTCATCGTAAAGCACGCAATTATCCATATGGGAGATTTCCAGAGGCACTTCAAGCATGCTCAGCGCTGCCGTATGCACTGCATGTGTATGGATAATACAATGAACGTCAGGACGTGCCCGATAAACCCAGGCATGAAATCGATTAGCAGGATTGGCCATACCCTCCCCTTCCAGTACTTGCAGATTCTCATCGACCAACAACAGATTCTTGGCGGTGATTTCGTCAAACCCAAAACCGAGCTGTTGCGTCAGAAATGTTCCGGGTTGCTCCGCGCGCGCCGTAATCTGGCCAGCTAAACCTGAATCATGACCATTATCAAACAAGATACGACATGTCAACGCAAGTTTCTGACGAAATGTGTAATCGGCGTTTTGTATATGCTGATCCATTTGATCGAAGGCACGTTGCACTAATTGATTTTTATCAAGATTGAAAGTGTCTTGGCTCATTATAAATTTTCTCAGGTATCCACTTCTCTTTAAGACTTACCCAGCGATTTATTCAATATCCAACGCTTATAGGATTTCGCTTTATTTAATATGCAGCATACCAAAGAATAGACTCGTTGCGGCAACTATCCTTTACGCAAGCCTCGATGTTCAGAATAAAGTAAAATTTCACAGATAACGCCACATTCAAGACTTCATGCTGCGAAGTAAAATGAGATTGATTGTGGAGTTTGCACAAGAAATTGAGTGGTTCAAGCGATCCGCAAGGATTCGTCTTAAAATATCCAGCTTCAGATATTGTCACGTGTAATCACTTACAAAGCGTAGGCTTGATCTCTACCGCATTCGCTTTTATGTTGTTGAATTTTATGAAGAACTAATTAATTGAATTAGAGGAATATGTATCCAATTGAATATCAAAAGCCAATTTTAAGACTTACGGCATATAAGTTTTGTTCATCCATTTCGAGCTCGCTACGCCGCTTTAATGGACCGAGTCTTAACATTGCTCGCAATGATTCTTGCATCGTTATTTCCGAAGCATATCGACCAAGACATTTATGTCGCCCATAGCCGTGCTGCAAATAAATTAAGCTTTGTGGTGCTTCTAAGGCTCGTTCTCGCTCACTTAAATAGGGTACAAGCCGCTCATCTCGTGTTACATCAAAGGCTGACGGATTTTGTACTATTTCAGGGTCCAGCATCGCAGCTGCATAGGCTGCAAAAACAAGTGTCCCCTTCTTAAGCGGAACCCCTCCAAGCACGTCATTATCTTTGACGCACAACCTTAAGAGCACTTCCCCTTGCGGCTTTAGTCGCAAGGCTTCCAATGCGTATTTACGAAGGCGCTCCAGACTCTCCGTATAGTGAGCACTGTCAGGCTCTACCTTGGCACTGCATACTGCTTGCTCGTAGCTGGAATCATGCAGAAACATATACTCTCCATCTTGCAAGCGGAGCATCGAATCCATAATTCGTGCGGTTGCTTCCTGTGGATTCACAACCGCGCCAACCACTGTGCCGAATACATTAGATCTGATCATTGAATCAGAAAGACGGCGTGCTAACTCACCCGGCGCGAGTGGTATATTTAGCAATTTTGTAATTTCTTCTTCGAACTTCTGACCGTTCTGTTCTAATTCAAGCTGCATTTTAATCAGTCTCGTCAACATGGTATCTGGTACAGGGTTACTTTGTAGTAACTGCGTTTTATAATATTGAAGTAATGCAAATATATAAGCACTAAGATATTCGGTTGCGATAATACCCTGCTCACGAAACGCCGAGTATCGAGGATAAGATGAATTAAAGTTGTTGAAAATATTTCGGAAAGCATCTTTCACCCAGTTGAATAATTGATCACTTGTGGGAACGATACCTTCTTTAATCTTGGTAAAAGAAAACACTTTCTGAAGATCGTCACTTAGAGGAAAAGAATCTCCGCCTCGCAACCCTGGCAGTACAGAAGGTTCACCAAACCCATAATAGTGAACACCCAAATAATCACTAACGATTCGAAGCGGCACAAATTTAGCGATTGTCGGAACGATATCGATCTCCCCTTTGCCCTCATTCTGAGCATGATGTGTCCATCGTTCAGCTTCGTCACGAGCTAACTGTTGTAATAGAGCACTGTCGGCCCGTGACACTGCACGACGCAAAATGACATCATCCAGCCGATACAGATCATCCCGATCAGTACCCAACATAAAGTGAGAAAAAGCTTCCGGATGCTTGCTCCTGTCATCTGTAGCACGTGCCATTTCTGCCGCATACGGATCGACAGTAAAGAGATCTGTTCGCTCCAAGCACTTGATGACTTCTGTATGCCGCATAACTATGACGGGACCTATCGCTGGCTTAAAGATAGGCATAGTTTCTCGTGGTTGCGCCAGTAATTCTCGAAACATCGCATAGGGATTAGTTGCTAACCACTTAGAGATTACCTGCGCAATGGCTGCGCCGCGTATCTTTGCGGCTGCAGTAAAAGTTGCTACAGCACTTTCTGCGGCTTGTTTATCGCTGGTATAGGCTTCAGTGTCATTGGCATACTTTATGTCTTCCGGATCCGGAAACGGTAAAGGTAGAGGAGGCAATGGGTTATCTGCTTCGGCATTTGCTATATCAGCAAGAAAGCTTTGAGTGGCTGGTAAGGGAGGTGGCAAAGAACTTGGCAGTGTCTCATTCTTTTCTATTTCATCATCTTTTTTGTTTTCCGATGAAAAGCTGAAAAGTGCAACAAACTTGCTCGCTAATCGCTGCAATAGTTCTTTTAGCGTCTCTCGATCCTGATCGGCCATATTGCCTCCTGTTGACTACAATGTTTTCATGTATTCGATAACGGCACGTACTTGTTCATCAGACCATTCACTACCATAGGTATGACCCGCATTTGAATTGCCGCGCAACGTAGTATCATGTTCTGCAAAGTGAACGGAATCACCAGGGCCATATTCATCTAATGCAGGTGCTCTATCCCAAACAAATCCCACTAGTTGCTCGTCATATTTGATATTACCGCGGATAAATTTTGTTGGTCGTTCAGCTGGTCGCAACAGATGCCACAAAGTAGGCACTGAGCCATTATGAAGATACGGTGCTTGCGCCCAAATGCCATGCAGTACATCAGGTTTGTAACCAGACTCGTCGCCACGTGGGGTAACGAAATAAGCCTCATCGTCCGCAACACGACTTCCCCGTTTTGGCAAGCACCAATCACTTCCTCCCTGCTCGATATATAACTCGCAAGCTTCTCGGGTAAGTTCTAGTAACCCTAGCCGGGCTGTCGGAGAAATTTGCACTGCTCTGTTCATGTCTGTCCCAACGTTATAAACGTTTGTATTACGAGAATAGTGACAAGCTGCGGCACATTCCCGTTCGAAAAGCGGTTTACCTTTAGCGGCCAATTCAACATCGACAGCGAAGGGGTACGGAGAAGGTGGTAAATCATTGATAAATGGATTCATTGCTTCATGGATACGTACATCCACTTTTGACGGATCCCCTCCTGATGATACCCCGGATGCAAGTACTCGCGCCTCTGCTGCTTGATTTGAATCCCAATTGGCGAGACCATGATCGCGAGAATACCATAAGCTTTTGATATCTGAAGCACCTGGCTCGTGCGGCATCCACTCAGGTGCTGTTTTAAATAATCGTTCACTCGCTTGCCTGATTCGTTCTTCGCGAGGTAACTCTTCTAATCCAGCAAAGAAAGGATGATCATCCGGCAGACGTGCAAAAAAACTATCTCGTTTAGCATGCAACGCAACTAATCCAGCGGCAATCCCGAATGCATCCATACGACCAGGGCGTGGGCCAAAAATACCGGGGGCCTTTTGCCCATCTTTTTCGGTATAGGACAATTTAGCAGCAAGCGCCAAGTACATGAGCTCGGTCTTTTTAGCTGAACTGACTAGAATTTTGGCTGCACCTTCCATGTTATCCAATATTCGCCCCACCTGTACCTTGGCTCGTTCAGCGTTATTCAAGATTTCTTGTGTCGTCCTACCGCCATAAAACCACGCAGGATCAGCCTCTACTTTTTCCTTGAGAAAGGTCGCAATTTTGCTAACCTGGGCTAAATCAACCTCAATTTTGCTGGGATCAGCGCTATCGACTTTAATAAGTTTCTTACCTGTCTGGTAAAGCAGACCAGCATAGGCTTGCGCATCAATTTCCGAATTAGGCGCACCGACAAAATGTCGCACCCGATCATTTACATAAACTCTGCCCGTATGACATGCCGCACATGAGAAAAAAACATTATCTGTGCGCTTTTCTTCTGGAATCATCGGATCTTGAACCGTGAATAAGCCATACGGGAGGGGATGACGTTGTTCGGGTGGGAGTAGTTTGCCTGTTTCAGGATCATAGTCGTCTGGGTGAGGGCCAAACCCTAAATTACCCAATGATCCTTCACCCTTCCATATCTCTGGGTAAACTTCAATAACGGCACGTAATAACACAAAAGGAACACCATTGAAGGCAAGAGGATAAGTGCTAAACCATTCATAGCCTAACTGATTACTGTACCAAGGAGTGCGTTCATCATCATCGGTCTCTATCTTCCTGATCGTTGCATCATTCAGATAATCGAGTTGTTGTTTCTCGCGCTGTATTCGCTCATCCTCCCATGTACGGACCTGCTGGCCAGGTGGGTCGCTATCTTCATGCCGTGTATCTGTACAGGAAATGAGTGCTGTGAGAAAGAACATAATCATTCCACAACGAATCATAACAGAGGTATGAAAATTCGGATTTTTCATGAAGATCTCCCAACGCTGGTTTAAATGAATAGCTATTCTAGCTTAGCTTGCTCAATCATGACAATGTCAATAACTCATAACTGCAGCACTTTGTTCTCAATTATTAATGGGCCTCGTCAGAAAAATTCGTGGGTAGTTTTAGGCACAGGTAGTTCGCCAAGGGTATGATACAGAGCAATTTCAGTAGCATGAAAGGTTCGAAAGCCATAGGCTTTTCTCGTAATCAGTTTTGCTTTGGTATTGAAACCCTCGACAATTCCGCTGGAAAACTG
>NZ_QAOO01000028.1 GCF_003051105.1 Nitrosomonas nitrosa | reverse complement strand
CGGCAAGAACAAGACCTTATTCAATAACATATAATCGTTATAAATCAGTATCTTGCTTAAGGTGCAATGGCGGAGAAGGCGGGATTCGAACCCGCAGTTTAAATAAATAAAATAATATTTATCAATCAGTTAAAATTGTAATGTTGCCTAAGAATAAGCATAAGTTGGCATGTTTTGGCATGGTTTGGGCAACATTTAGGGCAACATCTTTTTGTGATTAACAGAGGATTTTCGGTTTATCTGTTCCAATTAAAAACGACAATGTTATAGGTTTCAGCTTGTCAGATATATCACCAAGTGCTATATTTTATTTAGGGTAGGTACAGAATGATCGTTTACAAGACACGATGGTTTGATCGTTGGGCAAACAAACAAGGATTAACCTCGCTCAGTCTTTGCGCCGCTGTGCATGAGATTACTGAGGGACTGCATGACGCCGACCTCGGCAATGGATTGCTAAAAAAACGAATTGCGCGATTAGGGCAAGGAAAGAGAAGCGGCTTTCGCACATTGGTTGCCACCAACAAAGGAAACCGTTGGATATCGTTGGATATTCTTATTTGGTTTCCCAAAGAACGAGCGAAGCAACATCGACAAAGATGAAGAGGTAGCGCTAAAGCTGCTGGCTGCTCACCTGCTGTCACTAACCGCGCAGGCGCTCGATCAAGCACAACATGCGGGAGAATTAATGGAGGTTAATTGCGATGCGCAAGACTAAATCAACCATTCTTGAGGCTGTACATGACACGGCCAAGGGTTTACATAAGGCTGGCGTGTTGGATCAGGTTACGCTACGTGAATTCGATCGATTGTGCTTGCCGCCTATTGAACCGTTGGGACCGGAGCAGATAAAACAAATTCGTGAAGCCACACGAGTCAGTCAGGCGGTGTTTGCTGCCATACTAAATACAAGTGTTTCGACAGTACAAAAATGGGAGATCGGACAGAAACGGCCAACAGGTACCGCTCTTAAGTTGCTACATCTTGTGCAAAAGCGCGGTCTGGAAGCTGTCGTCTAAATGGGTTAATTTCCTTTTCTTGCAGCAATCTATGTACTTAGGCAGCAGAGGTTCCCTATGTGCGGTGGTATTGAATACCAGGATCAGAAGATTTGTTTCGCGCAACCGGATGTACGCTTGCCTGTGCGGCTACGAGAGGGGCGTGTTACCTGGATAACGTGGGGCAGACGCAAAGATGAAGCCATCGGTAAATTTCCGAATGGCGGCTGGGCGCGACTGAATTCCATCAAAAGTGGTAAATGGAAGCCTTGGCACCCGAGACCAGTTCTAATTGCCGCTGACCAGTTCATGGAAAAAGACCATGACAATCAATCCCATTGGATAGAACTGGATAAGCGGATGATGATTCAAGGATTATTGGCAGAAAGAGACAAAGAAATTCGGGTTTATGTGGTGACTATCGATGCACCACTTGAATATGTCTGGATACATGATCGCTGGCCAAGATTGGTTCGATTGATGGATCACTAGCCGTTCAAGTTTTATTTGATCTGGTCGATGAATTAATTGTAGCCATTAACAAACCTACAGTATGACTTTTTCATATCACCTTCGCCAGGGAATCGTTCTCCCTTGATGATTCCCTGGATTCTTTTAATCAAAACTTACCTGATCGTATTATTCTTTTTTTGCAGTCTGTTTAGTCCCTGCTGATTTAGCTGTTGCAGCATCAGATAGAGCTTTACCTGGCTTGAATTTAACGACCTTTTTGGCAGGGATTGTGATGGTTTCACCGGTCGCTGGATTGCGGCCTTCACGACCTGCACGTTCTGCCACTGAAAAAGTACCAAACCCCACTAACTGAACATCGTTGCCGCTTGCCATGGTTTCTTGAATAACTTCAAGCAATCCGTTCAGCATGGCAGTTGTTTCAGTTTTGGTGGTTTTGGAGCGAGTAGCAACAGCTTCAATCAGTTCAGTCTTGTTCATGGGGGCGCTCTATAAGTGGTTTAAGGAGTGGTTGACAATCTAACAGGATATAGCTAAATATCAATAACTTTCAATCATTTTAAGTATTTATAGAAAGGAATTTTAAATAGCAGAGCAAAATGCATCTCTTCTTTCCATTCCGATACTGTTTAGGGTAAGAAGCACTCATTTCAGGCGGGAGTTTGGTCGCCATACGTTAACGAAGGATATAACATCATACTACGAAAGCCGATATGCTTTAGTTTAAGACAGAGTTCCATAAGGGGAATGAAACCGCTTTACTTTACAAGGCACCCCATTTACGCTGAATATACTTACCGCCATTGCCTGCCAAGAAACAAGCTATATATGGGGCAATCTGCGCCAAAAAACGCTTCCGACGGCCACAATACTGGAATTTTGAAACGCACTAGGGCCGGACTTGCGGCATCAAAAGCTAGAGGCAAGAAGCAGGGAGTGCGGCCACCGGCTCTATCCGATAAAAACATTCCAGCCGCTAAAGCTATGCTTACTGATCAGAACATTACGTGATGTGGTCTAATAGACCCGGACACTCCAGTTAAGAGAAAATAATCTTAATTGGAGGAAGAAATGGAAACGAGGAAACAATATACAAAGGAATTCAAACTGGATGCAATCAGTCTGGTTCTGGATCAGGGATTTACGATAGCAGAAGCGGCCAGAAGCCTGGAGATCAGGGCTAACATGCTTGGGCGATGGATCAAGGAGAACGAGGCGGATAATAATGGCCAGGCATTCCGGGGTAATGGGAAACTGACGCCGGATCAGGAAGAAATTCGGCGACTTAAGATAGAAAACAAACAATTAAAGCTTGAGCGATAAATATTAAAGGAGGCGGCGGTCTTTTTCGCGAAAGAAACGAAGTGAAGTATTCGTTCATCACCCAAAAGAAAAAGACCTGCCCGGTCGGCCTGATGTGCCGGCTATTGGGTGTGAGTCGCAGTGCTTACTATGACTATGAACAACGCCGCCGCAACTGCCCGGATGATCTGCACCACAGGCAACTGCTTGATGCTGTGCAGAATATTGCAAAATCATGCGATTACACCTATGGCAGTCGCAGGATGAAACGAGCGCTAAATGCCTTGGGCTATCGGGTTAGTCGCTGGAAGGCAAGAAGACTAATGCAGGAAGCCGGGATACAAGTGAGACACCGGAAGAAATACAAGGTGACGACGGACAGCAATCACCCGTTGCCAGTGTTTGAGAACCAATTGAATCGGCAATTTACGGTTGCCAGACCGGATCAAGTCTATGTTTGCGACATTACCTACATTTGGACTCAGGAAGGCTGGCTGTATCTGGCGGTTGTCATCGATTTGTTCTCCAGAAAGGTGGTGGGTTGGAGCATGAGCTTACGGATGAAAGCAACACTGGTTTGTGATGCATTGCGAATGGCTATCTGGTTGCGTCGGCCACCGTCTGGCCTGATCGTGCATTCAGATCGTGGGTCGCAGTATGCCAGCAAAGCATACCGCAACCTACTGAAAGCATATGGTTTTATTGGCAGCATGAGTCGCCTGGGAAATTGTTGGGATAATGCAGTTGCGGAAAGCTTCTTTGGTAGCCTCAAGCAGGAACGCTGCCAATGGCGGCATTACCAAACCCGCTATGAAGCACAGCAGGACATTTTGCAGTATATCGCCGTGTTTTATAACAACCAAAGACTGCATTCATACCTGGATTACAAAAGCCCAAACCAATATGAAGCAGAAGCAGCAAAAACGATGAAAGTTGCTTAACTGAGGTGTCCGGTTTTACTTGACCAGGTCACATCGAGGAAAATGTGCGCGAGGATCAGTTGAAGATAATCAAATACAATCACCTGATTGCCAATCTGATGATTTTCCACAACTGCCATACAATGACGCAGGCATTCAAGGAACTGGAAGCGGAAGGGATGAAGTTGACGCCAGAATTGGCCGCTGCGTTTAGTCCATATCGGACGCATCATGCCAATCGTTTCGGCACCTATGAGCTTCGGGAACGTGATTTGGAGCCAATTGATTATGGCGTGACGTTCCAGATGTAACGAAATCAGGGATGTTACTCATTTACGAAGGAATCCTTACGGTCCCCCATATTAAGAAAACCTTTTGTGAAGGAGAAGACTAATGACTATTGATGAGAATCTGGTACAGGCAGTCTGGGAAAAAGGACGAGGGATGCTGGAGCAAGATACATCCGAGTGGCGCAAGGACCAATGTGGCGCGTGGATAAACCGGCAACAATATAATAATGTGAAGTCAGAATATGGTTGGAAGATCGTAAATGTTAAGCCAGGCAGTCCAGATTCCCTGGAAAACCTGCAGCCATTTCACTGGAATAATGATTTCGATATTGCAAACGATAAGCCACACTGCAGGGTCACGGCGGACCGAACTGGATTGTTGCCCACTCAAGACATCGATATGCCGCACAATACCAGCGCTTGATCTACCAGTATATGGCTGGTTTTATTGATACGGAAGCTTGCAGGGTGCTAAATCGAAAAAAGAAATAATTTCTTCTACACACCCTGCTAACATAAGTTGGCAGCAAAAGGAGATTAATCAATTATTCGTCTAAAATTATAAAAAGAGACAGCTGCTGCGCAAAGCAGAAGTAAAGGCCAGAACTGAACGATGCCTTCGTACCATCGCGAACCTACGGTGATCGGAATTACTAATCTAAAATCCAGCTGATTCTCATCTACGCCAGAAAGATGAAGCACGTATTCTCCCGGTTCATCAACGTGAATCTCAAGAGAAATACTGCCTGAATGATAATTTTTTGCGGGAATTGAAAAAAGCGCTTTCCCCAATTTGCCATCAGCCTCCCTGAACAGGCTGAGTGCCACCGATCGCTCACGTACGGAAACAGGATACAGTAAGTCAATGGTGATACTGAGTATGCCTGGGCTGGGTACTTTTCCACATAAAATGGGAACAGACATTGCACTTAAGGCATCCTGCGGTATTTCATAGTCTTTAGGAATAAAATAGGCAGAATAACCAATTAACAATGTATCAGACTCAATTGTGCAAGTACCACCACGAAACCCTTTTGGGTATGTTTCCGACATGTCGCCTTGAGAACTTACGTGGAACTGCATTCCAATCAGAATAATGACCATTAGCGTACTGATAGCAATCATAAGACGCCGGGTATGTATCGATAAATTTTGCCAGATTGCAGTCATAAACTCCTCCTTGGAAATGTTTGCTGGGATCGAAAAGGGGATAATTTGCTTAACTCATTGCTGCCGAAAACCAGTATCTGGATTTACTCGCAATAAACAGGACTACCCATAAGGTAAGAATAAAGGGAGATGCCAGAACAGGCAGGCCCATGGGTGTCAGTAGACTAGATAATACTGCCTGGCACAGCACGGCCAGAATACCGGCCAGGATCGCCAGCAAGGCGCTTTTGGCACTGGGCTCGAGAAAAACCCAGCCGATTGCAATCATGACCAGGGCCGGATTGAATCCATAGAGTCCCGCCTCGATAGCACTTGCATGGACGCCGAGTATTGCGGGTACGACAACCCCGATGAAAGCGCCGCCAATCACCATCAGCGCGCCGCGCAGGGAGGCGATGGCAATTCCGGTAAGAAGCATGCCGCCGGCAAGCGTATTGTCGGTAAAGATAACCTGGCCTATGCCTCTTGCCAGTGCAGTGAACCATGTTTCCAGAGGGAGGGTACCTATATCCATGACGGCTAACTGCATGCTTGCTGCGGGTAACGCTGGGCCAAGTGCGTAGCTGTCGAAGGCGTAGATCGTTACCAGAAATACCCAGCTGACCAGGACAAATGGTGAAGTTGCGGCTGGCATGTTAAAGAGCTGGAGCATTCTGGTCAGAACTGCCCACATGAGGCTCGACAGCATGGATGCCAATACAATATAGAGCCAGAGCTGGGGCGTATGTTCAAGAAATATTGAGAGGCAGGCGCCTGACAGCACACCGTTGAAGCCATATAATCCTGCTTCGATATCGGCTTTGCAGAATCTGCAGGCATGAGCAGTCACAGTGCTGCTGATCAAGCCAACGGTTGCAGCCAGCCCTGTGATCGTTCCGCCTGCGTAGAATGCCGCCAGTACGATCAATCCTGTGACGGCGTTGTTACAGAAAACGACCTGTCCGGCACCCCTCAGCAAAATGCGTAGAGGTGTGGGTATCCTCTTGTCCAAATTTAATGACCAGTTCAAGGTGGTGTTCCTCTTTTAAATTGAGTGCATCTTTGTTGCCTGATTGTTGGTGCAAGGGGCGCTGCGCAGGATGTCCTCTGCAGTCAGTCGTCCGATATGGGCGACTTCGCCATTGCCGGTCACCATCGCGGTTACGATGGTGCCATCGATCAGGAGGCTCAATTTCTTCGTGACCAATTCGGGATCCTGTATACCACTTTGCGCAACCATTGCTTGCAGCCTGGCATTGATTTTTTCGCCGTGCCGGTTGGCAATTTCCTGTATCCAACTGTTACCCTTATCGTGCTCGGCGACCGCATTGATGAACACGCAGCCGTAAAAATCCTCGCTTTTGAACCAGTTCTGCATCAGATCAAACAAGGCCAGGATACGCTCAACGGGAGAGCAATGCATTTGCGGCAAATCCCGATCGAACCAGCGAAATCAGATACTTGCTTCAGCCTCGAATACTGCCTTGAGCAAGTTTTCTTTCGAGCCGAAATGCAGATACAGCGTGCGGCGGGATACGCCTGATTCTTCGATAATTCTGGCGATGCCCGTGGCATGTATGCCTTCCTTGCAAAACAGGCGGCAGGCCGTCTGCAGCAATTTTCTTTTATTGGTTTCTTTCCGTGAATGATGTCTGGGTCGTGCCTGCGTTCCGGTGTCTAACATAGCAATGATCGATTGGGTACTTCGCCTTCAGAGCGGCAGCGAAGCTTGATTGAAAATTTCCATTATCGTCCCGCCGCCAATTGTTGTTTGATTTTTTTTGCGATTCTGCCAGCCTCGAGACGGATTTCCCGTAGCAGACCACTTAATGGGTTTACTTGCCCGATGAAGTAGAGGCGGGGGGCGTCCTTGAACTCCTGGTCGCCCGAAATAACCGATCTGTCATTCTCGTCGGTGATGCCTGGCACTTGAACCAGTTTGGAAATTCCGGTGCGAAAACCTGTGCCCGCGATGATGACATCGGGCTCCAGCGTCGTGAGTGAATGGGTGCTGCCGGGATCGGTTGTCAGCGTGCGCAGGACATGTACGGTTCGCCCGGTGATTTTCTGGATCGGACCAACGATTCTGATCCGGCCGGCCCGGACATCGTCCACGAAAGGACGATAGAGAATGGGTACGACATTGTTGATGGCGTATTGTTTGGAGAGTGGCAGGGTCGGATAGGGAAGACCATGCGCGCTCAGGTTGCCGATCATGCTGCGCTGCAGGAAGCTCAATATGCGATCCACGATAGTACCGGGCCAGTAGCGGGTCCATACGCCAATACCGATCAGTGGAATGCCATAAACGCTTTTAGGCAGGATATGCGGGGGCGTTCTGCCCGATACGGTGACATGACTGGCGTGTTCGGTCAGCCTGCTGGCAATTTCGGCGGCAGAATTGCCGGTGCCGATGACCAGCACATGCTTGCCGGAAAAATCTTGAGCGTTCTTGAATTTCGAGGAGTGAATGATCTCGCCGGGGAAAGTTTCCATGCCTTCCCATTTGGGTATGACTGGAATGCGGCACCCGCCAATGGCCATGACCACAGCGCGTGATTCAAAACGTTTGCCATCAATGCTGGTGATGATCCACAGGTCGCGGTCGGGATCGTAATTGACCTGTTTGATATCGATGTTTGTTTGTACTGTAAATCCTCCCCGCTCAGGGAAGGTCTCCAGCAGGCGCACCACTTCCTCGCGCGAAGGCCAGGAGCCGGCGGAGAGGGGAAATTTGCTGCCTGACAAGGCCGAGAAATAGCGAAGGCCGAGAAATAGCGGCCGGAATTCAGGCGTACGCCATCATAGTGATTGCGCCAGACATCCCCCACCGCAGCGGTGCGTTCCAGTACCAGCGGTTCCAGGCCCGCTCTGGCCAGCTCATAGGCGGCTGACAATCCTGCCGGGCCTGCGCCGACCACGGCTACATCGTGAATATCATTATTTTTCATAGTTCACCTTGTTTGGTATGCAGTTATTCATGCTCAAAAATGCACGCGACTGGCTGCCATAAATCCCGATGCGCGGATGAAGTACTCAGGAAGCATGCGTTGCGGTTGCTTCAGCGTGGTGAACAATCTCGACATCGATCGGCACCGGTCGCATGATCGTGTCCGGGATGGGCGCGGTTGGAAATACTTTTTCCATTAGCGCGATGACCTTTTCTTCCGGGGCATCGGTCTGGATATCGACAACGATTTTGATATTTTCGTAACCAGGCGTGCCTGCCTCCAGACCAAAGGCTGTCCGGAAATTGACTCGGCCCGAAACGTTCATGCGCAGGGATTCCACATGGATGCGGGCGGCTGATAAAGCGGCGATATAAGTATTGACCAGGCAAGCACCCACAGCTGCCAGCAGTAAATCTTCCGGTGTGGCGCCCATTTCTTCCCCGCCATAGCGTTTGGGTTCATCGGAAAGCACCACTTGGCCATCGGTGGTGTGCGTGGTGCTATGAAAGCCGCTGTCCCACTCAACTGTCGCCCGGTAGCCAGGGTTAGCGATATCGCCTTTGTCATCTGCTTTGATCGAATCGAGCGCTGCCCATATCCGTTTCAGGTCGAGTCCATTCACGATAATGTCGGTGGTTGAATTAATCATAGCTAAGTCTCCATGATGAGCGCAGGTGGTGGAAATGAATTCCCCTTATCTGCCTGATAAAAATATTTTACTGATTGTCATTCTAGCACACTTATCGCAAAAAGTATACCGATCGTTCTCTTTTTAAATCCTCTTCTAAAACAGATGGATAGCCTAGAAAATTAGAAACCTGAGGCGCGCGAGGTGTGTTGATGAGCTATGAAGAAAGGCAGCATGGTCGGTTGAGTTTTTCGGTGGTGTGATGATCAAAGAAGGCGCCAGTGCGAGACTGAACGAAACATCAGGTCGAGAATAAAGAAAAATAAAAGCGGTGATTGGGATTCTTGCAAACAATAACCTCAATCGTTACTCTTATTTTTCTTGATTCGCGACCTGACCCCGATATTGCGATACAAAAGCTCAAATCAATATGAAGCAGAGGCAGTAAAATGAGAAAAATTGCTTAATTGGTGTTCCTGGAATTTGTTGACTACGTCACCCACTACTCTTTAGAAGCTGTCTGGCAAAACGATTTCCATTAGAATCAAGGATTTTGATAACAAGCTAAGAGATGTCATACAAAACGGATATAAATAATGAGGAATGGAACTTGATAAAAAAGAGTTTGATCCTGTCAGCAAACGTGGCAATAGTCACAAACATAGCAAAAGAACCATTGTGAATGCCATTCTGTATGTTGTCAAAGGCGGTATCCAGTGGCGGCTGATGCCGAACGATTTTCCTCCCTGGCAGACTGTTTACGATCATTTTAGCCGGTGGAACAAGCGTGGTGTCTGGGAGGAATGCCTGGATAAGTTGACGCTCTTTTCTCGTCAAAAAGCTGGACGCTGTGCCGTACCCAGTTATGGCATCATTGATGCACAAAGCGTGAAAACTCAGTACGCCAGCGAAGAACGAGGAATTGATGGTGGCAAAAAAGTTAAAGGTCACAAGCGGCATATCGTGGTAGACATTCTCGGTAATTTACTCCACGTCAAAGTTCATGCTGCCAATGTGAGCGATACCAAAAGCGCTTGTACAGTGCTGGAAGGTGTCATCGATAAATACCCTTCACTCAAAGCATTCTCAGGGGATGCCGGTTATCGAGGTACAGCAGTTGATTTCGTAGTTAATGGGCTAGGCCTGGCTTTGCACATTTCAGAGAAAATCGAAGGTAAATGGGCTGTTTTACCGAAGCGGTGGGTGGTCGAGCGCACGTTTTCCTGGCTTGGTAACTTTCGCCGTTTATCCAAGGATTTCGAAATCTTGCCGGCTACTGCCGAAAACATGATTCGAATCGCCATGATGAAAATAACACTTGCAAAATGCGTCTAATATTTTACCAGACAGCTTCTTAAAGTGCAAGAAAAACGTTCCGAGGCCCAAAAAACTCTGGAACTTGTTGACAGTTATCTCAAGGAGCATGCACAGGATGAATGGCTGATCAGCGGTCTGGCCGGTGTTGAAGAACAATTGGATGGCCTGCTTTCCAAGCAAAAAGAAATCGTTCAAGAAGAGGCCAATCAAGAAAAAGCCGTGACGACTCTGGAACGGGTGACAAAATCACTTGATGACTGCCAGAAGCAATGCCGCACTCGGAAGCAGGAGCTGGACGACGCATCAATAAGGCTTCAGCAAGGTAAAGATGCATTAAGCCAGTTGCTGGGGGATCGGCTGTTGCGTGAATACCGCACCGAGAAAGAAACTCTGCTTCGTGAAATGGCCTTCCTGACGAAAATAGCGGAGCTTGAAGACCACCGGGCCAAATTGGAAGATGGCAAACCCTGTCCACTCTGTGGTGCGACAGAGCACCCATTCGCGGAAGGCAATGTTCCCGTTCCCGATGAAACCGAACAGAAGATTAAAGCACTCACCAAACTGATCAGCAAGGCTGAGGATCAGGAAGCCGCTATCAAGAAACTTGAAGAAGCTGAGGTCACGGCCCGTAAGAATCTGACGGAGGGTGAAAAGCAGGAGACAGCAGCGGCTAATGACAAGAAGGCTGCCGAGAAATCCTTTGCCGAGGTGAAGGAAGGTCTGGAAAAACTCCGTGCTGATTTTACCGCACGCAGGCAGGCCGTCTCTGCCAAACTCCTGCTGCTTGGCATCACGGAAATCCCCGAGATGCAAGTTTCATCACTGCTTGAGTCACTCAGAGCACGGCTGAATGCATGGCAGGCCCAGGTTAAGAAAAAAGCTGAAATCGAGAAACAGATTGCAGATCTCGACAGTGAGATGAAGCGTCTAGATGCGGTCATTGAAACCCAAAGTACCACCCTGGCCGAAAAGCGGGAACGCCTAGAGACCTTGAAAAAGGATCACACCATCGGGAGTGACGAGCGGAAAGCATTGTACGGTGATAAAAATCCCGACAATGAGGAGCTCCGCTTGAACAAGACCGTTTCTGATGCCGAAGATGCCGAAAAGAAAGCCAGAGATCGGCACAATGAACTGCACCAAAGATGGAACACCGCAAAGACCCATATTGAATCTTTGAAAAAGCGCATCGACCAGAGAGAACCAGAACTGAGAAAGTTGGAAATTGAATTTTCCACAGCGCTTGCGCCTGCGGGCTTTTCAGATGAGGTACAGTTTTTGGAGGCCAGACTGACCGCTGAGCAGAGGGATGAGCTGTCTACGAAAGCAAAGAAACTGGACGACAACCAAACAGATCTCAAGGCCAGACAAAAAGATAGAGAAACACGTTTGGCCACAGAAATTGCCAAAATGGTTACCAACAAATCTCTTGAGGAGATGGAACCGCAATTCAAAAAGTACGAAGATTCTCTGAAAGATCTGCGGAATATCATTGCCGGTCTCAAGCACAAGCTGAGTGAAAATACAGCAGCCAAAGAGCGGATAAAAGCAAAGCAAACGGCTATTGAGGCCCAGAAAAAAGAGTGCCATCGATGGGAAAATCTGCACGAATTGATCGGCTCCGCAGACGGAAAGAAATACCGCAATTTTGCCCAAGGGCTGACTTTCGAAATGATGATTGGCCATGCCAACCGGCAACTGCAGAAAATGACCGACCGCTACTTGCTGGTCCGTGATGATGCACAGCCGCTGGAACTCAACGTGGTTGACAATTACCAAGCGGGTGAGATTCGGTCCACGAAGAACCTTTCCGGTGGTGAGAGCTTTATCGTCAGCCTATCGCTGGCACTGGGGTTGTCCCACATGGCCAGCAAGAATGTCCGTGTGGATTCACTATTTCTGGATGAAGGCTTCGGCACGCTGGACGAGGAAGCCCTCGACACCGCTCTGGAAACCCTTGCGGGTCTGCAGCAGGACGGTAAGCTAATCGGTGTTATTTCGCACGTACCAGCCCTAAAGGAGCGGATTAGCACCCAGATCCAGGTAACGCCTCAAACTGGAGGCAGGAGCCAGATATCCGGTCCTGGATGTTGTCGTAACGGATCTGTCTAGCGGAGCTGAAATTTCAAGAAGATGATTAAGAATAAGGAGACATGAATGAACAAAAAAATCAGCGGCGCAGAGTATCCTCTTTCGAAAATATTCAGCTCCGACTTTGACAACACGTATCACATCTGAAACTAATTGATTTTATGGTGCTGTTGAGAGGAGTCGAACCTCTGACCTACTGATTACGAATCAGCGCATTACATTACTGTAGTACCCGATTACCAGGACATGTGAATCATTTCTGAAAAAAGATAAGCAATTCTAGCCTATATCTTTTTATCGCGTGGCACTGGTGTAGCACCATGCTTTATTTTATATGCCTCTGAACTGTTTTCAGTAATTTCTGCCAAATGCTTTTAGATCAACGATATAGGGAGTTGAATCATGAGAGAACTGGAAACTAATTTGCTGGATTGGCAGAAACGGTATGGAACGGAAGAAGCTTGTGCGCAGGCGCTGACGCAGCAACGCTGGCCGGAAGGGTTCCGTTGCCCGCGCTGCGGGCATGATCATGGTTATGTCATCAGCACACGCCACTCCTACGAGTGCTCCAAGTGTCATTACCAAACCTCGCTTACGGCGGGAACACTGTTTCACTCCACCAATCTGTCGCTGACTAAATGGTTCTGGGCGATTTACCTGTCTGCCTCGGACAAGGGTGGCATTTCTGCCGTACGTCTTTCTAAACAAATCCAGGTTTCCTGGGTTACGGCTTGCCGGATATTGCGCAAGATTCGCATTGCTATGGGACACAGGGATAGCATCTATCGGCTGCACGATCTGATTGAGATTGACGATGCCTTGGTGGGTGGTCGCCGCAGTGGAAAGCGAGGTCGTGGTGCCGAAGGTAAAACCCCAATACTGGTGGCAATTGAGAACCGAAGCAAGTGTGCCGGATTTATCGCCATGCAACAGGTCTCTGCTGTTACTCATGAAACAGTAGCAAAGTTTGTTCAATGTCATCTCCCGCCCAGTCAGTTGGTGCGTAGCGATGCGCTGGCTTCCCTGGCGGAAATTGGCAAAACCCAGCATCATGCCGCACGGGTGTCGCCGCCTGATATGGCGGGCGAATGGCTGCCCTGGGTGCATATTGCCATCGGCAACCTCAAGGCATTTCTGTTGGGCACTTATCACGGTGTATCGTCCAAATATCTGCAAGAGTATCTCAATGAGTTCTGCTACCGTTTCAACCGGCGTATGTGGGAGGCCGAGTTACCGCTACGCCTTCTCAATGCTTGCCTGACGCACACTCAGATCAAACTGAAAATAGTATAGAGGCATATTATTTTATTGGTGAGTATGGTAGGGCTTGAACCTACGACCAAGGAATTATGAGTTCTGCTTATTCGTATTTGACTTTATAAAAGATATTTTTCCACGGTTCTTTCATTTAGCAATTCGTAGAAGGCTATATGTTTCGTATTTTGGAAGTGCATCTGATGGTAAGGATTGGTCAATGGGATTTATCGAAACCCAGAATGAAAGAAATTCCTTTTTTATTATCGCCGCGTAGCCAGCAATAAGTTCCGAATCCGCCATTCAATAATTCACCTTGAACGTCGGGCTATCCTCTGGCCTAGTTTTGCGGTGATCGTAAATACGAGTAGTAGCAATATTGGCGTGTCCTAACCACTCCTGCACCTTGGCAATATCTGCCTGATGATCGAGCGCATTGGTCGCAGCCGTGGCACGGAGCGAATGTGCCCCGATCCTGAATCCCAGTCTTTCCGAGTAGGCCTGCACGATCTTATAGACGGCATCTGGGGTAATGGCTTTCTGTGCACCCTTATGTCGGTTATTGCTCAGCGATCGAAATAAAGGGCCATTATCATCTTCTCTATGGCCTGCCGCCTCTAGATAATCATGCAACCATCCGCCTACCTGAGGATGGATTGGTAAGTAGCGGGTCTTGCCACCCTTGCCGGATACTTTCATGTGCAGTACCCCACGTCGTTCCTGTTTGACGTCCTTCACCTTTAATTTGCACAGTTCATCGCGGCGCAGCGCATGGTAAAGCAATATGGCGAAGATGGCGCGATCCCGTTTTCCTTTAAGCGAGACACTATCAGGCGCATCGAGTAGCGCGCGCGCCTGATGATCGCCCAGTGCCGGAGATTTGCCCTCATAGCTTTCCACGCTAGGGCGCTTCACCCCCTTGACCGGATTGTGTGTGACCGCATTCTGTTCGCACAAGTTTTCAAACAATGAGGAAAGGGCTGCCAGGCTATGACGGATGGTGGCACCCGACAAATCACGATTTCTGAGCTCATCCCGGAACGCAATGATATGTGCGCGAGTAATTTGCCGAAATTCTTCTGGGTGAGAGATACCGGTAAATTGCATAAAATCCTGCAGCGCATTTTTATAAGCGCGCCGCGTGCAAAAATTTTCTAGATTGGCAAACCACTCGATCTCGGGGGGAACTTCTGCTAGCCGATAAAAATCGGCCACGTCTAAGAGTCGATGTGAGGAGTGCTCGATGGCAGGTAAATTATCTGGGTTCATGGAAAGTATCTTACTATTGATAAAATATGTTATCAATAGTTAAAAGTAAACTTTAAATTGTGTTTCTAATTTTTTAAAACTCGATTTATAATAAGTCTAGCTAATCTAGCTTATTAAGGAAAAATATGGATGAATGGCGTATTGCAGATGCAAAAAATAAATTCAGTGAATTGTTCAATAATGCACTGATTGGGAAAATCCAGATTGTTCACAGGCGGGATGGCGATGTGGTTATTATTTCCAGAAATGAATATGAGCGATTGGTTGGTCAGAAAAAGAGTTTTAAACAATATATTCTTTCTCCACCATACGCAATTGACCAGTTAGATGATATGCGTGATAAAAGCCCAATGCGGTCAGTTGATCTATGAGGGTGTTATTGGATACCTGCGTGTTATCCGAACTCTATAAACCAGAACCATTGGTTACAGTTTATGAAGCTGTTAATAATGTTTCAGATGAGCATCTGTACCTAAGCGTTATTACCCTGGGAGAAATCGGCAAAGGTATTGCGCTTTTGCCAGATGGTCAACGCAAACAGATATTATTGAAATGGTTCACAAATATTGAGTATGAATATTCTGAACGCCTATTACCAATAAATGCAGAAACAGCTGCGATATGGGGAAAAATAACAGCCAAGGCACAACAAGAGGGTTATGTTATCCATGCAAGTGATGGTCTCATTGCGGCAACCGCCTTGCAGCATGGCTTGCATCTTATGACTCGGAATGTGAAGGACTTTGAACCTACTCATGTCATGCTCATTAATCCGTGGATAAAAGGGTAATAATATGACAAATCTAATTACCACCAGCAATCGCGCACTCACTGCAAAAGAATTTCAGGGTCTCGCTGATGTTCCACCGGAAGTTGAATGGTTTGCCAATTTAGGTAACGTCGAGACTCGGCGCGCCTATGAAAATGCCTTAAAGGATTTTATGAATTTCACGGGCATTCAGAATCCGGAAGAATTCAGGATTGTAACTCGTGCTCATATTATTGCCTGGCGCGATGATTTGTTGAGTCGATCATTAAGTAGTATGAGTATTCGCCACCGTTTAGCTGCAATATCTTCTTTATTTGAATATCTGTGTGAGAAAAATACAGTTACGCATAATCCAGTCAAGGGTGTGAAGCGACCAGCGGTAGAAAGTTATGAAGGAAAAACTCCAGCCATCGGCGATCATCAGGCGCGCGAATTACTTAATGCACCGGATGGTAGCTCACTTAAGGGCAAGCGTGATCGTGCGATACTCGCCACCCTACTCTATCACGCACTGCGGCGTGATGAATTGTGCAGATTGAAGGTTAAGGATTTTAAGCAGGAGCGGCGTGGTGTGCCACACATGAAAATATCCGGCAAAGGGGGGAAAACACGATATTTACCATTGCATCCTGCCGCCAGTGGCTTAATCCATGATTATCTCGACGCAGCCGGGCATGGCCTGGAAGATACAGGTGCATTATTCCGTTCAGCCAGTAATAATCGTGATAAGGAATCACAAAAACCAATTACACCAGACGGTGTTTATAAGTTGGTACAGAAATACTCTGAACAGCTGGGATTCAAGATAGACGCACATTCATTACGCGCAACGGCGGCCACCAATGCACTCGATCATCAAGCAGATATTGCGAAAGTGCAAGAATGGTTGGGTCATGCCAATATTGCTACCACAAGAATTTATGATCATCGTAAAACCCGACCAGAGGATAGTCCAACGTTTAAGGTTGCTTATTGATTGCTCTATTACCCATTGATGAAGTAATCCTCCTGACTGACCAATAGGTAATCGCAATCAAAGAATCTTTTGCAGTCTATAACATATATGTTATATTAAATCATGGTATGGACTGTTGAAACATTAGATCAAACCGTTGATGAAGAGCTTGAAGCCTTGCCCACTGATATGAAGGCGAGGTTTGTTTGGATCAGTCAACTGATTGAGATACATGGTTTACAAAATGTGCGCGAGCCTTACATAAAACATGTTGAAGATGTTTTATGGGAGATCCGTATGAAAGGCAAAGATGGAATTTCTCGTGCACTGTATGCAACAGTCAAGCCCGAGCGAGTAGTCGTGGTGCGTGTTTTTGTAAAGAAAACGCAAAAAACGCCTCGCAGAGAAATCAAGCTAGCCCTAAAAAGAGCAAAGGAGATTGAGCAATGACTAAAGTAAATGAACTCCACAGGAAGTGGCTTAATGATCCAAGTTACAAAGCTGATTTTGAGGCAATCACTGAGGAATTTGAAATTGCTTCTGCAATTATTGAGGCCCGGAATCTGGCAGGATTGACACAATCTGAGTTAGCTAAGCGGTTGAAAGCTAAACAATCACTGGTTGCACGCCTTGAGAGTGGAGCAGACAACACAACGATAAAAACGCTACAACGTATTGCACAAGCCACTGGCACACACCTAAAGATCTCTTTTGAACAACCTGGCACCTAAATGGGATTCTTTAACCAAAAGTACAATTTGGCGCACGCTCCTTCTACAAGTCTTGAAATACGTAGCTTTCAGAAGTGATTGGTTACACATCGCGCGGCAATCAGCATCCAATCGACATGGAAGCCACATTGGCTGGTGAATCTAAAATAACCATTATACAAATAGTTAAATATCTCACTGGTTTGGGCTTAAAACCTCCTTTAGCGGTGATTTTTTGAGAGCTCACAGCTCAGTGGAATCAATCATTTTTCCATCTAAGGAATCATACTCTCCCTACAGGTTAAAATGGCTCCACTGCATGACGGAATCGTTTCGGACGGCTTCAATGAAGTTGGCCAGTAGTGCAGAAAAAAAGGAAGCGCTAACAACAAATTTGCCACTAAATACCGTGAAACTTTAAAGCCTTTTGTTGATTAGCACCCGAAGTTAAGGAAAATTTTCAGTTGGGGGATTATTTGCGGAATTTTGGAAGGCATTAAGTTGGAATGCATGGCCGATTACCGATGTACACATGGGAAGATACGGGATGGACAAGTTAAATATTAATCTAGAAAACTGTTACGGCATAAAAAAACTCAAGGCAGAATTTGATTTCTCTACTGGAAAGGTCTACGCGATCTATGCCCCAAACGGGGTAATGAAGTCTTCGTTGGCGCAAACTTTCAAAGACATAGCCGATGGTGCCGCATCCAAGGATCGAATATTCCCTGCACGAACTTGCATTAGGCAGATCACTGACGAAAATGCTGTTGAACTATCAAAAGAAAGCATCCTCGTAATTCGTCCATATGATGAAGTGTTTGGACACTCGGAAAAAACATCGACTCTTTTGGTTGATAGTGTACTGCGGAAAGAATATGAACAGATCCACATTGCAATTGACGTGTCGAAAAACCTGCTTTTGTCGGCGTTGAAAGAGCAGTCTGGATCAAAGAAGGATTTGGAAAAAGAGATTTCTTCAACATTTACCAATGGTGAAGATGAGTTCTTTATCGCACTGATTCGCATTAAGGACGAACTACTCGCCCAGAAGGATGCCCCGTTCGCCAACGTACCGTACGACAAAATCTTCGATGAAAAAATCCTGGCATTCCTTGGAACCAAGGACTTTAAGAGTGCGATTCGCGAATATATTCAAAAATATAACGAACTTCTCGCGGCATCGACGTACTTTAAGAAGGGCACGTTTAATTATTACAACGCTTCAACTATAGCAAAGAGTTTAGCTGACAATGGTTTTTTCGACGCAAAACACACGGTAAGTCTTAATGCGGAAACCAAGACTGAAATCAATAGCGTGAAGGAACTTGAGGAGTTGATAGCGAAAGAAAAGGACGGAATATCTAACGACAAGGATCTGAAAAAGAAGTTTGCCGAGATTGAGAAGCAAATGTACAAAAATATCAATCTTCGGGATTTTGGCACATACCTCCAACAAAATGACGAAATTCTCCCAAAGCTAGAAAATATCGATAAATTCAAGGAAGAGATTTGGAAATCATACCTCAAAGCACGGATCGACGCATATACGGATTTAGTCGAGAAATTCCAAGAAGCCGAAAAGAGGAAGAAAGAGATCGAGGCCGCAGCAGCGCAGCAGCGTACGCAATGGGAATTGGTAATTCATATCTTCAATGACCGGTTTTTCGTCCCTTTCAAATTAATCGCCAAGAATCGAACTGCCGTTATCTTAGGGCAGGAACCCCTATTGACGCTTGGGTTTATTTTTGAAGATGGCGTAGATACGGCTCAGGTCGAACGAGCCGCTCTTCTACAAGTATTAAGTACCGGGGAAAAAAAGGCACTATATGTGCTGAACATTATTTTTGAAATCGAGGCACGCAAGAAAGCACAGCAGCAAACAATTTTCGTGGTTGATGACATCGCTGATTCGTTCGATTACAAAAATAAATACGCCATCGTCGAGTACTTGAAAGAAATATCAGAAGAACCGTTTTTCCGTCAACTAATTCTTACCCATAATTTTGACTTCTTTCGCATCATAAATAGTAGGTTCGTCAGCTACTCTAATTGCCTGATGGCATTCAAGACGGCAAACGGCCTAACTCTTGAGCAAGCTGCAGGGATAAAGAACGTTTTCGTGAACGATTGGAAACCTAGTTTCTTCACTGACTCCAAGAAGAAGATTGCGTCTATTCCTTTCATTCGCAATATCATTGAATACACAAAAGGGGAGAAAGATCCGGATTTTGTAAAACTGACTTCTCTCCTTCATTGGAAGAGCGATTCGGCGGGTATCACCCTGAGTGATCTCGATACTATATATAATTCTGTATTCGGAGGTACGGGATCTTCCTTAGATCCAGGTAAACCGGTTGTTGACATCATTATAGAAGAGGCTAAGGAGTGTCTCAAAGCCGGTGAGGGCATCAACTTTGAAAATAAGATTGTGCTCTCAATTGCGATTAGAATTGCGGCGGAGCAATTCATGATCAGAAAGATCAATGATGCGAATTATGTTGCGAAAATCGATGCTAACCAAACATTCAAGCTGTATACGAGGTTTAAAAAGCTCTTCATCGGTGAAACGGAAGCCCTTGAAGTTATTCAGCGTGTGATCCTCATGACGCCAGAAAGTATCCACCTTAATTCATTTATGTATGAGCCGATCTTGGATATGTCAGATGAACATTTGAAACGCCTCCACCAAGCGGTTTTCGCACTTCCATGAGACTCGTCCGCCGATCAACTGTGTTGAGGTAAAAGGTTCACTAAGACGAACATAACTGACCAGACGTAACTTCACTCGGTAACACGTCACGCTAGTTACAGTTACCGCTCAACAAAAAAGGAAAAGTTTGTGAAATTCATTCATTATAGTGGACCCTTCTTTCAGGACAGTAAATTAAGATGGTATTCTGCTAAGAAAGGAGCAGGAAATGACAGGAATAAAGCGAAAGAATTTTACGGGTGATTTGAAGGCCAAAGTAGCGCTTGAAGCAATTCGTGGCATCAAGACGGTAAATGAAATTGGTCAGGAGTTTGGAGTGCATCCGACGCAAGTTGGTTTGTGGAAGAAGGAGCTGCAAGAGCAGGCATTCAATCTGTTTGAAACCAAACGCGGTGTGAAGCCTGTTGATCCGTCGGTGAGTTCGGAGCGACTGTATTCGGAAATCGGTCGATTGAAGATGGAATTGGACTGGCTTAAAAAAAAGTCCGGGATCAGCCAATAACGGTGCGCAAGCAATGGATCGATGCGACTGAGCCGTTGCCACTGATGCGGCAATGTGAACTCACCGGCGTAGCGCGCTCCACTGTCTATGCGCCCCGCCTGGTTATGCAACCGGACGAGCAGGAACTGGCTTTACTGGAACTCATTGACGCGGAATACACACGGTACCCGTTTTACGGCAGCCGCAAGATTGTGCAGTATCTGCAAAGTTTGGGGCACACAATCAACCGCAAGCGTGTGCAAAGATTGATGGGCATATTATGTCTTGCGGGTATGGCGCCGGGACCAAACACCAGTCGACGACACCCGTAGCACAAGGTTTATCCGTACTTGCTCAGAGGAGTGTCGATTGATCGCCCCAACCAGGTGTGGAGCACAGACATCACGTACATTCGCCTGCCGCGAGGGTTTGTGTATCTGGTGGCGATCATTGACTGGTACTCGCGCAAAGTATTGTCATGGCGGCTATCGAACACGCCGGATAGTCGATTCTGCGTGGATTGTTTGGAACAGGCTTTGCAAACGCATGGCGTACCTGACGTATTCAATACCGATCAGGGCAGTCAGTTTACCAGTAACGATTTCATCGGTGCACTCAAAGCACGCGACATTGCCATCAGCATGGATGGGCGTGGCAGAGCATCGGACAATATCTTCGTGGAACGGCTCTGGCGCAGTGTCAAGCACGAAGATGTTTATCTGAAAGGGTATGCAACAATGACCGATTTGATGCTTGGTCTGACAGAGTACTTTACGTTCTACAATACAACACGGATGCATCAGTCACTGGGATATCGCACACCAGACGAGGTTTACCTGACAGCGAGCGGAGGTGGGGCAAAGATTATCGACAAATACAGCAAAACAGAAAAAATTTCATCAGAAATAGAATCAAAAAATCGGGGCAGCGCCGTTCCGCTGCATGTATAGGATACCCTCTTAAATTCGATCTATTATTGTCTTGACTGCGGGGTCCACTTTACAGTTAAAGCATGATCCCCGATTGGTTCAGTGGTTACGACGCGTACCACTTGCCCCGGTTCAATCCCACTAATAGCTTGCGCCTTTGTGAATGTCATTGAGTTTCAACATAGCCTTCTTCTGTGTTTTTTGCCTTGAGTATAAATGCAGAAAGCTATTTTGTTTTGTTTTCTATTAAAAAGAACCTTGATGAATTCAAGTTCGAGGTGCAACGTTGACTGCTGAAAGTGGTAAATGTTTTGACGCTGATTTGCATCATAGAATAAAAATGCTTGGTTTAGATTAAGTTTGCTCTGGTATAAATATAACCATTTATAATTTCAACGTTCTTTTATTCTTAAGTGCATCTATTAGAGTTAACGTAGCTTTCTCCCCATCATATGCAATAACCACATCTTTGCCAGCAATAGGCTTGCCATCAACAGCATTTAGTTGGTGCACAGTAAAATCCTTCTTGACCTGCTGATAAAAAACAGAATTCTCTTTATCAATATAAATAATTTGTCCTTGATACTGGTTTTTATCAACGGGTGCTGTAGCTAAATAAATATTGTAGACACCCGGTTTGATACCTTCATCAACCTTCTTGATGGTGCCAATCGTTTCCCATTCATTATTATTTTGAGTTTGTAGAATCTTTTGTCCATTCATTACAATCATTCGTAGCTTTGCGGGTGTCGTCATTTCAAATTAGTTATAAGTAGGATTACTGGCAAGATTAAATTATCCTGCTTCCTGTTGTCCGGCAATTTCTTCCAGTATTTTCATGAGATCAAAAGACTCTGATCTCTCCATACCATGCAAAAAAGCAATCAATTGCAGTGCACCGCTCCCCTTGGCTGAGAAGCTGCCATCCTGCAATGCTTTAATGGTGAATTGAACGATATTTTGGCAATTTCTGCCTTGCTCAAAATAATTCTTTATTTCGCTTTGGAGAAATTCTTTATTCTCACTAGATAGATCTTGCATTAAATCATGTGGCTTGCGTTTGTCTTTTTTAATCAGATTGTAAATAGAGTCCAGCAATGAATTCGGCGTGGTTTGTTTTTGATCGTCGTTTTTGGCTGAAGTGGTATGGGATTTGCCTTCAGAACTGGATACTCGATCATCCGTAGAATTAGATGAGGGCGTTTTTTTTAGCTTTAAGAATTGACTGAAATGATATACATCCAATCGTGATATTTCTTCCTGTGTACTGAGTGCCAGCCAGGTGATTACTTCCTCTTTATTGGCTTTATACAACCTCGTTAAATCATAGAGTGCTGTTACATCGGTGCAACGGCCTGTCCGATACACTTCTCCTAGTGGATCAGGCAAATCAAGAAGTGCAGCATGCATGGTGATATAAGGATTGGTTTTGCCGATCAGTCTGGCAATTTCAGATTTGGTTTTACCGCCTGCCAGTTGCCGTCCAATAAAGTCAGCAATCTCTCTGGAGGTTAAATTATCTCTTTGCAGATTCTCAATCACTTGATCAGCTTCGCTGTAATCAGTATCAATGAAAGCAGGAATGTTTTTTAACCCGGCATCGATACTGGCACGATAACGTCTTGCACCATGATTTATGATATAGGTACCAGGTTTATCCGGATTGGGGCGTACCGATATGGGTGATTTTACCCCGCGTAATTTAACAGTCTCCGTTAACTCTCTTAACGTTTCTTTATTGAATTCTTTTCTGGGTTGATTGATATCTTCACTGATAAGCGTGATATCAATTTCTGTCGCGCCGATAGGCGCAACAAGCCCATTTTTATTTTCCTTCTTTTTTCCTGTCATTTTTATCTTAAGCTTAACTCGTGTTCGTTATATCAGGCAGAAATATTTATTTGAATCAAATAATTCTGTCCATTTAATGATTAGGCAGATAGAGGCTATGGGTGCAGTCATCAACAAATCAAACTGCGCAAAAAATTTGTCTTCGCACTTTTGTATTTTTGTTCTTCTTGTTCAGTTTATTATTGAATGACTGATCTCTCGTATCAGAAAACGGTATGCGTTTTGAGATTCTCCAGATTTTCCATCAGTTACTCGTCTATCCTCTATCCATATACTTTTAAGAACAATGATTAATACAAATAACAATGATATAAATCAATGATGTGATTGGTTTTGTAAGTATGATTGATATGCATATCTTATTTATTAATTATCATCCATAAACCATGTATATAACGAAACTATTATTTAGCCCTCCATTGAAATTAATGAATTTATGTTTTTATTTTGGATTAAAATAGCAGCAAAACTACTGCAAAACAATGGCGCCGATTAGTTAAGCTGCTTAAACCCTAGAAATGACAGGGCTATTATATGTACAATTTGATACTCATCACAAATATTCTACGCATCCTTGATGAAAAAGGCGTGACCAAATCGGAATTGGCAAAGAAGGCGGGGGTATCCATCGCATTCTTTACGGATCTGACAAATGACAAGGCTAATCCATCGCTTAGGATTATGGAGGCGATTGCAGAGGCGCTCGAGACCCCACTACCTATGCTGTTGGATAGCTCGGATATGAATGCAGTCGATCTTGAAGCATTGGCCAATCGAAAGTTAAAGCGCTTACCTAAAGGCTTTGTTTGGAAAGGAGGCGTTCTGAGTGAATATGAAGCTTTTCAGGTCGAGCAATGGGATAAGAAGAATAGGGCATTCTTATCGAAAGAAGCAAAGAAATTAAAAAATAACTAAAAAGAGTTGCACTAAAATAATATTCGTTATATTGTAATGTCATGTGTAAGTTGTTGGAGTACTCGCATGACACTGCAAGATCAATTACCTCACATCACAACCGTTAAGGATCGCGCTAAGAGCAAGCTGGAGCGTGACGCAAGGGAAATACTGTCTGCATTACAGGATCCTGAAACGGTTGAAATCATGGTCAATGCCGATGGCCGTATCTGGCAAGAGAAGCTGGGTCAGAAGATACAACATATCGGAAATATCCAGGCTGCCCAAGTTGAGGCTGTCATCAAAACGGTTGCAGGTTTCCACGGCAAGGAAGTCAATCGATTCAACCCGATGATTGAAGGTGAATTTCCGCTCGATAATTCACGCTTCGCCGGTCAACTACCACCTGTTGTTTCGTCCCCCACATTTGCTATCCGTAAAAAAGCCATCAAGATTTTTACACTCGAGCAGTATTTAGAAACCGGTGTACTGTCGCCCAGACACTCTGATGTCATCAAAGATGCCGTGCGCAAGCACCGCAACATTCTAGTCATTGGTGGCACCGGATCAGGTAAAACGACCTTGATCAACGCCATTATCAATGAAATGGTTTGCAGCGATCCGGATGAGCGCATCTTTATCTTGGAGGATACCGGCGAGATTCAATGCGCTGCCCAGAATTTCGTCCAGTATCACACCACACTTGATGTCGACATGACGCAATTACTCAAAACAACCTTGCGTATGCGCCCGGATCGCATTCTGGTGGGTGAAGTGAGAGGTCCTGAAGCATTGGATTTACTCGATGCCTGGAACACAGGGCATGAAGGAGGGGCTGCCACACTGCACGCCAATGATGCGCTATCAGGACTAACCCGTCTGGAATCCTTGATTTCACGCAATCCTTCAGCACCGAAAGAAATTATGCCATTGATCGCGGAGGCGGTTGATATGGTCGTGCATATCACGCGCACACCCCACGGCAGGAAAATCCAGCAGATTATCGAAGTACAAGGTTTTAAAAGAGGAAGTTACCAAATCAAGAAGCTGTAAATAAATAACAGGAGTTAGTTAATGAAAATATTGCCTTCAATTTCACTCTTCTTCATTGTTTCTTTATGCAGTTTTCTTTTGTTTTTCTTGTTGATTGATAACGCACAAGCCGCTGTTGGCGCAGGCGGTGCGCTTCCCTATGAAACCTGGCTGGTGAATCTCAGAAACTCTGTTACGGGTCCCGTTGCTTTTACTCTATCTATCATCGGCATTGTCGTTGCAGGCGGCATTCTGATCTTTGGCGGCGAACTCAATGCATTCTTTCGCACCCTGATTTTTATCGTGTTGGTTATGGCATTACTCGTCGGTGCCAACAACATCATGACCAATCTATTCCAGGGTGCGGTCATTCCGGGCGAAATATCCCAAGACCAGGAAACAATCCTTAATTCACAGAAATAGGAGATTGACTATGGCGCTTCGAACCATACCTATTCGTCAATCGGGAAATCGTCCTAACCTGTTTATGGGTGGCGACCGGGAACTCGTCATGTTTTCTATCCTGATTGCGGCTACTTCAATTTTTGTTGCCATGGAAATAAAGGCCACGCTCTTCGGCATAGCACTGTGGGTCTTTGCACTGTTTGCACTGCGACTGATGGCAAAAAATGATCCGCAATTGCGTCATGTTTACCTGCGCCAGATGCAATACAAGAAATACTATCCGGCGCGAAGCACGCCCTTCTATGACAATACTCGTCAACAGGAAAAACAGCATCTATGATTGCCGCTATTTCTATCCTTATCGCAATATGCGGTGCTGTGCTGCTTCTAATACTATTTATCCGTATCCGTGATGCGGGCAAAGAATTAAAACTGAATCAACATCGCTCCAAAGAAATGGGTTTTGCCGATCTGCTGGTGTATGCGGCGGTGGTGGAAGATGGTGTGATTGTCGGCAAGAACGGTGCATTGATGGCCGCATGGGTATTTTGCGGCGATGATACCGCCAGTAGCACCGAGATTGAGCGTGAGCGCGTGTCATTTCGCATTAATCAGGCTTTATCTCGTTTGGGTAATGGCTGGATGATTCATGTCGATGCCATCAGAAAACCGGCACAAAGTTATTCAGATAAATCGCTTTCCAATTATCCCGACCCTATTACCGCCGCCATTGACGAGGAGCGGCGCAATCTGTTCGAGCGTATCGGCACCCTATACGAGAGTTGCTTTGTCGTATCACTGACATACTTGCCGCCGATGCTGGCACAGCGCAAGTTCGTTGAACTCATGTTTGACGATGACACCCAGGCACCCGATCAAAAAGCCAGAACACAAGGCTTGCTGGAATATTTTCAGCGTGAATGTGCCAATTTTGAATCCAGGTTATCCAGCATATTTCATTTGTCGCGTTTAAAAAGCCGCAAGCTGGTGAATGAAGACGGTACAACCATCACCCATGATGATTTCTTACAGTGGCTGCAATTATGCGTGACCGGCCTGGATCATCCGATGGTGCTACCTGCCAATCCGATGTATCTGGATACCTTGCTGGGTGGTCAGGAAATGTGGGGCGGGGTCGTGCCTAAAATTGGCCGCAACTTTGTTCAGGTAGTATCGATTGAGGGTTTTCCGCTCGAATCCTCCCCTGGCATGTTAAACCTGCTATCTGAATTGCCCGGTGTATACCGCTGGTCATCGCGGTTTATCTTTATGGATGCGCATGAAGCAGTCAATCATCTGGAAAAATTCCGCAGACGCTGGAAACAAAAGATTCGTGGATTCTTTGACCAAGTGTTTAATCTGCAAAGCAGCAATATCGATGAAGACGCGCTGAATATGACTGAAGATGCGCAGTCTGCCATTGCGGAAACCAATAGCGGCATGGTCGGTCAAGGCTATTATACCAGCGTGGTTGTGCTGATGATGGAAGATCGAGCAGCATTGGAAGAAGCCGGGCGAAAGGTAGAGAAAGCCATCAACCATTTGGGATTTGCTGCACGGGTTGAGACGATCAACACCATGGATGCGTATCTGGGCAGCCTGCCCGGTCACGGGGTCGAGAATGTGCGCAGACCGCTCATCAATACCATGAATCTGGCTGATTTGTTACCGGTCAATACCATCTGGACAGGCAAACCTATAGCCCCTTGTCCGATGTATCCACCCAATTCACCGCCATTGATGCATTGCGTGACACAAGGAGCTATGCCTTTCCGGTTGAATCTGCATGTACGTGATCTGGGTCACACCTTCATGTTCGGCCCCACCGGAGCTGGTAAATCCACGCACCTGGCGCTGATTGCCGCGCAATTGCGGCGTTATCAGGGCATGTCTATTTATTGCTTTGACAAGGGACTATCAATGTATCCATTGACAAAAGCCGTTGGTGGTCAGCATTTCACCGTGGCAGGAGACGATGAATCGCTGTCTTTCTGTCCCTTGCAATTCTTGCACACCAAGGGTGATCGTGCCTGGGCGCTGGAATGGATTTGTTTGATGGTTGAATTAAATGGTGTAACAGTCACACCCTTGCAGCGTAACGAAATCAGTCAGGCCATTACTAACATGCATCAAAGCGGCTCGCACACCTTATCGGATTTGTCAGTGACAATCCAGGATGAATCCATACGCGAGTGTCTTCGGCAATACACGATTGACGGGATGATGGGTCATTTGCTCGATGCCGAAGCCGATGGTTTGAATCTCTCGACCTTCACCACATTCGAGATCGAGGAATTGATGAATCTCGGTGATAAATACGCACTGCCGACGTTGCTGTATCTATTTCGCCGCATCGAGCGCAGCCTGCACGGTCAACCCTCTGCCATCATTCTGGATGAAGCTTGGCTAATGCTGGGGCATCCGGTGTTTCGCGCCAAGATCCGCGAATGGCTCAAGGTTATGCGTAAAAATAACTGCTTAGTGTTGATGGCGACACAAAGTTTGTCGGATGCGGCCAACAGCGGGATTCTTGATGTCATTGTTGAGTCCACCGCCACCAAAATATTTCTACCTAACGTATTTGCGCGTGATGAAGATGCTTCGGCACTCTACCGGCGTATGGGATTGAATACGCGCCAGATTGAGATCTTGGCTTCTGCAATACCCAAACAGCAATATTACACCGTGTCCGAGAATGGCAGACGGCTCTACGATTTGGCACTCGGGCCATTGGCACTGGCGCTTATAGGATCTACGGATAAGGAATCAATCGCCACGATTAAAAACCTGTGTGACAAATACGGGGACAAGTGGGTTAACGAGTGGTTGGCAATAAAAGGGTTAGCGTTATCTGACTATGGAGTAGCTTGATGAGTGTAATCAGTGATTTTTTTAAATTAAGAATTGTCGGAAAAATCAAGTCGAACAAACAAATCCGTGAGGATAATGAGTTCATGGAAGGCGGTCGCCGCTGCGGTGAAAATGAAAATCCCTATCTGTCAGCGCGGCGTACCTGGAATGACCATATGCGCGGGATTCGGGCTTCGCGCAATATGTGGCAAATACTGGCGCTACTTTGTTTGTTGATTGCGCTGGCAGGGGTAGGGGGTGTCATTGCCATCGGCAGTCAATCCAAATTCATCCCCTATGTAGTCCAAGTTAATAAGCTGGGGGAAGCGGTGGCGGTCTCGCGTGCGGATATCGCTGCGGTGGCCGATCAGCGCGTAGTGCATGCATCGGTTGCAGCATTCATCAATGATTTGCGCATGGTGACACCGGATATCGCCTTACAGCGGCGCGCTATCTTTCGTGCATATGCCATGCTGTCCAATAACGACCCAGCCACGGCAAAAGCCAATGAATGGTTCAATAGTACTGAAGCCAGCAGTCCTTTCAAACGGGCTGAAACACACACAGTTAATGTTGAAATCATATCGGTGATACCCCAATCACCGGAGACCTGGCAGGTCGATTGGCTGGAAAAAGTCTATGACCGGCAAGGACACTTAACCGAGCCACCTTTCAAGATGCGTGCTTTATTGAGAATTTATAACAAGCCGACGACACAAAGCACCACCGAAGAACAGATCCGAAATAACCCGCTGGGTATTTATATCCAGGATTTCTCCTGGTCGAAACAAACATAAAGGGATCACTCATCATGAAACTGTTACTTTCTTTAAGTACGCTGATTCTCTCGATTGGACTCGTTGCTCCAATCCATGCCGATGGTCTGTCTAATGCGTATTTCACCGATAAAAACCCTCAACTAACCCCACAGGAACGTGCCGCCATTGATCTGGCTAAGAAATGGCAGGCAGTCAATCCCACCGGCACAAAGCCTGTTGCAGGGCCGGATGGATCAATCCGTTTTCTGTTTGGCTCGCAGCAACCCAGCATCGTCTGTGCGGTATTGCAGGTATGCGATATTGAATTGCAACCGGGTGAGCAAGTCAATTCGATTCATCTGGGCGACCAGGCGCGCTGGTTAATAGAACCGGCAGTGACCGGACAAGGTTCTGCTGAAGTGCAGCATCTGATTGTTAAACCATTGGATGTGGGCCTGGAAACATCCTTGGTAGTTACGACCAACCGGCGTACGTATCACATGCGCCTTCGATCTCACCGGCGCGATTTTATGCCGAGAGTGAGTTTTACTTATCCGGAAGATGCGCTGATTAAATGGGATGCGATCAGAGATAAAGAAAGCCATGCGATGGGAATCAGAAAATCGCGCACCATTCCTGAAACCGGGGAATATCTGGGCAATCTGGATTTTGCGTATGCAGTGTCTGGGGATGCCGCCTGGAAACCGCTGCGTGTCTATAACGACGGTCAAAAAACCATCATACAAATGCCGAGTATTATGGCGCAGACTGAAGCGCCGACTTTGTTACTTTTAACTAAGGAAGGCGGCATTTTTAGCGAAGATGAAACGGTTATGGTGAATTACCGCTTGCAGGGCGATCGCTATATCGTAGATACCGTTTTTGATCGTGCGATTCTGATTGCGGGAGTGGGCGGTAATCAAAGCCGGGTGACGATTACGCGGGGGAATTGATGATGAATAAAATGATCACCGCATCCAACTCTATTTTTATCCTCATGCTGGTTTTATTGCTATTGAATGGTTGTGCTACGCACCCCTATGGCAATTTTATTCAGAATCCTTCAATCGTAACCAGCAAAGTGATGGCTGATGATGTGACAGCCCAAATAGTGCGGCTGTATCCGGCAGCCAATACGCAGTTTAATTTGCGCCATGTGGTTAATGATCCGTTTGGTCATGCCTTGATCGAGAACCTGAGACTGGCAGGGTTTGCGGTTCAGGAAGCGACTCAGCAATCAATTCAACAATCAATTCAGCAGCAAATCTTTGCTGCGCCGAATCAACCTGATACTGAACCGCAAAAAGGCCTGGCCTTGAGTTACATCATTGACCAATCGGGTGATTTGTATCATGTCAAACTCATGATTGACGATATGCGATTGTCGCGCGCATTCATTGTGCAGGGCGACAGTATTCACCCTGCCGGTCTTTGGGTCAGAAAAGAATAAGGGAATAAAGGTGATGTCAACCAATTCTAAACTCCTGTCACCTGAATCATCCCCGGATGTGGTTGCCAAAAATGTTGGGGTGCGGCGCGTCAATAACCTTCCGATTGTTATCTTTGGCGCGATCATGCTGATATTCATGTTGCTCATGATGATCGTCGCCATGAATCGCGCAGCTGAGCGCGGTCAATACGATTTTGATGGTAATCATGACACTCAGTCGAGCCATTCCTTTGCCTCACTGATTGCCAAAGACTATATCGGCGGCATTATCGAACCCAAAAATCAGACTAAAACTCCTGATTTAACCGAAAAAGTACCCCTACATGGAATCATCATTGAGCGGCCATCAGATCTGGATCGGCCGCCTCTGCCGCCATCTATGGATACTACCGATCCATCGCTTCACGCTGATATTGCCCATATTCGGATGCTGAAACGCCAGCAACTGGAAGAAGCGATCAAAGCTAAAACCAATGTAAATGTCGTTGCACCAAGAAGTTCAGGATCATCGCCGGATTTAACCAACACCGGTACACCTAAAACACGTGATGAAATGCTGGCAAAATTGGCATCGGTGCGTCAACAAATTGATGCAAACCTGCGCGAAGATCCAACGGCTGCATATCATGCGCGTCTTGCGCAGTTGAAGCAGGATGGGGGAGCAAGTGTAGCCGGAGGAATGGGAGTACGTAGGGGTGATGAATTTATGGACGATGGCGCTCCTCGATTGCTGGATGACGAAACTGGTACACGGGATAGGGATTATTCGCGTTTTGATTCAGCAGAAGGAGAAGCGCGCTGGAAATTGAATAGCGAAGTGCAAAAGCCCGCATCGCCTTTTGTCCTGCAAACCGGTTTTGTGATACCGGCAACTTTGATATCCGGTATTAATTCCAGCCTGCCGGGGCAGATCATGGCACAGGTAAGCCAGCATATTTATGATTCACCAGTAGGTAAATGGCGCTTGATTCCACAAGGATCAAGATTAGTGGGTACGTATTCCAGTGAAGTGGAGTTCGGTCAGGCACGTGTGCTGGTTGCCTGGCAACGCATCATCTTCCCGGATGGAAAAACCATGGACATCGGTGCCATGCCGGGTGTTGATGGGGTGGGCTATGCTGGTTTTAAAGATCAGGTCAATAATCATTACCTGCGTATCTTCGGATCAGCCCTGATCATGTCGGCTATTGTTGCCGGTGCCACGTACAGTCAACGTGATGCTGGTGGTGCGTTCGGGCGGCAAAATGCGGGCAGCATCATGAGTCAATCGCTCGGTCAGCAATTGGGGTTGGTAACCGCCAATCTCATTCGGAAAAACCTGAATATCTCACCCACGCTTGAAATCAGGCCGGGGTATCGTTTCAACATCATTGTGACCAAAGACATAAGGTTTTCCAAACCGTATCAATCGTTTGATTATTAATGCAAGGAGTGTCTGAACATGACAAACAGTAAAAATATAGCCTCCCAGTTGATAGCAATCCTGCTCGTAATCGGTACTGTCGGTTATTCATCGAGTATCAGTGCCGGGGGAATGGCGGTCATTGATGTGGCGAATATCAAACAAACCACGATTACCGCGCTTGAGGCAATAGAACAGACACAAAAGCAAATAGAGCAGTATCAGACGCAATTGCAGCAATATGAGAACATGATCCGAAATACCGTGGCACCACCTGCTTATGTCTGGGCGAAAGTGGAGTATGCGATGAACAAGCTCATCAATTTGACCAATACCATACGCTATTATGAGCAGCAGTATGGCGGGCTGGATGGTTACATGCAACGGTTTCGCAATGTTGAATATTATCGCAGTTCCCCTTGCTTTACTTTGCAGGAAAAATGCAATGAAGGTGCCTGGAAGTTATTGAAGGAGGGGCAAAATACCAGCACTGACGCACAAAAAAGTGCCAATGATTCGCTCCTGCGGGGTTTAAATGAACATCAGAATCAGATTCCACTCGATGCCGCTCACCTGCAAGTCTTACAACAAAGAACCGAGTCTGCCCAGGGGCAAATGGAAGCGCTGCAATATGCGAATCAATTGGCCGCGTACCAGGCAAATCAGTTGCTGCAAATGCGTCAGATGCTGATTGCCCAGCATAATGCCGCCAATACGCAAAGTCAGGCCGAGGTAGACCAAAAGGCCATGCAGCAGGCTGCGCGTGAGGCGGCAACCAAGCGATTGAGTCCTGAAATATTACCTGCTGGTAGAAATTGGTCTGTAAGAGACGCTTTTTAAAATACTAATCGAAGGAGAAAAAACGATGAAAAAGAGTGATTTGAGTATTGCAGTGATTGGTTTATTTTCTTTGCTGTTGTTGTCAGGGTGCTATAAGGATGGCGATGGCAAGCTTGAATTGAAGGAACCCAAGAAAGAATTAAGTGAAATGCCGGAAAGAAAGAACTGGCTTCAGATGGATGTCTCTGATCCTGATAAATTTAAGAAACAAATGGATGGTGCTGAGTAGCTAATTACATATTGTGGGAATAGCAAGATGCTTAAGAATCCAGGCGTAATTTTCCTTGTTTTTATTGTATTGTTAAGTTTCTCATCTGCTGTATTTGCAGAGCTTCCTTACATTGATCCTGCTACGAATCAAAGTGTATTAGATCAGGTAATTCAGAAATTTTTAGGAAAAGCCAAATCTTGGCAAACGGTCATTCAAGGTGCTGCTGAGCGCTTGTTCTGGACGTTAGTGCTGATTTCCATGGTGTGGACATTTGGAATGATGCTATTGCGGAAAGCCGATATCGGGGATTTCTTTGCTGAGTTTACCCGTTTTATTATCTTCACCGGGTTTTACTTCTGGCTGCTGACTAATGCAGTGTCTGGACACAATATTGCGGGTACTATTATTGCCTCGATGCAGCAGTTAGGTGGTACTGCTGCTGGCCTACCAAGTGGTGCCAGTCATTCCAGTATTATGGATATAGGTGTTTTAGTCTGGAATCAAGCAACGAGTAATCTTACATTACTGCAACCGGTCGATAGCCTGATTGCTGTCATCATATCGTTGATAGTTCTCATTGTTTTAGCGGTAATTGCAGTGAACATGCTGCTTTTGTTAATTTCATCTTGGGTACTCATGTATGCAGGAATCTTCTTTTTAGGTTTTGGCGGCGCACGCTGGACATCCGACATCGCCATAAACTACTTTAAAACAGTTCTGGGTGTTGGTATTCAGCTATTTGTAATGCTTTTGATTGTTGGTATTGGCAGTGATCTGCTATCCAGTTTTTACGCCAAAATGGGTAAAAACGTTCTGAATTATGAAGAACTGGCGGTTATGCTGATTTTTACGATTGCATTTTTTGTATTGATTTCTAGATTACCGTTGTTGCTGGCTGGCATTATAACGGGTAGTAGCATAGGTTCGATTGCCGGAATTGGTAGTTATAGCGCCGGTGGTTTTATGGCAGCGGCAGGTACGGCGGCAGCCGTTGCGTCTTATGGCGGCACACTGGCAGCCGGTCGGTTGACAGCAGCAAGAAGTGCGGGGACGGATGCTTTGCGGAGTGCCATAGAAAAAGGCCAGACTCAGGAATCAGCGGGTATGAACAATATTTCGCAAGGAAAGGGTAAATAATGGTCAAAGCGTTTAAGCAACTCGATCAATGATGGATTTACCGCCGGATATGCAAGAAAGGGTGGTGTGTTCAATCACTGCTGCCGTCAAATATGAAATACCAGCCAATATCTTACTGGCAATAGCCGAAAAAGAGGGCGGTAAACCGGGTCAGTGGGTGCGTAACAATAATGGCACTCATGATGTTGGTTCGATGCAGTTTAATACTTTATTTCTTCAAGATTTATCGAAATATGGCATTACACCTGCTCACGTAGCAAATACGGGTTGTTATGCCTATGATCTGGCCGCATGGCGAGTGCGGCTACATATCAAGAATGATAAAGGCGATATTTGGACGAGAGCAGCCAATTATCATTCGCGTACGCTAAAATATAACGTCAAGTATCGTGCTGATTTGATTGTCAAAGCGGTCAAATGGGCGGATTGGTTGGAGGATCGGGTTCTTTCGTCAGATACTCAAAATTAATAAATCTTTCCTTGGTAAATTAGCGCCAATTCAGGTAGTGCGATTGATGGCGGCAAGAGGTTAATCGGAATAAGGATTAATAATTTACGACTTGTTAACAATACTTGGCGATTATCCCATACTCTAGTCTAAATAATTTAGTAAATTAATGTGAGTTTTCTCGCAGATTTATTGATTTTAAAGAATTATTTTGTTTGTGGCTTATTCTATAGATTTGAAATCGCTAAGAGAGCTAGAAACTTATATTCTTCTTTGGTCACGATAAGAAAAGTCTAAGTTTTAATTACCGTAACCTATAATTTACATAGAGATAGGAATTTATTTTTAAATTTCTGAGATCGAGTTCTGCATCAATTTAGGTAGGATGGAGAGGATATTTAATAAGACGATATTATGCTATATCAGTTGCAATATTTTTGTACTTCAATCCTGTAAAGTGCTGACAGGTTATAGAAGAGATATTTCGTAATGAATTTAAATTGAACATTCAATATGTAATATTGAATGTTGGTGGGCTATCTTCAGGTCGAGTTTTGCGATGATCATAAATCCTTGTGATAGCAATATTGGACATCCATGTAATTGATTTTTACATGTACGATCCTATAGCTTATAGCTCTCAACATTTTCACAAAATATACCCCCGCCTTCAAGCTACTGGCTTTCAACCAGCTTTCTCTCCATGGAATGAGGAATTAAACCCGAAGAGATTAACCATATAATTAACATCGTTGATTCAATTTATTAAATCATTTATATATTCAATTGCACTTATATGTGCAATTATTAATTCAGGAATCAACAAAAATGAAAAAAATCAAAAGAATAGTTTCAATGCAAGTTTGGATATAACTGGTTCTATTAATCAACTCTCCACTTTTTGCGTCTCGTGATGAATTCAACCAAAATGTACAGAAGGCCATTCAGAGCGATCAAAAATTTATAAGTAACTCTTATATTATCGGTTTCAAAAAACCTTCACCTTTTATTCAAGAAGACAGTGGACGATTTTTGATTGATCCACCTGACGAATCTCAGCGTGGTACTGGCAATATACCCTTTGGTGAACCTAGCACCGGACAGAGTAAGGAAAATTTGTCTGGAATGATGGGATTACGCGGGGAAGTACTTGCAATTTTCGAAACAATAAATGCCGTCCACGTCATGATGGACGAGGATGAAGCCGAGAGATGGCGTAAAGATGATAGAGTCGAATATGTTGAACAGGATATGATCATAACCAGTGGAACTACTCAGAGCAATCCAGGCTGGGGATTAGATAGAGCTTACTCAAAAAGTATAAATATTTGATTAAATTTAATAATAGTATATTTTTCTGGTAAAATAGTGCACGTAAATATGTGAATTAACACCAAAAACCGTGCACCATGATTCGTTATATCAGCCAAAAGCAACTGCCACTCGAAGGATTTGATACACCGCCGGGCATGATTCTTGATCCCAATAATCGCTGGGTAAAACTGAGAGATTGCATACCGTGGGATGAGTTGTCCGAGAGCTACTATAAGACGTTATGTTCAAATCTGGGCCGCCCAGCCAAAGATGCCAGAATTGTGATCGGAGCGGTGATTATTAAACATAAATTATCGATTTCAGATGAAGAGACTGTTGAACAGATTCGAGAAAATCCGTACCTGCAATATTTTATTGGCCTGAAAGGTTTTCAAGCCAAGGCACCCTTTGCATCATCATTACTGGTTGAGATACGCAAGCGCATGGGTCAGACGGTATTTGATGAATTTCATGAGGCGATCATCGAGACGGTTGAACCTGGAAGGACAAAGAAGTCAGTCAAGGCAATTGCTGATGACAACGACGACAATGATGTATCAAATAGCGGTGATGCGGGCAGCCGTGATGCTGCCACCGCAATGGTGGCAGATCAATCTTTGGCAGATGAGCCGCCTCGGAATCACGGCAAATTAATACTGGATGCCACCGTTGCAGAACAGGCCATACGCTATCCGACAGATCTTGGCCTGCTGAACGAGGCACGTGAACTGAGTGAGCGTATCATTGATGAGTTGCATGCCAAAAGTAACCGGGCACAGAAAAAGAAGCCGCGCACTTATCGCGAGATCGCCAGGAAAGCCTACCTCAACCTGGTCAAGCTGAGACGGCCATGCAACAAAAAACGCCGCGCCGGTATCAGACAGCAATTGCAGTTCTTGCAGCGGAATTTAAAGCATATCGAAGAAATGCTGACGGAATATCCGCTTGGCACGCCCATACCGTTACCCAATGGGTTGTTACGCCGCTACTGGGTATTGCCCCATCTATACCGACAACAATATGAGATGTACAAAACCAACACCAGACGTTGCGATGATCGCATTGTCAGTATCAGTCAGCCGTATCTTCGGCCCATTATCAGGGGAAAGCAAGGCAAGACAGTTGAATTTGGCGCCAAAATAAGCGTGAGTCTGACTGGCGAAGGGCTGGCGCATGTCGACAAGCTGCACTGGGATGCGCAACATGAAGGTCATGATCTTGAAGCGCAAGTTGAGGCCTACAAAAAGCGTTACGGCTGTTATCCCGAAGTCGTCATTGCTGACACGCTATATGGTTCCCGTGATAATCGCAGCTATCTGGAACGCAATCATATACGCTTTTCAGGTAAACCACTGGGACGTCCACCAAAGATTACACCTGAAAACAAAGATGAATTGATGCGCCTGAAAGCGCAACGTCGACAGGAATATCGCGAGCGCATTCCAATTGAAGGAAAGTTTGGCCAAGGAAAGTATGGATATCGACTCAACAATATTCGGGCCAGGCGCGCTGATACCTCTGCAGCATGGATTAATAGCATCTTCCTGGTCATGAACCTGCTCATTTTGGTGCGGGTTTTTATTTGTCTAAAAAATCTTGCTGCCAAAATAGCATCTTGTGCGACAAAAAAGAGCATGCCCAGAAAAATTGGGTTTGCGCGTGCCTGCCAATTCATCTCAAACCGGAATTTTTACTTGGCTGCGAATAACTGATCGCTGAATTTCTGAGTAGGCTCTAGATAGGTTAGATGAAACTTCAGTCACTCTTGATAATACATATATCTATACAAATACAGGAGCTGGTCGCAAAATTTATATTCTCGACTCGGGTTTGGATCTAGCAAACTCAACAGTTGCAGCTCAATTTGGTGGGCGTGCATCTGTAATTTGGGACATAAATGGTGGAGTTGGCGCAGATTGCAATGGCCATGGCACCCAAGTTAGTAGCGCTGCTGCTGGAAGTACCAAAGGCATTGCTAAAGAGGCCACGGTGATAATGGCTAAAATAACATCAGGTTGCACGGGAAGTTCGTCTATATCAACTTCGGTAACTGCTTTTAACTGGTTAGCTGCTAATGAAACTGCCGGAACTATTGCTAACTGGAGTCAAGGATTTAATGATCCCGGATGTGCAAATCCAACGATAAACACTTCACTCGAGAATTCCATCATTGCCGCTCATAATAAAGGGATAATAGTTGTAGTAGCGGCAGGAAATGATAGTTGTAATACTGCCAATTATTCACCGACACGCATCTCACAAGCTTTTGTAGTGGGAGCAACAAATAATCAGCTTATCTCTAGCGGTAAAGATGCGAAAGCCTCTTTCTCTCGCACTGGAACAAACATTTCTGCTTTTGCCCCAGGAGAATCTGTAGCACTTCTAAATTATAATGGAACGTCTGTAATAAATAGTGGCACATCATTTTCATCACCTTATATTGCTGGTATTTTTGCCGTGGCGTGTCAAGCTGCGGGTACTTTATGTAATACCGCAACAAATGCAACAACGCTTTACGATGCGCTCAGGAATACAGGTGTAATTGGCACGGTTACCAATACTAACGGCACTCCCTTGACTGGTGCAACATCACGATTCATAGTGCAACAATGGTAAGTTCATTTAATCATAAAAGAAATAACTCAGGGCATTTAGGTTCCATAATATCCTGTCCGTTTTATAGGAGTTACTGTAATGATCAAGATTAGATTATTAGCTACGACATTGGTTTTGTGTAGCTGTATTACCATGACAATGGTCAATAATGTGATAGCGGAAGGCACAAGTTTTTCAAATAATAATGTGCCTAGTTATGAAAACGGTGTTTTGACAGTTCCACGTGTCGACACACCGGATCAGGTTGGAAATTATCAAGATGCAGTGCTGAAATTTGATCAACAGTTGAATGCTTGGGTTCTACAGCAAGTTAATTCAGCTAAATTTAATTCTTCTAATCCAAGAATTAAGTCTGTCAATGTTTTTGTTATAAATGATTCTTTTCCAACACAGGTTTTTTTGCAAGCAGTAGGCGATTTTACATGTGGTGAATTTGGGCAAATTAATACAGGTCGAAAAGAAAACTTGTTTGATATACAAATCTCTGTAACCCCAGTTCCGCCAGGACAAACGTGTACTACAAACATTACAGAGTTTGTTAGAGTCATTCAATTGGATGTATATCGTCTAAGTGCTGGAGATTATCAATATAGTATCAATGGTGGTAATTCAGGTACATTTACTTTAACCAAAGATAATAAATTCGGTGAATGTGGTGGTACGAATAACACCGAAGAAATTTGTGAGACTGAAGTAACGGGATCTTAACTTGCTTTTAAAGTCCCAATAATTAATTTATTCACGACTGGCTGCCTGTATGCAGTTCTTAGCTGTCAACATGTAGTCAGTTTACTATAGATTCGGCCAATAAATAGTCGCCCCTGAAAAAGTATCAAACAACAGTTGTTGTTCTGGAAAAGCCACCCGAGAAAACTGTTGCCTACTAAAATGCATGCCCCCTGTAGTTTAAATTTGCATTAAGGAATCCGATAAATTTGTAGTTTTCGCCATGGGAAAAAGAGCCAAAAAATGGCCAGCAGCCATTGTTTCAGATTCCAGGCTGCAGCAGCCATCAGCAGGTTGATGCGATCGCCGATAGCGCCTTTCAGATAGTTCCTAACCATTCGATAATCCGACTTCAGGTGGCCGATAATGGGTTCAATCGCGGCACGCCTCCTGCACTGTTTCTGCTTCTTGTCTTTCTGGTACCGGGTATCCTTCTTTAATGCCTTTCCAGGCAAAATGATCTGAGTTCCATTGACTTCACGTTTGCCGCGGTAGCCGCGATCGCATACGGCTTGCTTAGCAGCTTTCCCGTGCGAAATCTCAACATGACGCAGGATTTCGGGTAACGTATTGCTGTCATGCAGGTTCTGTTCGTGACTGACAACCCCGACAATCAGATTACCTTTTGCTGTACTGGCGATCAATGCCTTGCTGCCGTACTCATATTGTTTGTGGTCTTTCCCCTTGGCGACACAGTACACTTGCGGTTCGTGCAATGAGTAGATCTTGTTTTTATCGTTTTGTTGCTGCCGTAATACTCGCTCATACAGCAGAAAGTCCCTTTGATAGCATTCAAACAAACAGTATTGCGGCAGTTCTCTTCTGAGCTCCCGCATCAAAATACCTGCAATGGTTCTGAATCGCTTCAACGCTCGTTTCGCCTTCGCTCTTTTCTTCACGTGCCGGTAGTGCCGAATATCCAAGCGCAGTGACTTCACTTCTTTGACAAAAGTAC